>WAIB01000002.1 GCA_009873655.1 Nitrospinota bacterium | reverse complement strand
AAATGGAATGTCATTTGACGTTATGATTTCCAGATCTTTTTCGTATTCAACGGTGGAGGAACGCATATCTTTGCCGGTGAAAGGAAGCCTGCGAGAGGCAAACCCGAAACTGCGGTCGGCCAGATCGCTATTGATAACCATGACTTCATCGAACACCTCGGACAAAGCGGCAACGACCCGGGCTGGAGTCCGATTATTGTCCTGTAACGGCCCACTCAGTTGCACGGCTATGATCCCCTTTTCGGAAAGCCGCGATTTTGCAAGCTGGTAAAACTCCCTGGTATGGAGAATGGCCTCCTGAATGGTAAGCGGGGATGGAATGTCCATGATAATCAGGTCGAAAATATCGTCCGTGGTTTTCAGAAAATGCTTTCCATCATCAACAGTCAGGTTCCAGCGGTCGAATCCCTTTAAACTTTCCATTGGAGTAAAAAACTTTTTCCCCGCCAGTAAAAAGCCGGAATCAAGCTCTACGGATTGTACGAACCTGGAATGCGGGTAAACTTTCGATACGGAAGACAACACGTTCCATTTCCAATAATCAAGGTCTTTTCCGGTTTGATAAGCTGTGCCGGGATTTCCGCGATGTAGTAATTCAGGTCTTCCAAATCAGAGGCATTGAGATTGAGCAATCCATCCAGATAAAGATAAAGTTCTTCACTCTCATCCCGAATTACTTCTACCTTTTGATATGCGGAGTTGATTGTCAACAGTGTTTCGGCTTCCTCAAAATGGTGTTTGTATTTATAAAGTAATGAAGTCGTTTTCAGGTCTACGCTTTGAACAAAGCTCCCTGCAAAAACAGCCAGTATCGCGAAGGAAACGGCCCAGATTTTTTTCTCCACAACAAGATAAATCACAGTGGCAAGCAGGACCCAGTAAATAGGCAGGATAAAGCCGATTCCTTTATTCCAGCTCAACCCCACAATCATAAAGCCGGATGCAAAACCGGCCAATTCCAGTGAGTAAAGAACTTTCATTTCCTTGATTGCGGGTTTTTCTGAAGCCGTTTTTTCATGTACCAGCCGGGGAAGAAATACCGCAAAAATAGAACTGAATATAAAAGCGTAAACAAACATTAAAAGGATGTACACGTATCCCCCCAGGTCGTACCGCGCAATCCCTGCCGCAAACATTCTGTAAGAAAAAGGAAAAGTCAGGTGAAGAAAAACGATGGCGAGAAAGGAATTAATAAAAAATTTCTCAGAAAATTTTAATGAGAAAAAATACCCTAGAGACAACCCGAGAAAAAAAGAAGCGGTAACAAGAATAATGACCACCTCTTCGCCATAAAGGATCGTCACAAAATCGCGGATCATTACAAATTGCGCGATGCTAAGGCAAGTCCCTATAAGGAAAAGGAGAAGAGGCTCTCTTGGAATAGAAGTACGAATCACAGATTCAGCCGAATTGGATTTAAGGCCATGAACATTCCATGGAGAAGAAAAAAATACTTAGCGGGATTCTATCAGAAAGAAGAAAATGCGGGAAGGGAATGGAAACAGGTCAGACAGGTGACTGGCAAACATCCTGTAAAGATACGCTTTCAGAACTTCTGTTTAAAGATCCGTTTTTTCTTGCGGGCTGGCTGTAGCGAAAAACTTTTCCCTCATAATTGGTAATCACCACTTCATCATCCGTATGTTCGATGACACTATCGGGAAGCAGCCGGACTTTACCTCCACCTCCGGGAGCGTCAATCACAAAATAGGGAACGGCCATCCCCGATGTGTGCCCCATAAGGTCTTTCATGATATCGAGACCTTTTTGAACCGAGGTGCGTAAATGGTCTGTGCCTTCGGTCATATCTGCCTGGTAGATATAGTAAGGCTTAATACGGTTTTTCAATAATTTTTGCATTAATTTCTTCATCGTTTCCGAGTCATCGTTGACCCCTTTTAACAATACAGTTTGACTGCCTAATGGGATCCCGATGTCAGCCAGCATGGCGCAGGCCTTCTCGACTTCAGGAGTGAGTTCTGAAGGATGATTGAAATGCATATTAAAATACAAAGGGTGGTATTTTTTCAAAATGGAACACAGGTTTTCAGTGATCCTGGCTGGCAGGGTACCTGGAACACGAGTCCCTATCCGAAGAATCTCCAAATGGGGTATGGATCGCAACTCGCCGAGAATACGGTCCAACTCTTTATCCGGAACAAGAAGAGGATCGCCTCCGGACATAATCACATCTCTGATTTCCGGGTGGTTGCGTATGTACTCAATTCCCTGTCTTAACGTTTCACGGGTCACTATTCCGGGAAACCCGATTTTTCGTTTTCGCGTACAAAACCGACAGACAATGGGGCAATGATTGTTGATCATCAGCAAAACACGGTCCGGGTAGCGGTGAACCAACTCCGGAACAGGCATATCGCCCTCTTCATTAAGAGGATCAGATATCAAATCCTCCTGAATAAAATCGTCCAATTCTTCCAGGGTGGGAACCACCTGTTTCCACAAGGGATCATTCGCGCTTTTGATCTGGTTCAGAAAATAGGAATTGATTCGAATCGGGTAGTTTTCTCGAACCATTTCCAGTTTCTCCCGGTACTCATCGGATTCGGGAATAAAAGGGAGATCTTTAACTTTAACCGCACTCTGGCTTAGCTGTTTTTGCCATAATTCCATGAATTGCCTTTAGTGTGAGGAAATCAAGAGTTAACAGGATAGGTCTTTTTCAGGTAGTCGATGATTTCATACTCATCTGCCAGTATTGTATCACCATCAACCAAAACAGGAACGGTGGTTTGGCCTGAGACTTCATAAACCTCTTTCCGCTCGGGGTGCGACCAGGGAACATCAATTTTTTCATATTCAATTCCCATTTGCACAAGCTGATTTCTTACCATTGCGCAATAACCACAACCGTCAATATTATATAGCTTCATTTACCCTTACCTTTATAAATTTTTTGCAGCACAAGGAACCATAACGGCATCTACCATGCCATGGATTTTCTTTTTATCCTGGGGGCATAGAGTCGCCAGAATTCCTCCCAGACGCGCCGAATCACCTGATACAAAATAATAAGGTGTCAACCTCACCCGGCTTCTCATCGTTTCGATCTTACCTGTGCCCGGATCAAAATACCGGGCCTCAACCTTTTTCCCCTTATAAAACTTTTGTAAAACCGAAGGTTGGTCGGGAAACTGCTGCAAACCTTTCGTTAATGTCTGCTGCCAGATTTCGCTGGATACATCGTGCCCGACAACCACCCCTCGACTGCCCCAGGATTCTGGAGAAAAACCGGAGGGTTTGATCACCATTTCCCTTTCTTTTTGCGTCAGAGGGTGCAATGCCTCCCAGTCCCTTATCGGGTTCCCCTTTACCTCAAGGCCGGGGATAACCCCGTGGGGAGGAAGCGGCCTGGAATCAAGAATCCAGGTTTCTGGGATTAGATGAGTCAGAGCAGCAAAAGTTTCAGGGCCCAACGCTTTTTCCCAATCTGATTTCAACGCAGGATGTGAAAAAAGGGCAAAGCTGAGCTTTTCCTCTAACCAAGGCTTATAGGGAGGTGTGGCAACCACCCTGCCTTTTTTTACCGCATAGAGATGCAATTCTGATTTAGGGATATTTTTCAGATCAAATAATTCAAAAAACCGGTATAAAACGTCTATCCGTACCCATTTCCCCTCATGCACGACAAACAAGCCTTCTTCCTTAAAGTTCAGATCTTTCGGGTGGACCACATAGACGCCGCTTAAAAGAGTTCCCAGATATTGCATTTCGCTGAGGTAATCCCCGGACTCATCGGAGACAACAATGGCAACATTGGGAGAGGACTCTTTGGAAACCGATTCCGCCATTTCATAGAACAAAGCGGGAATTCCTTCTCCCGTAATTTCCCATGAAGGGTCTTCATAAAGGGACATCAAGGAAGCGGTAAAACCGAATCCCCCGGGAACCGAGTCCAGTTCCGTCACAGCAAACCCTTTTTCGGTGGCAATGACATCGGGTCTTATAATTCCCGGCAATGCCTGGCGCATTCTTTTCATACGCCCGAATTCAATTAGATCCCGGGGTTTCCCCGCATCCAGGTATTCGGCTATCCAGGGATGGAAATTTCCCCTGGCACTATCCAGATAAAACCGGTTTAAAACAGAATAAAACTTCAGAAGATGTGGGCCCAGCTCGTGAAAAAAACGGATTTCTTCCGGGGATAGAAAATAAGGTTCCGGAGAGATTCTAAAGATATTTCCTGAGTCAGAATACAATCCGGCCCGGACCAGGGACGACTTTATGTCAGCACATATTTTTTCGGGTTGAGCAATCATGGATTTTCAGACTAAAAAATAAAACCGCAATTGTCAAATTATCCACTTTTAGATTAATCAAGTAGATTCCAAATGTTACAATGCTTTTTTTAATTCGATAAGGATCGAGCAACAAATATGCCCCCTCAACTTGAATCCGGAATGACCATACCCGTTTTTCCGCTCCCAACTACCGTATTCTATCCCGGAACACCCTTACCTCTGCACATTTTCGAGCCCCGTTACCGGCAGATGACCGCCGATGCTCTGGAAGGAATGCGCATGATAGGAATGGTTCTCCTTAAACCCAACTGGGGAGACGACTATTTTGGCAGGCCCCCGGTTTATTCCGTGGGTTGCGTGGGGACCATTGAAAAAGAGATCAAACATCCCGATGGCAAATATAATTTTACCCTTGCCGGTCTGCGCCGGTTTAAGATCATTTGCGAAGAAGAGGGCAAACTTTACCGCCAGGCAAAAATAGAATTGCTGGAAGAAAAAAACGAACAGGATATTGTTGAAGACCAACCCAACGAGTGCCGGGAAAAACTCATAAAAAGTTTTCGCGATTTTATTGGTTACATCCCTGAAAAAAATGCACTGAAAAAAGAACCCGACTGGAATCTCGGCAACAAGCTCAGCGAGTTCGTTGACCGATTCGCCTACCAGTTAGACTTTTCCCTGGAACAAAAACAAAGCTTCCTGGAAGAACAGGATGTCCTAAAACGAGCGGAGTTTCTGCATGCCTTCCTGAAGATGAAAATCGACCTGATCCATCTTTCAAGGTCACGCGGCACCCACGATCCACGCTGGAACTGACCCATCCGGGACCGGGGCGGAGGGAGCCTCTACCACCATAAATCGATCCCACTAAAGAATCAGGTTCAAACAAGTAATACCCCCATCCGCTTTTTCGAATTCGCTCATCTCCACTTCAATCGTTTCAAAACCGTGCTGGCGAATTTTTTCTCTTACCTTGGGATATCCTTCTGGCATTAAAACCTGGCTCTTCATCGCCAGGCAATTTGCCGCATAAGAATCTTCCTCTTCTACCTCAATCCATTCAAAAATTTTAAACGGGCCGGTATCGACTCTCTCAGGGTTTATGAGCAAAACGTTATTCCCTAAATAACTGACTGCGCTCTTCAGGTGCAGCCCTTTGACGACCGGCACAGGAACCACCTTCTTACTGATCTGTTCTGAAAAAAACCGGATGGCATTCGCATCCGTCCTGTTCGACAACCCTGCAAATATGGCTTCGGGAGTATTCAGGATATCCCCGCCATCCAGATAAGGTTCCAGTTGCTGGATTTCCCGGTGGTCTTTTAAGACCTTTGCGACGGATTCAACTTCATTTCTGCGGCTCTCCTCTTTAGCGGAACATAAAAAAGCTTTTGTCCCATATATAAATGCCGTGTCTTCAACAAACGTGGAGTCGGGAAGAGAATCCTCCGGGGGAAGGGAAAGAATTCTGCACCCCATTTGTTTCAACGCATCCACATAATGCCGGTGTTGGCTTAGCGCCTTTTCGTAATCAATTCCGCTTTTTTGGGGGTGGCTGGAAACGGCTTTGGGAAAGCTGGTTCCCGGCGGCCTGACCAATGCCGAGAGGGATTCCATGACTTGTTTCTCAAACTCAATCGACGGTGGGGGTGCCCATCAATCTTGAGAAATAAAGCATGGGAAACAGTTTTTTACTCTTTCTAAATAACTTCATCATGGCTTTATTGGGCTTGAGCCCCTTGCCGATTTTATCGGGCTTGGCCACATATACAAACCCATTGATCATCAGGAAATCGTGGCGGTTAAAACGCATGACTTTTCTCTGGTATTCATTCGGATGGTCGTAAATTTCGTCCAGCTTGGGAACGAATTTTTCATCCATCTCATAGAGCTCCCCGTGCATCATTCCCGTTGTATCGGAAGTAGGCTCTATATTCGCGTGGCCCAGACCTTCCTGGCCTCCATTGTCTTTGGGAATTTTATTGAACACCCGCCTCCAACCCGACAAGCTGACGGAAGATTTGGAAATATATTCCAACCCGTGCTCTTTAAACACATCTTCATTGATCAATTGATCGTAAGCAAAAAAATGTACCGCATCCACCATTTGATTTGTACTCCAAGCCTTTGTTATACGGTTTAACCCAAATACCCTAAGCGCCACAAATGTTAATGCCTTGCTGGTGTTGGGGGATTATGATAATATCAGAAAACATCCTCGTTTTGCATTGTGCGCAAAGATTTTTTTCTGGGATGACAATTCCTGCATCGCAAAAGATTCTATAATTCAAAAAATCCCTGAGGATAAACTAAGGGTATTTATTTCATTAATTTAAGGAGTAATTTATGTCTGCCGGTAATGTGGTTGTTGTATCTGATGGAGAATTTGAGCAAACCGTGCTTAAATCAGAGATTCCTGTCATGCTCGATTTCTGGGCCGAATGGTGCCAACCTTGTAAAATGCTCGCTCCCACCGTTGAAGAACTTGCCGGAGAATATGACGGTAAGATCCTGGTTGGAAAACTGAATGTGGACGATAACCCCAACACCGCCACCAGTTATGGAATCCGCGGAATCCCAACCCTGCTGTTCGTTAAAGGGGGACAGGTCGTGCAGCAACTGGTGGGCGTCAAGTCCAAGGCAGAGATCAAAAAAGTCATCGAAGAGACCCTGGGATAGAAAAAACTCCCGCAAAAAAAGCCTTCCCATTGCCGGGGGAAGGCTTTTTTATTTTCCGGCACTCCTCTTTTAGCAATCAGTCTTTGAGAACCTTGTAAATGTAATATTGCTGCGAAATGGTCAGGATATTGTTCACGGTCCAGTAAATGACCAGTCCCGCCGGGAATGAAATAAATAAAAAGGTAAATAAAATGGGCAGGAACATCATGATCTTCTGCTGCATGGGATCACCCACGGAAGGGGTCATTTTCTGTTGCAGGAACATGGTGACACCCATCATAACCGGGGTTACATAATAGGGATCCTGCACTGAAAGGTCGGTGATCCAGCCAATAAAGGGGGCGCCACGAAGCTCGATGGAGAAGAACAATGCGTGGTACAGCGCAATGAAAACGGGAATCTGCAAAAGCATCGGCAGACAACCTCCCACCGGATTTACCTTGTGCTTTTTATAAAGTTCCAGTAATTCTTCATTCATCTTCTGTCGGTCGTCCTTGTTCCTCTCCTGAATTACTTTCACGTAGGGCTGAATTTTCTGCATCCCTTTCATGGATTTAAAACTTTTATGAGTCAATGGGAAGAACAAGAGCTTGATGATAATAGTCAGGAAAATAATTGCCCAACCATAGTTTTGAGTTAATCCATAAAAGAAGGCCAGAACCTTCAGGAGCGGCTTAACCAAAAAGGCGAACTTGTTACCAAACCATCCGTAATCGATCATTCGAACAAGATGATTGCCTTTATTTTCCAGAATTTCGAGTTCCTTGGTGCCGGCATAAAATAGATGTGTGGCGGTTGCAGCCGATTGAACCGATTCGTATTCCAACCCGACATAAACCTGGTCCTTTTCCTTAAATACGATCCCCGCCTTGGTCCCTTGAAGAGGAACAATAGCGGAACCAAAATATTTATTTTGAAAAGCGACCCATTTCAAATCACCTCTATGGTAAGCAGTGGAATTTAATTCTTCGGGAGGATGTTCGATTCGTTCATTGTTGTTAAACACCGTGGCACCGGAAAAAACGATGTAATCTGTTTGAGAAGAAATTTTCCCACCCATTCCCGGTCCCAAAACAATACTGTATTGCAGATTTTTTATTGCCAGGTTGGGAGCGCTGATCCTGGTCTTCACTTCCACCGCATAGTCATTTTGGTGGAATTTATATTCTCGAAAAACTTCCATTCCGGACTCATGCTTGAGCGTGAACGTCAATACACCTTCGGGGTTTGATTCGCCTAAAACAATAGAAGATGTTGAAGGTTCATAAAAAGCATTTTGTAAAACAGAAGTGATTTCCTTATCGTCCGATTTTAAAGATAAAGCGGGGGTCAAGTGATCCGGATTATCTATCAGGTCGATGACATCCCCATCGTCGTTTTTAAAACGGGGAAGATAAATATGCTTCAGCACCCCGCCTTTATTGCTGAAAATATAATGAATGGATCCGGCTTCAACCTGGATTTCCTTTTCAGTTCCTGGAAATGGAGTGGCTGAAACCCCGGGAGCCGGGTCAGTTTGCGGGGCGGCTGTGGGCGGAGCATCGGCTGACGATGCCGAAGACGCACTGGGTTCCGAACCTTGATTTGAAGGGGAGACCTCAGGTTGCTCCAGACTTTTTGCGGTATCCGTTTCCTTTTGGGGCGGAGGTTGAAATTTTGCCAGGAAGGCCCCCCAACCAATAAAAACTGCCAATGATAGTACAAAGGCAAGTAGCAATCTTTTTTCCAAAACGAATCTCCGCTTAACTAAAAAATATTCAACTTAATACAATTGAATGAAGCTTTTATAAAATTACTTTAAAGGGTCCGCCCCTCCCTCGTGATAAGGGTGGCATTTAAAAATACGGGAAATAATCAGAGCCCCTGCTTTCACAAGAGAATAACGCTGCAACGCCTGGGCTGCATATTCCGAACAACTGGGATAAAAACGACAGGCCGGAAAAAAAAGCGGCGATATCCAGCGCTGATATCCGCGAACAAATTTAAGGAAAATACAATTTAACATTGAGGGCCGGAATTATTTGGAGTCGAGGGATCACCTGATCGCCAGAAGGGCATTTGAGAGCTTTTCATCTATAACCTTGTAGGACTCAACAACCATTTCCTTCCCGGAAATCACAACGATGTCGGTTGCGGGAACAATCTGGTGTTTTATCTGTCGAAATATTTCGCGAATGGTTCTTTTGACCCGGTTTCGCGCCACAGCATTTCCCACTTTTTTTGATGCGATGATCCCCAGCCTTTTTTTATCCAAACCATTAGGAAGCGAGAAGACAGTACATAGTTTACCTACGCGATTCTTTTTCCCTTCGGCGAGAACTTTTTCAAACTCGGGTCTTTTGGTAAGCCTTTCCAGTTTGCTAAACGAGAAGTCACCCATTATCTCAGGCAGACAGTTTTTTTCTTCCTTTTCGCCTGCGGTTGGCCAAAATTCGTCTGCCCCCTACCGTAGCGCTCCGTTGTCGGAATCCGTGTACACGTTTTCTTTTAATATTGCTGGGTTGAAACGTCCTTTTCATGAATCTTTCCTTCTTAAAATACTAAAAACCCGCCTCACCCTGTCAAATCAGATGGTTAGTCATCTTTCGTATTAGGGAAAAACGGGAGTGCAAGCTGGATTATTTCACCGGGAGCCCCTATTGTCAAGAACTAAGCCAAGCGCGGCACCGGGCCCAGCAGGCCCATACCCCGAAAATTCGCGACTGACGTCAAGCCTTTCTGCACCCTGTCCGTGATTTTTTCCAAAGGCCCGGCCTTGTTGCTTTCCCCGTCAGGGGGAAAATGGTATCATTTTAACACCATGAAAACATTATTGATTTTTCCGGCCCAGTGGTATCCGACTCAGCCTTATTTGAGCACACCCTACCTGACTGCCTTTTTGCAGGACAAGGGGTGGCAGGTATCGCAAAGGGATTTTAATATCGAGTCCTACGACCATTTTCTTTCAGCTCCCTTGCTGCGTCAGGCCGAAAACCGGATGCAAGAGAGCGTGCAATCTTTAAAATCGAAAAATTCACTTTCAATTAAGGAAAAATCCACTCTTGACGTTTTGGCGATGGGCCTCAAGTTTTCCGACCGAATCATTGACGGAGTGGAGGAAGCCAAATCGGTGATGCGGACCCCGGAACGGTTTTTCGATTTCGGCGCATACCAACAGGCCGATATGGTCATCAAGTCCGCCTTGAAACTGGTGTCCGATGCGTACGCACCGGCTATTTTCAGTCTATCCACTTTTGAAAGCGGCACACGCGCCGAAGAGAGCACACGAAAAGCTCACGAAACAACACGCGACGTGGCCACCAACCCTTTCATCCATCTGTATGAAAATATCCTGCTCCCTACGGAAAACTGGGAGGATTACGATGTGGTGGGGATATCCATAATAGGCATTTCACAAATCATCCCCGGTCTCACTCTGGCACGGATGGTAAAAGAAAAATACCCGCATCTGCATGTGACTTTGGGGGGTCCCATCTTCAGTGTCAACGCGGGACAATTGATCGGCCACCCCGAATTTTATGATGATTTCTGCCACAGCATTGTCACCTTCGAGGGTGAAGAACCCATGCACCGTTTGCTTTCTGCTTTGAGAGAGGGTGATTCCCTGCATACCGTTCCGAACCTGCTGCATCTCGACGGCAGAGAAGTGGTGCAGAACAAAGAAAGGGTGGAGTTGAGGTTCGAAGAATTGCCCAATCCGGTGTTTGACGGACTTCCTATGGATAAATATCTATCCCCCTATCCCATCATTCCCGTCCTGCAAAGCCGGGGCTGCTACTGGGGCAAATGTACTTTTTGCACACATAGTTTTGTTTATGGCCATCGCTACGGAAAACAGAAAACCATGGCTATGGTCGATGAACTGGAAAACCTGATGAAAAAATACAACACGAAATATTTCACGTTTTCCGACGAAGCCGTCTCCCCGCACTCTTTAAATGATGTTTCAGAAGAAATGATCGAGCGCGGAGTTGAAATCCGTTCCCTGGCTTTACTGAAGTTTGAAAAAATAATGGATGAAGAACTTTTCTCAAAAATGAAAAAGGCGGGTTTTATCTTCCTCATGTTTGGTTTGGAAAGCGCCAATGACAGGGTCCTTGCTCTCATTGACAAGGGAACCACCAAGGAAGTGGAACGCGATGTACTGCTGAAAAGCCATAAGGCGGGAATCTGGAACCATTCCTTTCTGTTTTTCGGGTTCCCAACAGAAACCCGGCCCGAAGCCCAGGAAACCATCGACTTTTTAAAGAAACACCTGCCATTCCTTCAATCCTTTTGGCCCGGTTTTTTTTTTTTTAACCCGGAATCAAGGTGTTTATAATACCCTTAAAAATTTTCCCTAAGAAAAATTAACGAAGACCCCGACCGCAACATCGCGATGAACCTGGATTTTGTCGCCAAAGAAGGAATGACCCGGGAAGAAGCGGTAGAGATGAATGATACCTGCATTAAAATGGCCGAGGAGCATTTTGAATCCTTAAAAATCTGGGGCACGCTGCCGCGCGAACATTTTCTGCTCTATCTGGATAAATTTGGAAAAGAGGCATTGAACGGCAAACAACCTCCCGCGGAAGAAGAGGAAAAAGTTCTCTGCCGCGCCTGAGCCCTCGACGGGACGGGAAAAATTTGAAACTGAGCAATTTATGAAAAATTTACTTATATTTCCACCTGACTGGTTGCCTTCAGAGCCTTACCTGAGCCTGCCGTCTCTTACATCCGTGCTGCGCCCTGCCGGGCACGAAGTCGTGCAAATGGATGTCAATGTGGAAATGTACGATTTGTTTTTCAGCCAGCGGTTCCTGGAACATGTCGCCCAACGCATCCATCACGAAAGAAGTTTCCTGCAGGAGGAAAAATCCAAACGGGCACTGGATGAAGAAGAACAGGAACTGCTCGACAGGCTCGTGACCTGCACCCCGGAATTATTTGAACAGTTTTCAAAAGACGTTGAGCGTGCCAAGAATGTTCTTCGCAGTCAGGCTTTCTATGACATCGACCAGCTGGAATGGGCCACCCAATGCCTGCATCAAACGATGGCCTTGATCTCCCTGGGGTATTACCCCGCGCAAATCTGTTTTCCTCCCATCGAAACGGATATTGTTTACAAACCGTTTATGTCGAGTGAGATCATTGAATCTCTCGATGACGACCAGATCAATATCTATCGCGATGTCTATGCCATGCTGATCCGTCCGGTGATGGAACGCGAACGGCCTGCGATGGTGGGGATATCCGTAGTGCAACAGAAGCAACTCATCCCCACCTTCACCTTCTGCAAAATGATCAAGGAGGAATTTCCGGCAACCCATATCACATTGGGCGGTAACATAATTACCCGTATCCGCGACATGCTCCCGGAAAAAGAAAACCTGTGGGAACTGTTCGACAGCGCCATCGTTTATGAAGGGGAATCTGCCTATCTTAAATTAACGGAGGCGATTAAAAACGGGGACGATCTGTCAACACTGCCAAACCTGATTTATAAAAACGAAAAAGGAATTCACGTAAACAAGGAAGTTTTTGCAGAACAGCTCGCAGAACTTCCACCGCCGGACTTCGATGGCCTGCCGCTGGAAAAATATTTTGTCCCCCAACTGATTCTCCCCTATCTCGCAACCCGAGGCTGTTACTGGGGGCGTTGTACCTTCTGCGACCATTTCCAGGGCTACGTCGAAGGCTTCCGCACAAAACAGGTCGATCACATCATGGAAGAAATCCGTTTTCTCAAAGAAAAATACGGGACCCGGTTTTTCCATTTCACGGACGAGTCTTATCCCCCGGCCCTGTTTCAAAAACTTTCACGCCGTCTGATCGACGACAAACTCGATATCGCATGGACCACCCATATGCGATTTGAAGAATCTTTACTGGAAGAACAGGTTTGGAAAGATGTAGCGGAATCGGGTTGCAAATACCTTCACTTCGGTTACGAGTCGGGCAACCAGCGTGTCTTGAAACTAATGGATAAGGCAACCAAGCTCGATGCCATCGAAACCAACTTGCGCATGTCCTCTGAAGCGGGAATCTGGAATCACTTGATGGGATTCTTCGGCTTTCCCGGGGAAACCAGTGAAGAAGCCGACGACAGCAAGGCCTTCGTTGAAAAAAACAGCGCGCATATCCACTCTTTGGGATTCATGACTTTCGTGTTGGGAAAATACAGTCCCATCGCATTCGAACCTGAAAAATACGGACTGACCTATTATAAAAATCCGGAATGGGACCTGGCGCTGGACTATTACTTCACCACCAAAGACGGGCTCACCATCCAGGAAGCGTTGGACGTGTTTGACGAGTTCGAACAAAACCATAACACGAAATGGGATTTGAGAACCTGCGTCCGCGAATACATCTTCCTGTATATCGACAAATACGGGTCAAACCACCTGCCGCAACTTGAAATGACCGAAGAACAACGCCGCCAGATGCAACAACCCGCCATCGGCATGATCTAACGGCGAACCGCCGCGGGCAATAAGTCAGGACTCATCAGGCGACACCAGCTTTTTGGGCATAGATACAAGAAATTTTATCTGTGGTTAATCTAATTATTCTTCCTCATAAGCAACCACGTTCTCGTGTTCATTGGGGTCGTTCCTGGAAACGATGGCCAGCGCCGTTTCGGTTTCACTCAGATTGACCGGCTTATGCGGAACTCCGGGGGGGATGTAAACGAAGTCGCCTTCTTCATTGATGATGGACTCTTTCAGGTTTTCACCAAACCGGGTCTCCACCCTGCCCTTCAAAAGGTAAATCGCGGTTTCAAAATCTTTATGGAAATGTGCTTTGGGGGAGCCTCCGGGGGGGATCACCACCATGTTCATAGACAACCCCTTCGCACCTGCGGTCTCCTGTGAAATGCCCACGTAATAAGGCAGGTTCTGTTTGGTGGCAATGCTTTCTTCCGGTCGAACGGTTACCACCCTTCCCTTTAAATCCAGACTCATAATTCACCTCCTGTTCATAAGTAAATTATACACATTCAAAGGGTTTGGATCACTTCCTGCGAATGCACAGCATTTCATTGCCCAGCCCTGACACAATAGAATTTCTTCAGGGTTTCAGGATTAACCGCTAGATCTCTATATGAAAACCATCGTCCCCGGTAGCGACTTTGTAAATGGGAGTGGTATCTGAGTGGTTCCATTTGCAGTAACCCTTTTTGACGTTCCAGCCGCATTCTTCCTTATTGCAAAAAGCGAACATTCCTCTCAGCACCCCTTTGGAAAGACTTCCTTCGCAGCTTTTGCACTGGTCGGTCATGCAATAATATTTTCCCTCAATATTAAAAAACGCGAGAGTATATTTGATTTCAGTATACGGATGCTCGAGATGGATTTGTTTTCCGGTTCCCTCTTCAGGGGCTTCGGAAAGCTCTAAAATTTTGACTTTGGACATGCGGACTAGTCCTCAGGAAGGTAGGGGCCGTACCGGTCGCGGTAATATTTTTCCAGGTCCCAGCGAAATTTGCCTTTCAGGTGGGGAAGTTCCTCGCTGACTTTATGGTCGAAGGCAACATAATCTTCTGATTTTTTCTGGATTTCCTCGTTTCTTTTGACATTGGGGTCCAGATAGGAGTCTCCCAGGGAGGAGGTCCCTACAATCAGGTTTTGACCCCTTTTAATCCATCGGCCCAGCATGAGCCGCTCTTCATCTGTTCCAGGTTCTATTGGCATATTTTCATTCGCTTTGTCAGGAAAAATTATTTTTAAAAGCCTTTATTCCCCTCAACAGGGGCAATTTCTTAATACCTCAATCAATATAAGGGAAATGACCCTTTATCGCTGGAAAAAGCCCTGACCTGTTGGCCCTGAGCCAGGCAGTTGCATTATTGAGGGACAATAAGGTAGCATAGGTGCTTATCCAATTTCAATTTTGTCGTAAACCCTTTTATTTAAGAGAATTCCCCTATGTCATCGGAACAACCATCAGAAAAAACTGCGGAAGATCACTTTAAAGACGGGCTGGCTTTCAGCAAGCTGGGAGATGACCGCAGAACTTTTGAATCTTATAAAAAAGCCATTGAACTCGACCCTGATCATTTTCTTGCACATTTTAACCTCGGCATTCGCTACGGTAAGCTGCGCATGAACCTGGAAGCTTCTAAATCTTTCCGGGAAGCCCTTCGGATAAAACCGGAAGCCCCGATGGTTCATTACAGTTTAGCGGTTGTGAGCAACCTCATCGGCGAAATGGACGAAGCCTTCAAGCATTACAAAGAAGCCCTTCGAATCAACCCGGAATTTGGCAGAGCGCACAGCAATATTGCCATGCTGTATTACGGAATCAAATCCGGAAAAGAAACAATCCATCATCTCGCCAAAGCGGCGGATATTTTCAAGGAAACGGGGGACGAATTTATGGAAAAAAATGCCCGTGACCTGCTGCAAGAATGTGGCAGGGAGTTTGGCCTGACTCCTGAAGATTGCCAGACCTTATAATTTTCCTCCTTCATGGAATTTGATGTTGCAATTTTAGGCGGTGGCTCAGCGGGGTACGCCGCTGCGTCCACCGCTCAATCCTACGGCGCCAAAGTGGCTATTGTTGATCCCGGGCCCCTTGGCGGCCTTTGTATTCTCCGTGGATGCATGCCCACTAAAACCATTCTCCGTTCATCGGATATCATCTCGTTAATGCGACGTGCCAAGGAATTCGGTTTGCTACCGGTTGAACCCGGCGCGGACCTTGCTGCTATCAATGACCGAAAAAACCAGCTGATCGGTGAATTCACCGACTACCGTGTGGGTCAACTGAAAGACGCGCGTTTCACCCTGATCGAAGAAAAAGCCGAATTCATTTCAGCCAATGAAATCCAGGTTGGCTCCAAAAACCTCAAGGCCGATAAATTTATTATCGCCACAGGTTCGGTTATTGCCCATTACCCCATTCCCGGGCTGAAGGAAACAGGGTTTGTAACCAGCGATGATGTTTTAACCATGCGGGAGTCGCCTGAATCTCTCATAGTTTTAGGGGCCGGTGCGGTAGCCGTTGAACTGGCACAATTTTTTTTGCGGATCGGAACAAAAGTGACTTTGATTCAGAGAAGCGGCCATATCTTATCCCAAGGCGATGGAGATCTGGCGCGTCCTGTCGAAGATCGCTTTCGCGAGGAAGGAATGGATCTTTATACCGGCACTAAAATTATTAAGGCCGCTCGGGAAAATGAGCGTTCCGCGATTTATTTCGAACAGGATGGAAAAGAAAATCGAGTTGAGGCGGAAACCATCCTGCAGGCATTGGGGCGCAGGCCAAATATTGATGGACTCAACCTGCAGGCCGCAGGCGTAGAAACAGACAAAGGCCGGGTGACCGTGGATTCTGAAATGCGTACCAGCCGGGAAAATATTTTCGCTGTGGGCGATGTAAATGGAATTCACGAAGTCGTCCATATCGCTATTCAGCAGGGAGAGATCGCCGGATTCAACGCCTGCCATCCGGACAAATTGAAACAAGTCGATGACCGCTTGAAGGCCACGGTGGTTTTTACAGACCCCGCGGTGGCCAGTGTGGGTTTGAGTGAAAAAGAATGCAAAGCCGCAAACCGGGATTACCTTGCGGCATCGCATCCATTCAGTGACCACGGGAAATCCATGTGCCTCGGCGAAACACACGGACACGTGAAAATTTTATGCGATCCGGTTACCGGTGAGATTATCGGGGGACATATCGTCGGGCCGGAGGCGGGAGAATTGATTCATGAAATCATTACCCTGATGCATTTCCACGGAACGGTGAGGGACCTGATGACCATTCCCCATTATCACCCTACTCTTGCCGAGATCCTGACTTATCCTGCTGAAGAACTCGCTGAAAAAATCAAATAATCACATTTCTTCCAGCTTGTCTGCCAATCGATCCATTTCTTCCTGGCTGTTCAACTCGGTGGCACAAAGAAGGAGGCAGTTTTTTAACTCCGGATAATGCTGTTCCAGGGGATACCCGCCAATGATGTGGTCCTGTTTCAGGATCTGCAGAACTTCCTCGGCGGACCGCGGACATTCGAGAACAAATTCGTTGAAGGAATGGGTTCCGAATTTTATTTCAAATCCAGAAATATGCGCCAGACTGTTTTTAAGGTAATGGGCTTTTCTAACATTGAGGATCGCCATTTCGCGCAGGCCCTCTTTACCCAGGGTCGAAAGAAAAATAGTAGCGGCCAGCGCGCAAAGCCCCTGATTCGTGCATATGTTGGAGGTAGCCCGTTCCCGGCGAATATGCTGTTCCCGGGTTGACAGGGTCAGCACATACGCGCGTTTGCCATTCTGGTCTTTGGTTTCTCCCGCCAGCCTTCCCGGCATTTGACGGAGATATTTTTCACGCGTGGCAAAATATCCTACATAAGGGCCGCCAAAAGAAACGGGTAACCCGAAAGATTGCCCTTCTCCCACCACAATATCCGCGCCGCGTTGTCCCGGCGGTTTCAGGATGCCCAAAGACAAGGCCTCCGCGACAGCTACAATCAACAAGGTTCCATTTTTCGCAAGCGCTTCCGCCAGCGAGCCATATTCTTCCACGGTTCCAAAAAAGTTGGGAGATTGAATAACCACTGCGGATGTATTTTCTGTCAGGTTTTTTAAAATAAATTCCAGGTCCGTTGCCCCTTCGGATGTATAGGGAACTTCCTTCAAATCAAATTTACTTCCACGAGTATAAGTCTCCACCACCGTTCGATATTCAGGATGGATGGCTCGTGAAACCAGGAACTCACTTCGTCGATTGATCCGGTTTGCCATGATGACCGCTTCTGCCAGTGAAGAAGCTCCGTCATACATGGAAGCATTGGCTATTTCCATTCCAGTCAGCAGGCAGACCATGGTTTGAAATTCATAAATGGCCTGCAGGGTTCCCTGGCTGACTTCAGGCTGGTAAGGCGTATAACTGGTGGCAAACTCCCCGCGCGAAATCAGGTGATCGATCAAAATGGGGGAGAAATGGCGATAGGCCCCGGCACCCAGAAAAACAGATCCATTATCAGAAGTGGTATTCCTTTTCTGAAGCCGCTTCAGGTATTCCGTTAATTCACTTTCAGGAAGACTGGGCGGCAAGTCCAGCAATTTATTATTAAGGCGCAAAGATTCCGGGATGCTATCGAATAATTCATCGATATTTTTTACGCCGATCTCGGCGAGCATTTGCTTGATATCTTGTTCCGTATGGGGGATATACCGCATTTTTTGGGAGACGTTCGTTTAGGGTGGCTAGCCTTGTTCCTTACCGCATTGCTCAATATATTCTTCAGGACTCATCAGCTTTTCAAGTTCCTTGTTGTCTGCAATTTCTATTTCAATAATCCACCCATTCCCATAGGGCTCATCGTTTACCTGTTCGGGCTTGGACTCCAGGTCCTGGTTTACGGCAGTTACGGTTCCACTGACCGGAGCGTATAGATCGGAAACCGTTTTTACAGACTCCACAACTCCAAATGGGGTTTCTTGCTCTATCAGGGTACCAACTTCCGGCAGTTCCACAAATACGATATCACCCAGTTGTTCCTGCGCGAATTGAGTGATACCCACGGTAGCATTATTGCCATTCACACGGATCCATTCATGTTCTTGTGTGTAGAGAAGATTTTCAGGGACCTCCATGATGCCTCCAGGAAATTAACAGTTATTTTTTTACACGGCTTGGCAGGAAAGGCGGTTTGACGACCTCAGCAGGTACGTTCGACTTCCTGATTTCCACATCCAGTCGGGTTCCGGGTTTTGCATATTCAGTGGATACATAACATAAACCGATTCCCGTATTCAAGGAAGGAGAAAATGTCCCGCTGGTCAATTCTCCCACCCCGGAACCCTCATGCAAAACCCGGTAATGGGGACGCGGCACCCCCCTCTCCAGCAAACGGATGCCGACCAGTTTTCGAGAAAGACCCGCATCCTTTTGTTTTTTAAGTGCTGCCTTCCCCAAAAAATCATCCTTTTGCAATTTTATGACCCACCCCAACCCGGCCTCCAGGGGATTGCTGTTTTCACTGAGTTCATTGCCATAAAGGGCATAACCCATCTCCAGCCTCAGGGTATCTCTGGCCCCCAAACCAATGGGTTGCAGGTCGAAGGATTTTCCTTCTTCCATAATTTTTTTATATATGGACGGGACATCATTTGAGTCGGTATAGATTTCAAACCCGTCTTCTCCGGTATAACCCGTGCGCGCCACAATGCATTCATAATTGTGGATTTTTGCTTTTCTAAAATGGTAGTATTCAATTTCGCCAAGAGAGGTATCACATAGTTTCTGGACAAGTGCCTCAGAGTGTTTTCCCTGGACCGCAAGCTGGGCTGTCTGCTGGCTCGTATTTTTCACCGAAACGTTAAAATTGCCGGCATTTTTAAGAATCCATTGGAAATCCTTATCCGAGTTTGAAGCGTTGACACAAAGGAAATAATGATCCTCGGAAAAACGATGGACCAGTAAATCATCTACAACACCGCCCGTCTCCAGGCACATCAAGGTATAGAGGGCTTGATTGTTTTGCATGGTTTCAATATCATTAGTTAGCAAATATTGAACCAGTTTTTTTGCTTCAGGACCCGTAATTTCAATTTCTCCCATATGGCTGACATCAAAGATACCGACACCGTCCCGGACGCATTGATGCTCTTGAATCACTCCTTTAAACTGAATGGGCATATGCCAGCCCGCAAAAGGAACCAGTTTGCCACCGAGTTCTTTATGAATTGAGTGAAGGGGAGTCGTTTTAAGGTTTGAGTCATTTACCATGATAAACACCATTTACAGAAAGCGAATCATTTGTATAACCAATTTACCCGAAGCGCGCAAGAAATTATGAATATTAAAAAGAGGAAATGGTAAACTGGGGTTATGAATACATCAAACGGACAAAAAAAATATGATGTGATTCTGGTGGCGGGGGAAGGAAAAGCCAGTTACAAGGTTTATCACCAAAACAAGGCCTTTCTGACCCTGCAGGGGAAATGCGTCATTCTTTATGTTATTGAAGCCCTGCAACAGGTCAAATCTATTGGGGATATCTATATTGTTGGATCAAAAAACAAACTGGAACAGGTTCTCCATTCGAGCCGAATTGACTGTGAATTTCCGAAACGAATTCATGTCGTCGAACAAAAGGCAAATTTGTATGAAAACGTATGGCAGACCTTTTTACAATCCCAACAGGTCGAGGATACAAACCCGGCACCCCACCGTGATAAAGCAGTGCTCATTGTCCCTTGCGATGCGCCCTTGATCACTCCCCATGAGGTGGAATATTTTATTTCCCACGCCGATATGGATCGGTACGACCATGTGCTTGGGCTGGTGTCCCGGGAAAAATTACGGCATTTCTACCCCCACGATGGCAAACCCGGTATCAAGATGGCTTATTTGCATATTCTGGAAGATAGTTTTCGCATTAACAATTTGCATCTCGTTAAGCCGTTACGCATTGAAAATCGGGAATATATCCAGAAAATGTACCAGTACCGTTACCAGAGAAATTTTAAGAATCTGGTTTTGTTCGGTTTGTCCGTATTTGGAAAAGATAAGGCAAAACATTATAAAAATTACATCGGACTGCAGTTATGCCTGTTTTTTGGAAGCCTGGGGCTGGAGTTCATGATAGATTATTTCAGAAAGTTGAATCCCAAAAAAGAATTGGAAGAGTCAATATCCACGATCATGAAAACCCGGTTCTCGGCTCTTGAAGTGCCCTTTCCCGGGGCCGCTCTGGATATTGATAATGCGAAAGACTACGAAGCAATGAAAACCCGGTTTGATGAATGGCAGGAATACTTAAGGACGGCGCCCCTTACCAGCATTGAAAAATACAGCAAGGCATTTTCCCCTTCCCGCAAAGTGGCACGCACTTCTTCAATGAATTAAAAGATACAAGAAAACTCCAGGGTAAAATTCTCACTTCAATTTTTTTTCGAAGCTTTAACCGGTTGAAAAGGATTATTTTTTTAAAATTATGGATCAAAACAAATTAAGAAATTTTTCCATCATTGCCCATATAGATCATGGCAAGTCTACCCTTGCCGACAAACTGATACTTGCGACTTCCGCGCTATCCAAACGGGAAATGAAAGACCAGGTGCTGGACAATATGGATCTCGAACGCGAACGCGGAATTACTATAAAAGCACAAACGGTTTGCTTGAAATATTCCTCCAGAAATGAAGGAGATTTTATATTCAATATGATCGACACCCCGGGCCATGTCGATTTCACGTATGAAGTTTCACGCAGCCTGGCCGCATGTGAAGGCGTACTGCTTGTCATTGATGCGACTCAGGGTATCCAGGCCCAGACCATTGCCAACCTGAATCTGGCAATGCAACACGATCTGGCCGTCGTTCCCGTCATCAACAAAATCGACCTGCCCAGCGCGGATCCGGAATTTATTAAAGAGCAGCTGGAAGATGTTCTGCAGATCGAGTCAGACAATGCGGTCCTGGTAAGTGCAAAAGAAGGGATAGGTATCGATGATTTGATGGAGTCGGTCACCAAATTTATTCCGCCACCCGAAGGAGACGAATCAGGAAAATTACAGGCCTTGTTATTTGATGCCTGGTACGATTCTTTTCGCGGTGTCATCGTCCTGGTTAAAGTCCAGCACGGAATACTCAGCGTGAACGATGAAATTACCATGATGGCTACGGGAAATAAGTTTATCGTCGAAGAACTCGGAATTTTCAATCCCAAACAGGAGCCTAAAACAACCCTGAAAGCGGGAGAAGTGGGTTACCTGATCGCTGGGATCAAACAGCTGGATCAGACCAAGGTGGGGGATACGATCACCCATGCCAGATCCCCTGCCGAAAATCCTCTGCCGGGATACAAAGAAGTCAAACCCATGGTGTTCAGCGGCCTATACCCGATCAGCGGCGATGATTATGAAGACCTGCGTGATTCGCTTAAGAAATTGACTTTGAATGATGCTTCATTTTCTTATGAAGCAGAAACATCAACCGCATTGGGGTTCGGTTTTCGCTGTGGGTTTCTGGGACTGCTGCACATGGAAATCATTCGGGAACGGATTGAGCGTGAATATAAAGTCGATCTCCTCACTACCGCGCCTACGGTAATCTACAAGGTGATTACTACGGACGGTAAAACAGTAATGATAGACAATCCTACCAAATTGAAAGAGCAGAAAAATATCGACCACCTTGAAGAACCCTATGTTATAGGAACCATAATCGTACCGGACGAATATATCGGCGCTGTTATGGCTTTGGTAAGAGATCGACGCGGTATCCAGAAAAAAATGGAATACCTGAATCCTCAAACCGTGCTTCTCGAATATGAATTGCCCTTCAATGAAATCGTGCTGGATTTTTATGACAAGCTCAAATCCTCCACAAAGGGTTATGCGTCATTTGATTACGAATTTATAGATTTCAGGACATCCAGTCTGGTAAAGTTGGACGTTCTTTTAAACGGGGAACTGGTAGATGCCTTATCTTTAATCGCGCACAAAGACAAGGTTTACTATCAGGGACGCGAGTTGGCCAAAAAGCTCAAGCAACAAATTCCCAGGCAAATGTTTGAAGTCGCGATTCAAGCGGCCATTGGCAGCAAGGTCATTGCCCGTGAAACCGTAAAGGCACTGCGTAAAAATGTCCTGGCAAAATGCTACGGCGGAGATATAACGCGAAAACGCAAATTGCTTGAGAAGCAGAAAGAGGGAAAGAAAAAAATGAAGCAGATTGGAAGTGTGGAAATTCCGCAGGAAGCCTTTCTTGCTGTATTGAGGACGGATGACAAATAATACTTCTGAAAATACGGAAAGCGGGACGATAAAAAGAAAAAGTGTCGCACGGGAATATGCAGAGGCAATTTTCATTGCCCTGCTCCTCGCACTTTTCATTCGAACATTTTTCGTCCAGGCCTTTAAAATTCCCTCCGGGTCCATGGAAACCACATTACTGATCGGCGATCATATTCTCGTCTCAAAGTATGCTTATGGAACCCATGTCCCCAACGAGATCCCCTTCCTGAATATAAAACTCTTCGATGACATTATCTTTTTTTCCAAAACCCCTGAGCGCGGCGATATCATCGTATTCAAATATCCCAAGGACGAGAAACGCGACTTCATAAAAAGGGTCATCGGTATTCCGGGCGACTTATTGGAAGTTCGTCA
Organism: Nitrospinota bacterium; assembly: GCA_009873655.1. Classification (GTDB taxonomy): domain Bacteria; phylum Nitrospinota; class Nitrospinia; order Nitrospinales; family VA-1; genus UBA8687. Next base: position 124,689 of record WAIB01000002.1, on the reverse strand, counting down.
CCAGAAAGTTTTTATCAATGGGAAGCCTTATGAAGACCCGCATGCAAGACACACCGAAAAACCTTCAGACAGCGCCCTGGTACCCCGCGACGACTTTGGCCCGGTACTCGTTCCCGATGGTCATTTGTTTATGATGGGGGATAACCGGGAGAACAGCCAGGACAGCCGCTATTGGGGTTTTCTCGATATAAAAAAAGTACGCGGAAAAGCATTGATGATTTACTGGTCATGGAATCAACTCGAAAGCTGGGTCCGCTTTGACCGTTTTGGTAAAATCCTCGAATAAATTTTCATTGTTGATGGACTCTTCTTTCTCAGACCGAAAAGCGAAACTTCATACCCTTCTACAAAAATCAAAGGCCGCCATCCTCGATTTCGATGGCTTGCTCGCGGATTCGGAACCCTACCATTATAAAGCCTACAATGAAGTGTTTGAAAGGTACGGCCATACTCTGGATAAGACAGAATACTGGGTAGAGTGGACCTCAAAAGGAAAAGGAATCGCCGGCGAAATTGAGCGTCACAACCTGAAGCTGGATGTCGATCCTAAAGATTTGCGCAAACAGAAATTTGAAGTCTATACCCGGTTTTGCGCAAGTGGAGAGATCAAACTTTTTCCTGAAGCGATCCAGCTGGTTGATCGGCTTTCCTCAAACCATAAACTCGCAATTGCTTCCGGCTCCTGGGCCACAGATATCCGGCATATTTTAAGAAACGCAGGCGCGCTGGACCTGGTTCCGGTTATTCTTGGGAAAGAATCTGCTGAACGGGAAAAACCATTTCCCGATATTTTTCTAAACGCGGCCAAAAAGCTGGGGCATCCCCCCGCAGAATGTTTTGTCCTTGAAGACGCTTTGAAAGGGTTGAACGCGGCGAACGAAGCTGGAATACCCTGCATTATTCTGCAAAACGACTTAAACCGAAATATCGATTTCAGTGGTGCCGAAATAGTTTTTCCAAGCCTTTCCGATTTTGTCTCTGCCCTGGCAGATCAAATTTAATTTTTTAGATCGCCGGTTGACAGCAGTTCCCTTTTGAATCCTTTGAAGGTATTTTCAATTGGGGGAATGAGTTTTTCTTTCAATTCATCCGGGACCCAGTTGATTTTTTCAATCGGCCAGGTTTCTATTTGGCCAATATCCAGCCCCTTTTTCCTGAATGGCTCTCCCAGGCATTCCTCAAAACCGTAAATCAGGGCATTGTTGAAAACCATATTGTAAAGGTCCTTTATTTTTTCAGGATCATGGAGCCCTTCCATAAATGCCTTCATCATGGTTTCGATAATGGGGGTGGCGTGTTCCCGAAAATCCTCACTGCAGGCATTTTCAATAGTTCGGTAAATAATGATAATGTCCTGCAACAAGTATTTAATATCCTTGGGATCTTTTTTTACCGGCCCCTTTGATAAATCAAAAAAGCATTTGTATTCCTTGATGATCCTTACCGTATCGCTGATGATCGATTCTTCCCACGGAACTTTATTCCATATAAAGAAAGTCCTTAACCAACGGACTTTTTCGGTTGCATCTTCCATATGCATGGTCAGGCTGGGTTTGGCTTTATTACTGTAGGGCAAAGTCCCCCCCCACATTTTCAACTCAAGCTCCAACTTGTATGGAGCAAACGCTTCTTTATAGACGTCGGCATAGATTGCCACCAGCTTTTCCAGGTTCTCATGCTTATCCAATGGACTGTTCTGCGGCAGGTTAACAATGGAATAGAGTCTCCAAATGCGACGGCGCGACAGCCCATTCGGCTTGGCAATTAAATAGGTTCCCCCCCATATTCCCGATGTGAGTGAAAGGTCCAGCCCGTAGGTTTCCTTAAGACGAATGGAAACTTCCTCCCCAATATTCTGGTACAGCTCATTTATGAAAAAAAGGTTGATCAGGTGATCACTGGAAAAAACCGGGCCGGAAGCTTTTGGTTGGTTGGGCATAAGATTTTTACAAAAGGATCAAAAAAAAATTCCACCCCCGATACCGGGGGTGGAATTAAATTTTCGGCAATAAAACAATTCGAATTATTTTACATGGACAACACGTACTGTCACAGAATCCGAAACAGGCGGATTGTACGGAACATGGTTGCCTTGTGCAAAAAGGGCGGTGATGGTGTGCTGCCCTTTTTCCAGATTCAAAGTTTTACATTTTGAGCCATCACCCATATGAACGTGGTTTGCATCTTTTGCAATAGGCTTACTCAAATCAGATGGAATGGAAACATCAATCAGCAAATGATGATGTCCTTTACCCGGGTTCACACCATTCTTTGCAGGTTCAACGGTGTAACCATTGGTAGCCATACAAACTTGCAATGGGCTGCTTACATCGCTAAGAGTTGCCGGTGTTGTAATTGTGAGGGGCTTGCTGGAAGCTTTTACAGCTGTTGAACCGCCGCCACCTGGTTGACCCGCACATCCTACAAAAGCAAACACTGCCATCAAGGCTAATACTTTAGAAATGTTCTTCATAAACTCCTCTAACTCCTTCTCGAAAAAATGGAACAATAATAAAACACCTAAGAACAAACCAAAAAATATTAAAAACATTCGGGCAATCAAACCCAAAAAACCAAAATAAAATCAGATTAAAAAAAACTAATTCACTCGCAAAATTGTCCTATTTAAATGTTGCGGGCAATACCGGTTTCCTGAGTGTTTTTTTGATATTATGTACGAAAACTGGCATAAAATCAATGGTATGATAAAAGAAACCCCGCAGTTTGACCACAAATGATGAAAAAGAGAACCGATATCAGGTTTAAATCTACAATTCCTCAGATTTTTAATTACGGGAAATACTTATGGGAAAAGTGAGGAAACCCCCTAAATCCATGGCAGATTCTCTTCAAACCCGGAATCGTAATTTCCTTATCTTTGTTCTGTTTTATTTTATCGGGACCGGAATCAGCTTTGCTGATTCTTCCGAAAAAGCCGCCGTTTGGAAAAATCTGGAGCCGGGGCTGGATATTGGTTTTTTTGCAGCACCCAAAAAATCCATCCTTGGAGACTCTGTAATCAGGATTTTAAGGGCGGATACTGGATTTTTTGAGCTAAAACTCCTTAATGCTTCCTCCTCCCCAAATAAAAAGAGGTACTCAGTAAAAAAATGGGTAAAACAAAACTCCCTGGTCGCCGGCATCAATGCCAGCATGTACCAGAAGAACCGGATATCGAGTGTTTCCTTTATGAAAACAGGCAAACACGCGAACAGCACCTGGGTGTCTAAAGACAAAACCATTCTCGCCTTTGATCCGGTCGACAAAAAAATACCCGCAGTAAAAATCATAGATCGGGAATGTGAGGATTTCAGTTCGCTTCGAAAACAATATGCCTCCTTAATTCAAAGTATTCGTATGGTTTCATGTAAAGGGGAAAATGTCTGGAGCCCGCAAAAGAAAATGTGGAGCACTGCAGCTGTCGGAATCGATCACCAGGAACGCGTGGTTTTTATTCATGTTCGATCCCCCTACTCCACCCACGATTTAATCAATATGCTCTTGCAGCTTCCCATTGGTTTAAAACAAGCCATGTATGTCGAAGGGGGTGCGGATGCACAGTTATATATCAATACCGGCAAAGAAGAACACGAATTCATTGGAAGTTATTCCTCAGGTTCCCGGGAACATGACGAAAACACATTTTCCCGACCCATTCCAAATGTTTTGGGGCTTGCCAGAATAAAAAAGTAAAAGGACTGGAAATTGCCAAAAACAAGCAACATACGATGTCGCTCACGTTTCAGGATCATGTCAGGGGATTCGATTGCTCTAGGCCCCGGCAAAGTAGACCTGCTTGAATCTATTGATCAGGCGGGATCCATATCAGAGGCGGCAAGGCAAGGTAATATCAGCTACCGGCGGGCGTGGGACATGGTAGACACCATGAACCAGTGTTTCAATAAACCTTTAGTGGAAAGTGTAACCGGCGGAAAGGGAGGCGGCGGAGCCGCACTCACCTCATTGGGGAAAAAGGTGGTCCAAATTTACAGGAACATGGAAACCAAAGCCAGCATGGCCACCCAGGAAGAATGGAAATCCCTGCAAAACCATTTGAAAAAATAAAATCCGGCAACTCATCCCGTTTTATTAGCCATGATCTCCAGCCCAATAAACTTGATGGATAAGTTGTCTCCCGGGTACTGGCTGTAGGCATCCGTTTCGTCTTCGTATTCATGGAAATCGAAATGCGAAACATCGAAACCCACATGCCTGACATCCTGAATCAAATTTTTACAAAAATTATCTTCAATCCCGACCAGTGTTTCCTTATAGCCCCTTATGAGTTTGTCGCCGTATTCCTGGTTCTGCGCCCGCTTCAATATCTGAGCTTCCAGATCGGTATCGAGAATCAATAACATCCCCCCCGGATCCAGCGCCTGAACCGCCCATTGCAAAAACTGCTTTCGTTCATTTCTTTGCAGATGATGTAAAAATTTATTCGCAAGAATACAGCCACAATGCCTCCCAAGAGGCCCATCTGGAAAATCTATGTTTAATATTTCAATATTTTTTTTGCCGGAAAGATTTGCAAAGTGAGTTAACCCCATAATGATGAAGGGTAAATTATCCGTAAGAATCAATTTCGGATATTCCTCCGGCCAGTCGTGGATCAAACGGAACCCCGCAAGACCTGTTGCGACATCCATAATAGGGCTTTGTAAATCGGCAGGAATCATTTCCATCGGATTATCCCAGGGGAAATTTTCCGTCTGAAAAAGGTAAATGCTGTAGCTCTCACTCAATAATTGGACCATTCGAGTATCATGGAACAAGAGCGGGTTTTCCCGGATTGTCTTTGCCAATTCCAGAAAAAGAACTGAAAATTTTTCATTGATCTGATCCATAGAATCGGCAAGGGCCACCCGGCCCTTTTTAAGGTTCATATGAATATGATCAAAATTCAAATAAACAGCGGGCCGCTCGTGCTGAACATAAACCAGATCTGCCAGGTCAATCATTATTTCCGGATAGACCGTCTGCAATAATAAATTAAACAAGGCCTGGTTTTCCCGGCCCAGGTCTGTATCGGGAAAACCTATTTGTTCATTCAAACAATCGAAAAAAGCGGTGACCCTTTGGCATAGTTCAGGAGATTTAGAATGTTCCAGCCCTGAGAATGTTTTTCCGGACCCGGTGAGCAGGGGGATTCGAGCCTGCGATTTTACAAATATGGAAGGTGAGTCGTTCATCAGGGCCAATTCCAACCTGCGCGTCCGAGTAAATAAAACGCTATTAGAAGACACGGCAAAATAAATGGAACCGCCTCAAAAGTGTCTCCAGCCATAAGTGAGTATGACGTAAATACAGATCGGCCGCCATAAATAACCGCAAGGATCTGAGCCAGGAGTTTTTTCTCCTGCAAAAGAGAAAAAGTAAAAATGCCTAAAAGAAGTAAAAACGCCAGAAGCGAAAGCAAAGCCGTCAAACCAAGGTTAAAGGGCGGAATAAAATAAATGGCAACAGCCAGGTAAACCAGATTCAGAATAAAAAATCCATACCCCGCCTGTTTGAACTTTCGCGAACGAACCAGGATTAAGTCTGAATTTTCGGCTGTCGAAATTTCGTCTTCCACGTTTCTTGATTTCTCTGGAATTGGAATCAAATGCTGAATTCGAACAATTTTATCCGAATTAAAAGCTATTTTTCCCTAATTATAGAACGTCTTGCAAATCAATAATAAGGTATTATTAGAACAAAATTTTAAAAACTAAAGTAGAATGCTGCGAGCTAATAAAAAGGTTCGCATAAAAAAATTTTACTTTTCAAACCGAAGGATTTCCTAAATCAATCAAACATGTTATCAGCAAAAGAACAATTGAAAACCCTTCGACGGGGAACCTCTGAGATTATTGACGAAAAAGATCTGGCTCAATTGCTTGAAAAGGGCGTGCCATTGAAAATCAAGGCCGGGTTTGACCCCACGGCACCCGATCTTCACCTGGGACACACCGTGCTCTTGAATAAAATGAAACAGTTTCAGGACCTGGGCCACGAAGTTATTTTCCTCATAGGAGATTTTACAGGAATGATCGGAGACCCGACAGGGCGTTCTGAAACAAGAAAAAATCTCACTTCAGAGGAAGTCAAAAATAACGCGAAAACCTATCTGGAACAGGTTTTCAAAATTCTGGACAGTGAAAAAACCATCGTCGCCTATAACAGCGAATGGATGGGAAAGTTCACCTCCGTCAACATGATAGAATTAGCCGCGCATTATACCGTTGCGCGCATGCTGGAAAGAGATGATTTCCAAAAACGACTGGCAAAAAATCTGCCCGTATCTATTCATGAGCTCATGTATCCCCTGATACAGGGTTACGATTCCGTTGCACTGAAATCAGATGTGGAGTTGGGCGGCACCGACCAGAAATTCAACCTGTTGGTGGGCCGGGATTTACAACGTGCTTACGGACAAAAGCCGCAAATTGTTCTTACCATGCCATTGCTGGAAGGAACAGATGGCGTACAAAAAATGAGCAAAAGCCTTGGCAACAGTATTGGTGTCTTCGATTCCCCAAATGAAATGTTTGGAAAAGTCATGTCGATTTCCGATGATTTGATGTGGCGGTATTATGAGCTTCTAAGCCAGGTATCTACAGATGAACTCCGTTCCATGCAAGAGAAGGCAAAGTCCGGGGCATTGAATCCCAAAAACGCCAAAATGCAATTGGCCAAAGAGTTGGTTACTCTCTATCATACTCCAGAGCTTGCAGAAGCCGCTTCGAGTGAATTTGAAAATGTTTTCAAGAAAAAAAATCTGCCGGAGGACATTCCTGTCATCACAGGATGGGGCTCAGAAAAACGCAATATCTGCAATATTCTCAAAGAAAACAAGCTGACCGATAGCACATCGGCCGCCAGAAGGTTGATTCAGCAGGGCTCCGTTTCAGTAAATGGGGAAAAAATATCGGACGTGAACCAGGAGTTCCCGGGTAATCAGGAGTTCATGATTAAAGTGGGCAAAAAAAGATACCTGAAAATCGAAGCCGGTTAGCGCTTGATTCTTATCTTATGCCCCACTTGCATATCCAGGTGGCTTTGTACGATGACCGCCGTGGCGGTATGTCTCTGGGTGTTCAATATCTTGATTTCCCCCAGCACATCCGGAAGCATTGGGGTTCTCTTTAAACCAAAAGATCTCACCTGGTACCAGGGTTTTACAACCTTTTCCGGGATATGATAGACCTCGAAAATCTGGCCAGCTGAAACACCGTCCACCCAACCTTTATCGATGTAGACGACGTCGGTGAGTCCCACAATGATTCTGTCCTGTTGGGTAGCAACCACATAGCCATCGATCGATTTATCTTGTCCATTGACCGAGGGCTCTATCATTTCCCGATAGGGCATAAGAAATTCATCGGGCTTGATATCTTCATATGCTTTAATTATGAGTGCCGCGGAACTGGTTTCCCCCACCTCAATCACCTCCAACACCCCCCTGATATCTGTTCGATAGCCCATAGGCTTACCCTGGGGCATCCAAAATTTTTCTGTTCCGAAACCCGGCTTTCTTTCTCGGTACAGGATATCCAAAAAATTTCTCCTTTTATCCAGAACGGGATGATTTATAAATTTTTCCTGGCTGTATGCGATAAACTTATCCCCCAACTCCAATCCCTGCCTTCTGCCCAGATTAATGAAAACTTTTTCGGGTCCACTGGTTCCCAGTTTATTGTCAAAAATTTTGGCTACCTTGCCCACCGGGGTAATTTTATTGGAAATAAAACCCGCTCTTTGATAAATGTCATCGGGAATGTTGAACTTGGGTTCATCTTTAGGGTGGGTGCCCGTTTTCTCAGGACCCGTTGTTTGGGAAGCCGGTTGGTTGATGTTTCCGGTGGCTTTCGGAAGCAGCGTCATCCCGGGCGTTATTCCCGCAACCTCATTCTCCAAAGAAACCTGGAGGTCATTGCCAAAAGCAAATTTAATGTCCGAAAAAAAACCGACCGCCTGAATCGAAATAAAAACCAGAAAAATAGAAATACGCATAATAAAATGGCCCCTTATTCAGCTTATTTAGATCCTAAATAAATACACTATTGGCTAACCAACCTGGTCCAGAAAATCTATTTGTCTTTGAATATAAATAGTTTACACCATTTTGAAGGGTTTTTTTAATAAATTTAATCGATTTTCCCAAATCCCATTGTTTCCTTTTGGGGCCTGCCGGATACTCCCACAAACTCCCCTATTCAAGCCTGCAACAATTGTTTCTTGCCATTTTGTATTTCCCTGAATTGTGAAACCTCGCTCAAACGCTTAAAAACCGGAAAAAGGAAGGAGCACGATATTGAGGGGATTGGCGATTGGGATTGGGCTTTAGGATGCTTGACTTTTCGAACCTAATTGTTTTTGAAATCATTTGACAACGAATATGGGCAACGTATAATTATCTTCTTATTCGACATCTAAAGCTTTTCTTTCCGGGTAATTCGATCAATCCCCGACAAATTTTATTTTGTGTAATAAAGATAAGATTTTAAGGATCATTTGTCGAAATTTATGGCCCAAAATGAGGTTTTTAAAATGTTCAAAAAATATTTTCTTGTGTTGACTGTCTTTTCTTTTTTTCTGGGATATGTTTTCCCGGATACTGAGGTTTTGGCAAAAATCGGTACAGCTACCAAGACCGAGATCTCCCTGGTAGATGGAATTGCGGTGGATAAAAACGGCAATGTTTATATTGCCAGGCGCGATAATAATGTTGTCAGCCGCATTGATCTTAAAGGCAATATGACTGCTTATGCAGGCAATGGTTCTGCCGGTTACAGTGGCGACGGTGGAAAGGCCACCGAAGCCCGATTGAATGTGCCAGCCGGGCTGGCCTTAGACAAGAGGGGAAACCTGTATATCGCTGACCGTAATAACCATCGCATTCGTAAAGTAGATTCCCGTGGAAATATAAGCACGGTTGCAGGAACAGGCACTGCCGGTTTTAATGGCGATGGCGGGCCTGCCACCAGCGCGCAATTGAATCACCCTTCGGGAATTGCGTTCGATAAAAAGGGAAATTTGTATTTCTCAGATCGATCCAATGACCGCATTCGAATGATCGATTCCAATGGCAATATCCATACTTATGCAGGAAACGGCAGGGAGGGCTTTAGAGGAGATTCGGGCCCCGCTGTGCAAGCCTCCCTCGATAAACCCTTTGGCATTGCCTTCGATAGAAAAGGAAATTTATATATCGCAGACCGGCGCAACAATCGGGTGCGAAGGGTAAATTCACGTGGAACCATAACCACGGTAGCCGGTGATGGGGGCTTCTTCTTTAGTGGCGATAACGGCCCTGCCTATCGTGCCAGCGTTGCCGGTCCAACGGGCGTGGCGGTCGATGACCAGGGCATCTTGTACATTGCAGACCGAAGCAACAATCGCGTACGCGCGGTGGACTCACAAGGTATGATCACCACCGTCGTGGGAACAGGTAAACAGGACTACAACGGAGATTCAGAAGTCGCACGGGAGACGAATCTCCACCTTCCCTTTGGCGTGACCCTGAACCCCAATGGCAATCTTCTGGTAATTGACCGCTCGCATTACCGGATTCGCAGTATCAACTTAAAACGAGGCAGTGTAAAAACCATCGCGGGAAATGGAAAGAAAATGTTTGCGGGTGACGGCGGTCCGGCCACCGGCGCTACTTTAAGTTTTCCCCACGGCATTGCAGTGGATAAAAATGACAATGTGATTTTTTCTGATAAGGGGAATTATCGTATTCGTAAAATTTCTCCGACTGGCGAAATTCATACCTTCGCAGGAAACGGAATCCGTGGAAATATTGGAGATGGGTTGCCGGCCAAGGAAGCCTCTATCTATGGTGCCACCTCGTTGAAACTGAACAATAAAGGGGAAATTTTCATTGTAAGTCCAAGCGGTTTCGTGAGCCTGATTCGAAAAATCGATGAAAAGGGCATCATGCGAAAATTTCTGGATACGGTGACCCCCCTATACCTGGAATCAATCGCCAACAGCAAATACAAGGGAAAGGTGCAAACCGGTGAACTGGCTACCATCACGACCTTTTCCGATTTCGCTTTTGACCATAAAGGCAATATGTTCATTTCGGACAGGCTCAATCACCAGATCCGCAAGGTAGACGCCAAGGGAAACATCGCCACCATCGCGGGAACAGGTGAATCGGGTTATTACGGAGATGGGGGACCGGCCAGCGAAGCCGCCTTTCGAGATCCGAGCGCATTGGCCACAGATAAACAGGGGAATCTGTACATCGCCGATGGTGCCAATAACATGATTCGAAAAATTGATACCAACGGAACCGTAACCACCATCGCGGGCAATGGCAAACATGTTAACGCCGGTGACGGAGGCCCTGCACTGAAGGCAAGCATTCGACATATGGACTACCTGAAAGTAAGCCCCCAGGGAGAGCTTCATATTGTGGGAATGAATGCAAACACCATTAGAAAAATCACCAAAGACGGGAAAATGGTTCGCGTGGCTGGTAATGGTTATCAAGGGTATTCTGGAGATGGCGGGGCTGCAACAAGCGCCATGCTGAAAAGCCCTCTCGCAATTGCATTCGATTCGAAAAACAATATGTATATTACTGACATGGGGAACAACCGAATCAGAAAGGTAGACGCTAAAGGAACCATTTCCACTTTTGCGGGAACCGGAAATTTCGGTTGGGCTCAAGACGGTGAAACAGTAGAGATTTATTTACACAATTTTCCCTGATTCATTCTGCGTTTCCTGGGCGGTTTGAATTGGAACATTTTGACATTTTTAATTTTTTTCTGGAGAAACTTTAAAATGAAGCGTTTCATAATCACCGGGATGGCATTGGTTTTGTCCCTGGTAATAAGCAATAATGCCTTGGCTGCCGGAACCGATGTGTATGCCAATATCTTAAACAAACTGGACAAACTGGCTTGCACGGCGCCTGAAAAACTTCCCGCTTTCTATGGTAAAGGCCTGGTGATCATGGCGGACGATAAGCGTGCCCTGCTGGAAAACAGGGTGAGGGACTACCGTCAAATGATGTCTGATTTCCGTGATGTGAAATGTGAAGTACAGCGCCAGGTTCTCTCGGGCCATGCGGGGAACAAAGTGGGTTATGTATTGGTGGATGAAATCATAAGCATCACATCCAAATCCAGCCACGCGGACGAACGGCAACACAACGTCTGCAATTACAATTTCGTTAAGGAAGGCTCCGGTTGGAAAATAACTCTTGAACATTGTTCCAGTCTGCCCGATTACAGTATCGGCCCGGCGGATGATGCCCTGTATTATTTTCATAACCCTCTTTATTGATTCCCTGGCTGACCTTGAATTGAAGTAAAAGGAAAAAATATCAAGAAGGGCGGAATATTTTAGATCCGGTTAACAGCTGAAACTGTTTGGAAAATCTCCGTGAAAAAAATTATCGCACATGTCGATCCTGACTTACGCGAGTTAATCCCGGGCTACTTAAAAAACCGCCGAAAAGATATAAAAGCCATTGACGCAGCACTCAAAGATTCCGATTTAAAAAAAATTTGCACCCTGGGCCATTCCATGAAAGGCTCGGGGGGCGGTTATGGGTTCATGGAAATTAGTGTGATTGGGGCTGCCATTGAGCTCGCAGCAAAGGAAAAAGCCCCGGATAAAATTCTAAACCATCTTGATGAATTAAAAAGTTATCTTAAGAACGTTTCTGTTGTATACGATTCACCCACCTGATTCGTTTGTACGGTTCGGTTGATTTCTTAACTTCTCGCTCACTTCCCTACTGTGTTCACTTTAAAAAAGGGGCTGACGGTTTTATTGATATTCCTGATGGGGGTCTGCTCTGTTTACGCTCAGGAAAAAGACTGGATATTCTGGCAGCAAAAATTTTTTCAAGAAAACATAGATAAGGCATCCAACCCTGAAGAGGCTCATTTTTGGAGAACCAGGGAGCCTCATGTCAAGCAGGTGCAGGTCACCGCAACCTTGCCGGATTACCCCTGGGTGGAGGTATCGGGCTATAGAAACCGTTCCTCCGAGCGCTGTATAACCTGCCACGATGGGATTTCCCCAACCAGTGAATCCCACCCGCTGGAATTTGGCTGTACCGTGTGTCATGGCGGCGAACCCGAATCGATCAACAAAGACCAGGCCCATGCAACTTTGATTTTTGATCCCAAGGCGGGAACGGGAAAACGGAACCCATCGAGTCTCAGTGTGGTGGAGCAGTCCTGCGGGCAACTTTATTGCCATGCCGGCCACGCTAGTGAAGACCGAAACCATATTCAGCGGTCCAACAAGTCCATGATGAACACCCTTGCCGGAATGATATCCGGCTTACGCTATCAATGGGCTGGACAGAATAAAAAGACCGCACGCTATGCGACAAAGGAAATTTCCGACCAGGATGGAAAGGTTCCTCATGAATGGGGAGCCTTGAATAAATTAGAAAAGCTGCCCTATTTTTCAATCCTGGATATCCCTGAATCAGAAAAAAATTCTCTTCAGCCGGTTTCCAAACATCCCAGTGATCGTCTTTTACGCCAGAAATGTTTTCAATGCCATATAGACTCTCCCCCACCTCCCGGCCAATACCGGTCTCAGGGTTGCGCTGCCTGTCATTTTACTTATTCGAAAACGGGTCTCTATGAAGGCGACGATCCGACTATTTCCAAAACGCAGCCGGGACATGCAAAACGGCATAAAATTGAAGCCTTGCCAAAACGGGAAATGTGTGTGCAATGTCATCAAGGTTTCTCTATTCAACCTTTAGGAAATGAGCCCTCGCCCGTTAAAGAAATTTTTTCTACTCCAGGTGATGGAGAAGAAGAACCTGAATTAGAAAATAGCCCGCCCCTCGAAACAGAAAAGTTTCCCTCGGAGACGCCTGCTGAAAAAATGGTATCGAACCAGATAGAAGGGGATCAGAAACAAGTGAATGAAGAATTTAAGCCGGATCCTCCAACCCGGAAAGAACCGGTTGCCAACAAACCAGAAAAAGAAGAAAAAATTTCAGCTGGAGCAAAAGAGCTGTCTCTTTTTGCCGGCAAGGGGAATGCCCGGATTGATATTCATACCGCTCGCGGAATGGATTGTATCGACTGCCATACGCAAAGGGATATCATGGGAGATGGAAATTTGTATTCCAAACAGCATCAAGCTGTGGAAATTCGTTGCGAAACCTGTCACGGAGATGACAACTCCTACCCGATGATATCAAAGGTAACCGATTCCAAAGATGCGGTTATCAGACTCAGCAAACATTATCAGGGCACACCCAATTCCGTTGGAGACTGGATGGCTGTTTCCGAGAGAAAAAGACGATTGTCCAATGTAAAAGTGCAAGATGGGAAAATGGTCGTGGTCGGAAAGAAGAGTGGCCGGGTTTATGATATTCCTCTTGTCCGAGACAAACAGGCACATTTTATCCCACAGCACCGATCCCGTTTAGAGTGCACTGCCTGCCATTCCCAATGGGTTGTAAAATGCGAGGGTTGCCATACAACCATGAAAATAGGACAGGTTGAATTAAATCTTGAAGAAAAGATCCCCATAAAAATCCAGCAACCCGCGCTCATGATAGGACCCCGGGGAAAAGTCACCCCTATGCTCGAGCAACCTGAAAGACATTTTTCGCTTCTTGACGAGAAGGGCAATCCTGTCCCTGCCCTGGGTTCGGAGGGTAAGTACCGGGGAAAATATAAAAAATGGCAGTTTACGAATCCGCATGGCTCATCGGGATCCAATTTGGCCTATTCACTGAACCCTCATTCAACAGGAACCCAGGTTCGTTCCTGCGAGAGTTGCCATTTATCTCCCGAAACTTTAGGATTAGGGAAAGGCGACTTGAAAATCGGGGCAAACAATAGCGGAAAAAATGATTTGCTCATTCCTTTAAATCGCTCAGACAAACAGGTCCAGGCATCTGCTTTTGATCCTCAAGCAAAAGTCTCAATGCGAGGGGAAATTCTTGCCGGGAGTCACCAGGTAAATGCAAGGCCCTTCAATCAAAAAGAAATCACAAGAATATTGAGGGTTGGAAATTGCATTCCCTGTCACGACCAGTATGGCGATCCTATATACAAGGATATTAATAAAAGCTACGCTTTTGAAAGGACGCTTGAGCACCGGCAACTGCGCAAACAAATTTTAAACTCAAGGCTTACTCAACCGTGAACAAACGAATAATTCTATCGCTGATTCTTACCGGAGTATTGTGTCTGGGCGCTTTCCTTACCCAATCTTCAGGTCAGGTGCCTGCTGAAAGAGAGTTTACCGATTTTTTTGATTCGCAAAATGGAAATGAGTCCATTTCAAACTCAACCGAAAAAGAATCGCCGGGAATACTGGACTTCTTTCTAAAACCTGAGTCCAAACCAGAAACAACTGATATTGAAGAATCAGAAATCGCGCAGGACCCCCAGAAAAACCTGCAAAAAAAAGAAATGGTGGAAATTCCCGCCTCCCTTCCCAAGGTCCAAATTGACGCTTCTGATTTCGAAGATCCTTTTTACCGGGTCAGGGGGTTCCAGGAAAATTCGGAAAAAGTTCTGCAACCCGGAACTACTTTGGATGGCGTTCAGTTTCAATCCTATGGAGATACCAGCAAGTTTATAGAAAAATTCTACAAGGAATCCAATTTTTCCCTAAAGGACGTTTATGGAAAAATCGAATACCTGGAAAGGCGGGGAGGCTGTTATACCTGCCATCAGGGAATCGAACGGATCAGTAATAACCATCGGTTTTCATGTGTTCGCTGCCATGGGGGAAACAGGCGGTCCAATTCCTTACCCAAAGCCCATAATGGACTTGTCGCCAACCCCTCTTCCGCAAAAAACGCTCCCCGGTTTTGTGGAAAATGCCACGAAAACCATGTCAGGAAGGTGGAACGCTCCCTCATGTCCACCGCGAAAAGAACCATCAACATCACCCGGTACGGTTGGGGAGCCCAACCTCATGATGAACTTCCTTTCTCTTTAAAGCCAGACGATGACGAGCAAACCTTGCCTGGGGCAAAGGAAGGCCATGCTGTGGATGGATTTCTCCGAACCAAATGCCTGCGATGTCATATCGGGTCTGAAAGTCCACATCGCCCGGGGGACTACCGCTCCTCCGGTTGTTCTTCCTGTCATATGATTTACTCGAACGACGGTATTTCCCTGTCCCACGATAGAGCCATTCAGAAAGTACAAAAGAAACTGGGAAAAAAAGATCGCTTTTCCAGAAAATTCGCCGAAAACTCTTTGGACAACCCGCGTGGCTATCCCCTACTTCATAAATTTACCGTCGCCGTCCCCAGCGTTCAATGCGAGCATTGCCATAACAATAACGGGGTAGGACAGGAATTCGAAGGTCTTTTTGCAAAACCATCACGGCCTATGGAAACACATTCCCAAATAAACTCGGAAAAACCCGTGCTCTATGGCAAAGAGCACGAGTTTCTAGTTCCGGACATCCATAGGGAAAAAGGGATGCATTGCATCGACTGTCATATTGGGGATGAAATGAAACCGGATGCAGAACCTGAAAACCTTCAATCAGGAACCCAGATCCGATGCACGGATTGCCATGGTACCCATGGGACCCTTCCCGAAGAATATCTTTTGATTGAGTCAGACCCGAACACTAAAAAAATGTTGGCACACAACAACCTCAATCCCAATCTCAAGAAAAAAGTCAAGGCAGGAGACACGGTTCTGGTCAATTCAAGCGGCTCAGCGATGTTGCATATTAAAAAGATAAAAAATGACTGGGCATTGTATTCAAAAGTGACAGGAAAGAAGCACATCATTCCCTTACTAAAAAACCTCAAGCCTTCCATCGCGCACCAGATTCCAAAACATATGAAAGAGATAGAATGCTCTGCCTGTCATGCCCGATGGACAGCGACGGACTGGGGTATGCATGTTATAAGGGAAAAAAGCTTCGCCCCTGAAAAATGGAAAAACTGGAACCTGTCGGAACCATTGCGTGCTGACACCTCCGGTGAAAATCAGGGCATGCTGGATTGGTTAACCGCAAAATCCCTTCCCAAAAAAATTGAGGGCACACCTATAAATGAATATTGGTGGACGGTTTTTTCTGAATCAGGATGGTCGGAACTGATAATGGGTAAAAACTCACGCGGGAAATATTCCATACTTAAACCTCGCTACCAGTATTTTATAACCGACCAGACGGGAACATCCGGTGTTCCCCTTAAAAGGGCAGAAACACCTTTAACACGGGACGAATCCGCAGGATTGATCTGGACAGATTATTCACCTCATACGATACGAAAAACCGTGCGCTCCTGTGAAGACTGTCATCAAAACCCTTTATCCGTCGGGCTCGGTGACCCTTTACGAAAATCAATCCAGAACGCCGATTTATTTTTCTCGGAATTGAAACAAAATTCCAGGGTACATCCCGATTTCCAGCTCAAACAGGGCATGGATTCCCAGGGGCGGGAATTACAAACTCCCTTTCCCAGGGGGGAATCGCGTTTCCTCAACATCGAAGAGATAACCGCCCTTCAAGAACAAACGGAACGTTATCGGGCATTTCGCTCTTTAAATTTGCGGGAATTGAATTTTTCAAGGCTTCTAGGCCGCAGTGAATTTCCTTACGACGCAAGGCATCGGGTACGCGAATTAAATTCAGGAAAACCGCAGGCTCGCGACGACCTTTTTTATGATGTAGAAAAAAACCGGTTTGTAAAAAAGGAACAACCAAAAACCGAGCCACCACAAGTTTTTTCACCTGAGCCAACCCCGGAAATCAGGACGGAAGAAGATAACAACTTGGCAGCAGAGCCACCGCCGGAAAATAAAGAAGAGGGAATCATTGAGTTTCTCTATGACATTTTCCAGGAAACGGAAAAAATTCCGGAACCTTCTACCGTTCCCGAGGAACCTGCCCCGTGATGAAAAAATTATATCTTATTTTAATTTGCGGATGGTTTCTCTACCCGCCCATGCTTTCCCACGCTTCTTTAATCGAAGAAAAAAAATGTGCCTCGTGCCACCGCTTAACAAAAAAGGAAAATGAAAAAAAGGGACCCGATCTGTTTTATGCGGGCAACAAATTTAAAAGCCCCTGGTTGGAAAAATATCTTCAAAACCCGGTCACCCTTCGAAAAGCGGGTACCATCCATAATCCCGGATTCCTGAAAGGGGAACGCGAAAACAATCATCCCTCACTTTCCAAAGAAGACGCGGGAAAGATCACTCAGGAATTAATGCAAATGACACTGCCGGATCTGCCGGTAGAAGAACTCCCCGATCCATTAAACAAAGGTCAAAAAGCAAAAACCAAATATGAGTTCGAACGCACCTTCAGTTGCATTTCCTGCCATCAAAGCTTAAACCTGGCAGGCAAACCCCGTGGCGGAATTTCAGGCCCCTCCCTGGTCGATGCTGGAAACCGGTTGCAGGCGAATTGGGTAGCGGTCTGGCTTAAAAATCCGAAAACCTTTTCCGAAAAAAGCCGGATGCCGGTTTATAAAATGGATGATGAAACACGTTTGCGGTTCACACGGTTCATTATGACGCTAAAAAATGAGGGCATTCGATAAGCTGATGTCTAAAATTTCTCTCTTGTCTGTTTTTAAATACGCAATCCTGATCACCGCAATCGGGGTATCCGGGTGCGGTGAAAAACAGGCTGAAAAACCTCCACCTCCCCCGCTCAAAACAGAGTCGCCGCCACCCCTTTCCTTAAAGGAAGAGGTATCCCCAGTAATAGTGACAGCAAAGACACGGGAGACCTACCAATGGTATTGTGCCCAATGCCATGGAATTAAAGGTAAAGGCGATGGCATCAATGCAAAGTTCCTGACCGTGCCCCCGCGGAATCACACCAAAGCCGAATACCTGGAAACCCGAACGGATGAACAGCTTTTTCAAGCCATTAAGTTTGGAGGGCTATCGGTGGGAAGGGCACCCTGCATGCCCGCATGGGGTAACACCTTGAGCGATTCGACCATTCATGAACTGGTTCGCTATATTCGCGAATTGTGCCAGTGTGAAGCTCTATAACCCGTTTCCATAAAGCCTGTTCATTTTTGCTATAATATTTTCCGTTTAAAACATTCTGTTAGCGAGCAAACATGATTGAAGTTATTCCTTTTCACGGCCTTTTATACAATCTCGACATTACCGGCCCTCTCGAAGGAGTAACGGCGCCTCCTTATGATGTAATATCTCCAGCCCAACAAGAAGCCCTGTACGAGAAAAATCCCTACAACGTCGTTCGGTTGATACTTGGAAAAGAATACGAAAGTGATTCGGAAAACGATAACCGCTACACCCGGTCAGCGAAAGTTTTTAAGGATTGGACAGACCAGGGAATTTTAAAGAAAGATGAAAAAACCGGATTTTATCTTTACAGCCAGGAATATGAGTTTGAAGGCGATAAGTTCTGCCGAATTGGCTTTTTCGCGCGTGTTGGAGTGCAGGACTTTAGCGAGGGAAATATCTGCCCCCATGAATTCACCCTATCAAAAGCAAAAACAGATCGAACCCGGCTTCTAAATGCATGCCATGCCAATTTCAGCCCTATCTTCGGTTTATATTCCGATCCGGAGGAGGAAATCGACTCTATCCTGAATGAAGTTATAAAGAAAAAACCCCTGCATACCATTGACGATGGCCTTGTGCTGCACAAGCTCTGGCGAATGGATAACGCTGAAAAAAATCAAAAAATCAGCGAACTGATCCGCGACAAAAAAATATACATTGCCGACGGACACCATCGATATGAAACGGCCCTGGCTTTTGCCAAAAAAAATGAGGACACGGTAGCGGACAGTTCTCATGTCATGATGTTTTTAACCAATATGGACTCGGGCTCCATGTCCATTTTCCCGATCCACAGGGTTGTAAAAAGCCCGGTCCCCCTGGACAAGGAATTTTTTCTAAAACGCCTTAGCGAATATTTCGATGTCATTCCCTGGACTACAGAGGTAAATGGAGCTGAAATTAAAACCCGCTTAATTGAATTCGGCAAAGGTTGCATCACTTTTTGCGCCTACATGGGTAATGGAAAAACCTATACATTGATCGCCAATGATCCCAAAAACATTCTTCCCCTTTTAGATAGTGATGAACCAAAAGATCTACAGGTTTTAGATGTCATGCAACTGCACGCCATTATTTTCAGGGAGATTTTAAAAATTGATACCCGGAAAAAAGAAAATCAGGAATTTGTTTCCTACAAGGTCAACCCTGAAGAAGCTATGAAAATGGTGGATTCCGGGAAATACGATATTGCGTTTTTTGTGAATCCTACCAAAATAAAAGAAGTGCGCCGTTTAGCAGGTATGGGAATTCGCTTACCCCAAAAAGCCACCTTCTTTTACCCAAAACTATTGTCGGGTCTTGTCATTAACAAGTTTGAAAAATAGCTGTTTTAAAATATAAGGCCATGAAAGTTATTAACACGGAATTTGTTACCGGTGCTGTTTCGTCGAAACAATACCCCAAGGGGTCTCTCCCCGAATTTGCATTTGTTGGAAGGTCGAATGTTGGAAAATCTTCCCTGATTCGATCTCTTTTAAATCGAAAAAAACTGGTTCGCGTAAGTTCAAGTCCTGGAAAAACCCGGGAAATAAATTTTTTCCGAATCAATGAAAAATTGATGTTCGCAGACCTTCCCGGTTATGGGTTTGCAAGGGTCACCCCGGCCCTTCAAAAACAGTGGAAAAAAATGATCGAGGAATATCTCATTCACCGCGAGCCTTTGATGGCTATTGTGTTTCTGGTCGATATTCGGCGAAAACCAACCGAACTCGACCTGACCCTGAAGGAATGGCTAGAAGAGCTTGGCAGGAATTACATCCTGGTAATTACCAAATCCGACAAGTTATCCGGAACGGAGCGTAGCAAACAAACCAGAATAATTAAATCGGCTTTTATGGGTGAGAATGCAATTGCGGCAGTGACCTATTCAAGTAAAAATCATCTGGGGAGAAAAGAACTCTGGAGCCAGCTGCAAAAGCTGGCCTCGGGAAAAGGGGGGGAACTGCCCGTCTAAAAAGTAAAACGGTATTTTTCGAACAGGTCCATGGTTACCACCTCTTCACCTGCCTTGACCACTTCCTGTTCAATCCGCTTTACAGCCATGTTGCGAATAAATGGAATTGGAATGCGCGATACCTTTTCCAACGCATCATCTTCCCATTTCATGGAAACCTGAACCGGCTCTTCCTTTTGTTTTTCGATCTGTTCGTCCTGCTTCAGGTCTTCTTCTGTCACCTCCATCCCCATGGCCTGCTTGGCAGAAGATGGCATTATGTTTGTGAAAACCTCATCAATGATATCCGGGGTGATCATTTTGTCGCCCCTTTCCCTGGCCCTTCCTTCAATGGTTTGCTTGGCCATACCAAGAACAAAAGGAGGTACCTTTTCCATTTTTTCCTTGGCTTCTTTACTCCAGGGAATACCCGACGTGGGGGTCACTTCCATATAGCTTTTGAATTTGTCTACTATATCGTCCTTTTTTTCCGTCCGCATCGAAAGAAAATCTTCTATCTCCTCAATCACCTCTACCTTGCGCGGGCTTTTCCGCATTTTTTCCTTGGCGACATCAAATGCGTCCATGGTCAATTCTTCAAACCCGAAACCTTTGACCCGCTTGGAAACCAGCATCATGGATTCGTTGCGGATTTCTGTTAAAAAATCAGAGGTAACAATCTTATATCCCCTTTTAACACAACGCTGCACCATCAGTTTTCGGATTCCCGGCCGCACAAATTCCGGTGCATGCTTCACGCGTTCCCAGGCTTCCTCAGCCCAAACAACGCCCATCTCCTTTGCGTAAGGATGGTCTGCATCGGCGATCTTTATCTCTTGAGTTCCCATTTAAAAGAATTTTTTATTAGCAAAATCACAGGTATTATTAAAAATTACTTGAAGCCTGGGCCATTGTCAATTAATTTAAATGTTTTCCGGATATGTCGCCCATGCAAGGATGCATTTTTTAAAAAAATCCCGATTTAAAACCCATTTTCGCCTATTATTTTCCAGATAAAACCGGAAACCATTAAAATATGCAACGTTCTCCCATAGTTTATTTCTTATTTTTTGTATCAGGCATTACGGCCCTTATTTATGAAATCGTATGGACCCGAATGCTCACCCTGGTTTTTGGGCACACCGTTTTTTCCGTCTCGGTAGTCCTTTCCGCCTTCATGGCGGGTTTGGGATTTGGGAGCTACCTTTTTGGCCACGCCGTTGACAAGTTGTCAGAAAATAAACTGGATACTTCCTCGAAGGCGCTTCATTTATACGGCTGGATAGAAATCCTGATATTTGTCAGTGGGGGTCTTCTCTCCCTTTTATTTTCAAATTTTGCAGAAGTTTACTCCTTGTTCCACACTATTATCCCGGAATCCCCTCCCTTGCAGAATTTATTGAAAATCGTTTTGTCTTTTGTATTGATGTTGATTCCCACAACTTTTATGGGCGCAACTCTTCCCCTGATCAGTAAATATTGCGTCACCAGCGACGAGCGAATAGGGAAGCAAGTGAGTCTGCTTTATGCCCTGAACACACTGGGTGCAGCTTTGGGCTGTCTGGTCACAGGCTTTTTTTTAATGGGAACGTTTGGGGTATTGCAAACGGTTTTGATGGCAGCTGCAGGCAACCTGTTTATAGGAATCAGTGCGCTGAACATTTATAAGGAAGAAATCGGAGGGGGCGTTAAATTTTATCTACCCAAAATTAAATTCCCCAAGGTGAGTTTGAGTTCCGAACAGAAGCTCTGGGTGGGGATCAGTTTCATATGCGGGTTCACAGCACTCGCCTATGAAGTTTTATGGACGCGGCTTTTGGTCTTCAGCATTGCCAGCACGGTATACTCCTTCAGCATGATGCTTACTGTCTTTCTCCTGGGAATATTTTCAGGAAGCATTCTACTCATCCCGGTTTTATCAAAGGTTAAAAACCTGCGTACCATATTGATTACTTTACAAGGTGGAGTTGGAATTTATGTCATCGGCTCCATTTATGAAATAGAATCCATTCTTTCCCCACCCTGGAATGCCTATAACCTTGGGAATCCTGTTGCCGCTTTTGGAACCTATTTTAAAGATTCCGCGGGTCTGATGCTGGTTCCCACCCTGCTTTTGGGAATGTGTTTTCCCCTGCTCATTCAACTCATTTCCGGCAAGCATGAAAACGTCGGGCAGTCCACCGGGCAGATATATGCGGCCAATACCCTGGGCGCTATTTTGGGTTCCCTGTTTGCCGGTTTTCTTTTCCTTCCCTACTTTGGCAGTCAAGCGAGTCTTGTCCTTATTGCAACCATCAATTTGTTTACCATGGTTCTTTTGTTCCGCACAGGGGACTATTTCGGGAAAGCAATTAGAAAAGGGATGACCGTGGTCTTTGTCTGCCTGATTCTTTTTATAAACATTTCTGTTCCAAATGACCTGTTAAATTCCTTCTTTATGCGGGACAGTGCCGGAAAACGACATATTAAAAAACTGATTTTTTTTGAAGAAGGTTTATCGGATACAGTTGCGGTTTTCAAAGACGAATATGGAGTGTTGGACCCAACAGCCAGGCGGTTGATCACCAATGGAATTTCCATGTCCGCTTCCAACATGATCGCTACCCGTTACATGAAGCTTTTTGCGCATGTCCCTATCCTTCTGGTCGATAAACCCGATGATGTTCTGGTGGTTTGTTTTGGTACCGGCCAAACTACGGGGGCGGCTGGAATCCACCCTCGGGTAAAAACCGTCGACAGCCTGGAGCTTTCTTCCAGCGTTATCCGCTCGGGTACAATGTTCGCCGACCAGAACCATGATGTCCTCACCAATCCTAAAGTGAATTTTGTGATTCAGGATGGCCGGAACCATTTGTTAACCACAAGTAAACTATACGACGTCATCACATCAGAACCACCTCCACCCAGAACGGCCTTTACCGTCAACCTGTATACCCGGGAATATTATGAATTGCAGAAAAAAAGACTGAAACCGGGTGGAATCGCAGCTCAATGGATTCCTTTACACAGCCAGGGAGACAAAGAAGTTGCGATGCACTTCAAAACCTTTCAGTCTGTATTTCCCTATACGATGGGTTGGCTTTCGGTAGCAAACGAAATCCTCATAATCGGCTCGAACCAACCTATAAAAATTGATTTCGATAAATTGAACGAGCGTTTGCAGGAACCTGAAATTAAAAAAGCGTTAACGGATATTGAGATTCCGGACATTTTTTCTTTTTTGAGTAACATCTGGCTGCTGAACGAACAGGTTGTCAAATTAGGGGAAGGGTTCCCCATAATCACTGACAACCATCCCGCTATTGAATTTTACCTGGAGCTGGGTGATGTCATCGGCATACCCGGACAGGAAAGGTATGTATTCAACCGGGCAAGGTTTGATGATGTTGCATCGCAAATTTCAAACCTGTCTGAAGAAAACCGACAAAAGCTGAAAACCCATTACGATGCCATGGACCTTTACCAGCGTGGAGTGATGTACAGCAACCGGGGTCAGCTTTTAAAAGCCATGACCCTTGTGGAAGACGACGACCTCTTCCGTTATCATCTTCAGGCCGACCGCAGGCAAATGCATCGCCTGACCCAACTCATTGAAGAAGAACCTGATAATTTACAATACATTCTCAACCTTGCGCACAGTTTTTACCAGATCGCCAACTATGAGCAAAGCATGGAAATTCTGCGATTGGTTTTAGAAAAAAACCCAAAATTGAGCATCGCCAATCTCTATATGGGATACAACCTTCTGGAAACAGGGGAAAAGGAAAAAGCCCTCACCTATTTTCAAAACACCGCAAAATATGACCCCCAGCAAATGGCGACAGCAATGAGGGAAATCGGCCTGGTGAGTTTATTAAAGGAAATAGAAAAAAATCCACAAGACCCGGTTCTCCTGAGATCCCTTGCAGAGTATTACAATTTGAAAAAGGAATACCTGAGATCACTGGAATATTCACTTCCCCTGCTTCAGGAAGACCAGATGAATTTGAAAATATTGCAGAGCATTGTTTACAGCTTTCGTGGTTTGGGAGAACCCAGAGAAGTGCTGATGTACGGGGGTCGCTATAACCTGATCGACCCTGATGAAATTCATCTGCAATTTATCATGGCAGAAATTTTTGTCCTGCTGAATAAATGCACCAAAGCACTCCCTTTTCTTGAGAAGGTTATTAAAAAAGACGACACCTATCGAAACGCCTGGGAATTGAAAGAATCCTGCCAAAAAGCCCCCTCTGATTAATCAGAAAAAATCTTTTTTCCAATAGCTTCCCAAAACCAAATATAACCCCGAGCTGTTTTAATGTCTCCCTCTTTCGTTAAAAGTTTTCCAAAATCAGTGTCATTTTAGAACAACTTCCATTCCCTCCTATTCGATTGAAATTCAACGGTAAATAGGGGTAAATCTAATAAAAAAAATCTCAGAAATATTCAAAATTCTCATTATTTATCAATTTGAGAAAAGTAAAATAATTTTTTAAATTCAGCAATTAAAATATTTTTAATAAATTTATCTTGAAAATATATGTAAATTTATATAAATTAAGTTATCAGGAAGGAAAACTTAGCAATTGGAATGAAAATGCCCCAACCATTTTCGCAAAACAGGGCTAGTGGTTTATCTTTATCGGGTCGCAATCTCTTACCCCCGGTTATCGGCTTTCTGATAATTTCATTTATCGTTGCACGATTTGGAGTACGCTCCATAGAGCAACAAATTAAAACAAATTTAATCAATCAATTACAGATAACCCTCCGGGCCAACGTTGAATCGTTAAAACTATTTTTTGAAGATAAAAAACTGGAAGCCCTGGTTCTTGCTGACCAGCCGGAAATACATAAAAATATTGTTTCCCTCATTCAGTTGGGAGAAAAAGAAGATCTGCCTGCAGAAAAATTCAGGAGTTCCTCGCATTTAAAATGGTTGCGGGAACACCTGGGCAAGGCTTGTGAAAAATATGGTTTCATAGGGTTCGTTATTTTTGATTCCACCGGATACCAGGTGGGAGCCGTTCTCGAAGAACCCTTAGGCAGGCGCCAATTAATCGAACGGTCCACCTTTTTTTACCGATCCATGCAAGGTGAAACCGTTGTCTCCAATCCATTCCCTGCTGAAGTAAACCTTCCGGATACAACCGGAAAATTCATTAGCAACCAACCCACCCAATTTGTTTCGACCCCCGTCAAAGAAAGCGATGGAAATATCCT
The DNA here is from genome assembly GCA_009873655.1 of Nitrospinota bacterium. Classification (GTDB taxonomy): domain Bacteria; phylum Nitrospinota; class Nitrospinia; order Nitrospinales; family VA-1; genus UBA8687. Next base: position 99,531 of record WAIB01000002.1, on the reverse strand, counting down.
GGGCGTTCTGGCTTTTCGCCTTCGACCGCAAAGAGAGTTCGACCGGGTTCTATCTACTATAAGCCGTTTTGGAGAAACCGGGGAAACCTACGCTTTCAACGAAGACGGTTTTTTAGTCTCTAAGAGCCGGTTCGATGAGCAACTGAAAAAAATAGGGCTGATTCAACCCAATGAATCTTCCATTTTTAATGTTCAAATTCGTGATCCCGGCAGGGACTTGAGGCAAAACCCCTTACAAAAAAACGAGGACAGGTATAATTGGCCCTTCACAAAAATGGCAAAAAGTGCGTTGGTGAAAAATTCTGATGTGAACGTTGAAGGATATAACGATTACAGGGGGGTACCCGTAGTGGGTGTCTGGACCTGGTTGGAAGACCAGCATCTTGGCATCGCAACAGAAATAGATTCAGAAGAAGCCCTGGCCCCCCTCAATACCCTGCTTTTCTGGTACCACACCTTATTTGGCCTGCTGTTAATTTCTGTTCTCATGGGTTTGTTTTTGCGGTCGCGAATTTTAAAAACCCGAAAACAGACCCTGGAAAATCAAAAACGATTGGCCTCTTTGACCAATATCGTTTTTGACTCCATAATTGCGATCGACCAGAAAGGAACCATCCTGACCATCAACCCTGCCGTAGAAAAAGTATTCGGTTATTCCTCAAATGAATTGATCGGGAAAAATGTCAATATCCTGATGCCCGAGTCTTACTTCAGCGAACACGAAGGTTACCTGGATAACTATCTAAATACCGGAGAAAAAAAAGTCATCAATATGGTTAGCGAGGTTACTGGCAAGCGAAAAGACGGTTCCCTCTTCCCCTTGGAATTAAGCGTCTCAGAAAGTATTGAAGATGATAAAAAAATATTTGTTGGTATTCTTCGAGATATTTCAGAACGTAAAGCAAACGAACTGGCTATTGAATCTGCCAATCGTGAGCGTAACCTGATCTTGAATACGGCCGGAGAAGGAATATATGGGCTGGATTTGAAAGGTAATATCACCTTTGTCAACCCTGCAGCATGCAAAATGCTGGGGTATTCAGAAGAAGAGCTTTGGGGCAAGCCTCAACATTCCACCATTCACCATTCTCATCCCGATGGCACAGAGTATCCAAGGGAGGAATGCCCCATTTACGCAGCCGTCAAAGATGGGAAAGACCATCATGAAACCGAAAAAGTTTTTTGGAAAAAAGATGGATCCAGCTTCCCGGTCGAGTACATGAGCAGACCGATTATAGATAAAGGGGAACTGATTGGCACGGTTGTCACTTTTACTGATATTAGCGCCCGCAAGGCGGCGGAAAACGAATTGCATATGGCGTATAACAAATTGGAAGAGCGGATTGAGGAGAGGACCCAGGAGTTGAATTCCGCAAAAGAAATGGCCGAAAGCCATAACCAGGCAAAATCAGAATTTCTTTCCCGGATGAGCCACGAGTTGCGAACTCCCATGAACGCGATTCTTGGGTTTGCGCAGATTATGAATGAAAGCCAAAAAGACCCTCTTTCCAACTCCCATAAATCCCGATTGAATCAAATATTAAAAGCCGGGAATCATTTATTGGAATTAATTAACGAGGTCCTTAATCTTGCCCGAATTGAAGCAGGAAAAATCTCCGTTTCCCTGGAGCCGGTGCGGATCGACGAACTGGTAAGAGATGTATTAAACGTAACCAAACCCGTGGCTGAAAAATTTGGCATTGAGTTGATAGATGAAATTTCGGCTTATGAAAACTTCGATGTTCTGGCTGACAAAACCCGGCTCAATCAAGTCTTGCTCAACCTGGTTAGCAACGGTATCAAATACAATAGAAAAGAAGGCAGCGTAACTTTGAGTCTGGCTTTCAAAAACCCCGACCGCATTATCATCCAGGTGACCGATACAGGAATGGGGATTCCTTCTGAAAAACTGGAAAAAATCTTTGAACCCTTCGATCGATTGGGTGCCGAGAACAGTAATACTGAAGGTACGGGAATTGGGATGACCATATCCAAGAAGCTGGTTGAGTTAATGAATGGCAACTTAACAGTTAAAAGTGAACCGGGAATAGGCTCCTGTTTTTCCGTATCCTTACCCACTTGCGATAATGAGGTCCTCAACCGAGAAAGAGACCTCCGGCCATTTGATAAAAAGTGCGCTGAAACCAGAAATAATAAATTTCATATCCTGTACATAGAAGACAATGAAGCAAACATGCTTCTGGTGCAGGACATTCTTTCCGATTTTCATGGAATCGAACTGCTAAAAGCGCCCCGGGCCGAAATGGGTTTGGATATGGCGCATGCGCACCGACCGGATCTGATTTTGCTGGACATCAACTTACCCGGTATCGACGGATTAGAAACTTTGAAACGATTACAAAATATGGAAGAGACCCATGAAATACCGGTCATCGCCATCAGTGCCAACGCCATGGAAAAAGATATAAATCGGGCTCTGAAGGCGGGTTTTGAAAGTTATCTGACCAAGCCCCTGAACATATCGGAATTTAAAGCAGTCGTTGAAAAATATGCATCCTGATTCTTAAAACTTTTTAAGGATTTAAATAAGTTCCGGAAAATGTAATGAAAGTAAATTTTTTAAAATCCAAAATTCTGATCGTGGACGATGAACCGGCAAACATTGCCTTGCTCGAAGATATTTTGGAGCAGGAAGGCTATACCTATTTTCGCAGCACTCTCGATTCACGAAAAGCCCTGTCCATGTATAAGGAGATGAATCCCGATCTGGTTTTGCTCGATTTGAATATGCCGCATCTCGATGGATTTCAGGTTATGGAGCAACTCAGGGAATTTGAAGAAGACTCCTATGCTCCCATTTTAGTTTTAACCGCGCAATCCGATCGCAATACACGTCTTCGTGCTTTGGCAGCAGGGGCTCGCGATTTTCTCGGCAAACCTTTTGACATTACAGAAGTCAGTCAAAGAATTACAAATATGCTCGAAATCCGGCTTCTGCATAATCAGATTCGTGATCAAAATCGGTTACTTGAGCTCAAGGTGAAGGAAAGAACTCACGACTTGGAAGAAACACGGCTCGAAGCCATTTTACGTTTAGGCCGAGCGGCTGAATACCGGGATAACGAGACCGGGATGCATGTCATCCGTATGAGCAGGTTGTCGGCCCAGCTTGCAAAAGAAATTGGTTTGAGTAAAAAAGAATGTCAACTCATCCTTCATGCAAGCCCCATGCATGACGTCGGAAAAATTGGTATTCCCGATGACATTCTGCTCAAGCCAGATAAACTCAACGAAAAAGAATGGAAAATAATGAAAAAACATCCTGAGATAGGGGCAAAAATTTTATCCGGCAGTCGGTCTGAACTCATGCAAATGGCTGAATCCATCGCCCTTTCTCATCAAGAAAGATGGGATGGATCCGGTTACCCTTATGGACTGAAAGCGGAGGAAATACCTTTAGCAGGAAGAATTGTTGCTGTCGCAGATGTTTTTGATGCCTTGACAAGTAAACGGTATTACAAGGATGCTTTTTCTGTAGAAGAATCCATGAAAATCATCGAAGAAAACAGTGGTAAAGATTTCGAACCCCGGCTTGTAAACGCCTTTCAAAATGCACTATCTGAAATGATAAAAATTATCAAGGACCATACGGATACGGAACCTGCATATATTCTTAAAGTTTATCGCGATTCTCCCGCTTGAGATTCAACTCATCCAAGGAACAAACCTTTTGAAAAATTTGTAACAACTGGCTGCAAACTCAAACGATTTGCTTTTTAACCAGGCTTTCCTGTCAAACAGTCTCCGGTGGGTCTCAAATAATAACCTGGGAATTTCCAGTTTTTCCGGACATCTGGGTAGACAATCTCCACACTCGGTGCACTTGGATGCAAAGTTTCCCGGAAACCAATGCCCTTCACCTTCGAACATGTTGTATCGAAATTTCCCATAATCTTCCATCTCATAGGCATTCAAAAGATTCCTGAAACGCAATACTTCGGGAATATTAATTTCTTCCGGGCAGGGCAGACATTCACTGCAGAGGGTACAAAGACCCTTCACTTCAGCTAGCCGCTGGTCCATCTCCCTCCGGATTTCCGGTTCATTGTCTGCATAAATTTTCTCCTTACTTAAAACTGAAAGGTTTTGTGGAAAATGATCCGGCTCGTGCATTCCCATACTCAGCGTTGTGATCTCAGGGTGCCCAAGGCAAAATCGGCCGTTGAACTGAATTGCCGACATGGGTTCACAAGTACCCTTAACAATGCCTGAAGGCTTCCACAGCATCCCTCCTTTTTCATTCGGGGAAATAATAAAAACGCCAATATCCTTTTTCCCGGCCAATCGAACGGCTTCCAGGTTGCGCTGAAAAAAATAGTAATAATGGAGATTTACGAAACTGAACAGATCGGTATTCAGAGCTTGTAAAATGATGTCCAAAGGAGCGTGGGTGGAAAATCCTACATGTCGAATCACACCTTCTTCCCTCAGTCGATGCAAAACTTCCACAGGCCCTCCCGGCTTTGTGGCCGCTTGCAATCTTTCTTTATTGTTTATTCCATGCCATCCATAAAAATCGAGGTAATCGATTTTCAAACTTTTCAATTGCTCTTCGACCAATGCTCGTGTTTCATCTCCGGTCATGGGAGCCCCTTTAGTCATCATCTTGAATTGGTCACGCGGAGTTCCTAACTCTTTTAGCGCGACCCCAAAAAGGTTCTCGCTTTTCATATAACCGTGAGCTGTCTCGATATGATTGATTCCGACACCCAAAGCCTGCCTGGTTATTTCGATGCAATTTTGGATGGATTCCTTGGGGAGATGGCTTCGGGGAGGGTTCCATCCATGCTTGAAACGCATTCCACCCAGGGTTATTACGGATATTTTTTCATTGGTCCTGCCAAAGCGACGGTATTCCATGCAGAAATTATGGAGGAGCTATTTAAAGGAAGCAAGAAAATCATTGAGATAACCTTCATAATCCCATATACTGTTTAAGAACAATAACTTACATATTTTAATCGATAAGAATCCATGGCAGAATTTCGTTTCATCCATTGTTCCGACCTGCATATAGACAGTCCTTTTAAAGGGCTGACATCGCAAACTCCGGCCTTGGCCGGAGCCTTGCGCGATTCCACCTTTAAAGCATTTCAGAATATTGCCCGCATCGCATCGCAGGAAAAAGTGGATGCCGTGCTGATTGCCGGAGATGTGTTTGATGGAGCGGATCGCAGCTTACAGGCACAACTGAAATTCCGCCGTATCCTTAAAGAGCTATCTGACCAGGAAATAAAATCATTTATTGTGCACGGCAACCATGACCCGCTAAACAGTTGGGCGCACACTCTGGAATGGCCCGAGCATGTAACCATATTTCCGGGAAATAAAGTGCAGCGTGTCCCCGTTAAGAAAGAAGGAAAAAACATTGCCTGGATTTATGGTATCAGTTTTCCCCAAAAGGAAGTTACAGACAATCTGGCACTGAAATTCCGAAAAGATGTAGATGAAGGATTTTCAATTGGAATTCTCCATACCAATGTAGGCCAACTACCGGGACATGATAATTATGCCCCCTGCTCCATCGATGATCTGGTTTCAAGAAATTTTGATTATTGGGCTTTGGGTCATATTCATGAACATAAGATATTGCGTGAAAGTGATCCCGCTATTGTGTACTCCGGCAACACTCAAGCCCGCCATTTAAGAGAAACGGGCCAAAAAGGTTGCTGTCTGGTCACCCTGGCTGCAGACAGGCCTCCTGAAATCAGGTTCATTGCTACAGATGTCATCAGCTATCGTTCTTCAACGGTGGATTTACAGAACGCGGAGAATATGAATGACGTGGTCCGGGAAATTCAGGTTCAATGCGAAGAACTCGCCAAAGAAACCATCCCTCGCGAAGGGCTGGTAGCGAACCTGACACTGACAGGTAGAACACCCATACATAAAGAGTTGCAGGCAACAGGTGTCATTAATGCACTGACCGAAGAAATCCACGCGTTTTTTGAGGGTCATTCTCCCTGGGTCCTGATCGAATTATCCAATCAAACGGCAGGAACGTATGACATTGCCAACTTGAAAGAAGGAAAAGACTTCATAGCCGACCTGGTCAATCTCTGTGAAGAAACGGACAAAGAAGAGCTATACGGCAAAGTTCGTGATTCCATGAAACCTGTTTTTGAATCCTGGGCAGGAAGAAAGTATCTGGAAGATCCTTCTAATGAAGAAATGGATAGACTCATTCATAAATCCCGCAATCTTGCACTTGACCAACTGGTCGACAATTCCTGAACAATAAAATGCAACTTCGAGAAATACATATCGACGGCTTTGGCGTTTTTAACAACAAACGGGTGACGGGTCTGAAACCAGGCGTCAACATTGTCTACGGGAAAAATGAATTCGGCAAAACCACGTTACTGGAATTCATTCGGAGGATCCTTTTCGGGTTTCCGACCAAAACTAAAAACAACAAAACAAACCTGTACCAGCCCGTAAACGGGGGGTCTATGGGCGGAAGCCTGAAAGTAGAACTGCAAAACGGGGAAGGACTCGTCATTTCCCGTACCCCTGGAACCCATGGCGGTGAGGTAAGAATCTCAACTCCCCAGGAGGTTTTGCGGGGACAGGATGTACTAAACCATGTACTGGGAAATGCTTCCAAAGATATTTACCAAAATATCTACGCTTTTACCATCGATGAGTTACATGACTTTAAAAGCCTGAGTGGTGATGAAGTGAAAAACCGGATTTACGGGGCCGGGCTGGGTCTTGGTAATCTGTCGCTTAAAAACATAGAAAAAGAGTTAGAAAATCTATGTGCGCAAATATTCAGGCCAAGGGGTGCCTGCCAGCTAAGTGACTTGCTTGAGAAAATCAGAGCCAATGAACAGGCAATCATCTCCATCCAACAAAACCTGACCCTCTACGACGAACTGCAGGGACAACACAAAAATATGTTGGATACCAAGACCGCCGTACAAAATTCGATTCAAGATCTGGAGTCCGAGAAGAGAATCCTTGAGAGCCAGATTCATCTTTACGAAGATGCAGTTCAATATTTACAGGCAAAAGACAAACTTGAATCGCTGGACGACCTGTCGCAATTCCCGGAAAACGGGCTGAATAACCTTGAGTCTTTGTTGCATGAAAAAGAAAGCCTGCAAAACAGGCTTGAAGAAGAGCAGGAATCACTCAACTCTTTAACAGGCTCGCTTGACAAATTAAAAATTAACCACGATCTATTAAAATTTGAAGAAAGTATTAACCGGCTCAAACAATCCACCCAATCAATCCAGTTAGCGTTGCTGGATTCAGCAAATGTCCAGATCGAAAGGGAAGACCTGGATATGCAGATTGCCGATGAAATAAAATCCATTAACCGGGATTGGGACGAAGAAACGTTACTGGATTTTGATTTAACCGAAGCGGAAAAAGATCAGATCGATCATTTTTTTGAAGAATTCGAAAGTTTGAGAAAAGAGCAGGATCTTTTTCTCGACCGTTTGGAAAGCCACCGAAGAATCAAGGCCGAAGAGCTATCAAAAGGTTGGAATATTCCCGAATGGTTGAAACAGTTTCACTATGGATTTACGGGGGCCGGTATTGTCGGGGTCATCCTGGGCGGATACCTTTTCAATATCCCTCTCCTTTTAGCAGCCATAGTGATGGTGGGAAGCGGTATTTTTCTTTTTAAGAAGATCCTGGATGCAAAAAACAGCTTTTCAAAAGAAGATTTGGCCGAAAAAAACCTTGAGCATCAATATGAGAAAAAGAAAAAAGAACTCGATGAAAAGTTCGAAGAGTGGCGAAACTGGCTTAAAGATCGAAAACTGGACCCGGGCATCGCACCTATAACCACAAAAAATATCGGTAAAACCGCACGCCAGATAAAAACCATGATCGCCCAACGCGGCAGGTTGGATGAGCGGATTGAAAAAATGCAAAGAACCATAAAAGAAGCCGAAGATTGTATTGCTTCTCTAGCCCCTCTCGTAGAAAACGTATCGCTCAATAATGAAATTCCTGTGAATATTGAAACTCTTTGCCAGGCTTTCGATGAGAGTAAGGCCGATAGGGACCGTGGCGCACTTTTGGAAATCCAGCATAAGGAACAAAATCAAAAATTCTCTCGACTTGAAAGCCAGATAAAAAATAACGCCAAAGAAATTGAAAAATTTTTTCATTCTGTGGGTGTCTCCGACGCGGAAGCTTTTTATGAAAAGCAGGCTGTTTATGAAATCTACCGGTCCCTTGAAAAGACGGTGGAACAAAAACGCGGAAACATTCACTCCAATGTGGGGCTGGGACAACATTTTGACCAGTTTTTGCAGGACATCCAGTCAACTCCTCTTGAAGAAATCAAACAAAAGCTTGGGAAAAAGCTAACCCAATATTCGGATTTGCAGGACACACGCGAACAGTTATTACAAGACATAGGTGAAACGCGAAACGAGCTGGAAAAGCTTGCCTCCAACAACGACCTGTTAGCACGGCAAAACGAACTGGAATCACAAAAACACGAACTGAAAAACCTCGCCGAAACCTGGGCTTCTTATCGAAGTGCGCTTGTGCTGATTGAAGAGGCCAAAGGAAGGTACGAGAAAACCCGCCAGCCCGGGGTTATTCGCGCTGCGGAAAATCTGTTTGCAGAAATTACAGGCGAGGCCTATGGACACATTATAAAACCGATTGACAGCGATGATATTCTCATCGAAAACGACAGGCATAAAAGAAAAGGCGTTCAGGAAATGAGCCGTGGAACTCTCGAACAACTCTATCTCGCCATGCGTTTTGGGTTGATAGAAGAATACGAAAGCCGATCCGAACCCCTGCCAGCCGTTCTTGATGATGTCTTCGTCAACTTCGATGATGACCGTGACCAGAGATTGATCCAGATCCTGAACCGGTTCAGCAAGGAACGCCAGGTCATCGTTCTCACCTGCCACCAACGGTCCCTCGAAGCCTATAAAAGCATCGGCGCAAACCAGGTTACCGTTTAACCCCCAAATTACCCAATACCGGCTTGAATCCAGTCGGCATTTCTGCAAAAATAAGTGAATATTTTACATAATATTTATTATTAACCAGCCCATGGCCAAGCTTTCAATTTCACGGGACTGGGGAACCGTGGACTTTTTCTGGATACCTTATTTCAGGGAACGGACTTTCCAGGGAACAGGAGGCAGACTGCGTTTCGGAACCATCGTTGACGAAGACAGCGCTGAATATGAGAGCGCGGCGGAACAGTGGCACAGCGATTGGGCCTTCCGCTGCACCCACACCATTTGAAAACGATATCGCGGTTGGGGTGCGCCTCGCGGTCAACGATGCCGCCAGCACCGAAGCCTTATTGGCAATGGTGCAGGACCTGGATACTTCCGCCCGTTTTTTAATACTGGAAGCCAACCGGAGGTTTGGCGACCATTGGCTATTGACCGCGGAACTGAGTGCTTTTCTGGACCAGACGGAAGAAGATTTTCTGTTCGATGCACGCGATGACGAATTGATGCAGATTCAAATCGCTTACTGTTTTCAGAAGAAATTCGTTGAGGGAATTGAGTTAAATCAAAATTTTCTCAACTCCTCATTCAAATATTATTAATAATTTTTAATATTTGTCTGGCTTCCAAAGAATGAGGGTCTGTTATAATAGCTTTATGCCGATTCAAAAAAATTTATTGCATTGTACTGTTCTATTTCTGGTAATAATTTGCCTTCCGTCATTTTTATTCGCTAATACTTTTAATCAACTGGTCGAACAAAAGCATATCCTGGAGAGCCAGTTTGGCGTTAAGACACTGGAGTGTTTTCCTTTCAAAAAGAAAATTGGATTTACAGAAGACCAGGCCCCCCTGATCGAACAATGCCTGCAGGGTGTTTCCAAACTCAAGAAAGCCCTCATGGAAGTCCCTCAAACCGATTATAAAGAAGTGGGGATCAGTGATCGGTTTTTAAAAACCGCCGGATTTCATACCATTTTAATTGATTGGAAAGCTTCGTCCTCTGAATTGGTCCGGTTCTTAAATAGCCGTAAAAGCCGTGATGAACAAACCGGTTTCCTGGACAGAATTCGCGCCTTGAAAAGGGAGATTGCCCAAAAAGGGATCGTAAAAGAGTTATATTGCTCAAAAGAAATCTCAAACGGAGATTGCCTGACAGGCTATATGAATCTTGCCGCTGTCCATATTCCTCCTAAAGTTAAAAGGACAGGTTGGCATGAACTGATGATTACCCATTCCTCCTCTCCATCGGACAAACCCAACAAACTGGTTCTGGGGTTCAACGAATCTCCTGCCGAAATGCGAAACCGGATATTGAAAGACCCCTACGAAACGTGGAGGCCCAAAAGGAAAATGTATGAGGCCATTCAGGAAAAATATGGCAAGGCCTTCAAAGATAAAATCAAACTGGAAAATTTCATCTGCTCGGCAGATATCACCCTGGAAGAATGTGAAAAAGGAGCTTTGAATTTAATGGAGGCCAGCCAGTCAACGGATTTTCGTATGCGTTACTGGGGGAAAGTAATTCTTAACCGCCACAACACAATCATAGAAGATGACTTTAATGCCCAGATCCGTTTCGACCTTCCAGCAGAAAAGATTCTTGAACATTTTTCCCGTAAAACCATAAAAACGAAAGCGGAAGAAAATACAACCCTGGCGGTGAAATTGGAGAAAAAAACAAAAAATAATATTACCCGGCTAAGGGCGGTCTGCGACCTGGAGGGCCTTACTTCCAAGCTTTGCGCAAAAGCATTCAAAACCTTTATACGGTTTGTAAAAAGCAATAGGGATTATCAAGTAGCTTTACCGTGGGATACCTTGATGTTTATCGATGGTGCGCAACTAAGCCGGGTCAACTTTGCGCTCAACTCAAAATCCCGGAATACCTACCTCTATATTGATGCCAACAGCAGCGATGAACAGTTTTCAAATTATCTGAAGAAGTTTCGATCGGGAAGTTATGATCTGAAATTGCATTGAAGCCAAAGCACCCGCTAAAGGTCAGGCCCCATCAAGGTGATAAAACTATTGAGTAATTTGGGGTCAAAATCGTTAATCATCTGCTTTTTCATGATGACAAGGGTATCAAAAGCACTCAATGCTTTTTTATACGATCTTCTTGTGGTTAAAGCATCGTAGACATCCATAATTTTGCAGATCCGGGCATAGAGGTGTATTTCTTCGCCTTCTATGCCCTTGGGATAGCCTCCTCCCTTGTATTTTTCATGGTGCTCCGCGGCCATTCTTACCACATTATTGTGATAGCACCCCATTCCCGTTAAAATTTCGCCACCCGCGCTGGCATGGAATTTCATTTTCTCGAATTCATCGTCGTTCAGTTTTCCGTTTTTATTGATCAGACCATGTTCAATTTTTGATTTTCCTACATCGTGAAGCATCCCCCCCAGGGAAAGTGAACGCGTGTCGTTCTTACTCATTCCACTTTTCACACCAAACGTCATGCAATAGAGCCCGACATTTACGCTATGGGTATAGGTGTAATAATCTTTACTTGTAATTGCAGAAATGCCATGAAATCCTGCTTCGGCAGAGGTCATGCAGTCTTCCATCATATCCATTACTTCTTCAGAAGATTCCAGGATTTTCTCTGAAGTGTTATTTTCAAAAAACTCCTTCATGACACCCTTGGAAACTTCGTAAATTTTCTCGGTTTTTTTCTTGAGAGGAATATCGGGGTTGGCAACCATCGCTTTCAGGGAACGAGTGGCATATTTATAATACTTAAAAAGGTCTTCTTCCTGTATATAAAATTCCTGATCCGTACCCTCTTCGAGGAGCCTTCTTACCTTGTCCTGGTGTTTGGGGTCCGTACTGGCAAACTTGACATATTTGATAGTTCCGAAACTCTCAGTTTGGTAAAAAATATCGAAAGATTCGTCTCCACCTGTGTCCAGAAAGGCTATATCAATTTCTCTGAACTTTTTCTCTTCTGTTTCCGCAGTCACTTTAACCTCAAATTACAAATAGAAAATCCTCCTGATTCGCCTTCAAAACTTACGAGAAAAAAACCATGGGCAGGGGAGGCAAAGCGAAAATCTCTTCTCTAACAGCATGAAAAGAATTATAAACCTGTTGCCGATTAAAAGAAGTCAAGATTTTGTTACAAAATAAAATTAAAGAAAATCATATAAAATATCCCAAGGCAATATATATAACCACAAATAAGTCAAATATTTGCCAAAATACTGAAATTGAACGTGGACATAAAAGAGCAACTGGATGTTACACAATCAGAATCCATCTGCATTTTACTAAAGAATCAATAAGGATCAGTAAATTTCATCGATTCTTGAAATGAAGTGAATGATAGATCGTGTGCAGCCCAGTAAATCCGGCATGGATAAACTTTCCCCCGGCTCATGCATTTTGGCGTCGGGATCGTATGCTCCCAGGCATAGAGGTTGCACATCTCCCAGGGCCCGCATCAGTTTTTCCACAAAGGGAATGGTACCTCCGCACCCATATAAACAGGACTTCTGATTAAACCCCTTTTCAAGCGATTCAAGCATTAAAGGAAATACCGGATGGGATATTCCTGTCATCCATGGAGAAGCACCTTTGTCCTCTTGAATGCTCAACTCAAATCCGGGTGGAATATTTTTTAAAAGAAAACTCTTTAAGAATTCGGCCGTTGAATTTTCATTGTTCCCGGGGGCAAGGCGAATCTCGACAAGCGCTTTGGCGGATGGATCATCAAAAAGGCGGGGTTTCAGGGCCTGATCAACAAAGAGGGATTGTACTTTAATGGAATTATTGAGGATTACGTTTTTCAACCCGGAGTGGAGACTCCCATCCATTGAAATCAGTTGATCGATCATGCACGCCAACTGAATTTCCGGAATAGGTACCGGTCCCCCATTAACACCGGAATGAGGATCCTTGGAAGCGGACTGTAATATCAGGTCAAGAGCAGGGGGTGAATCACTCACAACCTCCACTTTCAATTTCAAGTTAAAAGGATTCCTCTCCTTAAAAAATCCTTCGATTTCCTTTGCAAGATGTTTCGCATCCTGCGCACCGGGAAAGGTCAATCGGGCTCCTGCCGTGCCAAGAATAACACTTCCAGATATGCGATGACCCGGGCGAGCATTGGCGAAGGAAGTTCGTAATTGGGCTATCAGAATGGAGGCAACGTTTTCCGGTACGGTAAGGCGCGTTTGGGGCAAAACCCCAGCGGTTTCTCTAAGCGCTTTGACTGTAGTGGGAACAAAAGAGTAACCTTTTTTTTCATCATCAGTTACAGACTCATCGGACTCAGAAATTCCGCTTACTGCAAGCGAATGATCCTCTTTTACTAATTTAGAAAGAAGTTTGTATAAGGCGGTTTGTTCGTCAATCAATACCTTCTCTGAATTCTGCGAAACAGTGATTTCCATTTGGACAATTCCCCGCAGGGAAGTTGTCAAACCCGGAATACCCTGTGCCGGATTAACCACATCGGTAATTACAACGCAGTCGATATTGGAAAAAAATGTTTTATTTTCCTTGATCTGGTCAATCAAACTGTGAGAACCGCTCTCTTCCTCCGTTTCAAAAATGACTTTTACATTGCAAGGAAACCGGGAAGAATCTTCTTCCGAGGAATCTCTCAGTGTTTTCATTATTGCATCTATGGACATCCCAATAGATACCACGCCGCTCAAGTCATCCGCGGCTCCCCTTCCATACGCACGGGTTTTGTCATCGTTCCATTTTAATTGCGTTGGTGGAATTCCGCCCCATTTTTCAAATTTCTCGTTATCCATATAAGGTTGTTTGTCCAAGTGCGCATAAAAAAGGAGTGTAGGCTTGTTTTCTGAAACGAGGGCTTCTCCCATAAGAATTGGAAAGGGATGTTTTTTTCCTGAATTGTTTATAAAAACATTGGTAAGGCCTATGTGGGTCAGGTATCTTTTTGCACATTCAAGAATTTCTTTCATATCGGTGGGAGTGGTCCTGTCTCCCTTGAATTCGTCCACTCCGAAACTTCGGCTGTCAATCCTCACCATCTCTTCGAGCACTTTCAAATGCTCATTCACGAGGCTGCTACCCATTTGGATTTTTTTGCAGGCTATTTCGCTTATTTCTTCAGGTTTCATTTCACGGAATTCTCTTATAGAAATTTTCTCAAATTTTTCTTTAGATTCGATACTAGCATAATGCGGTTTTAAATTTATAGGATGGAATCAATGGACGATCAACCCCTTCCTTTACTTAAATTGGCACTTGATATAAAATACCCATATGAGGGTTAAAGCTCTACCCCGATTTCCCTAAAAATCTTTTTCCTTTACATATAATGCTGAAAAAGTTTCAAAATCTGTTCACCCTTTATAAAATTATCAAATCCCGGGGTAATCAGCCGTTGATTCGTCATTCACGAAAACAATTGATTGATTTTATTCTTTGCAAAAATGATTTAAACAAAAAATCCTTTCTTCAGGCCATGATCTATTGGTTTAATATGTTAAAAGGATTGGACGTTATTGTATGGCGATTGGAGACTTTTGGTTTTCTATATAGCCCCATCCAGGGTGATGAGGATAAAATAAAACTCAATCAATATCTTTAAGCCCAGCGTTTTTACTTCCACCCTGAAATTATCTTTTAAAATTTATTCTTCACGTTAGCGGTTTGACAAAATAAAATTCTTGAACACGATACTCAATAATAAGACCTTCCAGATTTATTTTCTTGTATTCCTGTCTCTCCTGATTTTACTTGGAAGACAATTGGACACGGGAATAACTAATTTTGATGACGCCTTTTATGCCCAGAAGGCTAAAGAAATTTATACATCCGGTAACATTTGGATCGTCACCCTGGGGGGTAATCCATCCTGGGAAAATCCTCCTCTCCCATTCTGGTTAATGGCAATTGCCTACAGCCTGTTCGGAGTATCCAGTTTTTCCTCCGTTTTCTTCTCCGCTATTTTTGGAATGGGTACAGTCCTCCTGACTTACAGATTAGCCGATTATTTATACAAGGATTCCTGGATTGCTTTTATTGCATCTCTTATTTTAATTTTTCCCGGAGTTTTTATCGATTCATCCCGAAGAGCCATGGTAGATATACCCCTGGCATTTTTCGTTACTCTTGCAATGTTTTGTTTTTTAAAAGCTAAAAATCAAAAATACTGGTATCTGCTTTTTGGATTGGCTACGGCAGGAGGGATTTTATCAAAAAGCGTTTTAGGCATATTTCCATTAGCCATCGTATTTTTTTATCTTCTCTTCAGCCGCCAGTGGATAGAAATGTTTAACCCATTTTTGCTCACCGGAGTCCTGGTTGCCCTGGGTGTGGGATTCAGCTGGCATATCGTTAACTGGCTTCAATTTGGTCAGAGTTTTATCGATTCACATTTTGGGCTTTTGATTTTCAATCGTGGTTTTGGAGAAAATATTCACCGATTTAATTTTTTCGGATATACGGAGGATTTTTTAAGAAATTATTGGCCCTGGCTTCCTTTTGCTTTATTTGGATTATTTAAATTCTTCAAACGGGGGTTTATAGAAAAAGATGAAAATTCCCTTTTATTTTTTCTGTGGCCCACAATAGTGTTTTTTGTGATGAGCACAAGTAAAAATCATACTATCCGCTATGTTTTAATGATTTTTCCTGCATTATCGATCATTGTCGCAAAAACATTTTCGGATTGGCTGAATACCGAATGGAAAGAAAGGACTCTGGCTGGCCTGGCGGGAATCGCATGTCTGACAGCCTTGTTTGTAAACTCGACTCCCTTTCAGGCCAAGGTAACCTTAAGTGAAAGCAGTAAAGAGGTCCGGCATTTAGCTTCAATAATAAAACTCAATACTTCCGAAAAAGAAAAAATTGGAAACTTCAAGCTTTCCCATTGGAATCCCAAACATGCAATGTTTTTTTATTCGGATCGGGAACTGGAATCTCCTATTACAGAAAAAAAGGAATTATTAAAACAACTGAAAAGCAACCCAAATAAGATGTGGTTATCTAACGCTACAGAATTTAAAAATCTTAATTCACAAGCACCTGGAAATTTTTATTTGATAATGGGGAACTCTAAATACGCGTTATTCACCTCGTCTCAAAACAGGGACTATATTAAGTACGATTTTTCCGAAGTGAAATTACCCAACGTCAAATAACTCTCTAACCGCTTTTCATAAAATATAAAGTTTCTGTAGAATTTAATACCTTTCCAAGTTCTTCCAAATTAAAAAATTCTTTAATTTCCATTGGCTGGATACGGTTTTTTATACCAATCTGATCCTTCAAAACAATTTTCATTTGTGAATCGGAAAATTTCTTTTCCCAATCCCCTTGCTTAATGACCAGATAGGCTTCTTGATTCGCCTTTAAAAATTCTTCCATCTCCCCGGGCGAATTCAAAGTCATCACTGTTCTTCCAGTCAATACTCCCAAACGGGCCCTATGACTCCCCAACTTATAAATGGCAATCGGACCCTTAATATTTTCCTGATTGATATGATTTGCAAACTTTTTCATGGGGTAACGGTTGATATAAGGAATAACATCTCCGCTTGAGGAAGCAAATGAAAGGGATAATACAAGTGCAATAAGGGGAGCTACCTTTCCAAAAACCTTAAATCGATGGAAACCTATTAAGGTGAATGCCCCAACCATAAGGACTAATGGCAGAATATAGACGGCCAAGTAGTCCGAACCCAGAACAAATAGCCCTAAGCCTGCTAAAATCGAAAAACCCAGAAACATGAATACGGTTAAAAAAACGGAAAAATTGAAACCGAATATTTTCGATTTAGAGGAGTTTCTTTCTGCATCAGCAAACATCTTTGCCGTTAATAGTGCAATTGCGGGGCAACATGGGAGCATATACCGGCTATGTTGAACTCGCAGAAGAGTAAATAAAACCAGACAAACCCCAATCCATAAATAACAAATTGCCAGGGAAAAGTTTTCTTCATTAAAAAGTGCTTTTATATGCCTGACAATATTCCTTCCAAGTTCTTTCAAGCGTTCAATAAACCCGATGGTATTTCTTATGGAAAGCTCGAAAAAACCAAATTGGTTTAACGCTGCAAAAATAAAAAATATAGACCAGGGAAGCTGGTAGCGAAAAAAAACACCTGGGTAGTAAAAACTGAAAGGGGTGCTATGGACCAGGCGGTTTTTGATTTCGTTTCCGACAATATGATCCTTAAACTCGTCGCCGTGCATCCAGAACATCGCAAAAAACCAGGGCAGGATAATAATAGCCAAAATAATCAAACCCTGGACAACATACAAATCTTTAAACCCGTTTTTTTTTCGGGTGACCATTAAATATCCCATAACTGTCAAACCCGGGATGATGACGGCCGGGGGGCCCTTTACCATGAATCCAAGGCCCAAGGAAAAATAGAATAAATACGCAAATAATTTCCTTTTATAATCCGTCTTATACAAAAGAACAAAAAAGTAAATAGACAGAAGAACGAAAAAGCTCAAAGCCATATCGGTCGTGGACCATCTGGAAATCTGAAAATGAAGGTAAATGGAAGGAAGGATGAACGCGCTGAATAACCCCACCCGGCTGTCGAATAATCGACATCCCAGAAGGAAAACCAGGCCAACACTTAAGGTTCCGAACAGGACCGAAGGTAAACGTGCTGAACTTAAACTGACACCGAATATCTTATAGGAACTTGCAACCATCCAATAATACAGGATGGGTTTTGCAAAACGCTTTTTCCCATGATAGACAGGGGTAATATAGTCACCCGATTCCACCATTCGCAAAGATGATTCAACATAGAAATTTTCATCAGCATGATAAGGAGGAACCTCTCCCAGCTTATAGATTAGGACTAAAAAGCAAAAGACCATCCATAATAGAACAATATATTTCTCAACTGATTTTGTTGAAGAAAAAGCGGAAAAGTTAGGCATAGGAGGGATCAGGTAAAGTAAGAAAATTTCAACAGAATGTATCTATTTACTTTTCAAACCAAACGGCAAATTATTAATTTAGTGCCAAAAATAAAAGTTTGCATTAAAAAGAAATCAATCCTATCAGGGTTTTTTTGCCGTCACAATTAAGTGCCTTCCATATAATGATGATTTGGTAAGAAGGGCCTGCCAGTATTTCTTATTTTTATTATCAGCACTTTTTCCAAGCTTATTCCTGCAATAAAAATATTGAGGCAGGGCTATAATTTTTTCATAAAAATGTTTTGCTTCACTTAAGGGCTCATAATGGACTTGTATATTTTCAAACCCTGTCAATTCCAAAAACAGGTAAAGCTGAGGTAAGGTCCATGGAATAATGTGCATATGCTGCCCCGGTTTCACTTTGCCAATCAAGCAAGGAAAACCGGGATAAAACCCTCGGAATAAATATTGGAGTTTCGCTTGAGGATACCAGGTATTTGGAGTTGTAATTAATAATGTCCCGCCTGCCCTTAGGTGATTATAGGCCGAGCGGAGAAACAATTCAGGATTTCCAAAATGTTCAAGCCCTTCACAGGATACAATGCAATCATATTCTCCCAAATCATCTGGAATGCCTTTGTTCAAATCACAGGATTTGACAACTCTGTAATTGGAATTGGGATTGGCATATAAGTCAATCCCATCTACCGGGAAAGAATCTCCGAGGCTTTCTGACAACCATCCGGTACCGCAAGGGGCATCCAACAAGGAATCGGGAGAGAGTTCTCTCAATATTTCTAAAACCACCACTTTAGAGGAATCCTGCATTTTCTATTCAAACTTACAATCTAAATTTAAAAGGAACTCTTACGGTCAAATGAGTTTGGCTCTCACCAGTTAAATTTTGAGAGGAAAACTTTTAGGTAAAATTTCTTTAAGATTGATTTTCAAATTAAGTTTTGGCGAACTTTTTATTGAGGTTTTTTTAATGGGGATTGGAATTTTCCGCAATCAATTCTTCAACTTGTTTCCAAACCATATTAACAGTTATACCTTCAAAATTGAATAAATTTACATCTGGTTCTTTAGCTTCTTCGGGTGCCGGACCAACCCTTATAATACGGCACAAATGATCTGGAATATTGCAAGGCCCTGAATTGCGAGAAATAGTTCCAAAAAGTGCAACTACAGGAGTTTTTGTTGCAAACCCGACATGCATGGGACCTGTATCCGATGTTACCATGAGTTTAGCCTTGGAAATGATATTTGCATTTACTCTAATAGGTTGGCTGCAAACTTCCATTACGCGAGGATTATTTAAAATTTTTAATGTCTTCAAAGCACGTTTCTTTTCTTGAGGTCCTCCTCCTAAAACTATACTCCAGGATGTTGCCTGGAGAATTCGTTGTGAAAGCTCTATAAACCGATCAACCATCCACCGCCTGCTTTCTTCCGCAGCACCTAAATTAAGATAAGCAAACTCCCTTGAATTGAACCCTGGCGCCTGTAAAATTTGATCTGCCTTTTTCAAGGTGAGGGAATCAAAAAATATTTCCATTTGGCTGCCATCCTGTTTAACGCCAAATTTTTCCAGCATTACCAACCTTCTTTGAATCCCGTGAACATTACCCTCAATTTTCACCCTGTTGGATTCTGGCACCCATAGATGATCCTGATGACACCAGACAGGTTTAGAACGGAACCAGGGAAGCATTCTTTTCAAGTTTTTATTTGCATGGAAAATAAAGACTACATCATATGGTTTGTTTAATAATTGAACACCTAACATGGGTTGACGATACCATTCGCTACGGTATTCTAAAATTTGATTCAGGTAAGGATTTCCTTCGAACAATGGCTTCCAAAACGAAGTCACCAGCAGGTCAATCTGCATTTCAGGAAATGTCTTCTTCAAAGCCCGAATGCCAGGAGTACCCCAAAGGCAATCCCCCATTCCTGTTGCGCTAACTACTAATATTCTCTTCATGGTTAATCATATGTTTTGTTTTTTTCTCAAGGTCATCAAGGAAAATTGTTAAAGTATGCCCTTCAAAGCTACTTCTCATTCAAAGTACATTGCTCCAGATAAATTGGACTTTGAAATTCAGTTTCTGGCAAATTATTTATAATTATCTTTCCACCTTTAAAAACTAAAACTGCTCCAGCAAAATTTATTCTACAGCCGGAAGTTTCCAATAAATCTTTCCTGTGGTTTTTCCCTGGAACATGTTAAATTTCCTTGTATAGTAGTTTTTCCATTTGGATTTTAGACCGAGTAATTCCAAATTAGAAGCCTAAAAAACCAATTAACTGGACCCCCCATGCCTGAATCAAACCAAGAAAAAAATTCTCTTAAAAAATTTTCTCACCCATTTAACTCCCGAATGGGTTCTCATCATTTTTTTTTACTGGCTATTATTTTTTGGATCTTTGGAGCAAATATTATATGGATGCTGTTAGATATTCGTCCTCCCTCCTATGATCAAGGACTCCATCTTTTCCGAACTTATAATTATTGGGAAGCTATAACCTCGGGTTCGGAAGACTGGTGGCAGGATGTTTTGAATGTGGAACCCTTCTATCCTCCTTTTTATCATTTATCATTAATTCCCTTCTCTTTAATATTTGGATTTACGCTAGATACAGGGGTCATTGGTAATTTGTTTTACATAATAGTATTAGCTCTATCAACTTATGGAATAGGGAAGATTTTATATTCAAAGGATGTGGGATTATTTTCGGCTTTTCTGATCTCTTTTTTCCCAGCAATCAATTTCATATCACGAGAATATATTATCAACACGATGCTAATGGCGTTGACCAGCCTGACCTATTTTCTTTTTTTAAAAACCGAAAACTTTGAGAACAGAAAATATTCCCTTTTGTTCAATCTGGTTTATGCTTCGGGGCTGATGGTAAAGTGGACCTTTTTTATTTATACGCTGCCTGTGGTTCTAACCATTCTCTGGGGAGACAAAACCTCCTTTAGAGAAAGGATTGTGCAATTAATTTATTATTCCGGAATGATTGCTGCTCTGTTAATTGTTCCATTTTTAATTTTTATTTTTGGTTCTCAAAAATGGATTTTTCTTATCTTGGAGTTTTTCTTGATTGGAGTTTTGATAAAGTTTTTTCCAAAAACATCCATTTCTTCGCAGAAAGCCATAAACCTGACCTCTCTTTCCTGTATTTCTGTTTTAATTTGCTTTCCCTGGTATGCCCATAACCTGATTAATATCTTGATCGGGTTGTCAAAATTTGCTTTTTCCGGGGCCGACCCGGAAGGTGCCGGTGTGAGCTGGAATATTCCGAATTGGGCCTACTATCTTCAAGTAATAGGCAGCCAAATGGGTCACCCGATGATGATCATATTTGCCGTAACCTTTCTTTTTTATTTTATCAAAAAAGATCGAATCAATTGGACTTTGCTCAACTGGATATTTTTTTCAATTATTGTTTTCACATTTGTCGACAATAAAGATATAAGATACACCATGCCCACCCTGCCTGCGATGGCAATAATCACTGCGGTTGTTCTTAGCCAGGTAAACAATGCCAACCTACGAAAGAGTCTATACGTCATTACCGGGATAACAGTAATGTTGACATTTTTCTTTACCAGTTTTTTTCACAGACCTTCTTTTTTTCCATATTTAGGACATGAGAATTTACCCATAACCCAATCCTGGCCAATTAACCGAATCCTGGACGATATAATTGAAGAAAAGCAGCCTACAGAAGGCAAAAATCTATCTGTTCGCACCCTGGCAAACTTTGCCTATTTTCAAAGGGGCTCATTTAGGGATTTCGCGGCTTTCAGAAATTTGCCCATTACAATGAAAGGGGTCAAAAGAAATGTAGGAGAGATGACTGATTTTTTTATCACAAAATCCGGGGATTTCAGCCGTCAATCGGCCAATGCCATCCATTTAAGAAAAATTCTTTTAAATGATCCGGCCCTGACCAAAACTTTCAAGCTTTTCCGTAAATATCCTCTTCCTGATGGAACAAATGGTCTTGTATATAAATTTGATATGGAACCCGCCTATGATCTTCCAAGGATTGCAGACTTGGAGTTTATTGGAGATTCATTAATAAAGGCGTTAGAAATTTATCCCATTTACGGAGTAAAAAAAGGGGTTAATATAACTGCCACAATCATTCCATCAAAAAATCCGCAAGACCTGTATTATGGCCGATATAAATCCATTCATATTAAAGCGGATTCAGCCATCAGCAATAAAGTCAAAATTGAAGATTTTGAGCTACTATTCGAAAATGTTCAAATAAATATTTATGACTTGCTGTTAAATGGAAAATTTATACTTTTTGATCTGGAAAAACTTACCCCTAAAGGAACCATCTATTTTGATGATCTTGAAAAGACCGCAACCAAAGCCATGAAAGGAAAAGGGGAAGCTAAAGTGACGGGATCAAAAAATTCTATCACTATACATGCAAAATATGCTTTATCATCAGATCAAGTTATTGAAGGAAAAGCAAAGGTAAATATTTTGATGGAACCGGAAAAAAAAATCTGGCCTGAATTTGAATACCTAAGGTTGGGTACTTTAGATATCCCCATACTTTTTGTCCGTAGAATAACAAATACAAAGTTGAGCCTTCAACCCACACCCGGCTGGCCTTTGGTTACTAATATAAAGAATCTGAAAATTTCTCCCAGAAAAATCGAAATCAATCCAAACATTTAATGAACTGTGAAAATCTGCATATTATGTTTTGATCTTTCCAACAATTCGCTGGGTAGAGCGGGTTTATTGGCCTTGGCGCTTAAATCCCGTTATGAGGTAGAAATTATAGGACCCTCCAGATCTGGAGGCATCTGGTTTCCTATGAAAGATATTGGAATTCCCATTCGCCCCTATCCGTGGAAAAGATATCCCTTTTTTATTTCAACGATTCGGGAAATGATTAAATATATTGATGCGGACATAATGATCGCCTGTAAACTTTGCCCGACCAGTTACGGGATAGCCTTGATTAAAAAATGGGCATCCCGTATTCCTGTTATTCTGGATATTGACGACTGGGAACTTGGTTTTTTTTATCATTCGGGATTTTGGGGCAAGGTGGGTCGCTTTTTTAATTTATCTAATCCAAATGGACTGGCCTATACCTGGCTCCTGGAACGTTTTACAGGTTATGCTGATTCCAAGATTGTCAGCAACCGTTTTCTGCAAAAAAAATTTTCAGGCACATTAATTTATCATTGCCGGGATACAACTGTCCTTGACCCGGAAAATTTTGATTCCGACAGCATTAAAGCAAACCTGGGACTGGAAGGAAAACGTGTGGTCATGTTTCTGGGAACGCCAAGGCCCCATAAAGGAACAGCAGATTTGTTTTCAGCGATGGAAAAAATTCAGGATCCGGATGTCAGACTGGTCATAGTTGGAGCGGACTCTTCAATCCAATCGCAAATCCATAACATGGAAAATAACAAAGACAAGGTGATTATTCTGCCAAAAATTCCTTTCAAGGAATTGCCCGATCATCTTTCTGCTGCCGATATTCTTGTGGTCCCGCAAAAAGATACAACAGACACGCAAGGGCAGATTCCCGCAAAGCTATTCGATGCCATGGCAATGGCCAAGCCCATTATTACGACCCCTGTTTCAGACATCCCGGAAGTAATGGGTGAACATGGTTATCTGGTTGAACCAGGAAACCCTGAGCAACTTGCCAAAGCAATCGAAAATATTTTTGCCAATCCGGAAGAAGCGCGACGAAAAGGCCAGAATGCAAGAAAACGTTGTAAGGAATTATATGACCTGAAAGTTATGGAAAAAGAACTGACTTTTCAGATTGAAAAACTTATTACCCCTCAACCCTGATTCAGGAAACTGATTTTGGAATTCCTTATTAAAGACCACGTCAAACCCGATGCCAAGATACTTTTGATCAAACTAAGATCCTTAGGCGATGTGGTCAATAACACTTCGGTTTATGGCCCCATTAAAAAGCACCTACCCAAGGCCCGGCTTATCGTACTCGTAGAGTCGGCATCCTATGATATTGTAAAAAACCATCCCGACGTTGATGAAGTTCTTTGTTTTGATAAATCATCATTTTTTACACAGGTTAAATTTTATTTTAATTTAATACGGAAAAAATACGATGTGGCAATTGATATGCATGAAGGAACTCGAGGTGCCGTTATGTGTTTTCTTTCCAGAGCAAAGTTCAAAGTTGGAAATATTTTTGCGAAACGTTCGTATCTATACAACACAAAAATTAATTTTTCGGATCTAAAACCATCCCTCCCCATAGATTATCAAGTAGCCTTGATAAGCAAATTGGGAGTTCCTATTGAAAACCCCAGGCCCATTGTTCATGTGAGTGAGGAGTGGCGCAAAAGGGGACATGAATTGTTGATCTCTAAAAATTTTGATCCTAATCAACCTTTTTGCATTATCCACCCTGGAGCCAGGAAATATGATCAATGGCAATTTGAAAAGTTTGCTGAAATAGCAGAATATTTTTTTAACCGGTTAAAATTAGGCATAATCCTGACCTGTGGACCTGGACAGGTTGACCAGGTGGAAAAATTAACTCATTGTCTGCCAAAGGAGATTCCTTCCACTTTTATTTCCACAGAACTTTCTGTACTTCTTGGAATCACCGCTTCCGCAAAATTTGTAGTATGTCATAATGGGGGGTATATGCACGCTGCCTCTGCCATCGGGGTACCCGTAGCGGCACTTTTTGGATTAACGGATTATAGAATCTGGAAACCTCTTGGAGAAAAAAGCGTTGTACTTCATGGAGAAATCGATTGCTGGCCTTGTACCTCTAAAACCATGAAACAGGTTTGCTGGGATGGCAAACCCGAGTGCAAAGAAATGATCTCCGCTGAAAATGTAATAAACAGCATAAAAAAGCTTTGTCCTGAATTTTCTGATAAATAATGGAGCCTTGATTGTGAAAGAAAAAGAAGAAACTCCAAAATTTGAAGGGGAATCTTCAAAACCAAATATAGAAATCCTTTCCGAATTTTATTCTAAACACCATATTGGCGGAAAACGCAGAAACCAGTCGGTATCAGAAGAAAAACGGTCTCAGTTGTTTAAGAAATGGATGGGAACAAATAAAAAGGTTCTGGATATGGGCTGTCGTGACGGGATACTGACCCGCCATTTTA
Source organism: Nitrospinota bacterium (assembly GCA_009873655.1). Lineage (GTDB taxonomy): Bacteria > Nitrospinota > Nitrospinia > Nitrospinales > VA-1 > UBA8687. The sequence goes on along the minus strand of WAIB01000002.1, from coordinate 74,526 downwards.
TTGAACAAAATGAAGTAACAGGTCTGGATATTGACAAATCAGCTTTAGAAGCCTGCAAGGAAAATTTAAATATTGAAACCCTATGGGCTGATTTCAGTCTGCAAATTCCTATACCCCCTTCTTCGTTCGACGTTGTGGTAGCAGGAGAAGTAATTGAGCATTTGCCCTATCCTGAAATTACTATTGCGGAAGTATCACGTATTTTAAAACCGGATGGATTGTTTATTGGTTCTGTTCCCAATTCCTATCATCTGAAAAACAGATTACGTGTTTTAAAAGGACGCTTGATTGATTACGACCAAACCCATCTTCGTGCCTATAATGTTATGTTATTAAGGCAATACCTCGAAAAAGAATTTGTAATAGAAGAATTAACCAGTTGCCGCGGAAAATCAGCCTTTCTTTCAATTGCATGGTTTGGAAGAGACCTTGTCTGGAAATGCCGGAAGAAATAAATCCTGGAAAACAAAGCTTAATAAAAGCCCCTTTATTTTTATTATAAGAAAATGAAGGGATTTGCTGGCATCGACATTCCCGTCGGAGTTATGCTAAATTAACCGTCGGCTTCAAATAACCAAATTTGTCAATCAAATCAGGTTTCTTTTTGAAATCTCTTCATATTCTTCACTCCGAATCGGCTTCCGGATGGGGCGGACAGGAAATAAGGGTTTTTCAGGAAAGCGAATTATTGCTTGAGCAAGGTCATCGAGTTTCTATAATTTGCCAACCCGATAGCTTTTTATGGAAAAAATGCCAGACCGTCGGCTCTTCTAATTTCAATTGTCATCCCCTGCAAATGAAAAACCCGGCTAATCCTTTTTCATTTTCAGCGGTATTAAGGATTCTTAAAAAAACAAAACCGGATATTGTTCATACTCATAGCTCCATTGACAGTTGGCTGGTAGGGTCAGCATCTAGATTACTGGGCTTACCGGTGGTCCGCAGTCGTCACATTTCTATTCCTATTAAAGGCGCATTCCCGAATAATCTGTTGTATTCCCAAATCCCTAGAAAAATCATAACCAGCGGTGAGGCTATTTCTGAAATTGTTAAATCAGTTTCTGGTGTTAAAACCCAAAATGTTAAATCCATTTCTGCGGGGGTCGATTTTAGAAAATTTGATTTTAATACGGACGGCAGGAAAATAAGAGATGAACTTGGGGTTAAACCCGGTCAGCATTTAGTGGGGAAAATCGGGGTCATCAGGGGTTGGAAAGGCTATGACTATTTATTAGAAGCCGCACCCCTGGTTCTGGAAAAACATCCCGAAACCAGGTTTGTATTTGTGGGAAGAGGCCCGGGGTTTGAACAAACCCAATCCATTGCCAGGTCCCTGGGGCTTGAAAAGGACCTCACCCTTTTAGGACACCGGGATGATATCCCGGAAATAATGACCGGTCTTGATATTCAGGTTTTGGCATCCTTTACAGGAGAAGGGACCCCCCAGGTAATTCCACAGGCATTCGCAATGAAAACTCCCCTTGTCGCAACCCGCGTTGGTTCCGTTCCGCAGTTGCTGGGCAATGGTGAAAGAGGGGTCCTGGTAGAACCTAAAAACGCGGTTGACCTGGCCAATGGGATATTAAAATTAATGGAAAATCCGGAAATGAGAAATGAATTTGCAGAGAAGGGATACGTATTTTGCAAAAATGAGTTGGGTATTGATCGAATGATAAATGAAACGATCTCTGTTTATGAAGAAGCACTGGAAGCTTAAAAAATTAAAAATATCTTTTCACTAGCAAAATGAAAATTGCCATTATTCGACAGAAATTTGTTCTTTATGGTGGCGCTGAACAGTTTGCGGATGGATATATCAACCAGCTTGCTGAATCCGGGCACGAAGTACATATTTTCGCAAACCACTGGACCCCCTCTAACCACAAAAATATCCATTACCACCATGTGCCGACTCTAAACCTCAATGCCTTTTTTAGAACCCTTTCGTTTTCCCGAGCCGTTGCGAAAAAAATTCGCGAGCAGCAATTTGATATCGTCCAGAGCCATGAAAAAACCTGGTTGCAGGATGTTTACCGGGCGGGGGATGGCTGTCATATAAAATGGCTGAATCAAAGAGGAAAACAGTTTTCATTTTTAAGGAAACTTTTCCTTTTTCTAAATCCTTTTCACCAGCTTATTCTCAGGCTCGAAAAAAATATTTTTGAATCGGGTCAATGTAAAAAAATAATCGCCATTTCCCAGATGGTAAAGGATGATATTCTGGAAAATTACAAATGCCCCCCGGAAAATATTTCAGTTGTTTACAACGGTGTCGACCTGAACCGGTTTAATCCCAAAAACAAAAATGCCTACCGCAAATCAATCCGGGAACAACTCGCAATTCCTGAAAACTCTACCTTGATATTATTCGTAGGTTCCGGGTTTGAACGGAAGGGTCTTCAGTTTCTGCTTCAGTCCACGGAATTTTTAGAGGATAAAAATTGGAGATTACTTTTAATGGGAAAAGGAAACTTTGAAAAGTATTTGCAGTTTGCGCCTGCCGATAAACGCCATCAGATAATTGCCAAAAAACCTGACCCGGAAATTGAAAAATATTATGCAGCAGCTGACCTGTTCGTTCTCCCTTCTATTTATGAACCCTTCGGCAACGCAAACCTGGAGGCTCTGGCAACCGGGCTACCTGTAATCACCACTAAATATTGCGGAGCCGCGAATATTATTGATGCAAAAGAAAATGGACTTATTGTTGCGGACCCTTTTAATCCACAGGAAATTGCTGAAAACATTAATTTTCTCTTCAATCCTTCTGTGAGAGAAACTATGGGAAACAAAGCCAGGGACCTGGCCGAGCAATTTCCCCCGGAAAGGCTTAACCGGGAAATGATTCAAATTTATGAAAGCCTAATGCAAACTGAAACTTCTTAAAGCCGCTCCCATCCATATCCCCTAATCACCCATTTGGACCTGGCGGGGTTATCCGACCTCCCTGAATTCCATATCCAGCTTCTTTTTTACCCATCTTGAGACTTTGGGTCTCTTGCTGGTCGGCAAGGCCTTGATTTCTTCATTGAAATTAAAAGCTTTCCAATGCAATCTGCTCAGTTCCTGACTTGGAATGATTTTTTTTATCCGTCCCTGGGGATCTAACACTTTCACATCATAAAACATGGCTTATACCTCCATACAGTATGTAGTGGCGTTACTACTGATAATGCAAAGGTTTTGCCAAAATTATGCCCGGGGAAAATAAACCCTCCAAGTCACTATTAATCAAATGTTTTAAAAATTACGGCTTGAAAAAGAAGCGATTAAATGATTGAGGAAAGTTGCAGTTTCCTGTAACTCCGTGCAGTATTGTATACATGGGAAAAGAAAGGAAGGAATTGAAAAACCGGCTATTTTCCGAATAAACAGAAGAGAGCCGGTTTTACCAATTTAAAGCAATAAAGGCAGTTCCAATTCAGGATCTCGAATGAGTTCCATCACAAAAAGGGGAGTTGCCCGTTTTACCGCAGTCGCATATTACGTACCGCCTTTCTTCTTCTATCATAAATTCCTTCGGAGTTTTTCCGGTTCCTTTTGCACTGTGGGATCCATCGCAATAAGGCTTATTGGAAGATTCACCACAGGTACAGTAGTGTTTTATTCCCGGAGTTTCGTCAACAAAAATTGGAGAATTTTCATATGCCATGAGGATTTCCTTCAAAAAATTTGTTTAAAACAATAACGGTACAGATTATTTTTTACATGTCAATATTTTTAAAATCAACCCCAGCTCTTACAACCGTTTTTATATAAAAAAATGAAGATCCTTGTTACCGGAGCCACCGGTTTTGTAGGAAAAACACTGCTGCCTTTACTGGCCGATAAAGGTCACGAATTAATTGTCCTCACCCGCGATTCCAAATTGGCCTCCGTACGCTTACCAGTCGCCTGCAAAATAATTGAATGGGATAAAATTCCCCTGATGGAAGGCATTGAAGCTGTAATCAACCTTTGCGGAGAAAATATTGCGGGCGGACGCTGGACATATAAAAGAAAACAATTGATCTATGATTCAAGAGTCTTATCCACCCGGAGCCTCATTGACTATTTCCTGAAAAATAAGCACCCCATAAAAACATGGATTTCTGCATCTGCAATCGGGATTTATGAAAGCACCCTTGTCCCCAATGAATCTGCGCCAAATGGAAATGGATTTCTTGCTAAGGTCTGTAAGGACTGGGAGGAAGAAACCTTCAAGGCGAAAGAACTCTTGCAAATCCGTACCGTTGCATTCCGTATAGGAATGGTACTGGGTTCCGATGGCGGGGCAATGGAAAAACTATTGCCATTATTTAAACTCGGTTTGGGTGGGAATATCAGCAACGGAAACCAATGGATGAGCTGGATCCATGTTAGAGACCTTGCCAATTTAATAATGGAGGCCATTGAAAATCCGTCCTGTGAAGGTCCAATCAATGCCGTCAGTCCGAATCCGGTAACCAATCGGGAATTCACAAGTACGCTGGCAAAGGCATTGAAACGACCCGCTATCCTTCCTGTTCCCGCCTGGGTCTTAAAATTAATTTTAGGAGAGATGTCTCAAATTCTAATTAACAGTCAAAAGGTTTCCACAGACTCAATTAAAAATTCAGGCTTTAAGTTTATTTATCCAAAAATAAAAGATGCTCTGAAAAATATAGCCGATCAAGCGGGCCATACTCTGATAATGGAGCAATGGATTCCACAACCTGTCGATAGAATTTTCGAATTTTTCACAGAGGCCCATAACCTGGAGGCCATGACTCCCAAAACCCTGCACTTTAAAATTCTTAAAGTCACGTCCTCTCCCATTCGCGAAGGGACCCTCCTCGATTACAGCTTGAAAATAAGAGGAGTTCCCGTTCGCTGGCAATCCAAAATCACAGAATTTATTCCGGGAAAACGTTTTTCTGATTTCCAAACAAGGGGGCCCTATTATTTCTGGCATCACATCCACGAGTTTATCGAAAAGGATGGAGGAACCGTTATTCGTGACAGAGTGCTCTACAAACTACCCGGTTGGGTTCCGGGAGATATAATTGCTCATTGGTTCGTCAGGAAGGATTTAGAAAATATATTTATTTATAGAAGGGAAGTGCTGGAAAACCTGTTCGCATCGGAAGAAAAGGCTTAAATCCAAACGCGAATACAACTCCAGTAAAGTTTTAAAATTGGATTCAAAAGGTAATCTACCAGGGGGTTATTTAAACCAGTGACCGCAATGGTATCTTGATATAGTTTAACAATTTCCTTATCTGAAACTTTTCTGGCGGCCTGGATTTTTCTCCTTTTTCTACTGATCTTTAAAAACCGGGCCATAATTTCACAATAGCTCTTTAACTTCAGCCGAAACCATCCGTAAAAAATGGAGTGTGCAATTTGAGCAATCTCTACCAACATTAATGCCGGGGCTATCAACCATAAAGTCTTACATTCAAAATTTTTTAAAATAATATGGAGCCTGTTTTTTTCCGATCGATAAAATTTCAGTACCCCTTTATTAAAATTATAATGATGGCTACAGATAGATTTCGGAGTTACCATTAGTTTCCACCCCATCATTCTGATTCTCCACGAAAGATCATGGTCTTCATGGTACAAAAATAAATCTTCGTCAAACCCGCCAACACTTTCATATACTTTCCTCGGAAGCATGAAAATTCCACCGCATGCTGTTTCTGTAAGAGGCAAATCAGGCCTGTCTGGCTGGTCAATCAGGTTGGGGCAGGCAATCCCGGTAAAATTAATCAGAACCCCAAAGGAATTTATTCTTACCGCCGGGTCCTTATCAGATTCTGAATAATACAGAATCTTGGGTATGGCCGCTCCCACTGTGGGATCAGAATCCAATAATGCGACTAATTGCCGGACACAATCCGACTGCAAAGCCAGATCGTTATTCAAAAAAATAAAATACTCGCCATTGGCTTTCTGGAATCCTCTGTTTACGGCGGACCCAAACCCCAGATTTTCCTCATTCTCTATTAACTGGACGGAAGGGAAATCGTTTTTTACAAGAACTTGAGATCCATCTTCTGACCCGTTGTCCACCACCAATATTTCCAGATCTTCATAATCCTGATCCAGTAAAGAACGCAGACATCCGGAAAGAACGCCTTTTCCATTCCAATTAACAACAATGGCGGATACTTTTTTCATCGATCCTTTAATTCAATAAAATAATAACGGGGAAAGGGAGTGCTTGAAAAAATTTATAAAAATTAAACCTTTGCATTCTCAATCAGTCTGACCAGAAAGTCAGTTGAAAATTCGGCAAAGTGGCGATGACCCGTTTTGCTGAAATGACCATCGTTTGGAATGAAGTTTTCGGGTAAAAATTCATCGTCGATTTTTATAAACAGGTCAAAAGCGTTGAAATGGGCTATTCCTTCCGATTCAAGAAATTCATCGAACTGTTTTACCGGCAAAACAGGAAAGTTACGATACTGGTGAAAACCTCCAAAATGGATTACCGCAAGCTCACCTCCATTTTTCCTGACCTCCTGCTTGAGTTTCAAAAACAGCTTTCTTGTTATATCCCAACCTTCCGAGTCAAAGAAAAACAAATCATCAAATATGGAAACCGTGTCCTTTTTATATTCAGGGGGGCTTGATTTTTTGTTATCCACCTTTTTCGATGCAACTTCTTTTTGGTTTGCCTTTTCACTTTCAGATTTCTTCTTCTCTTCAGAGTGAACTTTTTTCATATAATCCGGCAAAAACATTCTTTTAAAATAATGCTCCAGGTGGTTGTATTTGGTCCGTGCAAACTGATACAAGCCGCTATTATTCCACAGCCATTTATTAAAATTTTTCCGTTTTACCTGCAAACGTTTGAACCATCCGACATCATATTCATCTAAAAGCGGATTCATGTCTCCGCTTTTAAGCTTATCAATATTGTTGCCAACATCGTTGCACCAGCAAAAAGCCACAACCGTCAGATCCGGTTTATATTTGAGCGCTTTAATATGGAACATTTGAAGCTGTTGCCAGGTACCCGTCCCCCCTACCCCAAAGTTGATCACCTCAACGCTTCCGGTTACTTTCTTCGATAATTCCCTTTCCCAAACTCCGGCAAATTTCTCTTCCGGGCTGACTGCTTCTGCAGATGTGAATGAGTCTCCCAACAATGCGATTCGATACTTTCCTGGAACACGGTTTACCGGATAAGCTTTTCCTAATAATCCATCCGCATTGACCTCTACATGCATCTTTACCTTATTCTCGGTCAGGAAACCTTTTGTACCCGGACAATAGCCTCGCCCCATAACCGGGTGGTAACAGAGGACCCGATTGGGTTCAAATTCCCAAAACAGTCTTACCCCAAACTCCAAAATAAAAAGGAAAAATAAGAGGGGTATCGCCGAAAAGAGGAATAATCGCTTTTTAGAAATCTTTTTTGCCATTTATTTATTTAAAGAATCTTCAAAACACTCAATTAGAAATTCGCAATTTGAGTCCCATGAAAACTGTTTTATTTTCTGGTACCCCTTTTCTGCAAGATCGAGCCTTAACGGATTATCCTTTAAAACCCGGATGAGATTTTTTGCCAGGGCATCTGGATTTTTGGGAGGAGAAACCAGTGCGGTTTCTTCATTCAAGGCATAGTCACGGCTTCCTCCTGTATCCGTTGTCACAAGGGCCGTACCACACAACATCGCTTCCATGGCGGGCATTCCCAGACCTTCGTACCAGCTGGAGCATAAAAAGGTACCGCAAGAAGAATAAATCTTCCTGAGGGCTTCCCCGGTAGGACGGTAATGGTACTCAAACTTAAAACCTGCTTCTTCAAACAAAGGAGCAGGGTCCTGAAGCTTTTCGCCAAATACAACGGGTTCAATTTTACAATTTTCCGAGCGGACAATTTTTACTGCCTCTATCGCATCCTTATAACCTTTCCAGTCATAATCATGATGGAGCATGCACACCCGGGACCCGGCGTTTCCATTTTTTTCTTCCTTGAAAAAAGATTCCTTATTTACGGGAGTTACCAGAACATCTGCCTCCTGCTGATATTTTTCTTTTAAAATATCTTTCAGCCACGTGGAGATCACCAGCTTTCTGAAGGGCAAATGATATGTCTTCTGTGCCTTGCTTTTTTCCCGCGTCCATAAGCTCTCATGGTGTTGGACAAAATAAAACTTTTCCCCTCTGCTTGCGGGAAGGGAAGCGGAAAAATCTGCGGTTTGCCAGGCTGTGGCCAATAAAATATCCGAGTCCGGTATCAAACTTGCGTCATTTATGGAAAGAATCTCGATAGGAACCTGGTTGTCCAGCCAATCAATGACATCCGGCGATAAGACGGAAACATTCTTATTCAAAAACCTTGACCAATGATCTATTCGATACCAACGAGCTGGCTTGGCAAGGACGAACCAGCGAACTGAATGTCCCATTTTTTTTAAACGGTTGGCATATTCAAATAAAGCGCGGTTGCCTCCGCTTATCCTTGCATATTGGCTGGCGAGAAAGGTGATTTTCATTAAACAGGTTTATCAGGCAGGAAAATTTCAAATTATAAAACTGGCTTTGCGCAACTTTATTTTGGAGTTAGTTCAAATTTCCAAATTTATTCAAGTATCTTTTCATAAAAAGTATCAGGGTCTTCCGGGTCAAATGGTTCGTTAGCATACACTATTAAAACCATATCTTCTTCACCAATATTTTTTATGGCATGAATGGCACCCGGTTCTATTTTGATTGTCTTCAAATTATCAACTCCCATCAGCACTTCACGGGTCTCACCTGTTTCACGATCTTTTAGCAAAAGCAACCCCTTTCCCGCAGGAACACAAAACCACTCTACCTTACGGGTATGATAATGATTTCCACGGACTTTACCCGGGTAAGCGACAGAAACATGCAACTGTCCAAATTCCTTACATTCTTCAGGCAAATTTCCTCCCAGCACTTCTATCAGCCAACCCCTTTCATCCGCTTTTTTGTCAAGATCAAGAATTTCTACGTTTTTCATCTATTTTCCCATTTAAAAATATTTCAAAGACCGCTCGATACCCTGGTCAAGAGTGGTCCTCGGTTTCCAACCAAAATCTCTTTTGAATCTCATCGCATCGCAGCAATACGATATTTTATCTTCAGCTTCAGCTTTAAACTCTACTGTAATTCCCTTCTCAATTCGTTTGATCGTATTTACGATTTTCTTTAAAGTCGTTATCCGACCCGAGCTTATATTATAAACTTTTCTTCCCCCTGATTTTCCATGAAATCCGGCCAGCAAAAAAGCCTGAACCACATCATCAATAAAAATAAAATCGCGGCCCTGGCTGCCTTTTCCATTTATCAGCAGGGGCAGGTTTTTCTTCGCACGCTGGCACAAAGTCGCCACTACAGAATTGTAATTGGGACGACAACCGGGACCGTACACATTCGCCAGCCTTAATATTGTATGGGGAAGACCGGAAATGCGAATCAAATCCTCCGCTGATTTTTTACTGATCCCATAAACAGTTTCGGGCCGCAACGGGCTTGTTTCAGAAATTTTACCTCCGGATTTTTTTAAACGATATACCTGCGTTGAAGACGCAAACAGTATTTTCGCTGAAGGTTTTCCATATTTCTGAATCGCTTCTAATAACCGCAGGGTTCCGGTAATATTTCCTTCCAGGATTTCTTCATCGGTTCCGCGGTTAACCCCTCCCAAATGAAAAAACAATTCCACTCCCGATGCAAAATTTTTTAACTGCGCCTGCGTGGGAAGCGACCGGTTCCGCGAAAGAGTGACCACTTTTCCATATTCTTTCAGTGCAGTCGCAAGATGGGAACCTATAAAACCAGAAGCTCCTGTTACACCGATACGTATTGATTCGGGATGGGTCATCATGCAGAGTTAAAAAATTTAACAACGGGAAAGAGGGGAAAAAATCCTGCCGGACTCAGTATAACCCTTATTATTTTACAAAACCAGATAGAAGCCCAATTGAATTCCAGCCCCCTCTCTGCTAGCCTCAGGTAAAATAAAAACTTTGAGTTCAAAACCGGCTCTTTCCAATATAGACGGCAGATTTAAAAAAACCTTGAGAATCTTAATGAAACAATTTCCTGTACTGACACTAATTTTCCTTTTACAGGCTACCCTTCCTGCCTCAGGACAGGAGCCTTCCCAAACTTCACCCAAATTTCAGGAAGCAGAACCAGGCTATATTTATCAATTTCCCCGTGATGATTTTTCCCACGAAAATTTTCGCATCGAATGGTGGTATTACACCGGAAACCTTGAAAGCGAAAAGGGGCGACGATTTGGTTATCAACTCACCTTTTTCAGGGTGGGATTGGAAGGGGACAAACCCATCAGAAACCCTTCAAAATGGAAAATCGACCATATTTATTTTGCACACATGACGGTCTCCGATATCCAAAATGAAAAATTTTATTTCTTCGAGCGTATCAATCGAAAGGGAATAAAAAATGCCGGGGCGGAAACCGACCGTTTTTTAATATGGAACTCTGATTGGAATTTATCAGCAGAACGAGATACACATAATTTAAAAGCTCTTGAGAAAGAAACAGGGATGGAACTCAAGCTCACCCCCGTCAAAAAAAGGGTCTTTCACGGCAAAGACGGAATCAGTGTAAAAGGCAGCGGAAAAGGAAATGCCTCCCATTATTTCTCTTTCACACGGATGAAAACCGAAGGATCCGTCTTTATAAAAGGAGAAAAATTTGAAGTGAATGGAACCAGTTGGATGGATCGCGAATTTTCCAGCAATCAACTGAACCCCTCATTGGTGGGGTGGGACTGGTTTTCTCTCAAACTCGACAATCAAACCGAAATAATGCTCTACCAGTTACGGCAGAAAGATGGCAAAACCGATCCCCATTCCAGCGGCACCTTCGTTTCCGCTGATGAAAATTACCGTCACCTGACATCAAAAGAATTCACCCTCACCCCTAAAAATTCATGGACCAGCAAAAATACCGGAGCCACTTATCCAGCAGCATGGGAAATTGATCTTCCCGACTCGGACATCCATTTATATGTAGCTCCCGATTTTTCAGACCAGGAACTTTATCACCTGAGATCCATTTCAGGTTCCTATTGGGAAGGCAGTGTGTCAATAAAAGGGAACGTGAAAGGCAAACCGGTAACGGGGAAAGGCTACGTAGAATTAGTAGGCTACGAAAAAGCCCTCATGCAGGAACTGCCCGATTAGCGACTCCCGTCCGGGCAAAAATGCGGATGCCCCTGACTGTGAACGGATAAATCCGTGCCTTTGGGAAAATATTGCCGTAAGAGCCTGTTGGTGTTTTCATTGGAACCTCGTTGCCAAGGCGAACTTCTTAGGATCTGTGAACTCACAACCACGATCCCATGTGATTGATTTTTAAAGCTTACCTGGAAGTTTCCTGGATTGCTTTATAAGTGCCGCTATCCAGTGCCTTGATAAAAATAAATATTTTATTTTTTCTTCGCCTCGGAGACAAGCAAGCCCTGTTTTTCAAGGTCTTACCCCTGGAAACCTCTTGGTGCTGGATACTGATTTGCCTGACGAAAAAAACGGAATTGAGTTGTGCCAGTATTTGAAAGCCAACCCCAGGACCCGGTCCCTTTATATTATTTTTGTTTCCGCAAGTACCCAGGCAAAAGATATCGAAAAGGCTGCGGAAGCAGGCGGAGATGAATTTTATTCCAAACCCTTCTCTGAAAAAAACCTGATGAAATCCGTTGTAAGAGAGCTGAAATTAGATCGATCTGGATAAGTATTTATGTTACTCCTGAATAAGAGGATGGACGATCAAATAATCAACCGATTGATTTTAGAGACTCGCCTTTTATTTACCCGTAAAGTATCTTTGGCGAAAAATTTTCCAGACCAACAAACCCATTCCGTAAAAATTCATCACCAAGATCAGGAGGATAAAAAATAGCTCCACCTGGTCCAGCAGAGAAAATACAGCCAGCATCACATTATTCGTGCAAAGGCATAGAGGGCTGATAGCAGTGAGGAATCTCTTGTCGCTATACCATTTGGTTTCTTCTTTTTCCGATACTTTTGCTATCTTTCTACTGAAAAAATCCAGCCTTTCAACCAATCTATCCTGCCAACCATAAGCCCAGACAAAAAGCTTCTGTAAATTTAAATCCCAGGGGTTTTCTTCGGCTGCCGCTTCATCTTCCCGGGTTATCGTTTCATCGACCCGGTTTTTTTCATACGAACCCACACTTGATGTGTAGCTCACCAGATAAAAGACAAAAAAAGTGCTCTGCATAAACCCGAACAACAAGGCAAAAAATCCCAAATACCATGACCCGTTATCCCCGGTCTCCTGAACAAGATAGAAAGTCGCGCTGATATAAACGAGAACGGTTATCAGAAAGTCCGCAAGTGAGTCCAAGAACCTTCCGAAACGTGAGGAAGTTCCACGAACACGGGCAAGGTTCCCATCCACATTATCCAACACCACTTTTCCGTAGAGAAAAACCGCACCCCACACCAGCGCATCCGGTTTCCCTGAAACATAAAATCCCGCGGACAGGAGACCCAAAACCAATGATAAAAACGTTATCTGGTTTGGAGTGATGGGAGTCGGATAAAGTATTCGAACCAGCCAGCCATTAAAAAAATACCAGAGCCCGTTCACATCAAAAAACCGGGCTTCCCGGGGAAGCTTGTTCATCTTTTCAAGATCAAATGCCATGCCTGCTCTAATTAATCAAAATTTCTTTTAACCACATAGGAACACAGTTGGCAGAGGAAATAAAACTTATATCCAGAAGCTAAAAAACGATATCAAGGAGTCAAACGTTCTGACCTATTGGCTCCACGCCGCCCTTTACAAGGGAGGAAATTTCAGCAAAGACATTTTAAACCGGGAAAAAACATGGATCGCATACATCCGACATTGTAATTTGCCCGCGGCGGTTCGCCGCTAGCAGATGCCGCAGACGTGACAGGTGGCGGTATCACAAACGGGAGTTCGCCCAGCCATCAGGCCACGCTGGTAATCGTCCCACAGATATCCGTTGCGGTATCCGTGGTCGACAATATCCCAGGGAAGATAGTCGTCTTTTCCGTATTGCCGGTACACAAACGAGTCCACCGAATGTTCGCTTAAGGCCCTTTTAGCGTCGTGTCCGTTTTTCAAAAAAGTTTTGAAAAACTCGTGGACACTGCGATCGCCCCGGGAGAGATAGGTCTGCAGATAAGCTTCATTGGGAGAACCAAAACTCATTTTCAGGTGGGGAAGTTTACCCAGGGCTTTCCTGACGCGAGCAAATTTTTTCTTTAAACTTTTTACATCTTCCATCGGGTGCCATTGAAACGGCGTTCCCGGTTTAGGGACCAATGGACTCAAACTGATCGTGACCCGACCAATGCGGCCATGATTTCGGCATTCATCCACATAAACTTTCTGGACCCGTTCAACCAGGTGAATGAACTGGGCAATATCGTCATCGGTTTCATGAGGCAACCCGATGATGGAATAAATTTTTAGATGAAGGATGCCCTTGCGGGTTAGGAACCTGCATTTCTCTACAATAAAATCATCGGTCGCGGCTTTGTTGATCACATCGCGCATTCTTTCAGAGGGCCCATCCACAGCAACCGTCAGGGTTTTCTGCCCGCTTTTCAGAATGAGGTCAACCAGTTCATCGGTAAGCGTTTCCATTCTTAAAGAAGAAAACGACAAGGTCTTACCCTCTTCCGTGATCCTCTTTGCCAATTCGGGAAGTTGAGGGTGATCCGTCACCGACGGACCCACCAGACCTATGGTTTGAGCCGGCTTGCCCTGACCCTCAAGAATCTTTGTCATAGAATCATAGGTTTTATTCAAATCGGGCAGACGAGGGGGACGATAAATAAAACCCGCTGTACAAAACCGGCAAGCCCATATGCAACCACGAGTGACCTCCATCAGGGCCATATCTTTAAAGGTCGTGTTTTCCCCGTGGACCACGGAGTGTGTGCAAAGAGATTCTTCCTGGGCAACCCAATGACGGGTCACTCGCGAGGGAATATCAATAGAGGTTGAAACCCCTACCTGAAATCCAGACTCCATTTGCGAATCATAAAATTTTGGCACGTAGATTCCGGAAAGGCCCGCGGCTCGTTCAAGAAATTTATTTCTATCATCACAGTCGCGAAGCGCTTCAAAAAAGTCGTTGGCAATACCTTCTCCCTCGCCGATAAACATGACATCCATGCAGTTCGCCAGCGGCTCGGGATTAATGAAAATGGCAGAGCCTCCGGCAACGATCATCGGACAGGAGGTATCTCGTTTCTCCCGGTCCAGGGGTATGTTGAAGTACTTCAGTGCAATTACGGTGTTCAGGTAATCCGGCTCGAATGAAATGGAAAATGCGATAATATCAAAATCTTCAGGGAGACGGTTCCTGTCCATGGACCGTAATTCGTCTTTCCTCAGCGCTTCTGTTTCCGGCTTCCAGTCTGTGGGAAGCGCGTATCGATCACATTCCACCCCCTCGATGGAATTCAATAAGGAATAAACCTGCTGGAAACCCAGATTGGCCAGGGCCACCTCGCGCGTATTGGGATAAACTAAGAGTACCCGAATGGCCTTGTCAGGCGCTGAACTTTCGGAAATGGTATGATCCGTTTGACAGGAAACTGACATTAATCCTCGAAAAATTTGGGTTTAAACGCAGATTCCTTATCATACTCTAATTAGCCCGGATACACCAACGGGGGCAGACTTAAAAAGGAATCCCACACGAATGACGGAAATTTTCCCTGAAGAAAGAATGCAGGGTTATCTGCAAAAAATTGCAGCCGGCCCGAAATTGAGTAAAGACCTCACCGAGGATGAGGCGGAAGATGCGTTGTCCCTTATTCTGGACGAGAAAGTATCCCAGGTGAGAACCGGGGTCTTCCTCATCGCCGCCCGCATGAAAATTGAAACCGTTCCCGAAAACATCGGTTACTGGCGAGCCCTGCAAAAAAAAATATCACCCCGGAAAATCGGCCTCGACAAGCTCCTGCAAATCGCCGATCCTTTCGACGGTTTTCAGCGGATTCCTTATTTCGGTTTTTACGCGATTCCTGTCATTGCAGAAATGGGACTCCCTGTTTATGGCCATTCCGCTTTACCTCTGCCCCCTAAATTCGGTATCACCTTTGAAGATCTGCTGGTCAACCACTACCAGGCGACTCCATCCGGTAAAGGCGAACAACGCATTCAACAAATCCGGGAATTCAAATTCGGTTTTATCAATACCGGGGACTGCCTGCCTGAATTAGAAAAATTGCGGACCATCCGTACTGAGATAGTAAAACGACCCATGCTTGCCACGCTGGAAAAAATCCTCATGCCTCTTAAGGCGGACAGTAAAAACTTCCTTGCGACAACCTATTTTCATCGGGGCTACGAAGTTTCTTTAACGGAAATTGCAAAACGCAGTCTGTTCGACCGTGTTATCGTCGGAAACGGAATGGAAGGCACCACCCTGTTTGGCATACACAAAGAAGCGAAAGTCTTCATCCAGGATGGAGAGGACGAAACCCAGTCACGCTCTCTCATATTTTCAAAAATGTTTGACGAAAAAACGGTCAAACAAATTGCGGAGTCTCACGAAGCTTTAAAGGAAACAGAATCGCAACGGGAAACGATTGCCAAACTCGGAGAACAGGCATTGAAAAAAGGGGAAGGACCTGCAGCCATCCAGATCGCCAGCCAGGCATCCTGCCTGTGCCATCTTGCCGATATTTTCCAATCTCCGCAGGAAGGCTTTGAGGTTGCTATAAAAATTTTAAACTCGGGAATCTGTTACGAAAGACTAATGCAATGGGTTGAATCCCTTAATCCCTCCCAAGCATAGGCCGTAAATATTCCCAGACCAACTCGGCGACAATTTTATAACCCGATGCCGTGGGATGAATTCCATCAGGACGGGTGAATTCCCGGACACCCGCAACCCCTTCCAACAAAAAAGGAAGGTAAACCAAATCATGCTTATCAGCCAATTCGGGGAAAACGGATTCGAATTTTTGCTGGTAATCTTCACCATAATTGGGAAGGGCTTTCATACCCGCCAGCAAAACCCGGGCGTCGTGCTCATGGGATATACGGATCATGGTTTCTAAGTTCGACCGCATTTCGTCTACGGATAATCCTCTCAACCCATCGTTCGCACCCAGGGCAAGAATGACGATCTGCGGTTTGTGCTTCATCAGCCAGTTGATCCGGCGAACTCCCCCTGCGGTGGTATCGCCACTGATACCTGCGTTGACAATTTTATACCCTAACTTCGCTTCATTAATTTTCACCTGCAGGCGGGAAGGGAAACTTTCTTCCTGGGCCACACCAAATCCTGCGGTTAAACTATCCCCTAAAGCAAGAATCACTCGTTTCTCCTGTTTTCCATGGGGTACCGACTGCGCTTCGCTGGCCATCAGCCCCTGAATATTACCCGGGATTATTAAAAACCCTCCAAGAATGTAGCCGGAAATTCGAAAAAAGTTTAGTAAAATGGTACGCATATATTTTTAATACAATAAACCTTAATCATAAACCAACCCTTAAAAAACATTGATAGAAATATCCGGATTGATAAAAACCCTGCACGGCGGCGGTCATAAAGTAGAAATTTTAAAATCCATTGACCTTACGATTCCAGACGGGCAGTTCATTGCCATCACCGGTCATTCCGGTAGCGGCAAAACCACATTGCTCAGCCTGATTGCTGGCCTGGATACCCCGACGGATGGAACCATAAAAATAGACGGGCAGGATATCACGAAACTCAATGAAGACGAATTGGCCCTGTTACGCGGAAAACGGTTTGGTTTTATCTTCCAGAACTTCCACCTCATCCCAACCCTGACCGCCCTGGAAAATGTTGTCTTGTCCGCAGAACTCAACAGCACCCCCGGAGCCACCAAAAAATCAGAAGACCTCCTGGGGATGGTGGGATTAAGTGATCGACAACACCACTACCCGGCTCAATTATCCGGTGGCGAACAACAACGTCTTTCACTGGCGCGCGCTTTTGTCAATGAACCCAATATCATTCTCGCAGATGAACCCACGGGAAATCTCGATTCAAAAAACAGTGACCGAATCATTGAGTTAATCCGGGAACTTCATCGGGTAAAGCAGGCCACCATCGTAATGGTTACTCATGAACCCCAGGTCGCCAAACAAAGTCAACGGATTCTGACCCTGGAAGATGGAAAGATCATCGCAGACCGGAAAAATACAAAATAATGAAATCCCACCAACTTAATTTCAAACAACTTGTCTCACTGGCGCTTGCGGAATCCCGCGGGGCGTGGAAGCGTATGGTCTTTTTTATATTTTGTATCGCGATCGGGGTGGGAGCCGTAATGACCGTCAAAAGTTTTTCCAATATGGTACAGGCAACCATTCAAGGACAGGCCAAGGGGCTTCTGGCCGCCGACATCGGTATCAAGGGAAGCTGGCAGCAAGGGAAAGAGGACATTGCTTACCAGAAAAAAATTCTGCCGCAGGGAACCGAGTTTTTATTTATTAAAGAAATGCATGGAATGGCACAGTTTAAAAATCCGGACTCGTCTGAAAAATCCGGTTCCCTGATCACGGAATTGAAATCTATTCCTTTAACAGGTCCACAATATCCTTTTTACGGGGAGTTTAAAAACAACCCGGACAAGCCCCTGCAGGAACTTCTGAAGGAAAACGGCGCAGTGGTCGAATCTTCTTTTCTCGTGAAAACCGGATTGAATATCGGCGATGGTTTTTCTCTGGGAAAGACCCAGTTAAAAATCACCGGTATCGTCACTTCCGAACCCGATCGTATTTCCCGGGCCTTCAGCATCGGTCCCAGACTGTTCATTTCCCGCGACTCGCTGGATGAAGCGGACCTCGTTCAACCCGGGAGCCGAATCAAACACCGGACTT
This sequence comes from Nitrospinota bacterium, assembly GCA_009873655.1. Lineage (GTDB taxonomy): Bacteria > Nitrospinota > Nitrospinia > Nitrospinales > VA-1 > UBA8687. Next base: position 56,682 of record WAIB01000002.1, on the reverse strand, counting down.
TGATAAAACTCCCGGACAGCATGCCACTTGAAAAAGCGGTGGCATTGCTGGAACGGGGATTAACCGATAAATCCATCTCCATACGAACCTATAAGGACATGCAATCCTCCCTATCCCGTTCCATTGAACGAATGGGGCAATACCTTGGAGCCTTGGGGGTGATTGCGCTTCTTATGGGCGGTATCGGTGTGGCCATGATCGTCCGCACCTTCATGGCCCAGAAATTGGATACCGTTGCAATTATGAGCTGCCTGGGTGCTTCTTCAGGCACTTTACTAAAAGTGTACTTATTTCAGGCCATGGTGATGGGAATAGCGGGAAGCTTGCTGGGTATCACTCTCGGGTTTTCCCTTACCTTTTTTCTACCCTCCAAAATGGAGGGATTGATCAACTACCAGATTGAACCGGCTTTTTTCTGGATTCCTGCTTTACAATCTTTCCTGCTGGGAGTGGCAACCACCCTTCTTTTTTGCCTGTGGCCTTTGTTAAGTGCGGTTAAGACAAGACCTTTACGATTATTTCGACGCAACTTCGAAGAAGAGGAACTCGCTTCAGGGACCCGCAAAGACCGTTGGCTGGCGGGACTGACCCTTGGCTTTGGACTTGCCGCCATGATTTGCTGGCAGGCGGAATCGATAAAACGCGGGCTGGTTTTTCTGTCTGCACTGGGAACATCCATTGCCTTGTTCGCATTCGCTTCATGGCTTTTATTGAAGATACTCAAGGCATTGCCTCAATCAGGTTCGGTCGCCCGGCGCTATGGAATGTCCAACCTCAAAAGGCCGAACAACCAGGCGACCTCGATTATCACCTGCCTGGGAATGGGCATCATGCTGATTCTTACAGTGAGACTGGTGCAGACGGATATGCTGGCCATGTTGAACAAAAATACAGAAATGAATCCACCCAATTATTTTTTCATTGATATCCAGAGAGACCAGAAAGAAACGTTCACCCAGGTGCTGAACCAAACCACACCCGAAGCGGAACACAGTGTGACCCCCCTGGTTCGTTCCCGCTTGCACAGTATTGATGAAAAACTCATCGCCAACTGGAAATATAAAAACAAACAACGGGAGGAATGGTTTATCAATCGTGAATTTGTCTTAACTTATATGAAAGGCCCTCCTCCAAAAGACAATAAAATCATCGAAGGCCAGTGGTGGGATGAGGAGGGCGCAAAGAATGCGGAAGTTTCTCTTGAACAAGATGCGGCAAAAAGGCTGGGAGCGAAAATCGGATCGGTACTGACCATAGATATTCAGGGAATTCCTGTATCGGCAAAAGTCACCAGTATCCGGAGCGTAAACTGGAGAAACATGCGCACGAATTTTTATATGATCTTTTCACCGGGAGCCCTTGAGGGCGCTCCCATTACTTATGTTGCCACGGTCCATGTTCCCGAGGAAAAAGAATTGCAGTTGCAACATGCTGTTGTAAAAGCCTTGCCCAACATCACCGCACTCAGCACTCGCGACATTGTCAACACCGTTGAGTCGACGGTATCCAAACTGACCACATTGGTGGACTTCATGTCCGGTTTTGCAATAGCGGCGGGGTTGTTCATCCTGTCCGGGTCGATCGCTTCGACCAAGTACCGGAGGCTGCGCGAATCCGCGGTGCTGAAAATTCTCGGCGCAAAAAGGAAAATCGTGGCTTCCATTCTCGGGTTTGAATATACAACATTAGGGATCATCTCGGCTTTGATGGGGGTTATCCTGGCACAGGGGCTTTCCTGGGCTGTCATGAAATACATGATTAAATCTGCCTGGCATTTACAGCCCGGAATCATTCTTTGGGCCTTTGCCTTTGGCGTTCTGTTAACGGTCACCACAGGAATACTAAGCAGTATCGATGTCATTAACAATAAACCACTCAAAACCATTCGTGAAACAGAATCGTGAAACAGGGATCGCAAATTTTAATACTCAGCATGGGGTTCTTTTTATTCTTTTCCAGCAATGAGACCTGGGCAAATTCTCAAGTCTTGATTCCTGCAGGGGAATTTAAAATGGGAACAGAAAAAGGAACGCAGGCCGAACAGCCCGTTCATTCGATCTGGATCGATGACTTTTTGCTCGACCGTTACGAAGTTGCCAATAAAGATTATGAAAAAACCAACCCCCAGTTCAAACGCAGCCGGGCCTCTGCTTGCGATGATTGCCCCGCAACCCGTGTTTCCTGGGAAGAAACGAAAAACTATTGCCAAGAAAAGGGAATGCGACTGCCCACGGAAGCGGAATGGGAAAAAGCCCGCAGAGGCCCCAACAACCTGAACGTCGAACCCCACTTAAAGAATGCCCGTTATGGATTATCTTTCGAAGCGGGAACCGCGCCGGTGCAGTCTTCCACCGAAAACGGATATGGCCTGCATCATATGGAAGGGAATGTATGGGAATGGACGAACGATTGGTTTGATGAAAATATTACACCCATTCGCCAAAGAAGAATCCAAAAGGTCCGGACAAAGGCCTTCGGAAGGTCGTTCGGGGTGGCAGTTGGTATAATGATATCTGGTATCTGCAAGCCGGGATGCATTTTCGCCTGGCACCTGATGTAAAATTGAATTCATTGGGTTTTCGTTGCGTTAAAAACCCCTGACGGGAAAAGAAAAAATAGAAGAAACCCATGACCTGGATAAAAACTCCTAAAGACTGGGAACTGCCGAATCAGGAAATCACTCCTGAAGATATTTATCTTCGGCGCAGAGAGTTTTTAAGCACTACTTTAAAGTTCAGTGCCGCGGCCCTGATGTCGATGCAGCCTTTCCCCTCACCTCTGCAAGCGGCTGAAATAAACCCGCCTGAAAAAGTCGAATACACGCCGGAATCCATCGCTTCAAGATTCAACAATTTTTACGAGTTCGGTGTTGAAAAAGACCAGCTCTGGAAGTCCGCCCGAAAACTTCAAACTGAAAACTGGACGATTGAAGTTGGGGGACTGGTTAAAAAACCAAAAACACTGGAGGTGGATTCCTTAATCCACAGGTTTCCTGAAGAGGAACGGGTCTACCGTCTACGTTGCGTGGAGGCCTGGTCTGTTGTGATTCCCTGGTTGGGTTTCCCTTTGAGGTTATTGATCGATCAACTCGAACCTTTGCCGTCCGCCCGTTATGTAAAGTTCACCACTTTTTTATTACCCAATATTGCTTTACCACAAAAAAACAGGTTCTGGGAACCATGGCCATACACGGAAGGATTGACCCTCGAAGAAGCGAGACACGACCTTACTTTTATGGCCACGGGAATCTATGGACATCCCCTTCCCGGTCAACATGGGGCACCGATTCGCCTGGTTGTCCCCTGGAAATATGGATTCAAGAGTATCAAGTCGATCGTTGGAATCGATTTTACGGACAAAATGCCGGAAACGTTTTATACTTCCCTGTCTCCTTTAGAATATGATTTTTCGGCGAATGTGAACCCAGCCATTCCCTATGCAAGATGGCACCAAGCCTTTGAGAGGATTCCGGGAAAAGAAGAAACCGAAGAAACACTTTTATATAACGGTTATGCGGAACAGGTCGCATCCATGTATCCATGAAACCATGACGCAATTTTTTAAAAAATTAAAAATCCTTTTTTCGGGTCTTATTCTGGTCGCAGGCCTTTTAGACATTTCCAGTGCGGCAAATATGGATCTCTATGCTCCCCGCGAACCTTATGTAGCACCTCCATACGTTCCCCCGCCTCCGTTACCCTCGCGGCTCAATCTGATAGACAATGGCGACGGAACCATCACCGAAACCAAATCGAAATTAATGTGGACCCAAAAAGACAGCTATGCCGATCTGGGGAGGTGTTTGAACTGGCACGACTCCAAAAACTATGTGGAGAACCTGACCACCGGCGGACACACCGACTGGCGAATGCCCGAGGTCTGGGAATACGGAGAGATCTACGACAATACCGAATCGAACGTCATGGCTATGGACCACGATCCGGAACATCCTTTGGCGTTATCCAGTTTATTCGCGGATGGAGCGGCCTACTGGTACTGGTCGTCGGAGCACGGTCACTGCTGCGCCCGCACCGCTTATTTTGTTACCGGGGTCCCCTTTCTTCGTACCCTTGATAAATGCACAAAAGGGGGGGTTCGCGCAGTGAGAAATCTTCCCTGATCTTGGCATTCAATTCAAATCATCAATTTCAATCCTCTTATCAGCAGTTTCGGTTAGAATCACTCGAATTTCAGGATTTGCATCTAAAAATATATTGAAATCAGATTCACTCAAGACAAGCAGATCGCAGAAACCCAAAGCTTTGACCGAAAAAGTTCGAGGAAATTTTTTAATTAACGCGATCTCACCAAAAAAATCTCCGCTTCCCAATCGGACAGGATTCGGTGGCATCTCCACTTCCACACAACCGGAGGAAATAAAATACATGGAATGACCGATGTCCTCATTTTTGAAAATAGCTGAATTCTCCATGAATAAAAAAGAAAAACGCATTACTTGTTTTTTACCCAAAGGAGCCGGATTAAAAATTGTTGAAATGCTCCATGTCAAAAAAAATATCGACTCAACAAATGTGCATTCCGCAAGAGGCTTGAGAACCGTTGAAAGTGTGAAAGAATATGGAGCCTGGTCTGAACAGGATATCCTTACCGTTATCGTGGATGCCGACCGCGCCAAAGAAATATTCGAATTTATTTTTTTCCAGGGAGAATTAAATAAACCCGGCGGGGGTTTTCTTTTCCAGGCCGACATCCAACAAGCCACAACTTATTCTCTTCCAGATATCGAAAATAAAGAATAGTTTCAAGTTTAGCCCTACTGGTTTTCATGAACCATTCGAATGGCCTTAATGGAAGCGTAAATAGGTTGACCCGGCTTCAAATTCAGGTTGGATAAAGACTTTCTGGTGATCGTGGCGAGCAACGGTTGACCCGCATCCAGTTCTATATCTACGGAATACCCCGCTTTCTCTCCAATTCTTTTAACTTTTGATTTTAATATATTGAGCACGCTTGTCAGCCCTTCAGGCGGTTGTGTGGCCAGGCTTACGTCCTTGGAATGGATATGAACGCGAAGTCCTTGTCCCGGTGAAATATCCTGAAGGGGGACGCTCAGTTCCTGCCCTTTTAAATCGAGGCGGGTGATTCCAAACTCGGTATCATGCTCTATAACCGTCGTGTCAAGGACCGCTCCCAGATGTTCGTCGTCAATGGCATTGCGAAGGTTAATATCCGAAAAAACTTTTTCCACCGGACCCCAATTGACAACTTTTCCATCCTTCAAAATTACCATGGTATCGACAAGCTGTAACACCTCGCTCATCGAGTGGGTAACATAGATAATGGGAATGGAAAGTTCTTTCTCCACTTTTCTTATAAAAGGAATGATCTCGTTTTTTCGTTGAGTGTCCAAAGCCGCCAGCGGTTCATCCATCAAAAGGAGTTTGGGACTCGTAAGTAAAGCCCGCCCCAGCGCCACCCGCTGTTTTTCTCCACCTGATAATTTGTCGATTTTTCTCTCGAGAAGATTTTCCAAAGAGAGCACGCGAACGATCTCATCCAGATGCAATCTTCGTGAATCCACCGGAGTTCTTTTGTAACCATAAAGGAGATTTTCGCGAACTTTCAAATGAGGAAAAAGGCGGGACTCCTGAAACACCATGCCGATAGCCCGCCTGTTTAGTGGAATGAAAATATTCTCGTCTTGCCAAACCTGTCCTGCCATTTCCATTTTTCCTGATTTTTCCAACCCGGCCAAACAGCGTAAGAAAGTGGTTTTCCCCGATCCCGAGGGACCAAACACAACGGTAATACCCGAAGCCGGAAGCTGTAAATCCACATCAAGATTGAAATCCGGGTAATCGACTTTAAAAGCTGCCTTAAGTAATTCCGTCATGAAAAATTTACCGGTAATTTTTTGTTTAGGGAATAAACCATCAGTAAAACCAGAAAAGAAAACAATAAAAGTCCTCCCGAAAGAATATGTGCCTGGGAATATTCCATTACTTCTACACGATCATAAATTTCAATGGATATCACTTTCGTTTTTCCGGGAATATTACCGCCAACCATGAGCACCACGCCGAACTCTCCCAATGTGTGGGCAAAACCCAAAACCGTTGCGGTCAGGTAACCCCTCCGGGACAAGGGAAGGATGACTGAATAAAAGGCGTCCCACCGGGATGCGCCAAGAGAAGCGGCGGTCTCAATAGGAGCATTGCCCAACGATTCAAAATTGCTTTGCAGAGGCTGCACCACAAAGGGTAATGAATAAAGTGTTGAGGCAAAAACCAAACCTGCAAAACTGAAAGACAGGGGCGATCCTGTTAAAGCCTCAACGGAACCGCCCACCCACCCGTTGGGTCCCAGCAAAATCAGCAGGTAAAAACCCAATACCGTGGGAGGCAGTACCAGGGGCAATGCCACCACCGCTTCTATTCCCACCCGGAATTTTGAACGGGTATGGACCAACCACCAGGCCAGTGGGGTTCCCAGGGTTAAAAGAATCAATACGGTGATACCCGCCAATTGCAAAGTGAGCCAGACGGGACCTAAATCGACAGCACCTGAAATCATGTTGATCCTTTCCTAATTTTCGAGAGAGTAACCATAACTTTCGATTAATTTTTTTATACGTTTGCTTTGCAGGAAATTTAAAAAATCCAGGGCCGATTTATTCGTCTTCGCGCGTTTTAACAATAGGGCCTGTTGTCGGATGGGATCGTGCCATTCCTCAGGAATGGTCCAGGAATAACCCGTGCGCTGTTTCTGGTCCCTGCCAAACTGGGAAAAAGCTATAAAACCCATATCTGCATTTCCGGTCATCACAAACTGAAACGTTTGAGAGATATTTTCTCCTCGTACCAAACGGTTTTGAACTTTTTTCCACAAACCTTTTTTTCTTAAAACCTGTTCCGCGGCTTTTCCATAGGGAGCTGTTTTGGGATTGGCGATGGCCAGATAACGAAAATTTTTCTGACCTAAAACCTGCAAATCATTTCTGAAAGGAAATTTAGAATTCACACTCCACAGAACCAGCCTTCCCAACGCATAGGTAAAACGGGTTCCCGCAATACCCAGCCCCTCTTTTTCAAGAAGCTTGGGACGAACCGAGTCTGCGGCCAGCAAAATATCAAAAGGGGCTCCGTGTTTGATCTGGGCATAAAGCTTCCCGGTGGACCCTGAAATCAAAACGACTTTCTCCCCCGTAGAATTCCTGAACTCCCGGGTCAACTCCTTTAAGGGCAAAAGAAAATTGGAAGCCACGGCAATGCGCAACTCATCTGCCTGAGCAAAGGAAATATTAAGCAGAAAGAAACCAAGCAATATGCTTCCGATCCTTCGCGGTTTTTTTTCAATTTCAGTCATGGGACCATTCGTTATGTCTACTAAAATATAGCGATATATCGTTATATATCAAAATATATATCGGTTGTCAAAGAAACTACGAGACCTTTAACAATCCAAAAAATCCCCTGAAAGCTCTTTTTTTATCTTCGGCTAAAGTTTTAAAGATTTCTGCCGAAAAGACCCCTTGGCATAAATGTGCCAAAAGCTGGAGATTTGACATAGAAGTTCAAATAATTCAAGGCTATACACAGGTTGTGTTCGTCGGCAGTCCCGGCCAGTGTGAAGATTGTGAGGAAGAAACCAGGCAAGAGGCACAGCAGGAAGAATTCGCCGATGACCGGGTCAATCTGTCGCAGGCATCCTTAAATCTTTCCAACCGTTCTGAAAATGACTCGGCCCTTGAAAATGAGAATGGGGAAGAATCCGAACCTCAAACCGCCGGCCCCAAAACAGAACTGCAGTTAACAGAAGAAGAACGTCGCCTGCTCAATGAGCTCAAAGCCAGAGATGCGGAAGTTCGTGCACACGAAGCCGCTCATTTAGCGGCTGCGGGCCCTTATGCCAATGGAGCTCCTACCTATGAATACCAGACAGGCCCCGATGGCCGGCAATATGCGGTGGGAGGGGAAGTTTCCATTGATACCTCGCCGGTTCCCGGTAACCCCGAAGCAACGGTTCGAAAAGCCCAAACCATAAAGCGGGCCGCGCTCGCACCCAGGGAACCTTCAGCGCAGGACCGGCAGGTGGCCGCTCAAGCGGCCCAGCTTGAAGCACAGGCAAGACGGGAAGTTCAAGCTGAAAAAACAGAAGAAAATGAAGAAGCCCGTGAAAAGAACAATGAAGAAAATTCCGAAAATGGAAACACCCGCAATTCGATTGAATCCAACGGCGAATCTTCACATTCCAGACGAGTCATAAACAATTTCTCTCCCCCCACTCCTCAATTAGGAAACTTGCTAAACATTATTTCCTGATCGATGGACCGCGTCGCAGACAAAACCCATTTCTATTATTAAAGGGCAACTTCAAAAATTTTTAGTCCATTCAAGGGAAGAAAGAGTACGGAAATGAAAACAGCCTAAAGTCCTGGAACCGTAGGCTGGAAAAATGGCGGGGCCGACGAGACTCGAACTCGCGACCTCCGGCGTGACAGGCCGGCGTTCTAACCAACTGAACTACGACCCCGCGGTCGTATATAATGGTAGGCGGAACAGGGCTCGAACCTGTGACCCCCGGCTTGTAAGGCCGGTGCTCTCCCAACTGAGCTACCCGCCCAGGCATTTTTGAACCTCTTTGGAAGAGTTTCGGAGTATATAAATGCTAAGCACATTCTGTCAAGCGATTTCCCTGAATTGGGATATACCGGTCAGGATCCGCGAAACAGGAATAATTTGCCAAAATATGGATTTCTCATTTTCCAACCAAACCAAAGGTAAACGATTGACAGTTGGGGGGTTACACTATAAGATGCCTTGCAAGGGCCGTGATAAAATTTCCGCCTTTCTGCAGAGAATTGGTTTTTCTATAAGCATCTGTACAACCCCAGTTTTTCCTACCATGACCGAAGAAATCATGGCCTCCCTGGAGAGCCTTTCCACTGAAGAATTAATAAAGATTCGAAAAGACCTTGATCAACTCATCAAAAAAAAATTCGACAAAGATCTGGGAAAGAGGCAGGGCCACAGGGCAAAAGTTAAAATTACCGGAAATGTAGAAATCGAAAGAGAAAAGGAATTTTTTTATAAACTACATAAAATCACAATAACGGAAATGTCTGTCAATGGCCTGGTTTTTTCCATTAAAGGAACTGTCATTGATGGTGACCTCCTGCAAGTTTCCTTCAGGGTTCCTTCCACCGGAGAAAAAAAAATAATCGACTGTCAGGCTGTGCGAGTTGTTGAAACGAAACCAGGAACTATTCCCGAATTTGAAGTGGCCGCCATGGCTGTCTCCCAGGATGAAGTAAAAAAGTATAAGGACATGTTAAGAAAAAGAGGCAAATGATCCCTCAACAAATATGAATTCATCTAATTTACTTTCACATCTTATAGATTTAATTGGAAATGTGGCTGATGCCCATACCACCGCACTCTTTGAACTCAAAGAAAATCAACTGGTAATTCGGGAACATTTCACCCTCAGCAATCATCTCAACCGAAATGTTTCCATTAGTGTGGGAGAAGGCCCCATAGGTCTTGCTGCCGAAACCTCGAAAACACAATTGATAGAAAATATTGATTCCGATATAGGGGGAATCTATAAAAAACCCGAAGTCCTGAAAGGGTTTATGGCTATTCCTGTTATCTCGGATACCTTACTGGGGGTACTGGTAATAGATACAAAGACAAGCTACCAGATATCCATTAAACTTCAGAAGATCCTCTCAAATTTTGCAGAACAAATTGCGTGGCACCTGCATCAGGAGAAACATCACCCCAATATAAAAAACGCCTCTATTCCGGATTTAAAAGAATTAACTTCCTACTGCCGGTTTTTAGCCGAATCTCCAAACCGTTCTTCGGTTGCGGACCGATTGACCCAGACACCCACATCCATTGTTTCTTTTAAATCGATTGCTGTCATCTGGTTTGAAGAAAACCAGCAGGAAGGCCGGATAATGGGGCACAGGGGCTTCACTCATGACCTGTCTCAAATCGTTGTCCATTTTGGAAAAGGGTTGGTAGGGTCTTGTGCAAAAAACAGGTCGCCCCTGTTACTGAAATTCAACGCTAAAAGAAAAACCATCCTGTTTTCCGAAGAAGAAAAACCCGAAGGACTGCTTTCTGCTGTGGCGTTACCCATTCAACTCAACGAAACTTTATATGGAGTATTGCTGGTTGGATCGGATCAATTTGAGGGACTGGGCTCTGCAGACCTGGATAAACTTTCCCTTATTGTTTCCGCCGCGGCTTCGGCTTTATTTTGCTCAGACACCAAAGACCGCTGGATTTACGACAAAAACCTCGACCCTGTAACCGGGGTTCCCAACCATAGATTTTTGACGGAATACCAGCTCGCCGTTTCGGAAGAACTTTTCAAACCGAATCAGCCCGTTTATTTCTGGTCCATTCAAATTACAAACCTCGGCGATCTTTATCAGATCCATGGTGTAGATCAAGGGGATGCTTTTCTAAAACAAATGATAGCCGTTATCGCAAAAATAATTCCATCGCCGAAATTTGTTTTCCGGTTTTCAGAAAATACATTCGTACTCATGTTAATGAACAGAAAACAAAAAGAAGTAAGACAACTCGAATCCAAGTTGAAACAAATATTTGAATACAACCCTCTTCATGTAAACGGAACAGCCATGCAGGCAACCATGCAATGGGGTCTGGCTGTGTACCCTGATGACGCAAAAGATTTATTCAGCCTGATAAGCCTTTCCCGAAACAGACTGTCCCCGAAAATTAAAGAAATGGCATGATAAAACAACTCTTCAATAAGCTATTTGGATTATTTTCCGTAGATCTGGCAATGGATCTGGGAACCGCAAACACCCTTGCACATATAACTGAAAAGGGAATTGTCCTGAATGAGCCTTCGGTTGTCGCTGTCAATCTGGATGACCATGCCGTAGAAGCGGTTGGACTGGAAGCAAAGCAAATGTTCGGCCGCACCCACGCAAGGGTAAACACAATCAGGCCGATGAAAGACGGGGTTATTGCCGATTTCGATGTGACCAATAAAATGATTCAATATTTTATAAAAAAAATATTGAATAAATATCGTTTCTTCCGGCCGCGTCTGGTAGTGGGGGTTCCTACCTGCATTACTCAAGTGGAAAAAAAGGCCGTCATTGATGCTTCCATGATGGCGGGAATCAGGGAGGTCCACCTGATCGAAGAGCCCATGGCGGCGGCCATAGGCGTGGGCATCCCTGTCCACAAACCCGAAGGAAACATGATCATCGATATAGGCGGAGGCACCACCGATGTGGCCGTCATCTCCTTATCGGCAATTGCTTATGGTGAATCCGTTCGCGTCGCCGGGGATGAAATCGATGAATCCATCGTTCGTTATATGCGCCTCCAGCATCATCTCAATATTGGTGTTTTCGAAGGGGAACGCGTAAAAATGGAAGTGGGCAGCGCGTTTCCACAACCTGGTAACCTGACAACCGAAGTAAAAGGGCTCAATGTCAAAACCGGAGTTCCCATGTCCATCACCATTGGGGATGACGAAATCCGGGAGGCCCTGAAAGAACCTTTGACAACCATCGTGACATCCATCATGCGTGCCCTGGAAAAAATCCCCCCCGAACTTTCTGCGGACATCCACTCCAACGGTATTTACCTGACCGGCGGTGGAGCACTCATTCGCGGACTCGACAAAATGATTGAAGAAAGAACCACCTTGAAGGTTTTTATTCCTGAAGACCCCCTCCTCAGCATCGTCAAGGGTGCCGGTGCCGTTCTGGATGATTTTGAAAATATGAAAAAAGTCTGTATCAATTAAATCCGTTACGGTACAATTTCCCATTCTTAATTTTATTCGTTCCATCAAAAAATGAATCGACCCTGTAAAGAATGTGGAACAGCGGTGACTTCCGTTCCTACATTTCTGGAATTTAAAGGACAGGAAATTTTTGTCTTCAATCCAGTGATCTGTGGACCCTGCCTGGAAAAGTTGTGCCAGGACTATTCTACCGATTGCGCCAATTGCGGCGGGACTATCCCCCCCTATTCCCATGTGGGAATCCTGAAAGCCGGCAACGGGGAAAATCAGTATATCCACATGACCACCCAGTGCAATACGCCGGGAAATGCGTTCTATGGGTATTGGGGAAAAGGAACGGTCAGGGAATTTGTTCAAATTGAGGCCTGCTCCTAACCGGCAAGCGACCGGTGGGAAACGGGTCAACCCTTTTAATAATGACAAAAAAGTTTTTTTATATACTGATTAACTTTCGCTAAGAAATGGAGAAATAATGCATTCGAAAAAAGTCGAAGGACTCGACATCCCCTGGACCGCCCTCACCCTGGGCGGCCTGCAGATAGCCCCCAGCAGAGATTGGGGGGACGAGTGTTCGGAAGAAGAAGCCGATAAAATAGTGAAGACCGCCCTGGAGTGCGGCATCATGGCGTTTGACACGGCCGAGGCTTATGGCAAAGGCGAATCCGAACGCCGCCTCGGCAAGGCCCTGGGTTCCCGGAAAAACGATGTCCTCATCATTTCCAAAATCACGCCCGATGCCGAAATGACAGTCGAGGGTTATATGTCGCGTCTTGAACGTACATTGAAAAATCTTGGGCGGGATTATGTCGATTCCTACCTGGTCCACTGGCCGGGTTTCTATGTCGACTCCTTTGGAGACATGCAGAGGTTGTGCGACGTCATGGCTGGACTCAAAGAAAGTGGCAAGGCACGAACGGTCGGTATCTCGAATTTCCTGGCGAAGGACATTATCCTCATGTCAGAGGCCGCCCCGGTGTTCACGGTCAACCAGGTTCCATATAACCTGCTTCACCGCTTGTACGAAGGAGAGCATTTGAGGGAATGTGAAAAGGCCGGTATCGGTTACATGGCGTGTTCGCCGACTGCCCGTGGTCTTTTAGCCGGCCGGTTGGATGGAGAAGCATTAAACGCACCCGCCCGCAGGGACTACCACCTGTATGTACCCGCTGCTATTAATAACTCGCAAGACATGCGAGACACGGTTCAGGAAATTGCGGATGAAATCAATACGGCCGCCATCAACGTGGCGCTTGCCTGGGTGATCCAGCAAAAGAATATCACCACCACCGTGGTAGGGGCGCGAAGAGTGGACCAGGTGAAAGAATTCTGTGCTGCCGGGGAAATTACGCTGACTCCCGATCAGCTGGAGCGACTCAACGAGGAGAGCATTCTGTTTCATGGCGGGAGCGGAACCGGCATCCGATAACTTTAAAAAAGCCAGGGCTTAGGCAAAATTCTCATCCGGAAGGTTGTATGACAAATGCGGAGAAAACCATTTCCTCCACGGGAGTGGACAGGAAAAAATATTGCACTGGCAGGGCTTATTTAGATATGATCCCTTAGTCAATCAATCCCAAAAGAGTCGACCATGCTAAAAGTTCGTTTTGAAAAAGAAAACCGTACCATTGAAGTAGAAGAAGGAGAAAATCTCCGCGAAGCTTCTATCCGAAATAAGTTCAGTATTTACCCCCACATCACCAAAATTCTCAACTGTCGGGGGCGCGGTTTATGCACCGCCTGTACCGTACAGGTTTTGTCCGGAAAGCTGGATCCCAGAAATGACGTCGAAACGGAAAAACTGAGCAAGAAACCCGACGATTTTCGCATGGCGTGTCAGGTTGCCGTAACGGACAATCTGGTGGTTCGTACCAACCCCTGAAATTTCCCAAAACCATTTGACAACCAATACGGAAGACTCCAAAATACTTCATGTCCCCACTTGAGAAAGAACAACTGGATGAAATCCACCGGCACGCCGTGGAGGAATATCCCTACGAATGCTGTGGAATTGTTGTTGGAAATCCGGACCATAACGACGATAATGTTGTTTACCGGTGTGAGAATATACAAAACAAGCTGCACGAAAAAGATCCAGAGAACTTTACTAGGGATGCCCGTACAGCGTATAATATTAGTGCATTAGAGCTACAAAAGCTTTTAAGCGAGGCAAGTTCGAAGGGCCGGGTTTTTAAAGTTTTGTATCACTCCCACCCTGAGCACGACGCCTATTTTTCGGAAGAAGATACTCGAATGGCCCTGTTCGATGGAGAAACACCCATCTACCCGGGAACGCAGTATCTGGTCGTTTCCGTTTATAGTGAAAAAGTCCGGGACCAGGCATTATTCGGCTGGAACCCGGAAACAAAAACTTTTGAACGAAATCCCATATAACCCGGGAATTCGTTAAATATTGGAGATATTTTTATGGCGCTGTTAATCACAGAAGATTGTGTTAACTGTGGTGTTTGTGAACCCGAATGCCCGAACGAAGCAATATCAGAAGGGGATGACATTTTTGTTATTGACTGGGAACACTGCACGGAATGTGTGGGTTGGTACGAAGAGGCACAATGTGTCGAGGTTTGCCCCGTAGACTGTATTCCAAAAGATCCCGAACATGAAGAAACTCAGGAAGAGCTTTTGGCAAAAAAAGAAAAACTCGTCAACGGGGGATGACCCGCGGCAAAATTTATGGCCTCTTTCCGGCCAAAATATAAATAACAGCCGTCTTCGATTTGTAACTGTCAGGACTCAACAACTTATTTGAATGGAATCTATGAAAGAAGAAGTCGAAGAAGTCCTCGAAACTCTGCGACCCATGCTGATGCAGGACGGGGGTAATGTGGAGTTGGTTGACATAGAAGACGGCGTGGTCAAGGTTCGCCTGGTGGGAGCATGCAGTTCCTGTTCAAGCTCCACGATGACTTTAAAAATGGGAATCGAAAAAGCGCTTAAAAAAGCCATTCCCATGGTCCGCTGCATTGAGGCTGTCGAGTAGCTCTGCCGACATTGTACACCGCCTTATCCGTTACCTCACTTTGTTTTCATCATATAGACCGTTTGTGATTACCCGATTCAATAAAAAATTTTTTCAGGTCTTTGTTTTCCTGTCATTGTTTTTCGCTTTAGCTGACCTTGCTTCTGCAAAAATTATTGAAGGGGAAACCGCGCCCAACTTCACCCTGAAAAACCTGGAAGGAAAAGAAGTCAGCCTCAGTGAATTTCGCGGAAAATTTGTTCTGATAAATTTCTGGGCCACCTGGTGCGGACCCTGCAAAATTGAAATGCCCTCTTTGGAAACTTTGTACCAAAGATTTAAAAATAAAAACTTTGTCATGCTGGCCATCTCAAACGATATGTTTGGTGAAGCGGTGGTGAAACCTTTTGTCAAAGCTCATAAGATAAGCTTTCCCATCCTTCTTGACCAGCGTTTAAAGGCCAGCAACCAATTTGGCGTGGTAAGCCTTCCTTCCACATTTATGATCGACCCAAAGGGAAAAATTATCGGAGCCTTATATGGCGCAGAAGACTGGGCCACACCCAGTAATATTCTTTATTTCGAAAACCTTCTCAAGTAAAGGATAAGCCCTTGCTCCCGCGCCTGAAACTCTACCTGTTAATACTAACCGTTTTTTTCCTGCCCTTATCAGGTTGGGCACAATCAACCGCGGATCTCTCCCTGGAAGGGGAGATGGTTCATATTCCCCCCGGACACTTTATTTTCGGAACCAATAAAAAAGATGAGGCGGCCGAGGCACTTTCTCTTGGAATACCCAAACCGTGGTACGCCGATGAAACTCCACAACAAAAGATTTTCCTAAAAGGATTTTACATAGACGTATTTGAAGTCACCTATGAACGATATAAGAAGTATGTGGATGATTTAGGTGCCATCCCACCCGGAAACTGGGTCAGTAATAATTTCCCCGCCGGAAAAGACAAAGAACCTGTAACCTGGGTCACCTGGTTTGATGCGGCGAACTTTTGCCAATGGGCGGGGAAAATGCTGCCCACTGAAAAACAATGGGAACGCGCGGCAAAAGGAACTGAAAGCAATGAATACCCATGGGGAAACGAATATCAACCGGGTCTCGCAAATCTATCCAAACGTGCCGGCAGCAAAAACAAACCGGTCAATGTGGGAAGTTTTCCAAAATCCGCAACGAAAGAAGGAGTGCATGACCTGGTAGGAAACGTCTGGGAATGGGTCCGGGATGACTACAAACCCTATAAAGGCAGCACCCATAAAAATGAATATTACGATTCGGGATACAAGATTTTACGCGGTCACTCCGCGAGCGATATCGGACATTTTCCCGGCGACCTTTATGCCAATGCCATTAAAATGTTTGCTCGAAGCGGTTACAGGCAATTCGCTAACCCCGATGAACCGGGACCCGATGTAGGGTTTCGCTGTGTAAGCGAAAACAAACCTGTGCAAACGACATTATCTTTTTCCACCCCCCCCGCAGGGGTGTCGAACAAAACCAACCCGGTTGAAAAACCTTTGCCTTTGGATAATAGCCCCAAGGCTTCGTTCAATCCTTTCCAGCCCAAGTCCAATCTTCCTGATTCCGGAATTCTCGTCTTAACCCTTCTGGCTTTTATCGCCGGAGTATTCAGTTTTTTATCGCCCTGTACTCTGCCCATCCTGCCCGCTTATTTCGCTGTGACAGCACAGACCGACCGGGCGCGCATGGGCATGATGTCTCTCGCTTTCTTTTTCGGGCTTGCGACTTTGTTTGTTGCCATGGGGGCATCAGCCAGTGCCCTTGGCCAATTGTTACGCGACTATATGTTTCAGATTTCGCAAATCGGGGGCGGAATCGTGTTGATCTTCGGGGTCATGACCTTATTTGGAAAAGGATTCTCAGGTGCCAGTTTCCAGGGAAAACCCGCCTCCACCTTCATTGGTTTTTTCCTGTTTGGCGCGACTTTCGCCCTTGGCTGGACCCCCTGCGTTGGCCCAATCCTCTCGAGCATTCTAATGCTTGCGGCTTCTGAAAAAACCATCTATCAGGGAATGAATCTTTTGTTCTTTTACGCGGTGGGGCTTGGCCTTCCCCTGATCCTCGTTGCCACCGTGTGCGGTAGTCTGCCAAAAGACGGAATGTTCTGGACCCTGCTGCGAGGTAAAGGCTGGGATGTTTCCATCGGCGGGAAAACGGTATTCCTGCACACCACCAATCTGTTCAGTGGAATTCTGCTGATCGTTTTAGGAATCGTTCTTGCCACTGGCTACATGACCTATATCAACAGCATCATTCCCATAGAAATTCAAATCTGGTTCAGCCAATTTGAAGAAAGCGTCCTTCACTGGTTCCAGGGGTAATCTTCCCATTTGAGTTTTGCGAAACCGAAATCCTCAAAATTCGGGATTGAAAAATCCGGCAAAAATCTGCTAAACTACTGGGAATATTAATCCTTTGCAAATACAATGAAATTCATCGCTGAAATCCTAATCATTTCTCTGCTGGCCCTACCTGCTTGTTCGGGGGTAGATTCGGTCACCAAGAAACGGTATGCGAACTCCGAAAATACCATTGTACTGATTGATTTGACCCGAAGGAGTTTCGATTTACAGGATGCCGGTTCGCAATTGCAAGGCGCCATTGAGCACGAAATGCAAAACACCAGTTACGCCCTTGCGGGAGAAAGTGCCCGATATCGTCTTAAATATAAAGTTCTCGAATACGATGAAGGCAGTCGTACCTTGCGTATCGCATCGATGGGATTTTCTGATTCCGCAAAATCAAAATTAAGAGTCAAAGTAGCCCTCTTTGATGGCCGTGATTTGGTCGGGGCCTGGGAAGTCCATTCCTGGGTTAAAGGGGGGCCCACCGGGGGCACAGAAGAAAAATTGTTTGAGCGTGCGGCAAAAGAAATCACCGGTCACTTAAGGGGCGACTACTAACTTATACCTTCCTTTTTTCAATCCACACTTTTCGCGCAACGAAAACCAATAAAATTAAGTTTGGATTCCGGATCCATCCAGTTCCTGAAATAGGTAGGTGAAAATCTGATGGTGATATGGGTCTGCAGTAATCCACCGCGTAAAACTTTAAACAGGTTGCGTTCATTTTCAGGCTGTCCCGGATACGTATATTCTTCGCCAATCCATTCCCAGACGTTATGCCCCATTCCGTAAACGCCATAAGGACTGATCCATTCTTCTCTTTTATTCACCGGCTCTGACATAAAACCCGAGAAACCATTGTTAGGGTGGTCAACAAAAATGCTCCATGGCCATTTTCTTCCATCGGTGCCTCGTGCCGCTTTTTCCCATTCAATTTCCGTCGGCAACCTTTTTCCTTGCGCCTGGCAATAATCCAAGGACTCCGCATAGGAAACATGGGTGACCGGGTAAAGCCCTGATTTAGGAGGGAAAGTATATTTCGGTTGAAATTTCTTGTACCGTTCACGGCTCAATTCATAACGGTCAATGAGGTAAGCCTTTGAGGACACTTTTTGCCCAAGCCTCGTTCGAGGCTCATCGACATGTCCCATAATAAATTCCCCGGCGGGAATATAAACCATATCTTCGGGAACCTGCACCCCCACGGGAACATTCACCTCGATTTGTGCTACTTCATGGGAGTCGCAGGCGAAAAGAAATAATAAGAGGAAGCATAAAGTAAAAGGGTTCACTATATATTCAGAGGTTTAGAACTATTAATTTCAGCTTCGAGGGCGTTTGTCGAAAAAATGAAAAACTTCACCTCCGTTAATTGGCAAGGGTTTCTTGTTGAAATCAAGAGGGTGATCAATACCCGGCTGAATGGTTCCGTCTACTGAGTAGGGACCGCTGTTAGACCAGTAGTTTCTTTTTCGTTTATCCAGAAACTTGATGCTGGTGATGTACTTGATATTTTTGTATCCGTATTTAAATGGGGCGATCAACCGCAATGGGTAACCATGGTCTTTGCTTAACGATTTTCCATTCATCCGGAGAACAAACAGCACTCGGGGACGAAGCAATTCCTCTAACAAAAAGCTTTCGTAATAAGAATCTGCAGATTGGATATAAACATATCTCGCGGAAGGGTCGGGCTGTACCTTTTCCACGAGTTCCGAGAATTTAAAACCTTCCCACTCGGCTTTCGCTGACCAGCATTCAACGCACTTGAGCCGGGAAACCTGCGATACCATTTTGAACCCGAATAAATCTTCGTAACCGAGTCCGATGGGTTTCTTCACCATCCCCCCAACGGCAAGTCCCCAGTTTCCCATATCCACTCCCAGAAAAGGGTTTGCGCTGCGAATATGAAAACCAGGAACATCGCGATTTTGAATGTACTGTTTGGGAACGTTTTTATCGTTTCGGTAGTCTTCCAGGCCGGAAGCGCGACCCGGAAGCAACGTGGAAAAACCAGCAAAAGAAATGAGCTTCAGGAAATCACGCCGCAAAAATCCTCTTCTATTTTTTACGGAATCAGGATTTTTGTTGTCGTTTTTCATGGCTCTTTTTTATTTTAGCCCGAGAACATCCTGCATATCATAAATCCCTTTGGGCTTATCAAGAATCCATTGCGCAGCCCGGATAGATCCACGAGCGAATGTCTGCCTGCTTTGCGCACGGTGAAAGATTTCGAAGTTTTCTCCCATGCCTCCAAACAAGACCCGGTGTTCTCCAATTATATCCCCTGCCCTCACGGTGTGAACACCAATTTCCTTAGGCGTCCTTTCGGCAAGCCCCTTCCTTCCATAAACACCGACCTGTTCGAGATCTCGACCCAACGAATCGGCAACGATTTCAGAGATGCGCACCGCTGTGCCACTGGGAGCGTCTTTTTTAAACTTGTGGTGGGCCTCGACAATTTCTACATCATAATCGTCACCCAAAACCCGTGCCGCATCGGCAACCAGCTTGAACAAAACATTCACTCCAATACTCATATTGGGTGCGACAACCAGGGGAATCTTTTTACCTATATTCGCAATTTCTTTTTTTTGATCCGGTGAAAACCCTGTTGTGCCCACCACCACCGGTTTTCCACTTTCCGCAGCAGAGTTGAGAGTAAACATACTGGATGCGGGGGTCGTGAAGTCAATGGCAACATCACAATGTTCCAGAGCCAATGCAGGATCATCCACAACCGCAATACCTTTTTTACCGATCCCTGCCACCTCGCCGATATCCTGGTTGATAAAGTCGCTTCCCGCGCGTTCGGTCCCGCCTCCCAGTTCAACCCCTTCCGTGTCTCCAATACACTCGGCAATGGTCTTGCCCATGCGTCCGGCTATTCCTACTACTAAAATCTTTGTCAAAACACCTACTCCTTATCAGGCAAAACGCCTTTGGATAATAATCCGTACCCGTCACGAATACAGTAAAACCTTTAACTAAAATATTCCCTGGTTGTCTGATCCGCTAAGGGCTTATGCCAATGAATATTCTTCAAGAACCGATTGCAATGCGGCCAGGTTGTTTTTCGATGGGGGACAAAGCGGAGCACGAAACTCATTATCGATACGACCCATAATAGCCAGTGCAGCTTTGACAGGGATGGGATTTGTCTCGATAAACATGATGTCATTGAGTTTCATCAGTTCATAATGTAACGACCGCGCCGTCTCCATATCTCCAGCCAATGCTGCCTTGCATAACCGGGCAAACTTGTCGGGGACCAGATTGGCCGTAACCGAGATCACCCCCTTGCCACCCAGAGCCAGTATCGGCCACGTGAGTGCATCTTCTCCTGAAATAACCTCGAAATCGGGACCGCAAGATCGAATTATTTCGCTGACCTGGACCAGATTTCCAGAAGCCTCTTTTATGCCCACAATATTTTCTATTTTAGAAAGCCGCGCCACCGTTGACGGTTGCATATTGATTGAGGTTCGGCTTGGAACATTATAAAGGACAATTGGCAGCCTAGTTTCCCTGGCGACCGCCTCAAAATGCTGGTAAAGGCCTTCCTGAGTGGGTTTGTTGTAATAGGGTGTTATCAGCAAGGCACCATCGGCACCCAGGTTTTGAGCGCTCTTCGTCAACTCGATGGCTTCCTGAGTCGAGTTCGATCCGGTACCTGCGAGAACCGGCACCCTGCCCTCACAGGTTTCCACTGTTATCCGAATAACCTCTTCGTGTTCCTGATGGTTTAGCGTTGCTGATTCGCCTGTTGTGCCGCAGGGAACAACACCGTTAGTACCATTTTCGATATGAAATTCGATTAACCCTTTGAGGGCTTTGGCATCCACCTTGCCGTTTTTAAATGGAGTGACTATTGCAACAAATGATCCTTCAAACATAATTTTTATTCAGGTGTTTATTAATATTCGCAAAGCGTTCCCTCAAAAGCGATGCGGGTGAGTCCTTCCAGATAAACTTCAGTCACTTCCCCGTTATCAGCTCCATTGGTATCATCGAAATCTACCTTCAAAATTTCTCCGCCACGAGTTTCCACTTTGACAGGGGGTTTTACCAGTTTTTTATAAGATGAAAGTATCGCAGAAGCCACCGTACCCGTGCCACAAGCAAGGGTTTCATTTTCCACTCCTCGTTCGTAGGTGCGGATCTTCAAACCATGGTCTCCAACCTTCTCCACAAAATTCACATTGGTACCTGAGGGAGCAAACGCCTCGTGAAACCGGATTCCATTGCCCACTTCTTTCACATTATTGTCTTCGACATTGTCAGAATAAATGATCGCGTGCGGCACACCGGTGTTGAGACTGTCAATCTGGTAATGGGTTCCATTCAATTCCACATCCAGATTCTGTTTTAAATTTTCGGGTGTGGTGAGTTTGACCCGCACGTTCGCACCATCTACTTTTGCACCAATGATTCCTGCCACCGTTTCAAGTGTCAGCTCCGCTGGTGCAAAACCTTTCTCTACCGCGTAACGCGCCACACAACGGCCTCCATTTCCGCACATCTCGGCAGAAGAGCCGTCGTCGTTATAAAAATCCCATTTGATATCTGCCTTGTCGGAGTTCTCTACAAAGATCACTCCATCTGCGCCTATAGACATTTTGCGGTCACAGACTCGCTTGACAAAATCAACTTTTTTCGAGTCGTCCATCACCGGCACCCGGTTGTCGATAATGATGAAATCATTGCCGCTCCCACTCATTTTTGTAAATTGAATCGCCATATACTGCCTGACAGCCTTTCCTAAAAATATGCTAAATAATTGTGTTAATTGTACTTTAGATGCAAGATTCCCATTAGGGATTCCCATGAAGTCCGGCAATTCTATCACCCACTCCCGTGGGCCGCAACCCACCCACCCGAAGCGGAAATAAGAAAGCCATGAATTCTGCCCTAGGTAATGGATTGGTACAATTCAAGCATTCTGTCCGCGGCTTTTTCCCAGGCAAACTTTTCCCTTACCGCTTTTTTTGCTGCTTTTGCCCTGTTTTCAGCACTCTGTTGATCTTCCAATAACGAAAGGATTGCTTCGGCCAAAGCATCGGGATCATTGACCGGCACCAGTCTGCCTGTTACATCCTCTTCAATATTTTCAGGGATGGCTCCTCCACGAGCAGCGATCACCGGTAATCCCGCGGCCATTGCCTCCACAACAGACAACCCGAAACTTTCGATCCGTGATGGGAAAACGCCAAAACGACTTCGTCCCGCCAGGCTTTTAAGTTCGCGATCGCTCAACCAATTCGAAAATTCCACATTCGCAGCCAGACCCAGATCGGCAACACGGGTTTTATATTCCTGCAACCGGTTTCCTTCTCCTGCCAATGTCAATTTCAAATCGGTAATTTTTTCAGTCACCTTTTTCAAAGCAATGAAAAGTTCCGGCAACCCTTTTTCCTCTTCTATCCGTCCCCAGAATAAAATCCGGTTGGAGTCCACTGGGTTTCTCTCCACTTCAAACCAGGAACTTTCTATTCCAGGTGGAATCACTTCTACTTCCTTTGAATTTCCCAATCCTTTAATTATCAGGTCCCTTGAAAAGCGGCTGAACGCAACAACCCGGTCCGCTTCCATCATCGCCTGCCTTAATAAATAAGTATTGACGCTTTTTAAAAACTGAATCGGTTGCAGCATTCCGCCCAACATGCCTGTATTCGGAATATTGGGAGCATGCGAGGTGAACACATAGGCCGCCTTTGTTCTCGCCGCGATATTACCTACACCAAAAGCTTCCTCCGCATTACCATGAATCACATCAAATTTTTCTTTCCTGGCCAGGGGAGCCAGCACCTTCGGATAAGAAAAAATGTTCAAATTCACCGTAGCAAAATCATGATGCTGGGCCCAATGCACCTGATAGGGAACCTCCACTTCAATTTTTTCATCCGGATGCTTTGAATACAAGGCATGCACATCATGGCCCTTTGCAGAGAGGGCGCAGGCAAGATGATGTACTGCAAGCTGACCGCCGCCTTTAAACGCCGACCAGGGCGAAGAATTTATGGTAAGACAAATTTTCAACGAAGAACCTCCCAGCATGATGCTGGACGAAATAGGAATGCCAAAGCAAATTATAACATCTGTTATTTACAATGAAACCTGCCTCAAAAAAGTCAGCCTGTTTTTTTCTGAATAGAATTCAGCCCTTTTTAAAAAACCAATATTTTTCAAAACAATACCGGGGGTTCGTGCCCAATACAGAAAAAGTATATTCTCACAGGTTCGTCACATTTTTTTCTTCGGGAATATTTTTTAGTATTTGATCTCTTCTATAAAGAAACAGATAAGATTTTTTGGTTAACAAGCTGAATTGAAAGAAAGGATTCATTATGCTTGAGATGAAATGGGACCCAAGCATGGAAACGGGAAATCAAGATATTGACAACGATCACCGTTATGTTTTTTGCCTCATACATACCATTGAAGCAGCTACTAAATGTCATGTTCATCCCAATGTCCTGCAAAACCTTGCCGAACTGGTTATCCTCTATACCTCGGTCCATTTTTCCAGGGAACAGCAATTACAAAAAAAGGTTGGTTTTGAAGAGGCAGAGGAACATAAAGATCTGCACCGCGAATTTGTTGATAGGGTGAATGCAATGAAAGCTACCCTTAGTGAATTAAGCACAGACCAGGAACTTTATAAAACCTGTATGGCAAAGTTCAGGGATCTGTTAAAAAACTGGTGGAACCACCATATCCTGGAAGAAGACATGAAAATGAAAGAACATTTTTCACAAAATAAATGATTGCGTAGATTGTCAGGAATTTTCCAATACAATCTTTCCTACATGCTTATTAGAAGCAAATAGAACATGGGCTTCATTGGCCTGATCAAACCTGAATTTCTCTTCATGTATCAGCGGCTTGACCAATCCTCCATCTACCCATTTTGCGACTTCTGTTAGTATAAAATGATGGTGGGCACGGCCTTCCCCGGTCAGCATGGGAAGAAGCATAAAAACCAAATGCAAACTCAACCCTTTCATATGCATGGGTGAAAGGTCATGTTTATTGGTTCCTACAATACTGATCACCTGACCGCTGCTCCTGGCTGCTTTTAAGGACTTGTCGAGATTTTCACCACCAATCGTATCGAAAACAACATCAAAACCCTTACCTTGAGTGAGACGTTGGGTATAGTCTTTAACCGTTTCATCGCGGTAGAAAATAATATCATCCGCACCCAGTTCCTTGGCAATTTTGGCTTTCTCATCAGAAGAAACGGTGGTTGCAACGCGCGCGCCATGTTGTCTGGCAAATTGGATACCTATATGACCCACCCCACCCGTTCCAGCATGAATGAGAACATAATCCCCCGAGTTTATACGCGCACGATCAAACAAGCCTTCCCACGCGGTGATCGCCACAAGAGGTAAAGCGGCCGCTTCCGAAAAGCTCAGTGTTTTGGGTTTCAGCGCAATCAGGTTTTTGTCTGCCAACATGAAATCGGCCAGGGCGCCTTCAATGTTTCCCGCCATTCCCTGCAGGCCCCCCGCACAACCGTAAACCTCGTCCCCTGCTTTAAAATCCGTTACACTTTCACCTACTTCCGTTATGACCCCTGCGACATCCATGTGCAGGGTTCCGGGCAACGCGGGATTAATTCCCAAATTCGCCCTGAGAAGTTTATGGTCAACAGGATTAAGACTTGAGGCTTTTACTTCTACGACAACATGATCTCGTTTTGCTTGAGGGTTATCCACTTCCTCTTCAACAAATTGCGCAGCTTTTCCATATTCATGAACCCTGTAAGCCTTCATTACCTTCACTCCCGTCTATAAAATAATCTGTTAATTAATGATACCTGTAAGGATTAAATAAACAAGTGGGTAAAAAAATTAATCCGGGGGAATTCAAGAATTCTGGAATTTTAAAAAACGTCCGTCAATGATGGCCAGGCCCAGCCAAATTATCGCCATTCCCGTAAAATGCTGGATCTCCAGCCTTTCGTTTAAAAACAATACTCCTAGAATGATCGCACTGACTGGAATCAAAAAAGTAACCAGGCTGATGTTCACCGCTCCCGCGGTTGCTAATACCCTATAATAAATAATAAAAGCCAGCGCTGTCGACAAGGCTCCCAAACCCAAAATAGCAAGCCATGTGGTAGAACTTGGAAAGGGTATAACCCAGGGAGATTCCACCAACAAGACAAGGGGAAAAAGGACCATAGTGGATGCGGTCAATTGCCCTGTAGCGGCAATGACCGGATTGATGCCCATCGAATTGAACCTGCGTCCATAAACGATGGCAAGACCATATAAAAAGGCCGCTCCTAATACCGCAAGTTGTGCCAACGTATCTACACTCGCATCTTCTGCAAAGTCCAGCCCGACTATCAGGGTGACCCCTATAAACCCGATGACCAGACCGGAAAGCCGGTTTCTGCTGATTCGTTCTTCTTCCGTTAAAAAATGTGCCAGGAGGAGAGTAAAAAATGGGGTGGTCGCATTTAGTATCGATGCGAGGCCGCTGGCAATATGGTGTTGCCCCCAGGTGATCAGCGAGAAGGGGATAACATTGTTAATCAGGCCGATGCTGAAAAACATTTTCCAGATCTGTTGGTCTTTGGGAAATTTTTGCCCAAGCAAGAACAATACGGGCCAAAGGATCAATGAAGCCAACGCGACCCTGAGGAAGACAATGGTAAACGAGGGGAGCTCTTTTGTACTCAAGGCAATGAAGAAGAAAGAGCCTCCCCAGATAATGGAAAGCGCAATCAACATGGCCCACTCAAACCATGTCATTGAATGATGCTTATTCAAAACAACCCTTGCCTGTTAAAAGTTGGAAAATTCTTATTCTATTTCAGCAACGATTCGAAGCGGCGCGCCACTGCCTCCCCCTATATTCATCGGTAACGCAATGACACGGAATCCTTTAACAGGAAACCTGGATAATCGATGCAGGCTTTCGAAGCCGAAAACATTTGCTTCCCCAAAAACCTGTTGCGAGTCAAAGTTTTTAGATTGTCCAAAATCAAGGTTGGCGGTGTCCAACCCTACGGCTGCGACTTTTCGTTTTTGGCTTAAAAACCGGGCGGCATCTTCTCCGAACCCGGGAAAATGCAGATGCGCGGTATCTCCCGGTTTGTCTGAACCCGGGTATTTCTTTTTGTCGGGCCAGAAGTTTTCCCAGCCCGTTCGAACCAGAACGATAACCCCTTCGGGAATCCTTCCATTCACCATTTCCCAATCCAGAAAATCTTTTTCAGAAATCAGATAATCCGGGTTGGCTTTGCCGCTCACATCCAGCAAAATTCCGGGGGCGATGAGTCGGTGGAGTGGAATTTCATCAACCCTCCATTTTCCTTCAGCAAAATGAGATGGGGCGTCAATATGGGTGCCGCCGTGTTCAGCACTGCTGAAGTTGTTCGCTTCATACCAGTACCCTTTGTCCGTCTTTCCCCTGTGCAATTCTTCAAGTTGGAACGGACGACTGGTCGGCCAATAAATGGTGGATTGATCAAAAGGGTGGGTAAGGTCGATGAATTTTTTTTCTGCCCAAACCGGTTTACAAAAAACGAAAAAAGAAACCCATAAAAAGATTAACATAGGGAAACGAAATTCAAAATGATTCATCTTTTCCTCGCAGGAAGTTTCAAAAATTATACCTTGTTATTTTACTTTAAATAAAAGGACGTCATGTTTTCCTCGCCAGGGTCCTTTAATTTTATTTTTCCAGGCAAGGCTTGAATCGCGAGAAGAGGGTTTCGAATTTTTTAAAAGACTTTCTCATTCGCTCCAACTCCTTTGCACAATTTTCACCCCCATTTGCTTTCATTGTTTTTCTAAATTCGCGAGAGCAATCAAATCCCAGTTTTCCCTGTTTTACCATTTGCACACAAGTATTTAGCCTATTGGCACGATATTTCAGGTTACTGAAAACCTTGTCCCGAAATCCTTCAGCAGGCCGTGCGCAGAGCTCGACTACTTCAATTTCCTGCATTAAACGGTCAGCTTGACCATAATATTTAATTTCAAATTCCTTGCAATTAATTTTCGTAGCCCATGCAACGCAGGGGAAAAAGCAGGTTAGAATTAAACAAGTAATAATTTCTTTTAATGAGTTTTTCATAAACTAATTTTAATGAGAAATCTTAAGAAATGAAGTTAAATATTATTCCAACTTGCACCCATTTCCCATAAGATAGGGCTCAAGCTGTTTCAATCTTATTAGCTTATTTTAACAAAGATGATTAAGACGACCGGAGGGTTTTTACTTCTTGGAATTTTTCTTGTTGTTCTTTTCTTCAACACTCATTTGACCCTTCTGGGTTCAGGATTCCTGGTTGGAGATGGAACACTGGTTTTAACCTACCACGACCTGGTTAAAGATGCCGAAATACTGAAA
This sequence comes from Nitrospinota bacterium, assembly GCA_009873655.1. Taxonomy (GTDB): domain Bacteria; phylum Nitrospinota; class Nitrospinia; order Nitrospinales; family VA-1; genus UBA8687. Next base: position 29,186 of record WAIB01000002.1, on the reverse strand, counting down.
GTAAAATTCCCGAATGAAGATGATATTGAAGCAAAAACTGTTTTCCTGGATTCCACAAACAACCTGGCGGTTTTAAAACTGGAAGAAATGCCAAAGGTAAAACGTCAGCCCCTTCAAATGAGCCCACATGGATTGGGCAATAAAAGTGAACCTGTATTCACATTGGGTTACCCCTGGACCAACACCCTTGCCGATCAACATGTTTTGATCGATGGATCTGCCAAAAACGGATCCATTCTGATCGACTTAAACATCGCACTGGACCCGGTGCATAGCGGCGGACCTTTGTTTAATTTACGGCAGGAAGTTGTTGGAATGGTTTTATTAGATGATCATGCCAAAAAGGGTTTTCCGGTTGAGGGACCGCACCATTTTGCCCTTCCGGTCAGGCTCCTGAAAAAAGCTTTGGAAGCAGTAAGAATTAATGCAACCCCCAGCCCTCCACAGAATCTAACAAAAGAGACTTTTATATCAAAATCCAGGAATAATGTTGTTCTGATAGAGGCAAGATAAATGCAACCCCCCGACGAGACTTATATTTTATACGGAATTTTATTCGTATTTATTTTACTGGGCCTTTTATTCAATGTTGCGAAACGGCTGGGTTCCTCTAAAAATTTTCCACCGCCACGAGATAAAAGGAAACCGTGAACGATCAACCCCAGTTTAATTTTGATAACAGCTACGCAAGGAACCTTGAAGGATTTTTTTCCTTCTGCGAGGCCGAAACCGTGGCCGCGCCGAAATGGCTGCAGTTTAACCACGCGCTGGCCGAGGAACTGGGGCTCGATCCTACTTCGCTCGATTCGGAGGAAGGCTTGGCAATTTTTTCCGGCAATACGAAGGCCCAGGGCTCAGAACCTCTGGCACAGGCTTATGCCGGGCACCAGTTCGGGGGATTCTCACCTCAGTTAGGAGATGGGCGAGCGCTTTTGCTGGGTGAAGTGATCGACACCCAGCAAGAACGACGAGATATCCAGCTGAAAGGTTCCGGCCGCACGCCGTATTCCCGTGGAGGGGATGGCAAAGCGGCTGTGGGCCCGGTATTGCGCGAATACCTGATCGGGGAAGCCATGCATAACCTCGGTATCCCAACCACACGCGCATTGGCTGCGGTATCGACCGGGGCACAGGTTTTCAGGGAAACGGTATTACCCGGAGCTGTTTTAACTCGTGTCGCCGCAAGCCACATTCGGGTAGGAACATTTCAATACGTCGCCTCCCGCCGTGACGTAGAAAAAGTCCGCAAACTTGCCGATTATGCGATGGCTCGCCATTATCCCGAAACGGTCGAAGCAAAAAATCCTTACCTCGCTTTCTTCGAAGCGGTTGCCGATGCACAGGCATCCCTGATAGCTCGATGGATGAGTATCGGATTCATACACGGGGTAATGAACACGGACAACATGACGATATCGGGGGAAACCATCGATTATGGCCCCTGTGCCTTTATGGACAGGTATTCTCCTGGCACCGTGTTCAGTTCGATCGACCACGGCGGGCGATATGCCTACGCAAATCAACCAAAAATCCTGGTCTGGAACCTGGCCCGATTCGCCGAAACACTGATTCCATTAATCGATCCCAAACCGGAACAAGCCGTCGAACACCTGACCCAAACCCTTGAGGGTATTCAGCCCCTCTACGAATCTTATTGGCTGGCTCGAATGAAATCCAAAATCGGTTTGTCAAAAGAAGATCCCGATGACCAGGAACTGATCGAAGACCTGCTGAAAATGATGGAAGGCGCGGATTTCACACTGGGGTTTCGCAGGCTATCGAAAGTCTTACTTGGGGAAAACGAACCGGCACGAAATTTGTTAAAAGAACCCCGTGCTTTTGATGATTGGGAAAACCGCTGGCGAAAGCGGCTGGACCATGAAGGAATTCCCGCTACAACCATCGCGCAGGTCATGGACAGGGTCAACCCCATCTACATCCCCAGGAATCATAAAGTAGAAGAAGCATTGGCCGCAGCGGCCATTGAAGAAAATATGACCCCCTTTTCAAAATTGCTGACGGTTCTAAACCATCCCTTCGAAGAAGTAGCTGGAAGCGAAGATTACACCGAACCCGCTCCGGAAACCAATATTCCCTATAAAACTTTCTGCGGAACCTGATGATAAAGTTTGCAAGTTTTTTCAATAGATCAATAAGCCGACCATCCATATTCAATCCTTTCTCTGCATCAATATGACCGGACAAATGAATCCCGGGTTTGTAGGTGAATCAGATTTATTTCCGTTATTTTGGGGTTTTACCTTTTTCACTGAATAGGCTAAAAAAAATATGAAAGGAACAAGACCAAAATCGGACCCTGCAACTCTATTCCCTAGCGGACATTTAACAATTCAACATCAAAAATTAAAGTGGCATTGGGCGGAATCGCCCCGCCGGCACCCCGTGCGCCATAACCCAAAGAAGGTGGAATGATCAATGTCCGCTTCCCTCCGACTTTCATGCCTTGCACACCCTGGTCCCAACCTTTGATGACCCGTCCTGCACCTAATTCAAATTTGAAGTTGCCAGGACGATCATGAGAACTGTCAAACTTATTTCCCTTATTATCCAGGCAGCTTTGCACCTGTTTCAAACTTACGAAACGTGGCAGCTCACGACACTCTTTTGGAGCCAGTTCATCTAACAGCCAACCCGTATAATGAACATCTACCATCTTACCCGCCTTTGCTTCTTTTCCCGATCCCACTTTCACATCCAATTTAGTCAATGTTTCTGCACTTGCATGATCCGTGATAAAAAGACCCGTTATGAATAGGCTTAAAACAAATAATTTTTTCATTCCAGACATCTTGACCTCAAAAAATAAGTTTAGTAATTGAAATAGCATTATAACTGACCTTTATATACGATCCTATGAAATGCTTTTAAAGTGAGGGGCAGGTATATCACCTTTTACCAGGGCAAGACTTTTCTCAGCCTTAAATTTTGCCTTAGGGGGTTGTCCTTCTGTAAAATAGGAAACAATCCCATTTTGTTCAAAGACTTAAAGCATGCGACCCGGTATTCTCGTAAAAATAATAGCCCTGACAATTTCGCTGTTGATCGCCACCTCATGCAGCAAGACCCGGATTTTTTATAACTACTCCGATTGGTTTCTTTTAAATTGGTTCGATACCTATTTCGATCTGAGCGATCCGCAACTCTACGATCTGGAAACAAGAATCGACCGGTTTCTGGACTGGCACCGTGAATCGGAGCTTGAAAGAATGGCTGAATATCTTAAAGAACTAAAATCCAGATATCAAAAAGGACTGAATGGGGAGGACCTCGACTGGATGCGCACCGAACATAAACTATTCTGGGACCGAATAATGGGTCGAGCCGAGCCAGACCTGGTTGCATTCTTATCCACCGTTGAGGAGGATCAAGTCCGGCAGATGGAAAAGGAATTTATAGAAAAGGAGGATTGGCTGGTCAAGCAGGCCAAAATGACGGCCGAAGAAGCACATGCCTCAAGGGTGAAATGGTTTGTCGGAGTTTTGGAGAAATGGCTGGGAGAAGTGAAACCAGGCCAGAAACAAAATATCGCCAGTTGGGTCAAAGCCGATCCTGAGTGGACTGCCATGAAACTGAAAAACCGAAAAAAGTTTCAGACCGAGCTGGCTCAACTCCTGAGGTCCAAAGAAAATTTAAAAGAAAACCTGGATGTCTGGATAAATCAACCGGAAACCCACTGGACCGAAGACTTTCAAAAAAGGCTTGAATACAAGGAGCAGGAATGGAAAGAATTTATTTTAAAGGTCGATGCCATCACTCTGCCCCGACAGCGGCAACACGCCGCGGATGAATTACAAAACTACATCGACGATTTTTTAATCCTCAGCCAGCAACAAGCCAGTTGAAGAACCTATTGCGATATAAGCTTTATTTCAACACGATCTTTGAATTTTTTGGAGTTAGGTTTCTCAGGATTTTTATACAAATTCCTGGTTTTTCCGCTTACGGGAAGGACCGGGATAAATTCAGGAATATTTTTTTTCCGGGAACAATCTAATGATTGACCGCAAGGTCGGGGAAGGCTTGCCCCTACCTCCTGTAATTTACCTTTCTAGGTAAATGATACGAAACGGGGCGGTTCTTCCTTTAATTCCCGACCCGTAAAGTATTCCCATTCAAAATCCTTCAGCCGGTAAAACTAATAATTTTAAAGAGTTAAACCTTGGAATTTTTGCCCATGTTCGCTTAAATCAAGCAGGGTTATAATATTCCATTACAAAGTTTCGCAATGATTCCAATGAAAACAAAATGACCTCCCCCGAAAGTCAAAGCAATTAAGATGACTTTGTCGGTACTATTGATCATCGCCATGGTCCTGCTCTATTTGTAATGGCTGGGTGGGTCTATCGCCAAAATGTGTGTGTTTATTTTGATTGGCGTGATCATCGCGCTGGGCGCCCCCAGATTCATGCCCGAACAGCAACGGTTGATAAAATCCGGTTCACCTGATGCCAAACACCCTGTCCTGCGCAGACTGTTAGCGGAAGATTCTTATAGGTCTCTAGAAAAAAAACACGGAAGTGGATTAAGGTGTGCCGTATATGCGGACACAAGCAGGATTTTTGGGAAGCGGGTGGCGTTCGCGGAGGGGGAGTGGGAGAGCCCTTAAAGCTTATGTTTTATGAGAACTACAAAAAATTAAGAATGCATAAAATCTTTTGTTGAAAATAAGGTAATAAGTTCCATATTTCTTATCTCAAGTTAAAAGAGGAATATTCAATTTTTTGAAGGACATAATGCAGTCTAACGGTTTTTAACGTAAATGCAAGTTCTCGCCAGACTTAAAAACCCTCCAAACAGAACATTCGTACCCGGAATGGATACTTTACATTCCACCTTTGCCTTCGTGCCCGTGTAATATTTCCAACTTTAGAATTCATGCCGCGTAAGGTTAGAACGGGTATCGTCAACCCGAACATTGGAGGTGGGATCCAGTGGTCCCGGGAAAATGACCTGGGTGAAATAGATCTTGTGGACAACTTTGTTGAATGGGCAAGATGCAATCAAATTGAGTTTTATAGAATGCGGGTAAGGTTAATGCCAAGGGAAATCGATGCTGATGTGAATGCTGGAACAAGTTTTGTTGAATGCTTGCGTGAGATAGAGGAACTGCAGACAACGGAAAAAGCGATCTGGTTGGAGATTGAGGATGGGTTGAGATTCACCCTGCAAACACAAAGCAAACCAATTAAATTATTTAATACGAATACTGCCAAATAATTTGAATTATTTCTGTTCGCACCTAATTACAAATTTGATTCCAGCCGGCAAGGCCGGGGTTTTTATAATATTTGTTTTTTTTGACATTCCAGATTATATTCAGAAAGTTTTCTGGATTTTTGACTTTTGTATCAACTATCATGAAAATGAAGCAATTCTTATGCATTTGCGTAATGTCGATTGACCGATTATTTTTTTTTGCTTTTGGTTCTGGGGTAAAGGACAAAGAATGGTACCTTGGTCTTCCCAAAATGCTTGGACTTATATAAGCATCGCAGTATAAACTTTCGTCAAATTCAAAAGATGTTTTAAATTTATATAACTTAGCTATATTTTCAGCATTCGCCATAAGAATTTTTCTAGCCTTTGGGTCACGGAAGGATTTATTCTGGCTTTCCGAGCAATTTCCCAACCTGTTTGCAAATTTACCTTCAACAGCTAAAGGTACTTTGGTGGCCGCCCCAAGGGGAGTGTTTATATTTTTGGAAGACTTTTGATTTGCCACAGCAATTACGCCATACTGAGCCACTGATTTTTTGAACAACGATTTCCCACTAGAGTTTTTTACAATATTAATTGACAAAACCAGAGTATCGTCAGAATTTTGCGCTTTAATTTTGAAATTTTCATTTAAATTAATTCTAAAACCAGATGACTCTCCATCATGGTATTCATTGCCTGCCTCATGAATTTCATAGATTTTATACAATCTATAATCATCACCGTTTTGAATCTCTAATTCAGTATTTGAAAAACAAACTGAAATATTTATATGTTTTCCACGCATTCCACAGGTAAAAATGGCAGTATAAGGGTATTCTTCTGCATACCCTTTTGTCCAAGTTATAGGCAAAAACAAGGAAATTAGGAATAAAACGGATACCAATTTCTGCTTTGAAAACATAAACACCTGATTAATATGGCCTGCCCCATTAAGGTGTACCCCTTCAAAGGTTTTGGTGCCGAAGAGAAGACTCGAACTTCCACGTCCTAATGGACACATGAACCTGAATCATGCGCGTCTACCAATTCCGCCACTTCGGCTTACCTTATCCTGTTGAAGTCTCGTATTATAAAGTCGTCGCAAAAAATTTCAAGCGATAAGAAGTATCCCCTTTATTCCCCCCGGGCGTGGCCCGGTTATTTACTTTCGCTAGGCGAATGTTCAGCTTCTTCGAGGGCTTCCTCGGCTTCTTCTTCGGCCTTGATCAGCGAGCTGACCGACATATGGTCGTGCAGGATGAAATAAAATCCCCCCGCGAAAACCACGAGGAAAGACGCCGCCCAAACCACCATCCCGTAACTCACTGCCGTCACCTCCGCCTCGCCCATGATTTCGTGAAGCGCGATCAGCACCCCGGCGTTATAAGACCCCAAAAAGGCCGGGGTGGGTAGCACGGTGATCAATATGCAGACCATCACGGTCAATATCAAAAGCGACTCCAGCGTGATCTGCTGCAGATCGAACGCATAATAAAATGGATAGTACGTTCCGACGATGAATAACCAAGTCAATACGGAATAGAGGGTTATCTGCGCCAGCGCGCTTTTATCTTTGATGACCTGGCAGCCCAGCGCAAACTCGCCGACCATGAAAATAATTTTCTCTTTCCATTTCTCAGGAAGGGGACGGATGAACCAGTTGATCCACGATTTAACTTTTTCCTCCTGCCACGCCAGAAGGAACATGAACGCCAGCAACCCGCATACCAGGATCAGGCAGACGCGTCCGAATCCGACAGCCATGGTCTGCACCGAGAGCCCCGAAAACTTCAGGTTGGGGTCAAACACCTCATGGTTGAACACAAACACCCAGACGAACAGCACCATCAGGCAAACGAGGTCGAACAACCGCTCAACGATGATGGTCGAAAACGCTCCCGGAAAGGTGATGCCGTTTTTCTTCCCCACCAGGTAAGCGCGCAAGAACTCCCCGGCCCGCGCGGGCAGGACGTTGCCCATAAACCCGATCATCAATGGAGAATAAATTTCTTTTACGGGAATCTGTTTGAAGGGACGAAGCAGAATCTGCCAGCGGTAGGCGCGCGTTACATAACTGAGGGTGATGATCACCAGTCCCGGCAGGGTATAAACCAGTTCCGCATTTTTTAACGAGTGGACCAGCTCATCAAAAGAAACGTTCCGCAGGGTGTAATAAAGCGCAGCGATCGCGATTGCCAACCCGATTATGGATTGCCGGACTTTTTTCAATCTAGTTCCCCCAGAATGGTTTTGGCCTGCTCAATGTCTTTATTAATTTGAACCACCAGGTCGTCTTTAGATTCAAACTCTATTTCACTGCGTATGCGCGAAATGAACTCCACTTCAATTTCTTTTCCATAAATCGCCTGGTTGAAATCGAAGATATGCACTTCCACACTCAACCGGTCGCGTTGAAAGGTGGGGTTGAACCCGATATTCGCCACCGCATCGTAAGATTTTTTCTGGTAGATCATGCGCACTGCATAAACCCCGGTTCCGGGAATCTGCACCTTGCTCGTGTCGATGTTCGCTGTTGGGAAACCGATCGCCTGCCCGGTTTTGTATCCCGAAACGACGGGACCGACAATGGAATAATGCCGGCCTAAAAATTTCTGCGCCGATTCCATATTTCCCGCTTCGATCAGTTCGCGCACATGCGAACTGCTGACGGTCAGTCCATCGAGTTGTATCGGGTCGACCACGTTGACTACAAACCCGAATTCCTCCCCCATCTTTTTCAGATAAGGGATGGTGCCTTCACGTCCGCGACCGAACGCGTAGTCGAATCCGACCACGATTTCCCGGGCGCCGATTTTTTCTTTAAGGATATCTTTTGAAAAGTCCCGAGGCCGCTGGTCGGCGAACTTTCGGGTGAAATCGGCACAAATGACGCTATCAATATTACAGGCTTCGATGAGTTCCATTTTTTTATGAAAATGCGTCAGCAGGGGAGGAACTTTTTCCGGAGCAATGATTTTTAATGGATGCGGCTCAAACGTGAACGCGATGGAGGTGCCCTCCTTCTCCCGGGCAATCTCGGCTGCTTTCCTGAATAGAATCTGGTGGCCTGCATGCACCCCGTCAAAATTGCCCAGAGTCACCACCGGGTAGGGAAAGGGTCCACTTATATTTTTGGTTCCGCGCACAATTTTCATAAATCTCCCACCAGTCTACCTTAATAGACTGATTTTTCAAGACCTCCGGCGAAGGAACTGAAAAATAGTTGTCCCTCAACAGATGATATTTGCCCCCGATTCTGCTAAAATAGGCTACCCGAATAACGAAGGAGCCTATGAATGTTTGATATCGGATTTTTTGAGCTGATGATTATTATGGGGATCGCCGTTGTGGTGATCGGCCCGCAAAACCTCCCCAAACTCGCGAAAGCCATCGGAAAAGGATGGGGTGAGTTCCAGAAAACTTTCAGCGGACTGAAACAGGACGTTATGGATGAAGCCGAAGGCCTCAAGCAAACGGTGAATGTCGATGCCCTGGAACAGGATATTGGCGCAGCCACGAAAGTCGATGTCGACGTCAATCTCTCTGAAATGGATCTGGATATCTCCGGCGATATCAAAAAAGACGTCTAACGGCGAACCCACTGGGCGTGGGGCCATTAAGTCTATTCTTTTATAATATGGCGAAACAAATACACTTGCGCTTTTGATTTGAGTTTTATAAATAACCCCCCACCCCCCCTTGTCAGGGGGGCATTAAATTGGTTCCCCCTGTTAAGGGGGGATAAAGAGGGTTTTAGTATAAGCACTCCGTGATCAGTTCGGTTTCATTTCATCCCTTTATTTCGCATTTTCCCCCTGCCCTGTTTGTCGCGGGGCTGGTCCTGCTGTTTCTTTCCAAAAAGAAAAACGATCCGAAGCTGAATTCCGCCGCGAGTTTTAATTTAAGTCTGGGGTTGCTGGCATCCATTGTCGCCAGTTTTTCGGGAATGATGTCTGTCGATATCAGCCTGCGTACCACGGTGGATGTGGAGGGTCACCAGGGTTATTCGTTTCTGTTTACCATCCTCTATGGTTTTGTCGTCGGCTATTCCTACACCAACGCATTTTCCAGAACAGCGCAGGGCTTTTACCTCGTCGGACTGGTAACCATGTGCATCTGCCTATTCAGCGGTTACCAGTTAGTCTTTTAGAAATTCATCTTATTGGGCGGTGGAAACACCGAAACGATGGACGAGTTCGCCGCCGTAATACCCCGTGCCGAGCACGCAGACAAGACCCGCGACGAGAACCAGAAAATAAATTCCCCGACCTACCGGACTGCGGAAGTAACGCGAAAAAACCATGGCGATGATGAACGTGCCTGTAGTGAGAAAAGCAAAACGCAGGTGACCGGAAAGGAAGTCTTTAAACTTTTCCGTGTTTTCCAGACTCAACATCCCGAGGAAGCCGACAATTAAAACGGGAAAGAGGCACCAGAACCCCAATCGGGTATTGAACCTTCCTGCGGTTTCAACCACTTCATCTTTTTTGAAACTTCCGTAAATTTCAAAAACCACCCCACTGGTCAGCAAAGCTACAGGGAAGTGTACGATCAAAGGATGCAGTTTTGCGAAAAAAGTCATTGGCCCCTTTTATTTTTTACCCTTGCTACTTCGCCGGTCGAGTTCAGCCAGAAGAATACCCGCCGCCACCGAAACATTTAAAGACTGGACTTCTCCCTTGCCGGGAATATGGACCAGGGTATCACAACGACGCTTCACTCGATCCGACAGTCCCTCCTGTTCATTGCCAAGTACGAGAACAGCGGGAAAAGTAATTTTGGCAGAGCTCAAAGACTCTTTTGCGTTCGGGTCGGCACCCACCACGCACCAGCCCTGTTCTCGGCAATCCCTGAGAGAAGAAGAAAGGTCGCTGCTGTTATATACGGGAACCGTCTCCCACCCTCCTTCAGCCATTCTTGCAGCGGAAGAGGTGATGCCCGTCACCGTTCCCGTACTGGGAATAATCAAACCTCTAACCCCGAAATAGGCACAGCTTCTCAAGATGGCGCCCTGGTTATGAGGATTTTCAATCCCATCGAGGGCCACCACCATTCCATTTTCAGGAATGCTGCCGCGAACCAATCTATGTACCGAATCACAAGGGCGGGGACGAACCACCATGACGATGCCTTCGTGATGCGTTCCCGATGCCACTTTGTTTAACGATTCCTTATCCAACTGGCGAAACGGAATTTTCTTTTCAGCACACCAGGCTTTGACTGCCTTCAAATCAGGTGCACGAGACCGGCTGAAGAACAAGCGCAACAAACTCTCGGGACGGTTTTTAAAAGCGCTCACGCAGGCATTCCAGCCATAAAGAGTAAACTCTTCCTGCTTTTTGTGCCTGGCCCGGTCCCTGTCGGAATGAGTCTTCTTAAATGTTTTTGGTTTTTTATCTTTCATAGAATTTTTCAACAAACTACCGAGAGTGGTTGGGTATTCACTGATTGGCCCCACGCCAAGTGGTTCGCCGCTAGCCGTGACCGCCCATCATAAACTCTTCGTTATCATTGAATGGGAGGGGTTTTTCGTTCTGGAAAAACGCTTCCACCTTTTCCATTACCTCAGCGGAGGTGAGGCACTCAAACATACTTTTTCGGAATTTTGCGGCACCCGGATTTCCGAACGCAAGCCAGGCGGAAAATTTTCGGAGCATGATGAGTGCATAACGCGTGTCGTAAAATTCCTGCAAACTTTTCTGGTAGCGGCGGATGATATCCAGGCAGGAAGTTTCTGTTTTAGATCCAATACATTCATTGAAAATTCCGGGGTTACGCAAAGCCCCACGCCCTATCATGACCGCGTCGACTTTTGATTCCGCCAGCCTTTTCCTCGCCTGCCCGGCATTGCGAATGTCTCCATTACCAATGACAGGGATTTTTGCATTTGCTTTAACCTCGGCAATCAGGTTCCAATCCGCTTTTCCCTCATAGCCTTGTGCCCGGGTTCGCCCGTGAATGGCTACCCATTCGCATCCTGAATTGTAGGCTGCCTGGACACATTCATGAATCGTCAGCTCTTCTTCGTTCCAACCGGTACGCATTTTTACAGTGAGTGGAATTCGTATTCCCCTTTTAATTGTTGAAAGGAATGTTTCCAAATAAGCCGGGTCGCGCAAAAGGGCCGCACCGCAGCCTTTTTTAACTACTTTTTTGACCGGGCAACCCAGATTAATATCAACGAAATCCGCTCCGGTAGCCTCTACCAACTCAGAAGCCTGGATGATGTCTTCTGCGGATTCACCAAATAACTGAATACCCGTAATCGATTTTCCATTTGGATGCACCCGCATCATTTTTCGGGTTTTTTCTGAATTGTAAAAGAGGCCCTTGGCGGAAACCAGTTCGGATATCAAAACCCCTGCATTCATTTCATCCATTAATTGTCTGAAACAAACATCGGTGATACCCGCCATGGGCGCCAGCCAGAAAACATTCCGGGCCCTGGCAAAGAGGCCTTCTTTGACCTGGTTTTCGTATGCGCGAACAGGAATGGAGTTCATTTTCTTTTATCTTCCGCCATTTCTAATAGAAATTGAAAATGCGATGGAGGTTCCACCTGGAACCCCATGACCCTGTCAAAGAATTTGAATTCAAGACTCCAGGCGTGCAACCCATATGAATGGTTTACTTCATTTCCCTGTCCGTAAACAGAATCGTTATAAACGGGCAACCCGCAACTTGAAAGATGAACCCGAATTTGATTGGTTCTTCCCGAAAGAGGGTTGATCTTTAATAGAGATCGTCCGTTTTTTGAGGCGAGCCATTGCACTTCCGTTTTTGCCGGTTTCGCGTTCCTTGCCTGGTCTCCCACCCCTCTATGTGATCCATTTAAAACACCGATCGGTGTATCGATGCAAAATTTTTCTTTTTCGGGTTCCCCTTCGACCAGGGCAAGATATTCCTTTTTTATCCGGTGGCTCTTGAACTCATTCATCAACGCAGCTGCGGCCTGGCGTGTTCTGGCAAAAACGATCACACCGGTTGTTGTGGCATCCAGCCTTTGTACCGGTCGGGGAATTTCCTGGGGATACAACTGCTTGAGAATTTCGGTCATGCTGTTTTGGAAATAACGTCCACTCGGATGAACAGGAATGGGAGCGGGTTTATTAAATACTCTTATATGGGAATCCTCATAAACAACTTTTAAACTTCTATTCGCCGGAGGTTCCTGACGCAAACCGGCGTGGGTAATAATTCGATCCCCTTCTTTCAGAACATAACCTGTCCTCGCTACCCGGCCGTTTATTAAAATGTCTCCATTTTTAATTTGTGTAATCCAATCTTTTTTGGACTGGTAGGGAAAACGCCTGGCGAAATATTCTTCAACAAGAAGCCCGCAATATTGAGGTGAGGGGGAAGATTCGTATATCTGCTGGCTGGCAGGAGGTTGATACAAAGAGTCCAACGTTGTGCCTAGTTCCATTGAGGGTTTACGGGAGCATTGATCAGGTATTCGTAATCTTTACCCAGCGAGCGAACGACATTTGCCCAGATGCCATCTTCATTTTCCTGGAAAACATATTCACTGCAAGCCTGGGAAGTCAGCCAGCTAAGCCGGGTCATTTCTCCTGCCAGTTGGCCCGCACCCCAACCCGAGTAGCCCAGATAAAACCGGATATTCTTTTCCGGGTTTTTGAAGCGGGTCATCAAATTATCCAACAGTTCCCAACTCATTCCCAGATAGACTCCCTCGCAAATGGTTTCCAGTTCAGGTAACGGCTCTTCGGATCGACAAAGATAAAATACCTGCGAGGGGGAGACGGGTCCGCCAACATATATTTTTTCAGAAGAAAATCCGGACATCCCCATTTCCGCAAATACTTCTTTGGAACTTATGGGCGCCGTCCGGTTTATAACCAATCCAAAAGAACCTTCGCTGTCGTGATTGCACAAGAGAACCACCGTCCGGGAAAAATTCGGATCGGGCAGGACCGGGTTGGCAATCAGGAAATACCCTTTACCATATTCAGCATTGGATGGATCTGGCATAGTTGCAATTACAGGTTTAAAGATTGAAGTTTTTTAAAATTAGTCCCTGCCTTTGCCTCTTCTTTTCCTTCAATAGAGGCGAAATTATTATCTAATGCGATGCTGACAAGTTCAGGAAATTTTTTAGAAGAAGCCAGCGCCAGAATTCCTTCATCGCCAATTTCGTTCTGCGCCAAATCCAGGTCTTCCAGTTTTTCTAATTCATTATCCTTCGCCATTATTAGAGCACCTTCATTTTTAATATAGTTCCGGTACAGGTTGAGCGATTTTACTTTTTTAAGAACCTTGGATCGAATCAGATGGCGGACCCCTTCGGGACCTATGTCATTGCCCCCCAGCTCTATCCAGTTTACCCTGGAAAACAGGTCCGATTCCGCAAGCATTTTGACTCCCTCATCCCCGATGCGGTTACCTCCCAAATTCAGTCTTCGTACTTTTGCAACACGATCATCGCGGGTAATGATGGACATTCCGTTGGGACCGACACAATAACCTTTCAAGTTCAACTCTTTACCGTCTTCGCTCAAGCTTTCTTCGACGACTTTTTCCATGGTTTCGCGTAATTTATCTCCTGTCAAACTACAGGGTTCAGCGGGCTTATATATTTCAAAATGGGTGATGGATGGCATTTGGACCCCTTATATTTAATTGAATAGCGTTAACCCTTAAAAACTATGAAATTAACACTTTAACGGTGATAAAAAAGGATAAAAAAAACCAATAAAAAGAACTAATTCGATTGCAAACAGGCTATTATAAGGTTGACAGAAAATCAATTATATTTTAGATTTCAGAGTTTCATTCAATGCTTTTGAGGGTATCCGCCAAGGGAAAAGAGGGATATCAGCCAAAGGAACTCAAAACAAAGGAACTAAAAAGTGAACAATTTGTCAATCGCTTTAGCTAAAGGGGCAAAGGTATGAAACTGGATTTCGACAAAATGGGGGGGCTGGTTCCGGCCATAATTCAGGATGCAGAGACCGGGAAGGTATTAATGCTCGCCTACATGAATACCATTGCCTGGGAAAAGACCCTGGAAACCGGAAAAGCGTGGTTCTATAGCCGGTCGCGGGACAAACAATGGATGAAAGGGGAAGAAAGCGGCAACGTCCAGATTGTAAAGGAAGTATTTGTAGATTGCGATGATGATACCGTACTCCTCAAAGTTGAACAGGTAGGTAAAGCGGCTTGCCACAAGGGTTATACCAGTTGCTTCTTCCGAAAAGTCAACGGTGATGTGAAAATAATAGAAGAGAAAGTTTTCGACCCGGAAAAAGTTTACAAAAAATAAAAAATTCCGGATGTCCTTAATTTATAATCCAACAAACAAGAAAGAAATCAACCCATGAGTGGTAATGTATTAAAACTGGGAATTCCCAAAGGCAGTCTGGAAGAGGCTACCGTAAAACTTTTTGGCCGGGCAGGTTATAACATTAGAATCAAAAGCCGTTCCTATTTTCCCAGCATCGACGATGATGAAATTGAATGTATGTTGATTCGCGCACAGGAAATCGCCCGGTATGTGGAAAATGGAGTTCTTGATGCGGGCCTTACGGGAAAAGACTGGATTTTGGAAAACCGGGCCGATGTTGAAGAAATAGCCCCACTGGTGTATTCAAAAGTTTCCGCCAGGCCCGTGCGTTGGGTCCTGGCAGTTCCAAACGACTCTTCAATTCAAAAAGTAAAAGACCTTCAGGGAAAACGAATCGCCACCGAAGTGGTTAACCTGACAACCGATTGGCTGAAAGATCATGGCGTAACGGCCAATGTTGAGTTTTCCTGGGGTGCCACAGAAGTCAAGGCTCCCAAGCTGGTCGATGCCATTGTTGAAGTAACAGAAACGGGATCTTCTCTTAAAGCCAACAACCTGAGGATTGTCGACACATTAATGGAATCAACAACCCGCTTCATTATGAACAAAGCGGCAAGTCAAGACAGCTGGAAACGAAATAAAGTGGATCGATTGATTTTGATGCTGCAAGGGGCAATGGCCGCAAACGGTCGAGTGGGGCTCATGCTCAACGCTCCAAAAGAAAAACTTGATGAAATCATTAAAATTTTACCCCCGGGTAAAAAACCAACTGTTTCTGAATTGAGCGATCCCAATTGGGTGGATATCAATGTGATCCTGGAAGAAAAGCTGGTGCGGGATATTGTCCCCGACCTTAAAAAAGCAGGGGCCGAAGATATCGTTGAATATCCGTTAAATAAAATAATCCACTAGGCGGCAGGATGCCGGCCTCAATCGATAAACACTCATCCGGTTAAGAAAAGGCGTTAAACAAAAATTATCCTTCCCAATATTACCGATCTATTCGCCGTTCTATGCAAGATAACAAACAGCCGGATAAACCAGAAGAGCCAGAAGATCAGGAAGAAACCCCTCCTGAAACAGATGAACCGTCCGTTTCCGAAGATCCCCCTGATCCCGAGTTTGAAGAGCAGGAAGGTGAAGTGCTTCCCCCTGAAAAGAAAAAAGGAAGCGGCTGCGGGTTTTTTCTTTTCATACTTTTGCTTTTGACAGGTGGGAGCGGCTACCTTTATTACACCGACCAGATTCCACCCCGGATCAGAGAGCAAATAGAACCTCTGTTAAAACCCCTTGAACAACAACTGGCCCGGTTAAAACCCCAACCGGCCCCTCAAAATTCTAAAAAGTGGGTTTCAGAAGTGGAAAAAGAAACGCCCGAGTCTCCGGTCCAAAAGCAAGTGGAAACACCCCCAATTGAAAAAGAAATTAAAAATACGCGTTCCCCGGTTGAAGACCATGTCAGTGGTTCTCAAGTGGTATCCGCACCGGAGGTCGATGAAGAAATTGCCAATGACACCGCCGAGATTTCCGGTAATGCCACACAAGTCGAGCCTGAGCACGAACCCTTGGTAAAAAAACCGGAAGTTCAAACCCCGGTACGCGAAGAGGAAACCCAAATACCCGAAGCTGAAACAGAAGAACCTGAGGTTGTAATAGAAAAACCGGAAGAAGAGAAATCCCCATCTGCGCCACCTGTTATGGCACCCGCTCCAGCGGCTTCTTCAAAACCCGAAACCATTGAAGAAACGATGGTGACGGAAGATCCGGCTGAAAGGAGCGAAGCGGTTCAGGCCTATCTGGACTTCGTTGAAACCACCCTGAAAAAAATAGGGGAACTGATTAGAGAAGGGTTTACCAAGGGAAAAGATTTTCTATTGAAATCACTGGGATGAACGCGCTCAGGAATTTGCCTCATCGAAAGCGAATTCGAAGGGAATTTTTTTTTCGATCAATCCTGCTGAATGGCAAAGGGATTGGAAATAACCCAACCCGTCTAATTCTTCCACTCCCAGATTGAAACGAATTTTATTTTTAAGATAATCAATCAGCAAATTTTCGGGAAAACCCTTTTTTCGGGCTTGAGCCCGTGCAATCGTGGTTATTTTCATCAACCCTTCCTGCTTTGCGAGACGAAATATCTCAACGATGCGTTCTCCAATCTCAACACCTTCTCTGGCGGCTATCACGGCATGGACAAAAGTTTTTCCGGTTCTCTGATACCATTCTTCGCTGAGATCGTATACGGTCGTTCCTTCTTTTTTAAAACCTAAAGCAGGATCACCAATGATGAGTGCCGCATCATGTTCCTGCAACATTATTTCCGGACTGGGATCGCAAACCACCCATTTCAAGTCCGGCGGGAATTCATCTTTAAACATCAGTTTCAATAAAGCTACCGAAGTGCGCGACCGGTTATCAATGGCCAAAGATTCAATTGCATTCAGGGAATATTTTGATACCAGCAGAACGGTTCCAACCTGGTCCCTTGACGCGATGGAAATTCCCGGCAACAGGCGAAGGCGGTCCGCCTGTTTCAAATATTCAATTGCGGGGATCATGGCCAGGTCCAATTCGCCGGAACCCAATCGATCAGCGAGGCGGGCCGGGGTATCCGTATGGATATCCAGTTTTATCCACTCCCCCATTTCTCTCAAAGAAGCCAGAATCGGCTGGGCATTGATAAAATCGTGGATGCCAAATTTCAACAAGGACCATCTCCCGGAAAACAAAAAGGGATGGGGGAAACTCCCCCATCCCTTGAATGAAAATTAAAACTATTAGAGAAAAAACGGTGCCATAACCAGCGAAACAATGGACATCAGTTTGATAAGGATGTTCATGGCGGGACCGGAGGTATCTTTCAGCGGATCCCCTACCGTATCTCCAACTACCGTCGCATGGTGAGCTTCAGAACCTTTTCCACCCAGGTTTCCGGCTTCCACGTGTTTTTTAGCGTTATCCCAGGCTCCACCGCCGTTCGACATGAACAACGCCAGCAGAACCCCGACCAGAGTTGCACCCATTAACATTCCACCTAATGCCTCGGCACCCAGCATCCAACCTACAACGAGTGGAGTGATGAAAGCCACCAGACCCGGCGCGATCATTTCTTTTAACGCGGCCTGGGTACTGATGTCGATACAACGTGCGCTATCGGGTTTTCCCGTGCCTTCCATCAATCCGGGGATTTCACGGAATTGGCGGCGGATCTCTTCCACCATGGTCATGGCGGCATTACCCACGGAGGTCATGGTCAAAGCGGCAACATAAAAGGGAACCACACCGCCGAGGAACATACCGATCACCACATTTGTTTTTGTAATATCAATAGATTCGATGTTCGCAGCCTGGGTAAACGCCGCGAACAAAGCCAGCGCGGTTAAAGCGGCGGAACCAATCGCGAACCCTTTTCCGATAGCCGCGGTCGTGTTACCTACCTGGTCCAGACCATCGGTAATTTTACGGGTGTCTGGTCCCAATCCGGCCATCTCGGAAATACCACCGGCGTTATCGGCGATGGGACCGTAAGCATCTACCGACATGGTGATACCTACTGTTGCCAGCATACCTACTGCAGAAAGCGCAACCCCATAAAGGCCGGCGGTTTCCGCACTCACATAAATGGTCAGACCCATAATGAGTATGGGAATAACACAACTTTCCATGGCGACTGCTAAACCCGTGATCATTACTGTAGCAACACCTGTATTACTTGATTCCGCTATTCGAACAACAGGTTTGCTCGCGGTGTAGTATTCGGTGATCAAACCGATACCAATACCCGCCAGACAACCAAACAGAAGTGATATAAACACTCCGGATGGAAGCGCCATGACCTTGATAAGGAAAAATGCCACGAACAACATGGCGCCCGCGCTGATAAAAGTACAGTTTCTCAAAGCCGCAGAAGGGTCCATACTTCCCAGGGTTGTCATCGCACGGATACCAATGACGGAAGCGATCAAACCGACCATGGCGATCATTATCGGGAGGGCCATGTATTCAAAGCGCAGGGTCGTCATGCTTGCGCCTATAACAATTGCGGCAATCATGGATCCGCAATAAGATTCGAAAATATCCGCACCCAGACCTGCTGTATCCCCTACGCAGTCACCCACATTATCAGCGATAACACCCGGGTTGCGTGGATCATCTTCGGGAATGCCCGCTTCAACCTTACCCACCAGGTCAGAGCCGACGTCTGCCGTTTTGGTATAGATACCACCGCCCACACGTGCGAACAGCGCAATAGAACTGGCGCCCATGGCGAACCCACTGATGACACTAAACGAGTCGCCACGACCGAAAAGGAGGAACAATCCGCCAACCCCAACAAGTCCCAGGCTCGCCACGCAAAGACCCATTACCGCTCCCCCGTTGAAAGCGACGAGAAGGGCCTTGGGTTGTCCCCCGTCAACAGCTGCTTGAGAGGTGCGCACGCCGGAGGTAGTCGCTGCGTTCATTCCAAAGAAGCCCGCCAACATGGAACACGCTGCGCCAACGGCATAGGAGACCGCTGTCCAGAAACCGATCCATAAACCTTTCTGCATGGAAATTAAAAAGAGCAGGAGCAGAAAAATTCCGCCAATGAAGTATCCGAGGATTTTATATTCCCTTGAAAGAAATACCATTGCTCCTTCATGGATGGCGTCCGCGATTTCTGTCATTTTTTCATTTCCAGCCGATTCGTCATCGACACCTTCAAAAAGTTTCCAGGCAATGATGAGTCCGAAAAATCCAAAAATGACCGCCAAATATACAAAATTTTGCGATGCGTCAAAAGAAGCCATCACCAGGTATGCCACCATGGCAAAACCGATGAAGCCCAGTTCTCCTTTGTGTTCCGATAACATTCTTTTTAATCCTCCGTAGGGTTGTTTCGTTTATTGAGTTCGATTAGTGCCGCTTCTATTGTATGCACCGCTTTGTCCATTACTTCATTTAACAGCCCTGACTCTTCTTCAGCAAAAGGGGACAAAACATAATCAACAATGTCCTCTCTGTTTTCAGGGCGGCCGACCCCTATGCGTACCCGGCAAAACTCCCGGTTTCGCAAAGTTTCAATGGTCGATCTAATTCCCAATTGACCTCCATCGCCTCCCTTGAACTTGGTTTTTATTTTTCCAAGCGGAAGGTCAATGTCATCATGTGTAACCAGAATTTGTTCCAGGGAAAGATTGAAAGCCGAAATCAGAGCTTTGACTGCTTTTCCGCTTTCGTTCATGTAGGTCATCGGTTTTGCGAGAATAACCGGAAGCCCATCAATTTCCCCTTTTCCGTAAAGGGAACGATACTTATGTTGAGACAGCTTGATTTTATATTTATCAGCGAGATTTTCCAGTACAAGAAACCCCGCATTATGTCGTGTCAGTTCATAACGCGGCCCGGGATTGCCCAGGCCCAGGATCAAAAACACAGTAAATTTTAACCGTCCTCTTTCTTCCCGGCATCATCTTTAGATTCTGCGGGAGCCGCATCCTCCGCCCCTTCTTCAACCTCTTCACCTTCAGGTTTTTCTTCTTTGACTTTTTCGAGGTGACAATTGACCACCACCTCGTTAGGGTCATTCAAGATGGTAACCGCTTCCCCAAGATCCAAATCCGAAACATGAATCATCTGGTTCAATTCCACCCCGCTCATATCCACTTCCAGTTTTTCCGGAATATCTTTGGGCAGACTTTCAATTTCCAATGCACGAATAATGTGATTTACGCGGCCCCCCTGTTTTTCCCCTGGAGAAGCACCAACCAGGAAAACAGGTATTTTTACCTTGATCTTTTTCGTGACATCGATTTCAAGAAAATCAACATGGACCAGGCCCTGTTTAAGAGGATGAGTTTGAAATTCTTTTAGAACTACGTTTCTGTTTTCAGCAGAATCGCCTTCGACCTGCAGTTCGATCAGCACATTCCGCCCTTTTGCTTCAATCAGCTTGTTTAGTTCTTTTGGGTTTACAGACAGACTGACATTGTCTTTGAGCCCGTATAAAACCGCCGGGACGCATTCATCAGTCCTCAGTTTCCGTGCGGCCGATTTCCCTTTTGGTTCCCTGATTTTTCCTGTTAAAACTGACATTCTTAACTCCGATCAATGTAATGAATACTATGGGATTCAAACCTCTTTTTTACTCCTTTGCAGAATCAAACAAAGAGCTGACAGAGGTCTCCTGATGAATTCTTAAAATTGCTTCCCCCAGGAGGGCCGCAACAGACAACACTTTTATCTTCGGGTTTTTTTCCAATTGCCCGTTTAAAGGAATCGTATTGGTTGTCACCACCGATTTAATGGGTGAATTCGCAATACGGTCTCCTGCGGGTCCCGACAAGACCGGATGGGAACAGCAGGCATGCACTTCTTTTGCACCTGCTCCCAGCAGGGCATCCGTCGCCTCCATCAAAGTTCCCGCTGTATCGATCATGTCGTCCACGATAATTGCTATTTTTCCTTTTACATCCCCAATGATATTCATCGCCTTGGCTTCATTGGGAATATCCCTGCGCTTGTCGATGATCGCCAAAGAGGTGTTCAGGCGTTTTGCATAGGCCCGTGCTCTTTCCACCCCACCCGCATCGGGTGAAATTACGATCAGGTTTTCCAGTTTCTGCTCTTTTATGTAATCGATCAAAACATTTATGGCGAATAAATGATCCACGGGAATATTAAAAAACCCCTGAATCTGCCCTGCATGCAGATCGACCGTCAGGACCCGATCCGCCCCCGCCGTAACCACCAGATCCGCAACTAACTTGGATGTAATGGGTACCCTGGGCTCGTTTTTTCTATCCTGACGAGCATAGCCGTAATAAGGAATAACAGCCGTGATTCTTTTTGCCGAAGACCGACGTAAAGCGTCGATCATAATCAGCAATTCCATTAAATTTGTATTACCCGGGAAACATGTTGACTGAACAACAAACACATCTCCCCCACGAACATTTTCTTCGATTCGCACATAAATCTCTTTATCCGAGAAATCACGAATCACGGTTTTCCCTAGCGGAACATCCATGTAGTCACAGATTTCTTCCGTTAGTTTCTGATTAGCTCGACCGGAAAAAACCAGTACACGCCTATTATCGCTGGAAAACATTCAGCATCCTTAAAAAAATCTGGCTGGGGCGGGAGGACTCGAACCTCCGAATGCAGGAATCAAAATCCTGTGTCTTAGCCACTTGACGACGCCCCATGGAGGTAAAACCTCACCATCAAAAATTCAATTCCCCGCAAGGGGTTTTTAAAGGGGTCAAGACAAAAAAGCTTTTTACAATGACAAGGCCATCGTTAAAAAGCCGGTAACATTTCTTCAGGAAAAAATTCAGAAAAGCGAGTGATGCTTTTAGCCAGACACACCCTGTACTTTTCCCCAGTAAATCTGGCCAACGCTTTTTTTGCGATTTCGGGATTTTCGAAGATTCCAAAGACAGTCGAACCACTTCCCGACAAGAGCGCACCTTCAGCCCCCAAGCTCAGCAGCTCATTTTTAATCTGTAAAATCTCCGGATACCTTTTAATAACAACGAGTTCCAAGTCGTTATAAAGGGCTGCCCCCAACTGGGCAAACTCCGAGCGCATTAAAAAATTGGTCAAAATGCTAATATTATTTTCGGCCTTTGTCAACTTCAATTTTAGATTCCCGTAAACCCAGGGTGTGGCGATGGGGAATCCTGGGTAAATCATTAAAATATAAAAACTAATTGGATTTTCAATCGGTTCCAGAATTTCCCCTTTTCCCCTTCCAATCGCGCATGGGGACATGAGGAAAAAGGGGACATCTGAGCCCAGACTGGAAGCCATTTGGGTCAATTCCTCTCGGGGTAAATTCAGATCCCATAAATGGTTTAGAGCCAATAAAGTTCCGGCGGCATTTCCACTTCCACCTCCCAGTCCCGCTCCAAATGGAATATTTTTTTTAAGTCTGATTTTTACTCCTCCGCATTTTTCGGGGAACCGGTTCTGGAGAACCCGCACCGCCTTCATAACAAGATTATTTTCATCGTTAGGAACACCAGGTGTATCGCAAAACAACTCGACCTTTTCGGAGGTTTCTTCCATCTCTATTTCATCGAACCATGCGACCATTTGAAAAAGGGTCTCCAGTTCATGGAATCCATCCTCCCTTTTTTTATGAATATGAAGTCCTAAATTTATTTTTGCGGGGGTTTTAAATTTCAGTTTTTTGGATGGGGTCATTTTTACTCGGGGGAAACCGCAGGTATCAATTTGAATGTTTCCGGATCGATTTTCGCATTTAAAATCGGGTCCTTATATTTGATCCTTATTAATTCCTCTCTACCGGGGAATTCGAGGGTGACCAGATGCGGCCAATCTATGGAGCCGATTTTTTCGTAGTCCTGCCATTTTACAAAATACCGCTTTTGCCCTTCTTCTATTCGAGTCATTTCCAAGGGCAACAATGTCAGGGTATCTATATTCAGAATGACTTCTCCGCTGTGTTTTATATCTTTTGCCTGAATAATATATCGGGTGTTGTCTGAACTCAATCTGGAGTTTTTTACTTTGAGAAACTCAAAGTGGGGGATATGCCCGACAAAAATTCTTAAATGCTCTCGAAAATCAATCTGAGTTCCAAGTAGTTTCCGCAAAAGGCGCTTAACATCCGGTCCGGAAAAAATTCTGCCTTTTGAAGGATCCAGGAATTCCATACCTCCTGAAGTTCTAATAAAAACCCCCATGGCCTGGCCAAATAACCCATAAGTATCTACACGAATAGATCGGTTCGCCTGCAATACCAGAGTCTGGCGGAAGGACTGCTTAACTTCTTTGCCAATAAAGGTGGTGCGCGCAAATGATTTAACGCTATAAATTTTATTCGCGCGGGCCTGGAGCCTGTTAAATATATATTCCGGAGAAATGGTTTCCTTTGAAAAATGCGGAGGGACTTTTTCAACGGAAGTCTGGCATGCTCCCAGAAAGAAAAAAATAAAGTAGAAAGCAAAAAGAAATTTTCTTTTATGGATATCCTTAAAGTCGGAACGGATTCCCTGCTTTACGGATTGGAATAACCGACAGGAGTAAAAAAATCTATCCTTCATAAACAAAAAACCACGCTTTAATAAGGTAATTTTGCCTCAGGCGTCAGGTGAAATTCTTCCCCGATTATCCTTCCGCAAAGGGGCAGCCATGTTAGTAACTTTGCTGGATGAGTTTTTTTGCTTTTTCGATTTTTTCCTGGAGGGTTTGCGGGTTGGGCATTTCTCCTCCCAGATCTCCTTTTTGATGAAGCGTCAAAGACCGGCTGTTTTTCCAGGCTCCTTTGGCTTCATCATAATTTTTCAGAGAAAACAGAATGTCGCCAAGATGGTCATAAAGTACGGGATCCGGTTCGGTATAAATCAAAGCTTTTTGAATTTGAGCCAGGGCTTTTTCCGACTCGCCTTTTTTGAAATAGATCCATCCAAGACTGTCTAAAAAGTAACCGTTGCGAGGTTGAATGGTGAGAGCTTTTGTCAGGTGCTCGAGAGCGCGGTCCAGGTCTCGGCCTTCAAGCGCATATATATATCCTAAAAAATTATGAGCGTTGGAGTGCAGTGGATTTATTTCTATAGCCTGCCTCATATTTTCAATCGCGCCTTTAAAATCCCCTGTTTTTTCCATCAAAGCGCCCAATTCAAAATAATAGGAATCCTTTTTGGGATTGAGAGCCAATGCTTTCTTCATACTTTCTACCGCTTTTTCGTTTTCTTTTTTGGACATATATGCAAGGGCCAGGGAATGGTAGATTTGATCATTCTCGGGTTCCTTTTCCGCGGCAGTTTTCAAAAGCTCAATAGCTGAATCCGTTTGGTCAGCCAGGTGGTATAAACGTGCCGCATAACGCAGGATGTCCATGGACTCCGGCTCCAGTTTCCTCAGGATTTCAAACTCCTTGATGGCCTTGTCCAACCGCCCCTGGTTTTCGTATATCCGCGCCATAAGCACATGAGGATCCTTATGGTCATCGGCGACCAGAACCAGCTGAAACTCGTCTAACGCCCTTAAATACAGAGTCTCTTCAAAATAAATAGCGGCGATTCTCATATGGACGTTCGGCTGTTTCGACAGTTCCTCAGGAATTCCGCTGTGATTTGAAATTTCGTTTTTATAGGAGGGGTCAGAGGCAAATTGAATTTTTTCAATGCGCTTCTTTATAAACGGATTATCCTGTTTCAGTTTTATCAAGAGGCTGTATTCTTTAAGAGCTTCCTCGGGTTTTCCTAATCGCTCATAAACCCAGGCCAGGTATTTTCGAGCTTGCAATAAATTAGGCTTTAATATAACCGCCATTTGAAAGCTCTTTTCGGCTTCCTCCAACTCATTACTTTGCAATAAAGCCCTGCCAAGGTAAAACTGCCCTAACGGATTGTTGTGTTCCAATTTGGCAGCCTTCCGGTACATATCTTTCGCCTGGTCCCATTTACCCTGACTTTCTAACACGGTTCCTTTCAGGAAAATAGCCCGCGGATTTTTCGGGTGGATTTGGCTTACGCTTTCATAGTGGTAAATTGCGGAGTCCACTTTCCCCTGGCTGGCCAGAATGTCTCCCAGATCCATATGGATGGCTTTATTTTTGGGAAACCGCTTCAAGGCTTCTTGTCCGACTTTAACCGCTTCATCAAACTGGCCGGTACGCAACAGCAGGCGCACGTGCTTTTCAAAAAACTTTTCTGTTTCGGGATCGTATTTTACGATCTCTTTATAATGAGAAGCTGCCACTTCAAACTGAAATTTCTTTTCAGCCTCCAGGGACATTAAATAATGAAAATAAGCCCGGGGATCTTTGCCTTCCAGATTTTGTGAATGTTGCCTTTTCTGCTCATACATTTTCGCTGCATAAGACAGGGAAAGATCTAAATTTTCTGATCGCTCCTCCATTTGGGTATTGACCGTAGAACAATTGGCAAGGAATAAAATTATAAATCCGGAGACCAGAAGATTTAACGCAGGCCATTGGCCCTTCACCCTAAAATTTAATGAAAAGAGATTACCCATTGACTCCTTCCTCAAAATTTTTATCATTTTTTCCATTCTATAATTGAGCGGCTAGACTACTATTTTAATTTTTTTAACACGCTGTTTTCCAGCCCGACTATTTAATTCGCAAATAATTTTTTCCTTCAAACTTTCCAGCGCCGGTAACCATTCACCACTTTTCAACCGCACATGAAGAACCCCCTGAACGATCTTCTCAATTGAAGATATTCTTGAAATTTCTTCCCCAACGGTAAGATTCCATTGATAACCCCACCATTCTTTCTGATCTTTTTGTAAATTTTCCGGTAAGGAGTCCGTTAAAACCGAGCCTAAATCAGACCAGTTTTTATTCAGGTTTTGCTTTCTTATCATATCCAGTAAACCTGATAAAGTTAATTACCACCCGGGAACGGGCAAACAGGCCAATAGTTTAACGGCCATACATCCTTTTATGCCATTATTTTCTCCCCTGCCTGGGTTGGGTCTGACCTATTTTCTATTTTAACTTTGAAAATGCTTAATTTAAAGGAATAACTTCTTCCCCCAAAAATTGTTTTCAAATTCTGATTTTTTAGAATCCGCTTTTCCCCGGTGATAAAAAAAACCAAAAATAAAAAAGCCTGATCAGACAAATCAGGCATCTGCTTTAACCCTATTTCCATTGTGTATTGCTACGCGTGGTATGCCAGTGATATGGTTGAAATAGTGGGGTTTTGAGGTATACTGTCAGCTTAAATATAAACCATGTAAAAGCCGTATGGCCCAACCTATAAAACTTTCTATACCCAGTCACCCAAAGTATCTGGGTTTGATACGAAAAGTTCTTCAGGAACTTTTAGATTACCATGAAGTTCCTAACGAAACTGCAATGCGTCTCATTTTATGCGTCGATGAAGCCTGCTCGAATATTATTAAACATAGTTATGAAGGCCCTTGTGAAGAACCCATCGAGGCCACATTTTATATAGATGAGCGAGATTTCAAGGTCCAGATCAGGGACTATGGAAAGCAGTGCGACAGCAGCGAGATCATGCCTCGTTGTCTAGATCAAATAAAACCGGGTGGATTGGGCACTCATTTCATAAACGAAATCATGGATGATGTCAGTTACTGCACGGAAAGAGCAAAAGGCACTTTGCTAACCATGGTTAAAAATTTAAAAGGCGAGTTGACTTCGGTTCAGGAGAAAAACAAAGAGTGAGTATCGAGTTGAAATTAGAGCACCACTCTGACGATAAGGTAACCGTATCAGTAAAGGGTGACATCGACATGAGCTCCTCGAAAAAAGCCCGCGACACTTTAACCCCCTTGTTCCAGGCAAATAATAAAGCCATCATTGTTGATTTATCAGGGGTCTCCTGCATCGATAGCTCTGGAATCGCAACCCTGGTCGAAGGACTGCAATGGAGCCACAGCAGTCAAAATAAGTTTCGGCTGGTCTCCCTGACACCCGGAGTCAAGGATGTGTTCGAGATCGCACGCCTGTTAACCGTATTTGAAGTTTTCGACACAAAAGAAGAAGCCCTGGTCAACTAACCTTGGCAGGCAAAAGGCGAGATACGGCAGAAAATAATTTTTTCTCTTCTTGATGATGGTTTGCATGATATTGCTTACCTCGCGAAAAGGTGCGTATCGGGGAAAAATATGGTCAGGTTATTTTTTGGATTCATAGGCAGAAGAGGGTTTGGGCTTGTCGATGCTTCCGCAGACTTTTTCAGGGAAATCAGCGGCCTTTATTACCTGACCCGCTCCACTCTATATTGCACTTTCATAGAACCGTTAAAAGGAAAACCGAATAAGTGGGGTCCCGTGTGGACACAAATGGAAGAGGTAGGCGTAAAGTCTTCCACCATTGTATTCCTGGTTTCATTTTTAATCGGTGTCATTTTGGCTTTTCAATCTGCGCATCAGCTCAACCGTCTGGGTGCTTTGGAATTTGTCGGCGCCCTCGTTGGTGTAGCCATTTTAAGAGAACTGGGGCCTTTGATGACTGCCCTGGTTATGGCAGGTCGCGTGGGAGCTGCGTTCACGGCGGAAATGGGGACCATGAAAGTCTCCGACGAAGTGCTGGCACTGGAAACCATGGCCCTGGATCCGGTCAAATTTCTGATCACACCCAGGTTCCTTGCGCTTTTGATCATGCTGCCCTGCCTGACCATCATGGCAGACCTCATGGGAATATTTGGAGGTTTTCTGATTGGCGTCACCACACTGGGAATCGATCCGGTCGTTTATGTGAATAACTCCCTCGATGCCATGGAGATAAAAGATGTTGTCACCGGGCTGATAAAAAGCGGTGTGTTTGCGGTCATTATAGTTATGGTTGGCAGTTACATGGCTTTCATCATTGAAGGGGGCGCAGAAAAAGTAGGGCAGAATACCCGCACATCGGTCGTGGTTTCGATGATCCTGGTGATCGTTGCGGATTTGGTTTTTACATCTTTATTTTTCTTTGTATTCTGATGATAGAAATAAAAAATCTCAAAAAATCTTTTGGTGAAGGCGAAAAGCGTCTGGTCGTTCTGGATGACTTCAACGCCAAAATGGAAAAAGGCCAGATCACTTCCATCATCGGCGGTAGCGGTAGCGGGAAAAGTACCGTTTTGAAACACCTTATTGGAGCCTACACTCCCGACTCCGGAGAAATCTGGATCGATGGCGAAGAAGTCAGCCAGCTTAAAGGAGAAGCCGCAAACGGGGTAAGAAAAAAATTCGGCATTATGTTTCAGAGCGGGGCCTTGTTCAACTCCCTGACGGTTGAAGACAATGTCGCTCTTCCCATGCGTGAACACACCGACCTGAACGAAAGCACAATCCAGATAATGGTAAAAATGAAATTAGAAATGGTGGGATTAAGAGGAGCCGAGCATCTCAAACCCGCGCAACTTTCTGGGGGGATGATCAAGCGCATTGCTTTAGCAAGAGCCATTGCCTTAGACCCAAAAATCGTTTTCTACGACGAACCCTCCGCGGGGCTCGATCCCATATCCATTGGTGTCATAGATAAACTCATTATCGGCCTGAGCAGGAAAATGGGAATCACATCCGTGGTAGTGACGCATGAAATTCCAAGCGCAATGAGGATTTCTGATAAAATCATCATGTTATTCAAGGGAAAAATAATTGCTTCCGGTTCCCCGGAGGAAATCAAAAACAGTAATGACCCCAGGGTAAAGCAGTTTATTGAAGGCAGCCCCGATGGTCCCATTCCGTTCAGCAAAAGCCAAACGGATTATGGTGAAGAACTCAAAGAAATGAATCATTTCTAAACCTGTTGAATTTAATGACAGGGTGAAAGCAAACTTTATCGGTCGGAACAAGCGTTTAAAAAAATATGGAGTATCGTTCTTCAGAAGTTAAAGCCGGATTTTTTATTTTCCTCCTTTTTTTGTGGCGGAGATTTATCCTTCCCCCCTTTTTCAGCCTTTTCAGACTTTTCAGACTTTTTCGGCGGAGGCTTCTTCTCCTCCTTTTTGGCAAGAGGTTTCTTTTCTGGAGCAGCGGTTTTGGAATCTTTGGCTTTGGTGTCTGCCTGTTTGACTTCTGTCTTTACTTGACCTGATGGTTTTTTGTCACCAACTGCTTTGTTCACCTTATCGTCTGTAGTTACGTTAGACTTATTCTCCGCGCCTTTCTGCATTTGTTTTTCTTTGTTCTGCTGCTCTGCTTCCTTTTCTTCGAGTGGTGATTT
>WAIB01000029.1 GCA_009873655.1 Nitrospinota bacterium | reverse complement strand
AAAAGCCATGAGCAAATCCAGGTGGTATAAATACTGAAGTGCAATTTTTTTCACTCAATTTTATTGAAAAATATTTTCCATAGGTTTTTGAATTTTTTCGTAGGTCCACTGCAACATCAAATATTTCACCTTTTAAGACCGAAATTAATTTTCCTTGAGGTTTTCTAACTTGAAAATGTAAACCTCTTAAAACATTTTTTTTTGATAAAGAAGTTATTTGAAACTTGAATTTTTTTTTGATCAATTTTTCTATTACTAATTCTCTAAGATACCCTCTTTGATCTTGATGTCTAACACCATTTAAAATAACAAGTCCTTTAAATTTAGTCTTTTTAATTCTCATTTTTAAAAGTTTATTTAAATAAGTTTTTTTATATAATCTGAGTAAGAGCAATTTCCATAAAATTTTATGGCTCTAATTAGTTGTTTCTTATCAATCCATTTGTTGTTAAATGCAATTTCTTCAAGACATGCAATTTTAAAACCTTGTCTATTTTCAATTGCAGATACAAAAGCACTTGTTTTATATGCAACACATTAACATTAACATTTGGACATTGCAATTTTCAGCCCATTGGCATGTTTTTTAGCATGTTTGGCATTTTCAAGCATCAGATTTGAACGTTGAGAGCCCCAATTGCAAAGCGAATCGCATGTGTGGTCCGTCTTGCAACATTGAAACATTAATGATGCAAATAGAATGTTTCAGGTGAACGTGTTCATCTTCAGGATGCAGTTGTATCCAACCAGCAACCATGGAAGGAACTCATTGGCAACAGTAGTAGCATGAGAATGCCCGCCATTGACACAACAGTTGTGCAAATGAGTGGGGGGTCTAATCCAGACGTCGATACTGACGGGACTGGTGCTGGAAAATACCTCTTATTCCTTGTCATGCTCGTGAATATATGGGCCTTCAGTATCCCTGTTGAATTCCGTAGAGCACGATTCTGCACTGAAGAAGAGGTCCGTTTGAATCCTGATAGTCACTGCATTACATTTGACAATTGGAAATCTGGAATTATAGATTACTACGCCAATGGAGGTGGTGTTCAGTTTGATTTTACTGTAGAGGAAGGGAACAAATGGATGATTCTTCTCTAACTGAACAATAGATTGATAGGCGGGATAGCTGCAATGAGATTGCGGCAGTAGACCAAAAGGGTGGTTTAGAGGATTTTGCGCTGGCTTTGCGATTTGCTAACGATTAAACACCTGTAGGAAAGGCCCCAATAGCAGACCCACGAAACTCCACTTATGAAAAATCACATTAAACAAGCCGTAATCCTTGCAGCTGGTATGGGGGTGCGCCTGAAGGAATTGAATAATGGAATTCCCAAGGGATTTATTTCTATTGAAGACGACAAACCTATTATTGAAAATTCCATTGCAAACCTTTTGGCCTGCGGAATCAAAGATATAATTATTGTGACCGGGTTCATGGATGAGTATTATGAGAACCTGCGCTCCCGATATTCGCAAATTACAACGGTCCGAAACGAAAAATTTTCAGAGACGGGTACCATGTATTCCTTATGGTGCGCGCGAAACCTCATTAAACAGGATTGCATTCTATTGGAATCCGATCTTATTTTTGAGATCAGGGCCATCAGGGAGCTGCTGAATTTTCCATTTAAAAATTCAATTTTAATATCTGGAAATACGGGAGCCGGAGATGAAGTCTATGTTGAAGCAGAAGGAGATTGGGTCAAAAAAATTTCAAAGGAAAAGAGTTATTTAAATTCAGTGACTGGGGAGTTTGTCGGTATATCTCGATTAAGCTTTGATTTTTACATGAATTTAATTCAAAAGGCCGAAGAGGTCTTCAAATCGGATTTAATGATCAGTTACGATATGGATGGTTTTACAACCTTTACAGAAAAAGAGTCTTTAGGATATTTAAAGATCGCAGACCTCCTTTGGGCCGAAATCGACAACGGATCCCAACTGGAAAGGGCTAAAAAATTATGGAAGAAAATAAAAAGTCTGGATCGATGATTTTTAAACAGGGCGGACAAGCTCATTCAAATTCGTATTCGGTATTTGAGATCCAGCGAAGGGGGATGGAATCAGGAAGCAAAGTTTCTTTGTTGATAAATGCCGTTTCGACCTGATCGCGGGTCAGGTTTTTCGCTGATTTAAGGTTTGCCCGGGAAAGATCGGCATGATTGAGGTAGGCATTTTCCAGGTTCGCTTCTGAGAAGTCGCACCCGGCAAGGTCTGCGGCAATGAGTTCTGAATTGGTTAAATCGGCTCCCGACAGGTTTGCATTTGCCAGAAACACCCCGGTTAAATTAACTTCGCTTAAATTGGCGTTTATGAATTGAGTGTCGGTTAAGTTAGCACCTTCTATGTTTGATTCTTTAAGGTTCGAATTATTAAATTTGGCAGAGCTGAAGTTGGATTCGACCAGGTTTGCCTGAGTTAAGACCACTTTTGAAAAGTCAGCTTCCTTGGCCCGGCAGCGGTATAAAACGGTACGGTGGAGCCGGGCATTTAAAAGGCTTGCGCCACTTAAATCTGCGCCGCAAAAGTCCACTTCAGATAAATTGGAATTCTCAAGACAAGCTTCAATCAAAACCCCATCACTAAGGTCGGCTTCTTGAAGATCTGTGTTTTTTAAATCAGCATTTTGAAGATTTTTCTTTGAAGCTTCTGCTTTTTTTCTGTCCATGCTCATAAATACAGGGTTCTGACCAATAAAGTATAACAGGCTAAATCCAGTTAGTCGTTTCGTCAAGAGACAGTTTTAATATTATTTGGTGTACCTGTGTGTTACGGCATGATAATCTTTGGCTTAAATAAACTTAGAGGGGTCGATGAAATTATCTAAAAAGAATAAAAGTCTTGTCTGGCTGGTGCTGTTTTTCCTTTTGGCGGGCGTGGCCCCGGCTTTTTCTGAATCAGAAAAAGAAAAAGATATAAAAAAACTGTTGGAAGTATCAGGGATATTGAGGCAGTTGAGTTATATGCAGGATACATTTATGAACTCTGTGTCCATTATGATTTCAGGTACATTTCCCAAAGTTCCGGATGAATTCTGGAAGGAGTTCAATCAACTGGTTGGGGAAAAGGAAATGAATGAGTTGATTGCCCGGGTCATTCCCGTTTATGACAAGCATATGTCGCATGAAACGGTGAAGAAGCTTATTGAAATGTTTGAAACGCCTTTTTGGGAAGAATGGAAAAAAAAGATGCCTGAAATAAGTCGTGAGGCAGGGGTGGTTGGCAGTCAATGGGGAAGAGAAATTTCCCAGTCAGCAGAGTTTAATCAAAAGGTGGAGGGTCTTATAAAAAAATATGAGCTGGAAAAATTAAACCAAAAAAATAAAAAAGCGGGAACAGATTAAATCTGCCCCCACTTCTCCATCGATTCTTATTTTAAATTGATTTTTAGCTTAATGGACCCAGGTTTCCCGGATGTATTTAACCACATCCCAGATTTCCTTGTCCTTTAAAGTCTTTCCGTGGGCCGCCATACCTGTGCCGGCTGAACCGTTTTTGACAATCCAAAACATTTGACCTGCTGAAATGTCTTTCATGGTTTCGGAACAGGTAAAATTCCGTGGTTTTGGGTTAAGGGCTTTACCCAGTTTTCCCATTCCATCTCCTTTATCACCATGGCACATTTTACAAGCCAGAGGTTTTGCCGTTTTGGTGTAGAGCTTTTTCCCATTCGCCGCGTTAGCCTGCCCCGTCATGTCCTTGGAAGCGATATTGGCCGGGGCTGACCTGGTCTTCCTGGGCTGTGGACAGTCTGCCCAGGAAGAGGTAGTGAAAGCGAGAGAGACGATTGCTGCTACCAGTATTATTCCGTAACGTTTCATTGTTGTTCTCCTCTTTAAAAGTTCTGTTATTTATTTCATTGCCAATTCAAAATTCGTATCTGCTTTTCCACCATCTGCCACCGTGACCTCCTGGGTTACTTGTCCGACATAAGGATGCCATGCGGTAACTTTATATTTTCCTGCAGGGATATCCTGAATGGTGAAAGTTCCCTTGTCATTGCTTACGCTGTAATAAGGATTCCATACGATTCTGGCATCCGCTTCCATGAAGTTATGCTGGTCGCATTGCAGGAAGAAATGAGAATCCTTTTTGGGTTTGAAGCGCTTGAGTGATTTTGTCACATCGGCAACAGACCCTTTGGAAGGCAATGGCTTGTTGAACAGGGTCTTCCTGTTAGCTCCCTTCACGGAATAACCATGAGGATTATGCAGGATGTTGTCGTCCTGATTGGTCACTGTAACCAGGTCCTTTTTGACTCCTTTCGGAGCTTTGCGAACGACCGTGACTTTGGGAAAGATGTCACACTGGTTGAAATCGAAATTGATTGTTTCATTTGCCCAGGCTTTTCCCTTGTTGATGTTCTCGATCAGGATCACCGCATTTTGTAGTTTTCCATCCTTGACCTGAACTTTCTGGCGCGGTCGAATTCCACCTTCCTTTGTGTCGGGGTGAGTGGCACAAAATTCCGCGTTTTTTCCCTTGCTCAAATCTTCCATGATGGGAGGGGGAACCTCTCCTTTGAATAAAACGCTACCGGAAATACTTCCACCGTTTTTAACTTCCATTTCCTCATACTTTGCCTGTTTTGCAAATGCATGCGTGGTGAGTGCCAAGGTTAATACGCCGGTTAATAATGCCCATTTTAGATTTTTCATGATCTTCCCCTTCCTTTTTAAGGTTTGTACGAGACCGGGATAGGAGGCCTGTCCCGGTCCCGAGTGCGGCCTACGGGGAAGGCGATTCGTTTGGCCGCTGCTTGCTTTTTTCTTGAGGTTAAACAGACGTGCCTTCCTTCCGTATCCTTAACCTTTTAAATAGCAAGGAGTGTGCCAGCGAAGAAAAACAAAATAAAAATTCCTATAAGGCTTTTTAAATTAATAGTTAAAGATTTCAGTGTTTGAATCCGGATTGGATTAAGTGGCGGGGCCGTCCCAAACCGGGACGGAAAAATCCCAAAATGGGACTGATTTGAGTGCCGGAATGGGATCAGTTGAGGTTGTATTTTTTTATCATACGGTAGAAAGTGCTGCGACTGATACTCAATGCTTTTGCGGCCTTTGGGATATTTCCATCGGTTTTCCTGAGGGCCTCCGCAAGTGTTTGCTTCACTACATCGTGAAACGGGGTGACGGAATCGACAGGGGTATCATTCACCTCTTCTGGTGCGGGAGAAGAACTCTGGTAATCAACCGATCCTTCCAATATCTCCTCTGACAAACAATCGATATCGATAGAATCGTAAGAGGTGGAGATCATGGCACGGTAAATGGTGTTTTCCAGTTGCCGGATGTTTCCCGGCCACGAATAGTCCTGCAGGCATTGCATCGCTTCATCGCTGATGGACGTCACCTGTTTTTTCAACTCGGTTTCGTATTTAGACAGGAAATGGTTGCAGAGAAGGGGAATATCTTCTTTTCTTGCCCGCAAGGGGGGCAACTCAATGGGAAAAACAGCAAGCCGGTAATAAAGGTCTTCCCGAAATTCATTTGTTTTAATTAAATCCTTTATATTCCTATTGGTCGCTGCAATGATGCGTGTGTGAACCTCAATTTTTCGGGTGTCCCCCACACGCTCAAAACATTTTTCCTGTAAAAAACGCAGCAGTTTGGCCTGAGTTGCGGGACTCATTTCAGCAACTTCATCAAGAAAGAGAGTTCCTCCCTCGGCGAGTTCCAGCTTTCCGGGCCGGGATTCGGTGGCCCCGGTGAAAGCCCCTTTTTTATATCCGAACAATTCACTTTCCTGAAGGGTGTCGGGAATCGCCCCGCAGTTGATGTCTACGAAGGACCCTTTGGAAAAATGACTGGCACGGTGAATGGCTCTTGCGATTCCTTCTTTCCCGGTGCCTGTTTCACCAAGAATCAGCACCCCGGCATTGCTCGAAGCCACTTTTTCTACATTCTTCATGATTTCAGCAAGAGCCCGGCTTTTTCCAATGATCCCATCTTTGCCCTGCAGGCGATCGACCTCTTTTTGCAGATGATGAACTTTTTGGGTCAGGTTTTTTTGTCTAAGAGAATTTTCAATACAGGTGAACAGACGCGGTTCATCAATAGGTTTTAGCAGGTAGTCATAAGCTCCTAACTTTATCACTTCGACCGCTGTTTCTACCTTGTCCACGCTGGTGAGCATAATTACGGGAATTTCCGGATGAAGGGTTTTAACCTGTTTTAAAGTTTCAATTCCGTTCAGGCCGGGCATCATGACATCGAGCAGTACCAGGGAAGGTTTTTCATCGAGATTTTCCAGAAAAGACCGTCCATCACCGAAATCGCGGATGGTGTAACCATGGTCCTCAAGAAGCGTTTTGACAAGTAATCGCAGGGGGGCATCATCATCGACTATAAATATTAATTCGTTTGCCATTAGATCACTGGAAATGTGGAATAAAATGAATAATGATTGTAGCTCAAACATTAAAAAAACAGGAGTTAATATTTGGATAACCTTTTATAATAAAAACCCGTTGGAATAAATAGCGGATAAAAATTTGAAGACTCTAGCCAGGCAAACAAAAATAATATTTTTTTCAGGTTTGATTCTTGCCGCCGTCGGTTTTGGAATGCTTTTGGACCGACAGCACAGGCTCTGGTTCGATGAACTTGAACAGGAGGTTCTTGAAGACACCCTTATCCTGACCGGTGAGTTGGAGGTCGTCAAAAGAGAATTGCTCGGAATTATTTCTTTCTACAACTCTTCCGAATATGTAACGCGGGAGGAATTTGGGGTCTATATAGGACCCCTGTTGGAAAACCATCCCTTTATCCAGGCTTTTGAATGGATTCCTTTGGTAGCCCACCCTGAGAAAGAAGGGTTTGAGTCTATCACTCAGTCGATGGGCTACCCCAATTTTAAAATTTTCGGTTCCCCACAGCCGAAACAGGAATATCTTCCGGTGCTTTATGCCGAGCCTTTATCCGAAAATGAACATGCATTGGGATTTGACCTGCAAGGTGATAAAAAGCTTTTCGAAATCTCTAACAGGGCCCGGGACACCGGCAACCCCGTTGCTGTTTCAAATTTCGGGAATGTGCCCAACGCCATGTCAAGATCCGACCTCTTGATGTTGGCTCCTTTTTATAATGGGGGTAAGAAATACTCCCGCCCTGAAGAGAGAAGGGAATTCTTTAAAGGGTTTGTCCTGGGTATTTACCGAATCAGTGAAATGATAGAGCAAATGGTCAAACCCTATATTCCCGAAGGAATGAATCTCTCCATATATGGAGATGTTGAGTTGAAAGAGAAAAACCTTTTGTATGGAAAACCTCTCCAAAACCCCGACATGGAAATCACCAATATAGTCAATGTTGCCAACAAGCGCTGGTTCCTGGTTTGGCAGGTGACCGATGAGTTTCGGGGCGGTCCTAATATCAACAATGCCTTTTTCGTTGGATCAGGAATTTTCGCAGTCGCTTTGTTTTTTTCCATTATCGTGGAAATGATGGCATCGCGAACTCGCGTGGTAGAAAAAGAAGTTCAAGTTCGCACGGAAGAAGTGACCCGTGCAAATAAAAAACTGGTGGAACTGAATAACTTGAAAAACCAGTTCCTGGGAATGGCCTCTCACGACTTGAGAAATCCATTGGCTTCCATCCGCGGGTTTTCGGTGTACCTGCTGGAAAAAGGCAGGCAGGTGAAAGAAGAAACCCGTGACGAGTTTCTGACAACCATAAAAACGGTGAGTGGAAACATGCTCGATTTAATCAGCAATCTTCTGGATATTTCAGTAATAGAAAGCGGACAGTTGAAATTAAAACCCGAAATATCTTCTATGCAAAAGCTGGTAGAAGAAAAAATCCATTTGCAGCAAATCCTGGCAGACAAAAAAAATATCTCATTGAATTCAAAGTTTGAGGAGATGCCTGAATTCTCATTCGATGTCAACCGAATGGGCCAGGTGGTGGACAATCTTCTCAGTAATGCGGTGAAATATTCACCCCCGGAAAAATCCATCTATGCAGAATTAAGCCGCAAGGAGGACAGGGTCCGTTTTGAAGTTCGTGACCAGGGCCCGGGCATTTCGCATGAAGAGAAGGATAAGCTTTTTCAGCATTTTCAAAAACTGAGCGCAAAACCCACTGGAGGAGAAAGCAGTTCGGGGTTAGGGCTTGCTATTGCACAGAGAATCGTTGAGGAACACGGCGGAAGTATCGGCGTAGAAAGTGAACCCGGTAAAGGGGCTACTTTTTATTTTGAATTGCCTGCGGTCTAAAGTGCCCTGTGCTTCAGGTTCGTTTGACAACCTGCAGATAATCAAAACTCGCGATAAATTTCCGCACGATCCGAATACAGTTTCACTTTGTTAATCTTGCCGAAGATGGTTTCCGAAGATCCGGCGGTCTGGATATCAAAATTTAAAAAACCTGTTGCTAATAAAATTAAGAAAAGAAAACGTACACCATAGATTTTTATGTGGGACATTGTAAACTAATGGCCAAGGTTTGTTGTTGGTATTGCTGGTTGATTGAAGTTGTTTTGACATTGTGATGCGACAGATTCAAAATGCCTTTTAACATTGAATTCAATTGGTTTTGTCTGCGGAAAAGGCAATTCGAAATCCATTGATATAGTGCCTCCTGTTTATGGGGGCACGGTAACGGGTATGCGATTTGATGCGGCTTATTAAGTTGGCCTGAGAACCTCCCCGTTTAACCTTGAATCGACCGGTTGGCGGACCTTTGGGATTCTGGATCGGACTTGTCTTGAAATAGTCATTGGAAAACCAATCATCCACCCACTCCCAGACATTACCAAGGATATCGTATAGACCAAAAGGGTTGGGTTTTTTTAATCCGACAGGATGGGTTTGATAGTCAGAGGTTCCAAAATACCAGACGAAATCATTATCTATTTTATCTCCCCAGAAAAACTCGGTTGAAGTTCCTCCCCGGGCTGCGTATTCCCACTCCGCTTCTGTCGGCAGTCTGTACTTAGTCGTGTTTTCAGCGCCGTTCAAATTTTTTATATATTCCCGGGCATCATTCCAGGACACTCTTTGGACCGGATGATCTTCCCCCTTGAATCTTGAAAGGTTGTTTTCATTAAAAACGGCCCATTGCTTTTGGGTAACTTCATATTTTCCCATATAAAAAGAGTCGACACATACTTTATGAACGGGGCCTTCATAATTAAACCCCTTATTGGAGCCCATTTGGAAACACCCTGCCGGGATTTTTAGAAATTTAATTTGTGTGGATGGAGAAATCCATTCCTTGGTTTTTGGTTCCTGCGCATGAATATTCGGAACTATTGCTCCCGAAAAAAAAATTAAGGTAGCCAGCACGATTTGATTTAGCTTAAAACTCATATCCTCAAAATAGACCGTGAAGTGAAAAAATGCCTGCCCGAAATTGGCCCGCAATTATAGGACAAATTCCTATAATAAATTAGCTCTATGTACTACCCCAAAAACCTACTGGCGCTTATATCGAAGTTTTCTTTGACTGGATAGAATCAATTCGTTGTTTATTAACTTAATAAGCAGGAAAGACATTGATTCATTCTGGCAAAATTAAGATTTCCGTTTCAGCTGTTTTTGTTTTCTTGATTTTCTCCACCCTTTCTCACGCCTTTCCCGGTGCCATTGTCCTCAATCCCCTGTTGAAAAACCAGGGACAACCAAAAGTGTATCAAAATGCTTATGTTGAAATCAGCAATTCGTTTGATTCCGTTTTATATGACATAACCGTTACGGAAACACCTTCCCAAAAAAGAGTTTTATCCATTGCGGATTTCCAATCGGGACAATCTTTTGAAATGTCTTTTTCGAAAGCGGGGGAGTATGAAATCTGCTATTCCAGTCAAAAAGATCTTGGCGGATTAAGAACCTGTCTCCACGTCGATGTATTAAAAGCAAAATTAATCTGAACCTCTTTTCAGCAACGAGCTCTCTTCCCTCCAGCAGTTTTCCAGATTAAGCTTTTTTCTATTTAATAACCTGCCAAAGCGAGTCCACAAAATACCGTTGGGAATCGTAAAAATTTTCTGCAATCTTAAATCCGGATTCGCACGCCAGTTTTTCTATGCTTTGAATGGAGTATTTAAAAGACTGCTCGGTTTGCAAACCTTCCCATTCTGCAAATTCAAAATCTTTGTTCAGGGCTTTGATATGGATAGTTTGTTTGCGCGTGCTGTACAAAAAACTTTCCACTGCTTGTGTTTTCGGATTGTAATGACATTGCTGAACAAAAAAGCTTTTATTGAAGTTTGCTCCCAGGCACTCATTGACCCGGTCCAGGAGGTGTAAGTTGAACTTTTCGAATAAAGGGTCATTATAGGATTGATAAAGCAGTTTGGGGCTTTTCATTAGATCAAACCCGATTAACAGGTAATCATCATTTTGCAGCGATTGGTGAAGCTTCTTTAAAAATGATTTGCCATCTGGAATGTCCATATTGTTCAGTGTGACTCCCAGAAAGAGGACCATTTTTCTTTTATCGCTGTTATTTGTGATTGAAGCAAGCCCCTCAAAATAATCTGCCACCAGGCCGGTCACATTCAGTGAAGGGGTTTTGAAGTTTTGATTCAAGGTATTTACCAGTTGCTCAATGGCGCCTTCAGAAATATCTATGGGGGTGTATTGAATCTCAACCCCGTCCTGAATCAATTCCCTGATAAGGACCATTGTTTTTTCACCATCCCCCGACCCCAGTTCGATCAATTGCGTTGGGGCGGAAGAAAAAACTTTTGAAAGGGCTGATTTATGAATATTGAAAATTTCCAGTTCACATCTTGCTGGATGGTAATTTTCGAGTTTTGTGATTTCATTGAAAATTTCACTTCCTCTCGAATCAAATATAAGCCATGAAGGCAGTTTCTTATTTTTTAAGGAGAGACCTTTAAGAACCTCGTTTGCGAATTTACTGTTGGTCATTATTTTTTTTCTTATTTTGATTTTTAGAAAAACCTGAATGTCAGTGCGTAATTTGACCTGCTCTTTTCAGTTTGTTATAGTTTGATATATTAACTGTATATAATCCTTTGAATCAATTGTCCAGTCGGGTCCAACCCGCACTAGGGGTGTTTCCAGACCTGTATTGGTTTGTTTTCGCCAATTGAAAGATAAAAGGTCAGTCCAATCAAGTCAGAAAATTTAAATTCCAATCCAGAATACAAAGAAGCTGAAGAAGAATTTATCGCCCTGGTAAATTGCGATGATTTGGATGCCAGAATACTGGCCAAACCTCAAGCCACTGATACTTTCAACGAAAAACTCGATATCGCCTTGGAAGATTCCTTTTCAAAAGATGGAGAGGATAGCTCCGCACATATCTTTATTCAAAGATGCCTGTATCATATCAACCGATTGAAACTGTTTTGGTACGACGAATTACAAAACTATTCGAATGAAAACTCGCGTTTTCTTTTTGATGTTCGATCAAAAATTGAGGAAAGATGGTCTGCATGGGAAGAAAACCAGGTTTCCAGTAAAAAGTTAAACTCCTCTGAAGTTGCCCAGGTCCTCTGTGAAAGGGCGGATGAAGATTTAGACCCTGAGCCCTCTGAGGAGGGTAAATATATTCGGGATGAAATTTCCGAAAACGGTTACCGCAGGCTTCTTGCAATCGCTTCGCTGGATGGATTGGTGGAAGCCAGTCAGCTGTCACGGGTTTTGGGCGGAGCCGCGTCGGATGTTCAGCTTATGCTAACCAAGATCTTTTGGGAAGAATATGGTGGAGGGAAGCTAGGGCGAAAACATTCTTCACACTTTGCCACCATGCTTGAAGAGTTGGGTCTGGACTCCAGGCCTGAAGCTTATTTGGATATAGTCCCCTGGGAGGTTTTGGCCAATATCAATCATTCCTTCCTGTTGTCTGAACAAAAGAGAAAATTTTTGAGATATGTTGGGGGGTTGATGTTTATTGAGATTTCAGTTCCTGCCTCTTTCAGGAATAATAAACTGGCAGGCGAGCGACTGGGGCTGAACGGGGAGGCCACAAGCTATTGGGATATACATATAAAGGAAGACATCCGTCATGGACAATGGATGCTGAACGATGTGGCTCTGCCCTTATTGGAAAAGTACCCGGAGGATGCCTGGGAAATGGTAATGGGTTATGACCAGCAAAAGTTTCTGTCCGCAAGGGCCGCAGCTGCAATTGTGGCTTCTATCCGAAAATCTGAAGACGATCCCGTGTTGGTTCAGGAAAAAATGGAGTCGCTGATATAATCGGCCGCCTGTTTACATCTGCAGTAAGAAATCATCATCTTCTTCCAGGTAATCCGGAAGCTGGGTTTTAGCATCGGTTTGGGATAAATCCATTTGGTTGGTGGTTAACCCTGTTGCTCCTTTTAGTAGAGCTCCCTTCAAATTGGTTTGATTGAAAATGGTTCCTTCATTGAATTGAGCTTCTTCCAGTTTGGCGTTTTCAAAATCTGCGAACTGGAGATTCGATTCCAGTAAACCCGCTCCGCAAAGATCGGCCCCTTTCAGGTTTGCGCTTTGCAAATTGGCTTCCAAAAGCCTGGCTTTGTTCAGGGACGCATTTTCAAGTATGGCTCCAGTTAGATTGGAATACTGGAGCTTGGCTTCCTTCAAATTTGCATTTTTTAAATTAATTTTTTGAAGCTTGCACCCACGGATATCGGCATTGGAAAGGTCAGGAACCGTTTCCGGATTTTCCTCACGCCATTGGTTCCAGGTGCTGACCCCTTGCTTGATTTTATTTAAATGTTCCTCGTTTGGCATACCCATTTATTGAAGAATTAAAAGGCCTCATGTTACATCAAATCTTTTTCGGATGTTTATTTTTTGATGGTTTATCCTGATTATTTTTAGCAATTCTTCACCAGATGCCCTATCTTTTCCGGAAGGCCCTTTTTTCAGCAGATTATGTGATAAAAACAGCCTTGAATAGAATCTAATTCCTATGGGATTGCATCCAAATTTCTGAATAAAGCTCAATAAGGTTTTCCTGTTCTTGTTCGTGTCGGATAGTTTTATTGTTGAAGCAGAACCAATAAATTTAACTATTTAAGGAGATTCGCCATGGATGATATTGGAGATTATATGAGTAGCCCGGTTTTAAGCGTAGACTCCGAATCTAGTGTGTAGGAAGCAGCTAATTACATGAACGCAAATGGTATTGGCTCCGTTTTAATATCTGAAGAG
This sequence comes from Nitrospinota bacterium, assembly GCA_009873655.1. GTDB lineage: Bacteria > Nitrospinota > Nitrospinia > Nitrospinales > VA-1 > UBA8687. The sequence continues at coordinate 18,531 of WAIB01000029.1, read as the reverse complement.
GGTGAATATGTGGGAATGGTCACGGAAACGGATTTAACCCGCAAAGTCCTTGGAAAAGGCCTGAATGCAGAAACAACGATGGTCTCTTCTATAATGAGTTCACCGCTGCTTTCACTGGATCGCTATTTACCTATTGAAGAGGCAAACCGGTTCATACATAAAAATAAGATCCGTCATTTAGTGGTGACCGAAGAGGAGAAGGTAGTGGGCATGCTTTCAGTAAAAGATCTTGTTTCGTATTTCGCCAAAGATTTTCGCATGTCGGAGTAAAATTTGCTCTATTGGGAAGATTTGGTTTAAGAGTCTGTTTGCCTTAGTGGTTAGGGCTTTTGTTCAATCCATAAAAAACTCCATATATACCATCCAGCCTATCATTGACAGGATAAGTATCGTGTATCCTGTGTGGACCCAGATGGTGAAAATCAAGGGCTCCTTTCGCCTTTTCTGTGGTTCTTTTTCCTTCACTTATTTTCCTTTCAGGCCGAAATAATAAATAGGGACAGGCGTTGATAACCGTAAGCAAACAAGGTTTTTCCCATGACCAATAGGACCTGTTTTAATTAACTGAAAATCTTTGCCTTGTTGGGTTTAAATCCCGCCTGTTTGTTTTATTTTTTTGGTTTAAAATCAAAGTAGCATAACCTTTTTTACCTGCGAATGAAAAAGTTTTCAAAAATTCTTTTTGTTTTAATTTTATTGGCTTCAAACGCCCATGCCGATGACGTGCAGGAAGGTTTGAAGGCATTGAAAAGGGGTGATTATAAAACCGCCTTCGAAAAATGGCAGCCTCTTGCAGAGGAGGGAAACAGCACCGCCCAGTTTAATCTGGGGCTGATGTATGACAAGGGAGATGGAGTCAGGCAAAGTTTCCCCAAAGCGGTTAAATGGTATCGAAGAGCCGCCAAACAAGGAAATGAAAGTGCCCAATTTAACCTTGGCCTGATGTATTACAAGGGCGAGGGTGTCGCCATCGATTATGAAAAAGCCCTCAAATGGTTTTTATATGCTGCCAGGCAGGGAAACGTCGGGGCTCAGTTCAACCTGGGCTGGATGTTCGATAAAGGGGAAGGGGTGACCCCGAACTATAAAAGAGCCATTAAGTGGTACCGGCTTGCCGCCAAAAAAGGAAATGTAGCTGCTCAATACAATCTTGCATTGATTTACGACAAAGGCGAAAGGATTTCCCGGGATTTTCAAAGAGCTCTGAAATTGTATTTAAAAGCCGGAGAGGGGGGGCACGCGGATGCCCAATATAAATTAGCCCGGATTTATGACGAGGGACTGGATACTGAACGCGATATCACCAAATCCATCAAATGGTACAAGTTGAGCGCAAAGCAGGGGAAAGTTGAAGCTCAGCTTAAACTGGCCCGGGTCTATGAAAGGGGGGGTGGGGTAGAAAAGAATCCCCAATATGCCGTAAGGTGGTATGAAGAAGCCGCAAAAAAGGGAAGTTTGGAGGCACAATCCCATCTGGGAATGATATTTGTCAGCGGAAGGGGGATCAGGAAAGACTATGCCCGTGCGGCTCATTGGCTCCAGAAAGCCGCGAAAAAGGGGAATGTCAGGGCCCAATTTAATCTTGGTCGCCTATATGAGAATGGCGATGGGGTTCCCAGAAATTTAAAAAAAGCGGCAGAATGGTATCTTATGGCTGCTGAACAAGACCATTTTAGGGCACAAGAAAGTCTGGGCTGGATGTATGTCAATGGATTAGGTGTTGAAGAAGATCTGGACGAAGCCGAAAAATGGTATAAAAGGTCAGAAAGCCTCGGGAAATACTCCAGGAAATCAAAACCCAATTAAAAACTCACGGGTTTTCACCCACCCAAATAGATATTAATTCAAAAGCAGGTTTTTAAGTTACTGCCCTCCGAATAACCTGTTTTAAAAGCCAGGAAAATTCTTCCTCCTGGAGCAGAAAAATCTTGTTTAGGATCCTGTTTTCTTAGCAAAAGACCACTTTAAGGGCTGGAAATTTAATATTTTTTAAAATATCCCGGTTAATCATGAATTGGCATGAGCCTTGCTTTATTTAAGGGTGATAGCAAAATGCGTCAAAATTCAACCGTGGAGGATTTATGAAGAACGTAAGCGTAGATGAGTTTTTAACCCAATTTTTTAGAGAAACAGCCGAAAAAAGTGGATGGAATGTTTACCGAAAAGGCAGAAAGTGGATTTCTGCCGTCAAAAAACGAAAGGCAGCTCCTAAGGTAAAGAACTTCAATTGATATCTGGGGATACAAAATGAATGAAACAACCGCAATAGCAAATATAAAAGGGCTGAACATTTCTCCTGGAAAGAAAGATGATTGGCTGGATTGTCTTGCAGAGGGGATTGATGAACTACCTCCCACGGAAAGGCTGATTATTTCTCTGTTTTATTATGAAGGTTTGACGATTAAAGAAATATCCCTGGTGCTTGAAATGCCCGAGTCAGAAGTTTCTAAAATCCATTACGATACGGTTTTGGAGCTTTTAAAAAAATAAAAGTATTCCGGGTGGGATAAACCTTCAAACCTGTTTTAGATAGAAAACGTACCTGGTTGATCGCGTAAGGCGAAAGTATGCTTTCTCCTCAGGAATGTTACAGTCCCCTGTACATACATCTTTTTTTTAAGAAATAAATATAAATGGGTGTGCAAGCTGATTCTGCAATTATTTTTCCAGGCAAACATCATGCCCCCTGTTCAAACCCCACTGGAAACCTTCTTTATAGGCGCTCCCCAAACCGCATTTTTTAGGTCTTTTTAGAAGAAATACGTTTTTTTCAAATGAAGGATGCCTTCTGACATAGTCCGCGGTTCCATCGGGTGATGAGTCATCAACAACAAGTGCAGAAATGGAGATCGGTAGTGCTTCAATGGCATCTAAAATCTGGGTAATATTATCCGCCTCATTATAAGTAGGCAAAATAACGAGAGGACGCTCCACTTTAAAATTGGAATCCTGATTTTTAGGCAAAATATTGAGCGATCTGGTTTGAAGGACTTGATTCATTGAAGTTAAATTACTAAATATTAAAAAACGCTGTAACTCGATTCATATATTGAACATTTCTATAATATCTATTACGGTATAGCGGTTATTTTCCTAAAGATTTGGAAGTCATTTTTGAATTAAAAAAGAGTGCGGGGAAAGGTAAAATTCCCTTTATTTTCAGCAATCCTATGAATCACTCAAGCGAAAAACCCTGGGCCGGAATCGGTGTTGAGGTGAACAGTAGCCTGTCAAGCCGTGAAATGCTTTATAAAGCAAAGCTCGACTGGGAAGTTTCAAAAATACCTTCACAAAGACCGAAGTCCCATTCCAACCAGGAAACTTTTCGTTTTTACAAGGCTTATTTCCAATCCGGGAACGCCGAAATTGATACCGTCGGCAGCCTTGATGGAGCCAGAATTTTATGGGCTCTCGCCAGGTTAAATGAAGACTTTACCCTCCCCGGGGAAGATGAGCTTAAAAGTTATATTCTCCTGGCTTCCAGGCATGAAGACAGAGAAAAAATAGAAATACAATTTATGGTTCTCCGGTCGGCTTGTAACAGTATGCTGAAGATTTCTTCCAAGGCCAGGCCAACCGTTAAAAACTCTTTCCGCCGAGTATTTAAATCGACCCTTCCATTTCTGTCTGAATCGGCACAAAAATTTGATGAGGAAATGGATCAAAAAGCTAAGGCTACGATTCAAATGGGTCGGGAGGCAATTTCAGACTTTGCGGAGAAGGCGCAAAGCCTTGCAAATAAAAAAGTAGATGAAAAGATAGCCCGGAATTATATGGGAGAAGTTTTTAAACCGGATCTCTTGAAAGATGAAGGAAAAGCAGCCGAAGATCAGGCCAGGAAAACCGAACAGGATGCCTTGGAAGCCTTTGAAAATGCTCCAGGGCAGAACCTGGAGTCGGCGCAAATGAGTGCCTGGGGACTTTTAACCGCAGCGGCATATACGGCAGACCGTTTAGGAAAAACTCCAGACTCGCGTTTGAGGCAGTCCTGGTTTGGACCCAATGCAAAAATAAAAAAACGTGCGTTAGAGTTGGCGCTTAACCTGCTTGATTAAGCTACCGGAATGGTTTTAAATTCCAGTCAAAATTTTTTGCTGGAGATGTTTTCGTACAGGAAAATACATGGAAATTAAACTTCGAGAAAGATCTTGACCCGGCTATAAAGAAGTGAAATTCATAAATTCCTTCCTTTTTAAACTCTAACCTGATCGACTTGTTATCAGGTAGCTCAGGTAACTTTAAAACGGTTTTTCTGGCCTTATTAGAATAGATATTGAAATTTAATATAGATGCATTGCAGTTGTTCCTTATGCAAATATAATTATCGATAACACCTTCCCTGAATAAGGAACCTGGACTATAGTTTTTTAAATAAATCGTTTTTTGTTCATTTTGGTATTCCAAAACAGGATTTTCTTTAGAGGAAATAAATGTAGACCAGTAAGAAAACCTTATGAATTGGGGATTATGATCGACTGGGGAAAACTGATTCGTTGTAAACGGGGTTTTTGTATGACGTACATTCATTTTTTATAAGAAATTTTCTCCTTTTGGTTGGAAGTATCCTGAATGGTTACTGGAAATAATTTATATTTAATTGCGGGAGTTTTGTATCGGAGGAAATTTTAAAAAAAAATAAGGGTAATCCCATATTGTATATAAAATTAATAGTAAAACTGTTGGGATTTTGCTGGGTTGTTTTTTAGGAGTTTTCTTATTTTTTCAGAGGTTTTCTGGGGAAAGATGCCAGGAATAAGATCCGATCATCGGACTTTCCACTTCCATCTTGTCTCCAGGTTGAAGAGGGCCTACCCCGGCAGGAGTGCCGGTGAAAATTATATCGCCCGGTTTTAATATCCACCAATTGCTAAGAATATGAATCAGGTTGGGGATAGAAAAAATCATTTCTCCAGTATTTCCTTTTTGTCTTGAATTTCCGTTGACAGAGCAGGAGAAGGAAAGATTATTTATATCCAATTCCTTTGAATTAAAATTTTTGAAGATTCCTAGCGGGGCACTTTGATCGAAGGATTTGGAAAGTTCCCATGGCAACCCTGCCTTCTTTAATTTTTTTTGCACATCACGCAATGTTAAATCCAACCCCAGGGTTATACCTGAAACATAGGTTAAAGCTTCTGATTCTGGAATGCTTTTTCCCTTTTTACCAATTAATATGACCACCTCCACTTCGTGGTGTAATTCCTTGCCTGCAGGAGGGTAACTAATAGTCTCTCCAGGAGCCACAATATTGCAAACGGGTTTCATGAAAACCACGGGTTCGTCGGGCGCTTGTTTGCCTCCAAGTTCTTTAATGTGTTTGTCATAATTTTTGCCGATGCAAAAAATACGATGGGGAGGAATAGATAAGCTGTGAGAATCAATGTCCAGCATTCTAGTTTGAAATGGTGGTTTTAAAATTTTTATCCGGGTAGTACTTCAAATATTTCCTGTCGGAAAGGATAAATCCAAATATTGAGAAACAAACGGGTTCTATTATATATAAATGCCTGTTTTAAAGCACCCATTTCAATATTTATCTATTGCAAGGACAGGACAAAATAAACTGCTGCTTGAATTAACCGTTTGCTTCGGTTAATCTCCTTATTTCCAAAATTAAAAAACTAGATTTAATGATCCAAACCACTTTGATCGGGCATGCCTGCCTTTACATTCAATCAGAGAAAACCAATATTCTCACCGACCCGGTTTGGTTCGATTATCTATGGGAAGAGATCAATGTCCTCTGCCCGAGCATTGTTTTGGAGAAGGATAAGGTGCCACCCCTGGATGTCCTTAATATTTCGCATAGACATCAAGACCATTTTGATATTCGCACCCTGGCCTATCTTGTTCAGAACGACCGAATTATTACCCCGGATACGATTGTCCTTGCGCCTAAGGATGATTTATTGCTCAGTATTCTTGATGAACTCGAATTCAAAAACGTAAAAGTAGTTTCTGATTTTGAACCCATTCAAGTTAAGGATGTGACTTTGACTCCTACTCCCTCACGCAACCAGATCAGTACAGCTGAAGACGAATTTCCGGAACATGGACTGCTGGTGAATGATGGGGAGGTGACTCTTTGGAATCAGGTGGACTCGCAGGTGGGTCCCGATATCATCCAGCGAATTATGAAACTTTATGGACATATTGATTTTTTTCATTCCCGTTTTGTTCCTCTTTTAGAAGGAAACTTTTCGTACAACAAGCCTCTTGCTCTTCCTTTTGATGAATATTGCACTTATTTAAATGTAGTAAGGGCACTATCACCCAGGATGGTTGTTCCCGGTTCGGCGGCATTCCGCTATCGAGACGAAATGAATTTCCTGAATCATTATTCGTTTCCCACCACCCAGGATCAATTTCTTCGAGACCTGGCTGCATTTTGTCCGGAAGTTCCCAGTTCAACTTATTTCCCGGGAGATGTCGCACATATTTCAAAGAACGATATTCATATTGAAAGACAGGCTTCTGATTTTGTCCGAGTTAAAGAAGATGACAGCCATAAAATTCTGTTTAAGCCGGGCGCTCCGGTTCCCTCAATAAAGACAAAAACAACGGATCCCGTTCAATATGAGGAGGAAATGAAGGGAGTTGAAGATTTTATTGAAAACCGTTTGCTGGATCTTGTCATGAAAAGTGAATTGCTGGGTGGCTGGAGGCATTGGCAGATTGTTTACCAACTTGAAGTTTTTGGGCAGAAAGGTTCGCAAATTTGGAGCATCGATTTTGCGGAAGAGGGACCCCCCAAACTCCATAAAGGCGATATTGGCAAAATTAATCTTTATGAAGGAATATCCTCATCGGAGTTATTCGCTTTGATAAAAGGAGAAACATCGTGGGACTATGTGACATTATGCGGTGACTATCGGACTTTTAATAATATCTATCGAATCACTGAGGGCGGGTTCGAGCTTCCTCCTGAAGATAAATCGAACTATGCTCTGGAACCCCTGATGGATATTTTTCCATGGGATATAGAAATGGACAGGCGGAAATTTATGCGGGATGTCCGTCGTTGGAAGGGGAAGAGTTTTTGATTCTTTTGACCAAATAAAAACTTTTTTTAATTTGTCTTTTTTACCTTAAGAAATATTTTCTGAAAAAGCGGGAAGAAAAAAACGGAATTTATACGAGATTTTTTTCACAACGGAATTCAGTTTCAGAAATCCAATAGATCTTCAGGTAACGGGGGAATTGGGTGTCTCGATCTATTTTTACGGATTGAATCTGGGAGGGTGTCAGGTTAAGGGAATAACGCATAACCGCTTTTTTGAGATTTGCCCATTGAAAATCGGTATCCTGCAACAATGTTGAAGTCAAATAGGCTCCTGTAAGGTTAGCTTCTGTGAATAAGGCTTTTCGAAGGTCGGCCTTGAAGAAACTGACCTTTTCCAAATTGGATTTTCTAAAATCAGCTCTTCTTAAATCTGCTTCGCTGAAATCAATGCCGCGGAGGTCACGGTTGCTCAAGTCGATTTTTCTCAGGATGGCTTTTTTAAAGGAACATCCACCCAAATCCGCTCCATTCAACTTTACCGCCGAGCAATCCGTTTCACTTAGATTGGCGCCGCGCAAATCAGAACCCGCGAAAAAGGTTTTGGTGAGGTCCGCTCCCTGCAAATTTGCTCCGTTGAGCAACGCCATATAAAAGTTGGCTCTTCTGAGATTGGCATTCTTAAGATTGACCCCATTAAAATCAACACGGTCCAGATCAGGCTCAATTTTCGGATTGTTCTCTCTCCACAGGTTCCACCTTGTTACGGAGCTCTTTAGTAATGTGATTTGTTCTCGGTTTGCCACTATTTCCGAAGTTTGTTTAAAGGGTTAAATCCTGATGAAATTCTTTCGCCTCAAAGAGGCTCCATGTAAGGACCAGACCGGTTCCCATGCCATGAGATGGTCACCGGGAAAAGAAATGGAAGTCCATTTTTTCAATATATTGCAAAAAGATAGAGATAGGTTAAACTATCCACTCAGCGCAGGCTAAAAGTTTTGTTATATTATATATAAAATAATTAAAAATAGTTCTCCCTTCCATATATTTCCTGTGGCAGAAGCATTGACGGGAAATGGGGAGGGGTGTTTTTCCGGGCAGCCATATTAGGGAGTGGAGATGTTTAATTTTAAAGATATGACAATTGGGAAAAAAGTGGGCCTGGGTTTTGGGGTCATCGTACTTATTTTGATGGGAGTGGTTTTGCTGGCGATTCAGCAGGTCAGAACCATGGAGATAGTCACCCAAAGGGTTGTCGAACTTCGAACTCCTACGGCTCATGCCAGTCTTATGATGTTAAATGGAATGAACCATTCACTGGCTTCCCTGCGCGGATGGATTCTGCTGGGCGATCCGAAATTCAAAAAAGAGCGGTCTATAGCCTGGGAAGAACAAATTAAACCCTCCCTGAAGTTGATGCACGGGCTTGCTCCAAAATGGTCTGACCCGGAAAATAAAACCCGGTTAAAAAAAATTGAGGAAGAAATCAATAACTTTAAAGCGGCTCAACAGAAGATTGAGGAAATAGCACAGAACCCTGACAACTCTCCCGCACAAAAGATTTTATTCAATCAGGCCGAACCCCTGGAAAAATTTATTGTAGATACCCTCTCCAATATGATCCACCTGGGTATGAAAGATAACAAAACCCGCCAAAATAAAAGGTTGGTTGAGCTTCTCGCCAATATAGAAACCACGATCAGCCTGTCTTTGGAAAGGGCGGATGAATTTTTATTGTCGGGAAAAGAGGAATTTAAAAAGGAGTCCCTCGAAAACTGGAGAAAAAATGCGGAATACATGAAGGAGTTAAGGAAGAATATAAAAAGCTTTAACAAGGAGCAGTTGAAAAATATTGAATTTCTGCAGACGAAAGTGGGCGAGTTCGGTCCTTTATTGGAAGAGATTATCCGTATCCGTTCCGGAGAGAAATGGAATCTGGCCCATTACTGGTTGAAGACAGAGGCCGCGCCCGTCGCTTTTAGTATTAAGGAACTCTTGAATGATATGACTTCGGTTCAGGAGAAACTCCTGGAAAATGATGTGGAAGAAATTTCCAGCAGAACCCACTACTTGATTGTTCTTCTTGTCGCATTGTTTTTTACGGCTGCTTTGATCAGTGGAGTTCTGGCAGCCAATATCGCGCGCTCGATAAGCGAACCGATCCTGGAAGTCTGCCACCTGGCAGATGAGCTTGCGCATGGAAATGTGGAGGGGAAACGCCTGCCGGTGACCTGCCGAGGGGAGATAGGTTCTCTGAGCCAGAGTTTTAACCAGCTTTTGGACCGCCTGCAAAAAGACAAGTCAGGGGGGAAACCTGAATAATAGGGTTCAGGGAAACATCAATCTTTAACCCGCCCGATAATAAAAATCACTCATCAATGGATGTGTGTCTGGCCCTCACGGCCAAATCCAATCCTTTTTCCTTAAACTTCTGCTGCCAGTCCTCGATTTTTGACATGACCCTGCGGTCTACCATTTTTGTTTCTGTGATATCCAGAGTGACCCGCTTTTCATCATCGTAAAAACGCTGGAGTTGTTTTCGTAAAGGAATCCACGAACTGAATATAACGGAACTTCGTAAAAAAATCGTGATGGATTGATCCCTTTCCGGAATGATCTTGGCATTCAAGGTGAAAATGGAACCGCCACGAATAAAATGAATGACAATATTAACGGCAATCCCAATAGCCAGCCCTTTCAAAAGATCTGTTGCCAGCACACCCAGGATGGTCGATACGAAAATAATGAACTGGTCTATTCCCTCACGATAAATTGAGATAAATTCATGAGGGGAAGCCAGGCGGTACCCCGTGATAACCAGTAGCGCTGCCAAAGCGGCCAGGGGAATTTGATTTATGACTCCCGGGATCAAGGCCACGCAGATCAGTAAAAACATCCCGTGATAAAAGTTGGCGAAACGGGTTCTGGCCCCATTATCAATATTGGCCTTGCTTCGAACAATTTCAGAAATCATGGGCAACCCGCCAATGGAAGCTGCAAGGGTATTGGCAATGCCAGTGGCTAACAGGTCCCGGTCCAGGTTGGTTTTTCTATTCCAGGGGTCGATTTGATCAATCGCCTTTGCACTTAACATGCTCTCCAGGGTTCCAATGATAGCAAAAAGAACCGTATATTTGATTCCGGTCTCAGTGGTTACTCCTGAAAAATCAGGTAGAGTTATGGCATTCATCAAATTGCCGGGAACATTGACCAGAAATTTTGGGCCTAGTTCGTAAGTTTGGCTATTGAAGATATAAGATCCCTCCACTCCCACTCCCAGAAAAGCTCCCAAGGGAACAATTACAAACAGCATCAGCATGGGGGCAGGAATTATTTTCAATTTAGGATTTTTTATGTAGCCATAACTTAGAACGATGGCAACGCCCAATATTCCTATCAATCCTACCTTGGGGTTCATGTTTAATATAAAAGAAGGAATACTGGCGAGGAGTTCCAGGGGAGCACCCTGAGGGTTCAAACCCATCAGCACAGGAAATTGTTTTGAGATAATGATGATTCCAATAGAAGCCAGTAACCCGTGAATCGCGGCTGAAGGGAAAAGCTTCATCAGGATCCCTACCCTGAAGAGGCCCAGTATAATTTGATATACTCCTGCCACAACCCCAATCCCCAGTGCCAAACGGTAGGCTTGAAAATCCTTTGCGGGGTCCACTCCTCCTGTAAATCCAAATTCCTGAACGCAACCCAGTGCAATTACGATCAGGCCGGCAGCAGGCCCCTTGATGGTGAGTTCAGAATTGCTGAGGAAAGTGGCAACCAGGCCGCCAACAATTGCCGTAAAGATGCCTGCAACTGCTGGATATCCTGAAGCAAGCGCGATTCCCAAACACAGCGGCAATGCAATAAGAAAAACTAAAAATCCGGAGAGGATATCGTTTTTGAAATGGAATTTAAACCCTTGAAGGTTTCCCTTGGGAATTCCACTGGGGTCGGATGACATACCCATGGACTTCTTTCCTTTATCGTATGCTGTAAAACGAATCCATACTGGCAGTGATTCCAGTCCGTTAATTGTGGACTAAAACAGGCAAAAAGTTAAGAACCATTTTTTAAATTTTTTTTAAATGGAATACTCTTTGTTGAGGGAAAACTCATGGAATAAAATGTCAAGCATAATCATCAAAATAACGGTCAAAAAGTTTTGTTCAGCCCGGGTTTAATAACCGGGTAAACCATGCCTGATTGACTTCTCCCGAAACTCGACCCAAATTTCAGCCGGTAAATAAGGAGGCATTCCCTCATTGAATCTCGGGTTAAATTCAGGAGTGCAGAACGGATATGAGGTGGAAAAATTATTTAATAAGCGGGCCTTGATATAGCATGGGTGGGTTTTAGGCCCGTTCCTGGCCCCTGATGTGTTCAAAAACCCCTGAATTTTAATTCCTTTATTGACTTAGGCCCCGTTTCTGTCTAGCATTTTAAAGTTCCAGTTTATTAACAAATTGAAAACTTGTAACTTGCAGAAAAGTTGCCGCTTTTACCCAATTTGCAAGAGATGGAGTGAGTGATGGCCAATAGCCCAATTGGGAAAATTTTTGCCTGCCACGAATGCGATCATTTCTATTCCTATGAAATGATTCCGGTAGGAGCCAAAGCCAATTGCCATCATTGTGGGAATTTACTCTATCGCCACATTCCGGATTCGATCAACCGCAGCCTGGCGTTGTATTTAACAGCGCTGATCCTTTTTTTCATCGCCAATATTTTTCCCTTTTTGTCTCTGGAACTGGGAGGTCGGGTCGTTGACAGCATTTTATTTTCAAGTGGCTGGGCAATGTATAAATTGGGTATGGGTGAATTGGGAGCCCTCATTATTCTAACCAGTATTCTGTTTCCTTTTACCGTGATTGTCGGCATGCTCTATTTACTCATTCCCGCACGTTTGGGAACCGTGGCTCCCTTCATGTCTCAGGTGTACCGAATCGTAAATAAACTGATTCCCTGGAGCCTGGTGGGTGTGTTTATGCTGGGTGTTTTGATTGCGATTGTCAAATTGCAAGACCTTGCGAATGTTGCTACCGGCCCGAGTCTGGTCGCCCTGACTCTTTTGCTTTTGGTTTATACCGCGGCCCGGGCCAATTTTGATCCGCACGATTTATGGTCTTTTGCCGAACATAATTTCTCGAATCTCTCTAGGGAGGATATTGAAAACCATAAAATTTTGAATTGTCATACATGCGGTCTATTGAGTCGGCAAACCGCGAACTCCCAAAATTGTACTCGGTGCCTTTCCCCTTTGCATTTCAGGAAACACAACAGTGTGGAAGTGACCTGGGCATTGCTGATCGCGGCTTTTGTATTATTGATTCCGGCAAACGTTTACCCGGTGATGACCGTGATCCGTTTTGGCCAGGGTGAACCCAGTACGATTCTTAGCGGAGTACTGCATTTGATAGAATCCGGAATGTGGGGACTGGCTATGATCGTTTTTATTGCCAGTATTGTTGTCCCGGTTTTGAAATTGGTCATACTGAGTTTTTTATTGATCAGTGTTCATAAAAAATCCGACTGGCGACCACGGGACCGCACCCTGCTGTATCGCGTAACCGAGATTGTTGGAGCCTGGTCCATGGTGGATATTTTTCTTGTAGGGCTATTGTCTTCGCTGGTCAGTCTGGATGCTTTGTCAACAATACGTCCTGGAATAGGGGCGGTATTTTTTGCAGCCGTAGTAGTTATTACCATGTTTGCCGCGCATAGTTTTGATCCGCGCCTGATATGGGATCAAATAAAAGAAAACAACAATAAAGATTAAAGCCATTGGAAATTTCAAGCCCAAAAGTCAGTAAACAGTCCGGCCCCTCAATTGTCTGGGTGATTCCGGTAGTCACCCTTCTGGTGGGAGGGTGGCTGATCGTAAAAACTCTCTCCGAACAGGGGCCGAGAGCCACGATCAGCTTCAAAACGGCAGAAGGAATTGAAGTCGACAAGACCAAGGTTAAATACAAGAATGTTGATATAGGTGTGGTAGATAAAATCGAATTCAGTGACGATTTTTCACATACCATTCTGACAGTGGATTTCATTCAAGGTTCGGAAAAATTCCTTCGTCGCAGTACCCGCTTCTGGGTGGTTAAACCCCAACTCAGTTTGCGCGGGGCATCGGGTTTGGGCACGCTGATTTCGGGAGCTTATATAGAAATCGAGCCGGGTCCCGGTGCTCCCCAACTGCATTTCGTGGGCCTGGAAAAACAACCCGTGGTCAAATCTGACGAGCAGGGGAAAAAGATAACCCTCGTCACACAAAACCTCGGCTCGGTAGATACGGGATCTCCAGTGTATTACCAGGGGTTACCCGCAGGTGAGGTTTTGGGTTATGAACTTGGCAATGACCGTAAAAGTACTTATATCCATGTTTTTATCAAAGATCCGTTTGACCAGCTTATCCGCGGGAATACGAATTTCTGGAACGTGAGTGGAATCAATGTTTCCATGGATGCGGATGGGTTCAAGGTTCAAACAGAATCCATCCAGTCCATGATATACGGAGGCATCGCCTTTGAAACACCGGAGACGCTCGAGCAGGCCGGCACGGATATAGATAATCTGGTTTTCACCCTGCACGAGAGTTATGAAAGCATCGAGAAACATTCTTATACGAAAAAAATTAAATTCATCATGTTTTTCGACAGCTCCATTCGGGGATTGAATCTGGGGGCACCGGTAGAGTTCAAGGGGATAAAGGTTGGTTCCGTTCTGGATGTGAGACTTGAGTTTGACGCGGGAAGTACCTCGTTTCTGATCCCTGTATTAATTGAAATAGAACCTCAAAGAATTATGGAGCGGGGTATTCAAGGAGAGGTTTCCTCGCATCAAGCTCTTAACCGGCTTGTGGAACGCGGACTTCGAGCACAATTGCAAACGGGCAGTTTGTTGACAAGTCAATTGTTTATTGAACTCGACATGCATCCCGGGTCGCCAATCAACCTAAGCGGTAGAGAAACCCCCTTCCCGGAACTTCCCACGCTTCCAACATCCAATTTTGGTGCCATTACCCAGTCTGCCGAAGAATTATTGGCCAAGCTGAACGCGGTAGATATTAAGGAAGTCACATCCGTTTTGGTAGATACCATTAAAACCGCCAACAAGACCATGCACAGTGCGGAAAATGCCATTAACAATGCGAACACGCTCATTGAATCCCCGGGAATTCCGGAAGCTGTAGAAAATGTCCGGGTCGCATTGGAAAATTTCAAGAACATCACTCAAAAAGTGGATGAGTCAAACCTGATTGCCAGCGCTACGCAGACCATGCACAGTGCCGACAAAGCGATCAATAATGCAGTCAAAATCTTCAGCAGTGCGGGTGAAGCTATAAATAATGCGAACAAAACCTTAGGTGGCCTTGACCAAACTTTAAGCAGCGCCGACAAGGCCATCAATAATGCAAATACGCTGATTACCAAACCCAGTATTACCGATGCGATTGAAGATATACGAATAGCCCTGGAAAACCTCAAGAACATTACCCAGAAACTGGATGATTCAAACCTCGTTGCAAGCGCCTCAAAAACCCTGGGAATTATGGATGAAATAATCAGTGAGTCAAAACAAACTCTGAACAATGCAAATAAGGCCATAGACAGCGCGATAGTTACCGCGAACAATGCAAATAAACTCATCACCTCACCTGGCATCGCTCAGTCAATAGAAGACATTCAAGTTTCGCTGAAAAGTTTCAAGAGCATTTTGTCGAAAGTTGACAAATCAAATATTCAGGAAGCCATCAATTCAGGTCATCTCGCGTTGGATAGTTTAAGAAAAACCCTGGATAAAACCAGCAGGATGATGGAACCGAATTCGCCGATTCAATACAACCTGATCGAATTAACCAGGGAATTTGAGGAAACGGCTCGAGCCATCCGTTCGTTGATTGAAACTCTGGAGCGCAACCCCCAGGAATTGATTTTTGGTAAAGATAGAAACGCCAAAGGAGAGAAATGAAATGTGGAGTCCACCAAGTAGAATAATTTTTTCATTATTTTTGGCCTGCCTGTTGAGCGGATGCCCTGGAGTCAGTTCTACCGCTCCCATCAGATATTACCTGATTGATCCGGCAGAGTATCCGGAAGCTTCTTTTAAATCAACCAGGCCACTGAGTATAGAGATTGTCAGTCTTCACATTCCTCAATACCTGGAACGTTTTCACATCGCAACGCGAACCAGTAAAAGTCAGCTAGAATTTTCGGAAAGCCATCAGTGGGGTGAAAATCTGCGCAAAAACCTTTTGCGGACCATGTCAAGAAACCTGTCGGTACTTTTGTCAACACTGGATATCGGGACACCTTTAAACCGTTCAGCATCCATTCCCCACTATCGTGTGCAAATTCACATTGAACAGTTTGAGTTGGAAAGCAACAACAGGGTGAAGCTGGTAGCTCGGTGGCAACTTTCCGGTAGAACCCCACATGACCCCCTGGGAGTATTCAGCGCGGAACTGCAGGGGGAAGAAATGAAAAAAATGAATTATGAACAAATGGTGTCGGTGATGCGCCAATTGTATGGAGATCTTTGTGGCCGCATTGCCAAAACGATCATTAAGCAGGAACAAAAACCATAAAAATACTCTGCGATGAAATTATTATTTCATAATTTCCTTTTTCTCTCATTTTTGATTTTTTGCCTTAATGCGGAGGAATGTGTGGGTTTCGGAAGTAAGGAAACCAACGGCACTGAAATTATGGAAGAGGTATACAGAAGGCATCAACAATTTCCATATATATATGAAGAACAGTCCATGGTCATGGTGGACAGGAATGGGGATCGCGATACCCGAAAGACCAAACGTTATTCGAGAGTGGAAGAAGATGGTTCGGTGAGGTTCCTTTTGTTATTTGATTACCCCAGCGAAGTGAAGGGGGTCGCCCTGTTAGCCAACCGCAACCCTGAAGGACAAACAAATAAATACATTTATTTGCCAGCCTATGGAAGGCAACTGCTGGAAAGCGCTGGCGAGGAAAGTGGAGACAACTTTCTCGGAACCGATTTTTCTGTTGAAAATTTGACTGGAGAAATTTTAGCTGAGCATCATTATGTGCGCCGTGAAGATGAAGAAAAGGATGGTGTCAAATATTTCATTGTTGACGTAGCCAAAGCCAGGGACCCGGTGGCTGAAAAGAAAATTCTTCGACGTCACTATATCCGACAAGATAATCTATTCATCACTCTGACACATCATTATGACAGGCATGGGCGTATTGCACGAATTCAAAGCAGCCACGACCTTAAAGAAGTGGATCAGAACCGGTTGGCAGCCAATATGGTTCTCATGGAAAATAAAAAAGACCAGCACCAGTCTTTAATCAAGATTTCACGCCGTATCCTGTCGGATGATTATGTCCCAGCCGAAATTTTTACAGCCGAATGGCTTTATGAGAATTATCCAAAAATTGAGCCTGACGAAGAAAACAATGAAGAAAGCCCCTTGGAATTAGAGGAAAGTACAGAGTGATAGAGCAAATATACATGCTGGGTTACAAGCGCCGCTCCCTTGTGGCACTGTTTATTTTGTTGGTTACGGGAGTTGCAGGGACAGGCATGTTGCGCCTTAAGGTAGACACTGGCATTGATAGTTTGATACCCGCTAATGACCCGGCTCGCCTCGTTTATCAAAAGGTCATGGGCGAATTCGGCACAGACAATAAAACGATCATTTATATAAAAGATCCTGGGCTTTGGACACCGGAAAAACTTGCTGCAATCGAAAAACTCCATTTTGCCATTGAAAGGATTGAAGGGGTCAACCGCGTAGATAGTTTATTTACTTTGCACACGGTTCAAGGGGAAGGAAAAAAAATTGTTTCCCGTCCTTTACTGTTAGCCGCACCCAAAACAAAACAGGAAGCTCTTGATGCCAAAAAAAGTGCGTTGGCGAATCCGCTTTATCAACGTAATTATTTTTCAAACGATGGTGAAGTTACAGCGTTGATCGTATCTGTCCAGGATGTGGAAGACAGTAATGATTTCAACCGCAAAATTCACCTTGCCCTTGAAGAACAGATTCAAATTCACCGCGGAAATTTTGAAAGAATTGCGCAGGTGGGACCGCCCAGAATCAATGCTGAATTAAAGCACAGTCTATATGAAGATTTTATCTTGCTGGGACCCTTGTCTGTGGTTGTCCTGGTAGTATCGATTTTAATATTTATGCGCAGCTGGTTGGCGGCCATGGTGCCGCTGGTGACATCTTTGCTAACCATTGTCTGGACCTTCGGAGTAATGGGATGGATCGGTGTGCCCCTGAATATCTTAAGCGCCATGATACCTTCGCTGATTATTGTTATCGGCTCCACCGAGGACACTCACATGATGGCTGCGTTTTTGCGCGGCCTCGAGGAAAAATCGGGAAAAAGTTCGGATGCTGTTAAATACATGGCAAAGCATATAGGTCTTCCGATGATACTCACTGTGTTGACCACAACACTTGGCTTTGCCAGCAACCTTTTCAGCGATATCGGATTAATCCAGCATTTTTCATTTGCAGCAACTTTTGCGATGTTGGCAAATGGTTTTATCACTGTTCTGGTTATGCCGCTCATGTTGTCCATTTTTGGAGCGGACCAGGGCACCCACCTGGTAAAAGATTTTAGAAGGAATGGCCTGCCGGATCGTATCATGAGTATTTTCCGCTATTCCCAGGCGCGTTTTCCCACCTCCATACTTGTTTTTACTACTTTGCTGTGTGCTTTTTTTATATATCAGGCTTCTAAACTTTATGTGACCAACGATCCCCTTTCTTATTTTCCAGGCGACCGTCCGTTGATTCAGGATGCCAAACGCATTCATGAAGACCTTGCGGGAATAAAGATATTTTTTATTTCTCTCGAATCGAGAAAGGGAAAGGCGTTTCAAGACCCGAAAAATATTCAAAAACTGGTCGAGATCCAGGATTTCCTGAATAAACAGGGCGTGTATGATCGAAGTATTTCGCTTGCTGACCATTTGCGGTTTTTAAACAAGGAATTTCGCGGAGGGTCCTCCGATAAAGCCTTGCCGCAAACCCGGCAACTGGTTGCTCAATATTTGATGTTCCTGCACCGCAGTAACCTTGATAATTATGTCAGCCACGATTTCCGGCGCGCAAATATTGTGGTTCGACATAACATCACGGATTCTCATACATTGAATCGATATATTGAAGAACTCCAGGAAATCATAGATGGGATTGCCGGTCCGGATATGAAGAGTTTTATTGTGGGCGAAAACCTGATGGTTAATAGAGCGGCTGAAAGTTTAATGGTGGCACAGGTTAAAGCCCTGGCTCTCTTAATGGCATTAATATTCCTTATCATGTCCATCATGTTCACTTCATTTAAAGGGGGACTCATTGCATTGATTCCAGCTATTATTCCCATTGCCCTTATGTTTGGCATTATGGGTTATCTGGATATTCCTTTGAACCCGGGTACCGCCATGGTGGCTGTGATTGCGATAGGGATAGCCATCGATGGCACTATCCATTTGCTGGCCCGTTACAACGAGCTTTGTCGTCGCACTTCAGATTACAATGA
>WAIB01000028.1 GCA_009873655.1 Nitrospinota bacterium | reverse complement strand
TTCCATCAATCCACTGAACAGGGGCCCCTTTTGAAGCGTGCTTGCTTAAATTGGTTTCATCAGGCTTCTCAAAATTCGGGCTTTCAGTCAAGCCTTGCGATGAACTTTGCCTTTCATCTTCAATTTCATCATCAAAAGAATCAATAAGTCTTTTGATCTCTTCCATATAATCTTGTTTATCTCCATCCGGTTTCCCTTGCCTTTTAACTGTCTCAATAAGCAATCTAACATCCAACACCAAATTATAATCCGAGGCAGAGTCCAGTTTTCCAGTTCTTTCAATCTCCAGGATTAAATTTCGTACATCTTCCGATTCAATTACAGCTTTATTAATTTCCCAGAAAAGGGCTTCCAGACACTTTTTATATTTATTATTCTCGAACATGATGCCTCGCGTCAGTAGTGTGTTTCGATTGATAACTTGTTCATTTCATCCTTATGGACCGGATAAATTAAAGTAGATTTTAGTTCTTTTTTTTATTCATTTTTCTAAACAACCTGGCGTTATTCTGTGCTTTAAAGCCCATATTGCTTTCTTCCTTATAGAATTTTTCCCAATATTTTCGGCTCAATTGATCAGCATTAAGAATTTCTTGGATCTGGCCCTGTGGATTTAGAACTCTTACTTCATAAAACATATCTTTGTCTCCTTAGCTGATTAATTCGACTTGCTGAATTTATCGCAATTGGTGTGCCAAAATTCGTTATTTTAAAATATTGTTATTTTTCAATAACTTAGAATAATTTTTTAGGAAGGGGCAAAAAAAGTTTATACGGAAACCCGTTAAATTCCGACAAGGAAATAACGGAAAACCGTTATATGGGCCGAATAGAGCTTCGTTTCCATTTATATTGAAGAGGTGGGGAAAGAAAGGTGGCCAGACTCAAAAATTCAGCGGAAATCCTTTTTATCTATCGAATATTTTTTCATTTTATCCACAAGGGTTTGCCGGGGAATACCCAGTGCTGCATGAGTGTTTTTTATATTTCCTTTATGGCGAAGAAACTCTTCCTCTATGATTTTTTTTTCAAAAATATTCATCCTTTCAGTAAGGGTTAAAGAGCTATTTGTCTCCATCGTGTTTAGCGAATCTTTGTTTTTATCATTCGTCAAATCTGCAAGGCCCAAACCCATTCCTAAAACATATTTTTCTGCCTCATTTTTTAATTCACGAATATTACCTTCCCAGTTATTTGAATTCAGCTGGTTAATCAGTCCTGTCGATATGGATGGTAAAGGCAGATTATGGCGGGAGCACGCCTGTAAAACAAAATGTTGAAACAGGAGAGAAATATCCTCCTTACGTTCCCGAAGAGGAGGAAGAGCGATTTGCACTACATTAAGCCGATAATAAAGGTCTTGTCGAAACCGGCCTTTATCACTCGCTTCTTTCAAGTCCACTTTTGTGGCAGCAATAACACGGACATCAATCGGTCGGAGTTTATTGGAACCCAGCCTTTCCAAAGAACGTTCCTGGAGAACTCTCAGGAATTTCACCTGTAAATCAAGAGGCAGACTTTCAATTTCATCCAAAAATACTGTACCACCGTCTGCATATTCGAATTTACCGATCCTGCATGAATTGGCCCCCGTAAATGCGCCTTCTTCATGCCCGAACAATTCGCTCTCAATGATCGTTTCCGGAATTGCACCACAATTGATGGCGACAAAATTTTTATCCCTTCTGTCACTTAAATTATGCAAACAGCTTGCTACCAGATCTTTTCCGGTGCCCGTTTCACCAAAAAGCAAAACATCCGTGTTTGAGTTAGCAATAGTCTGAATGATCTGCTTTAATCGAACCATACCGGGGGATTTACCCAGCACAGGAAAATCTTCTTTACCAAATTTTGAAATTTCTGATCGGAGATTTTTGACCTCCAGCATGATTTGAATTCTGCAAATCAACTCGGCAAGATCAATAGGCTTGGTCAAAAACTCCTGCGCACCCGACTCCAAGGCCCTTAACCGGGTTTTATTATCCTGGTAAGCCGTTAATATCAAAATCAAAGCTGAGGAATCAGGGTCCACTTCCTTTAATT
Source organism: Nitrospinota bacterium (assembly GCA_009873655.1). Lineage (GTDB taxonomy): Bacteria > Nitrospinota > Nitrospinia > Nitrospinales > VA-1 > UBA8687. Next base: position 29,634 of record WAIB01000028.1, on the reverse strand, counting down.
TATTCATGACTTGAAACCCATCCATATGGGGCATATTCAAATCAAGCAAAATAAGGTCAGGCTTAAACTCCTCAAAAACACCGACAACCTCCCTTGGGTCTTCCGTGCTTCTCAAAGAGGTGTAACCCACCCCCTGCAAAGTCTGTCTAAGCAAAGCAATATTATCGGGTTCGTCATCGACGATTAATATTTTCCCGGAAAGGACTTTATTCTCTGTAACCACTGATTTTCCTGATTCATGGTTTTTAATTTGGACTATACCATTTATTTTCCAGTGGAGGAATCGAGGCTTTTGTAAGAAGTTCTAAAAATCAATTGGTTAGGGTAAATATATCCATCCCTTCTTTTTTTCACTTCTCCAATTGACATATGCCCAATCGCCTTTATTTTTAACCACCCGAACTTTCGTCCCTGCTTTGAGTCGATTGCAAATTTCTCCTTCGGGTTTTAAATGAACCGTATGGGATTTTTTTAAGATAACGGCCGGGGTCATAGCTGTTATTTTTTCGGTGAGTCCGAACTGCTATCAGATTGGAGTTTTAGAACTTTATTTTTTTTGAATTTTCCCTGGCGAATAATTTTGATCAACTCCCCTGGAGCAGGCTGGCTTGACTCTTTTTTACCGTTCAGAACAGTAATTTCAAGATCTTTTCTTTTATTTCCAAGTTCCTTCTCCGCTATGCTTTGAAAGGTGTCTCCTTTTTTCACCTCATAAATATCTATATACTGGGGTTTGTATCTTTTAGTATCTTTGGGGTGTTTTTTTCCTTCATAAACCAAACCACGAATCTGGTTTAAATATCTATTTCGATAGTGGTTTTCTTCAGTAGAAACGGTCTTCATTCTTCCGGCAAGCAGTCCCGCCTTTATTATTCGGTCCTTTGTTTCCGGGTGAGTTGCCTGAAAAGCATGATATGACTGACCAGACATAATCTCCTTTCTCCTCAGGCTTTTCAGGAAATTTGCCATACCATATGGATTGTACCCGGCCTCTGATCCACTTAAAATTCCGTGTTCGTCAGATTCAATTTCGGCCTCACGTCCATAACCCAGGTTTATTTGCTGAAACAAAGCGGAACTGACTGCGAGCCATCCTCCGGCATTTTCCGGGCTGGCAATAGCCCCACCAAGTGATAAAATCTGCGCCCCAATACTTCGGACCATTAATTTTGCCCCATGATGAAATATGATGTGACCTATTTCATGACCTATCACTCCGGCTAACTCTGCTTCACTATTGATCAAAGCCAGCAATCCGCGAGTCACATAAACATAGCCTCCGGGAAGCGCAAAAGCATTGATCTGCGGAGAATCCATGACTCGAAAATAATACTTTGGAAAAACCCTGTCTGATAGTTTGGAAACTAAATTTTGCCCTATCTGATTAACATAAATCTGCAAAGCCTTGTCTTGATATAGGCCGTACTGGCTAATGATTGAAGCATCCGCCTCTTTACCCATTGCGAGTTCGGTTTCAAGAGAAATGAAGGGTACGCTATTAACCGTTTGGGGTATGATTGCAAGAAAAACGATAAGGACTAAAAACGCAGGTTTGAATGATTTCGGCATATGAGATGTCCGCCGGTTTTTTTCTAAGTGGAAAGCTGTTTGATCTTTTTTTCTATTTTTTCTAATTCAGCAGTGCTTGAAAACTTGATCTGCATTTCCCTTAGTATTAACAGGGCATTTGATGTATCTTTGTTGTTTTCATGGCATCGGGCAAGGCTCCAGTAGACCTGAAACAGGGGAAAATTACTTTTTGAATCAATAGCCAATTTAAACAAATCGATGGCCTTTTTATAATCTTCCATGGCTTCGTAAACATAAGCCAAACCAATACTTGCCATTTCATGGTTTAATCCACTGGAGTTATTTATTATTTCCTGGTAGGTAGATCTGGCTTTTTCGAGCTCTTCATTTTGAAAGTAAACATCAGCAAGTAATAAAGAGGCACGATTTCTATGGGGGCCTTTATCAATTTGGTCGCGAATTTTCTCCAGTTGTGACTGCGGGTTTGTGCCCTTTTCTCCACTTTCCTTGGCGATTTGCTCCATATTAAAATACAGAGCCTCAAATTTCATCGTACTTGATTTTTGATAGTTTTGATAACCCAAAAATGACAGCCCAATGACCAAAATTCCCAGAATGGAACCTATGACAGCAGAGCGATTTTCTGTAAAAAAGGATATTGCTTTGTCGGTTGAGGATAGAAACTGATCGGGCTCTTTTAAAAGCTCTTTTCGTGTTATTTTTATTTTCTTTGCCATAGGATATCTTCTAAATAATAATTTTTATGCACTAACGGTTAAGTTCTGGATATTTAAACATTTAAGCATAAAGAAAATTCTCAGACAAGGCAATTTTAAGGGAAGGAAATACTATATAATGCTTTCTTTTCAATTTTTAACATTTACAAAAAATGAGCAATAGAAAAATAGCGGTTATAGGAGCCGGAAGCTGGGGTACTGCTTTATCACTTCACCTTGCGGAAAAATTCGAACAGGTTTCCCTCTGGGTTTATGAAAAAGAACTTTGCGACATTTTAACCAAAGAACGGGAAAACAAATGGTTTTTACCTGATATTTTTCTTCCTGAAAATATAATTTATGACAATTCCATTGAAAGAGCGGCCCAAGACCAGGAAATACTAGTATTAGTTGTGCCGACTCAGCTATTAAGAAAAATCGCAACCCAATTAAAACCTTTTATTAAACCTAACACAATCATCATCAACGCCAGTAAAGGCATTGAAAATGATTCTTTAATCCCTTGCCATAAAATTATCGAAGAAAGCTTGGGCACCTCCTGTCAAATAGCTACGATATCCGGTCCTACTTTTGCTAAAGAAGTTGCGAACAAGGTTCCTTCGGCCTTATTGGCTGCTTCTGAATCTGAAGAAACAGCGAAAATTATCCAGGAAATATTTTCATCCAGTAAAATGAAAGTTTTTACCAGCACCGATATCATGGGGGTAGAAATTGGCGGGGCTTTGAAGAATGTTATCGCCATCGCTACCGGGATTTGCGATGGATTGAATTTAGGTTCCAATACAAGGGCCGCTTTAGTCACAAGAGGCCTTGTCGAAATCGCCAGAATTGGCACTGGAATGGGAGCTAAACCAGAAACTTTTTATGGATTATCCGGGTTGGGAGATCTGGTTCTCACCTGCACCGGTGACCTCAGTCGCAACAGGCAGCTGGGAATGCAATTAGGCCGGGGGAAATCCCTGAACGAAATCACGGAAAACATGCGAATGGTCGCGGAAGGAATAACAACGGTGAAATCTGCACATCAGCTCATCAAGAAATTAAACATCCAGGCATCTGTTATGGAAGAAACATACAAGGTGCTTCATGAAGGGAAAACACCCCAAAAGGCTCTGAAAGACCTGATGGAAGTTGAAATTTCCAAAGAATTTTCGGGAATAAAAGGTTTGGCATGAATCAAAACAAATTAAAAAAGCTTTTAACCGATCTATATAAAAAAAAACTATCTCCGGAGGATGTCCTTAAACAATTGCAGACCCTCCCCTACGAGAATATTGATTTCGCCAAAATTGATCACCATCGAGAATTGCGAAGCGGAATGCCTGAGGTGATTTATGGCCAGGGAAAATCGGTAGCTCAACTAAAAGAAATAATCCAACGACTCCAGAAGGCAAAGAGCAATATTCTAGCCACCAGAATATCAGGGGACAAATATAAAAAACTTAAAACCTCATTACCCCAAAAAGCAATATACAACGCCCAAGGTGAAACCCTGGTTATTAGAAATTCAAAGATGACCCAAGGCAAGGGATTGATCACCATTATTACCGCCGGCACTTCCGACATTCCCGTTGCTGAAGAAGCGGCCTCTACCGCAGATATATTGGGAAGCAGGGTTGAGAAAATCTTTGATGTCGGAGTTGCAGGGTTGCATCGCCTGCTTGATAACCTTGAGAAAATAAAGAAAGCGCGGGTCCTGGTTGTAGTAGCGGGTATGGAAGGGGCGCTGGCAAGTGTGGTGGGCGGACTTGTTTCTCAACCGATTATTGCCGTACCCACAAGTATCGGGTATGGAGCTTCGTTTGGCGGGGTCTCCGCCCTTTTAACCATGCTGAACAGTTGTGCCACAGGAATTGCGGTGGTCAACATCGATAATGGATTTGGAGCGGGGTGCATGGCTCATAGAATTAATATTTTGAAGGATCCAGAGAGTGAATGAGGCGATCCATTCCTTCCCCGGGAGACACAAGGGGCTGATAACCAAAATCATTTTTAGCCCTTGAAATATTAAAATAATGGGATGTGGCAAGCTGCGAGGCTAGAAACCGGGTCATTGGCGGTTCATTTTTTATCCTTAAAAACCCATAGGTCCTTTCCATTAAGGCGCCCAATCTCATAGCATTTTCATAGGAAATTTTTCGGGATACCATGGGTTTGCCGGCCCTTTTTAATAACTGATTGATCCAATCCCAAAGATTTACCGGCTCACCATCACTTACGAAATAGGTTTTTCCAGCAACATTTCCATCAGGAGTCAAAGCTTCACATGCCTTCAAATGTGCCGATACTGCGTTATCTATGTAAATAATATCGACTAGATTTTTCCCCTCTCCCACTTTCACCAACCGATTCTTTTCGGCTTTTTCAAGGATACGGGGAACTAAATGAGGGTCTCCGGGTCCCCATATCAAATGTGGACGGATCGCTACTGTGGATAAATTCGAATCATTGGCTTTGAGGATTATTTTTTCTGCAAGCGCTTTGGTGCGGGAGTATTCACATAAATATTCTTCTGGATAGGGTGTTGATTCGTCCACCCCTTCCAGGCTGGATTGACCAAAAACAACACTGGGAGAACTGGTGAAAACAAGTTTGCGAACCTGATTATTCCTGCAAGCCTTGATTATATTTTCAGTACCTTGTACGTTAATGCCATAGAATTCTTCTGCGGGTCCCCATATTCCGGGAATGGCTGCTGCGTGAAAAAGGACATCCATATTTTCCAACGATTTATTAACAAAGCCGATGTCCCGTATATCTCCTTTTAAAATTTTAACGGATCGGGGTAAATGGGCATAAGCTTTTCTGCCAATAACCGAAACATCGCATCCATCATTTAGAAGGCCGCGAACGATTCCGCTACCTAAAAAACCCCCTCCACCGGTAACCAAAGCACGCATATGAATTTTAAATGTGATGGTTCAGTCTAAATACAAACTTGCGGTTGCATCCAGGTCAAGCAGGTCTGCTTCTGATTCTGGAGATGACTTGAATTTATGATATCCGGCACAGGCGATCATGGCAGCATTATCAGTACAAAATACCGGATCAGGAAACCAGGATTTAAAACCGGCCTTTTCGCATTCCGAAGCGACGGCTTTTCTCAATGCTCCATTGGCCGCCACCCCGCCCGTTACCACGACCCGGTTGAGGCCCTCTTTCACGCAGGCCGTAATTATTTTTTTCGAAAGAACCTCAACGACGGCTTCCTGAAAACCGGCTGCAATATCATTAATTGTCGAATTTCCACCATTTTCATTTTGCTTTTTATTGATATAGGTCTTTACAGAGGTTTTTAAACCGCTGAAACTGAAGTCAAGAGAACCTTTTTCAAGATAGGCTCTTGGAAACTGGTGGGACCCGGGGTCCCCATCCTTTGCAAGTTTTTCTATAATAGGTCCTCCCGGATATTTTTGCCCCAGCATTTTAGCCACTTTGTCAAATGATTCCCCGGCGGCATCATCGCGGGTTCGCCCCAGGTTTTTATACTGGCCAAAATTATCCACCCTATATAAATCCGTGTGGCCTCCGGAAACAACCAGAGAAATAAAAGGAAATTCAATCTGATTTTGGAGAAAAATGGCAAGAAGGTGACCTTCCAGATGGTTCACCCCAACTAAGGGAATTCCCAGTCCATAGGAAATACCCTTTGCGGCATTGACACCAACCAGCAACGAACCTATTAACCCCGGCCCTACAGTAACTGCTATTAAATCTATCTGACTTAATTCAACCTGGGCGGATTCAAGGCTTTGACGAATTACTTTTTGAACCTGGTCAACATGGGATCGTCCTGCAAGTTCCGGAACAATACCACCAAACCTGGAGTGAACCCTTGTCTGATCATTAATGATATTGGACAAAAGCTTTTTCCCGTCCTGCAGGACTGCAGCCGCCGTATCATCACACGAAGTTTCTAATCCCAGAACAAGCATAATCGACTATTTCATGCTTACTCTGCTGTCCGGATCAGGGGTAATGACTTTCAAATTCTTGAACATCTTTTTCATCACTTCCCACCCGGACAATAATGCAACAGCTTGTTGGAGTTGATTGTCTTTTTCCAGATCCTCGTTCAACTCTTTTTTCTTAGCTTCCTCCAGTTGATCGGAGTTTTCTTCTTCAGCTCCTTCAATGCTGCTTTTTCCTTTCAGGTGTTTTTTCAAATCCTTTTCGCGCAAAAACCGACGCAATCGGGATTTTTCTTCCGGCTCCTCCTCTTCGTCTTCTTTCTTTTCGACTTTGCTAACCGGTCTCATTTCGACCACGATATCAGGCATGATTCCATTTTCCTGAATAACCCGTCCACTGGGGGTGTAGTATCTTGCGGTCGTCAACCTTAAGGCAGAACCATCACTTAATGGGATTATGGTTTGCACCGATCCCTTACCAAATGTTTGCGTCCCCAGGATTACCGCGCGGTTCAAGTCCTGCAAAGCTCCTGCAACAATTTCTGATGCGCTGGCGCTGCCCCCGTTTACAAGGATAATCATCGGATAAGTAACACCCGCTACTTTATCGTGACTGGTAAACCGCATGTTCTGCTCATCCGAACGACCCTTGGTGTAAACAATGAGGTTTTCTCTGTTTAAAAAACGATCTGTAACTTCAACCGCCTGGTTCAATAGACCCCCGGGATTATTTCTGACATCAAGAATTAATTTGGTAATTCCCTTTTGACCCAGGTCCTCCAAGGCCTTATCCAGGTCACTGCTGGTATTTTTAGAAAAACTCCTGATTTTTATATAACCGATATCGTTCTCATAAAGTTTGCTCACAATGCTGCGCACTTTAATAATATCCCGGACAATGGTGAACTCTTTGGGGGCTTTAAAAGATTTTCTAAAAATGGTAATTGTAATCGGTGATCCCGTTTCACCACGCAGGCGGGTAACCGCATCCTGAAGTGTCATATCGAGCGTTGACTCGTCTTCAATTTTTATAATCTTGTCTCCGGGTTTAATGCCTGCCCTGAAAGCCGGGGTCTCCTCAATTGGAGAAACCACGGTGAGGACGCCGTCACGAATACTGATTTCGATTCCCAATCCCCCGAATTTACCCGTTGTTTCCACCTGCATTTCCTTATAGGACGCGGGAGGCATATAGCTTGTATGAGGGTCAAGAGATTTGACCATTCCCCTGATCGCTCCTTCGATCATTGAATCATTTTCCGTAGGCTCAACATAATTTGATTCAATAAGGGAAAGAATTTCAGAGAATACTTTCAGTTTTTCATACGCATTTTTTTGATTTTGCTCTTCTTCGCCAAACGAGCTTGCGGCCGAAAAAAAGCTGAAAATAATTACAGCGCTGAATACCGTGATTTTAATGTTGTTTTTTAACCAATTCAAAATAAGATCTCCAAGATTTATTTTTATTTTTTAAGGTGGGACAATATTCCAGTTTTAAATATAAAAATTTATTTTTTTGCCATTTTAAACCAGGTAACCGGTTCGATGGGTTTTCCATTTTTTCTCAATTCAAAATAAAGCGTTTCTCCTTCAAGAGAACCGGAATCTCCACTCAGGGCAATTACTTCTCCGGTTCTAACAACCTTGTTAGCTGGAACTTTTATATCATCAAGATGGCCATACAAAGAATGATATTCCTTTCCATGACCGATAATCACAAGGTTGCCGTATCCCTCTAATTCGCCTGTATACAAGACCTTTCCATCAAATACCGCTTTTACGGGACTGCCTTTTTTGGCCTTAACATTAATGCCATTATAAACAATATAGGAGTCATATTCCTTAACTCTTTTCCTGCCAAATTTATTTAAAATTCGCCCCTTTAATGGAAGTTTCAGCCTTCCTTTTTTATCCGAAATATCAAGGCCCTCACCGGAAACCAGCTTAACAAGCAATTTATCGATTAACTTGTTGAGGTTATTTGAGGCAGCAACCAGCTCTTTTCTTGTTTTTTGACTTAGGCTTTTTTTCTTTTTTATTTTCCTTAAAAAAACAGCTTTTTCCTTTTTGGTGCGTTCAATTTCCTTTTTTTTGGATATCGTATTTTCTCTCAAATTGACCAGTTTTGCCCTGACAGCATATAAAGACCTCGTATCCTGCCTGATCTGCTCAACTTGCTTTTTATAATCCTGAAGCAGTTCAGAATCCTGGCGGGCAATCAAGTCCATATATTTAAACTTTTGCAATAAATCCGTAACATTTTCCGAAGAAAACATTATTTTCAAAGGAAAAACCGGACCCTCTTTATAAATGGATCGAAGCCGGATTCCCAAGAGCTTTTTATGGTTTCTAATTTTTTGTTCCGCTTTTTTAAGTCGGGGCTCCAAACTGGATATTTTCTTTTGGTTGTTTTTATAATTCCATTGGTAAATACTTAATTCTCTTTCCTTGAGTTTTAGTTGGCTTCCTATTTTGTGAAGGTTTTTAAGGACAGCGGATTCTTTTGCTCCTGCCTTGCTAATGGCCTTCTCCTGACGCGCGATTTTTTTTCTTAATACCTCGAGTTCCGCCTGCTCGTCCTTTAATAAAGCGTCAATCTCACCCGTTTTCATTTTTCCTGCAAATGCCGGGCGGACCCTATCCGCCTCAATAAAAACCAGTGAAATTGAAAAACAGAAAATCAATAAATTTTTCATTTTTTGTTTAACATTCGCAGGAACTGAAAGGTAGAAATGTAGCTGGCCATTAACCCTACAAAAACACTCAAACCCACCAATCCGATTAAAAAGGGTTCGGAAATAAAATTGAATTTAATGGCCATGGAATCAAGGGAAGACTGAAATTCGTTCTTCAAATAATAATGCACTCCACCAACCAGAAATAAAGCCAGAACAGAACCCACAAAACCCTGGAACATTCCCTCTAATAAAAAGGGGATTTTCACAAATCTCGGAGTGGCTCCAATCAGCAGCATCAATTCAATTTCGTCCTGCCGTGAATAAATAGATAAACGAATGGTATTCGAGACTATCAAGGTAAGCCCAAAACATAAAAGCCCGCCCATCGCGAAAAGAAACACCTTTGAAAAAACCATGAACTTTTCAAACCGGGAAATCCATTCTTCTCCATACTCAACGGATTCAATCCCTTTTTTGGTCTTAAGAATCTCAGAAAGCTCGCGAATAAAAACCAGACGGTTTTCAACGTCATGAAATTTAATTTTGTAGGACGCAGGAAGAGGATTGAAATCCAAATCCAATAAGGGTTTTAAATTTTCAGACATATTCGATTGAAATTCCGCCCATGCCTCCTCCCGGGAAACTTCGAGGTAGGATTCAACATTTGGAGATTTCGAAATAATATCCACCAAAGCTTCTCTTTGAGATTTCGTTATGTCGTCATTCAAATAAGCCATGAGCTGGACCTGCCTGTTCCATTTGGAAAGGAACCCGTTTAAATTTACAAACAGCATCAGGAACAACCCAAGAATAAAAATGGAAATGGTTATGGTTGCAACTGATAAAAAAAAAGTCTGCTTGTTATTTAAAATGTTTGAAAGGGTGGTTTTAAACCCACTTATTAGTGTCTGCATATGAATCATCAGGATGCGACAACCTTACCCCGGTTCAGATTTATGACCCTGTGGTTCCCAAGCCTCACAATATCCTGACTATGGGTTGCGAATATTATTGTTGCTCCTTTTTTATTCATTTCTTCGAACAATCTGAATATTTCAATGGAAATATCCGGGTCCAGGTTACCCGTTGGTTCATCGGCAAGAATTATGGAAGGCTCATTTACCATCGCCCTTGCAATGGCGATTCTTTGCTGTTCCCCGCCAGACAGGTAGGCCGGGTATATATCCTTTTTGGGAGACAAACCCACATTTTTTAGAGCTTCCCAGGTTTTAAATCGTATTGTTTTTCTATCTCGTCCTATCACTTCCTGGGCAAAAGATACATTTTCAAAAACCGTTTTATTTGGAAGCAATTTATAATCCTGAAAAACCACACCCATGGATCTTCTAAGCGTATATATATTTCTATGAGTCAGTTTTCCGACATTGATTCCATGGACCAGAACCTGCCCCTTTTCAAACCGTTCCCAACCAAACAGAATTTTTAAAACAGTCGTTTTTCCTGCACCACTGGGTCCGGTAAGAAAAACAAATTCACCTTTGGCTATTTCCATTGAAACGTTATCCAAAACGGGGTTGGATCCGTCATACATTTTTACAACGTCAAAAATCTGGATCATTTAATATCGCTTTTTGGTTCCAGGTAAAAATGGGACCACCTTTTCAGGAAGGTAATACTATGAATATTCCTGTGGTTTTGCTTGAGGGAGCAATTCTTCATCTTCTATAATAAAATCTGCTCCGGAAATATTTTCGGCGGTGTATTCCAGGGGGAGCATGGAAATCATACTGGATCCATAGAATTGTTTGATCTGGTCATCACTCAATAGTTCACTATTTATAAATGTTTTGACAATCAACCTTTCATTTTCCAGTTCGTAGGCAAAAACCCCTGCGGAGCAGGTTAAATACCCCTCATTTTCCCCAAACGACAAGACAGCCTCATTTAAAAGAGTATCCAACTGAAAAATACAATTCTCCTGTGTGTTCACCCGCTCGCTGAAGCGATCCACACAATGAGTCGTATAATAAACCTGGGGAAGGGAGAAGGACTGCTTCAAATTACCTTTATCTGTAGATTCAGTATGAACCGGGGACACCACGGCGCAAAACCCCTGCCTGGAGAAATTGATTAAAAACAAAATATCTTTTCCAAACCGTTTGCTGACCTTTTTGGTCATTTCAGCAATAAACCTCTGGCGTTTACGAATAGAAATTTTAGCTCCGGAACGAAATTTTTTCTTATATTCCGCCTTCACAAAATTTTCAATTTGAGATTTTTTATAGCTGAAATAGCGATCTTGGGGCATGTTATGTTTGAGGCACACAATCCGAATTAACTGTCATTCTATACAATAAATTATATATTATTAAAAGAAAAGGCTTTTATAAAGTCTTGATTTATTTATAATTTAAACCTGCTTGCAACCGGTTTAGGCCTATTAATTTTGAGGCTTCAAAAATCGTGTTAAAGGGCCAGGCTTAATCCCAATTTTCTTGATGTGTTAAACTGTAAGCTATGAATCCCACTCCTAAAATTTTCCTGATGCTCCTGGGGGCAACCCTGATATTTCACACTGCATTGAATTACATGATCGACAATATTGAAGAGTTTGAAACGGTACCTCTTCCGCCCAAAAAAATAAAAAAAATCAGCACAAATAATCCAACAATCCAGGTCAATGCCAAAATCAAGGATTCCTGGAGCCTGGTTAACTTTTCATCGGGTAAAACCCATTCGGTAGCGGATAACAAGGCCAGGGAAAAAGCATTCCAGGAAATAAGCTGGGATCTTGGTTTTAGCCGTACCAAGATCATCACCAATGGAGGCGCAACGAACCCTCAGGGAAAAACGGGAGTTATTAACCTCGGCCCGGTAGATTTTGACAAAGTAAGCAAAGCCCCTCGAAAGGGATATGTCGAAGACAAGATATCTTTCGGAAGCCTGATCAACAAAGAACTGTCCGACTGGTATAACTACCGCACCCGAACACATAATATCGAATCAAAGAAAAATGTTTATGTTGTTAAACTCAAAAACAACCGTTTCATGAAAATGCGAATATTGAATTACTACTGCGGGAAAAAAGATGAGGAATGCAGAACCATGATGTGCTCAAGGCAACAAGCCGCATGCTTAACGGTTGAATATGTCCTTGCAAAAAATGGGACGGAACAGTTTCCACAGAATATTGCCGGTTCCAACCTTGCCCACAATATTGACTCATCCACAAATCTTAATTGATAAAATATCTCTCAATTTTACTGATTGTTTTTATCCTGTTTGGATGCGAAAAGAAACAACACCTGGAAATGGTCAAAATTCCAGCGGGTGAATTTACCCTGGGGTTTGGTCCCTCCTCTGAGCTAATACCCTTCATGTCGGACAAAACTGCCGGACTCAATGCCCAACCCAAACAAACTCTCTACCTTGAAACTTTTTATATCGATCGGTATGAAACAACTTATGAAGATTATATAAAGTTCAAACCCAAAGCAAAGTATCCCACCAAAAACCAGAAAGAACCTGTGCGTGGCGTGAGTTGGTTTGAGGCTGATTCCTACTGCCGCTTCATTGGCAAACGGTTACCCTCCGAGTTTGAATGGGAAAAAGCCGCACGGGGATTGGATGACCGGCTTTTTGTCTGGGGGAATGATTTTGTCAAGGAGAATGCCAATTTCTCAAAAATAGTGTATCCGGTAAATATGAAGAACAAGGACAAAAGTAAATTCGGAGCCTGGGGAATGAACGGAAATGTTTCTGAATGGACGAGCAGCTGGTACCAACCCTACCCCAATTCACCCCACAAGGATGAAAATTATGGAAAGAAATTCAAGGTTACACGGGGGGGCTCAATTTTTAAAAGGGATCATGGTTTCATGAAGGAGTTTACCATGATACCCTATCGAAACATTTCACCTCTCAATGCAAGGTTCTGGGATACGGGGTTTCGCTGCGCCCTGTCTGGATAAAACCTTACCCTTCACTCACATTTTCATCGGGAACCGGGGGCTCACTTTCAGCTTGCGGCCTGACATAAGGAGCCGGTAGCGGGATGATGGGGGAATCGACCAAATCAGGTACTTGATTAAACTCCTCCTTCTTAGTCGAATCAGGGGTTTGCTCTTCGGTACTAGTTTGAGGAGCTTCCGCATCCTGCTTTTTACGCGAATTATAGGGCCTTCTCCCCCTTCCCCGAGTTTGCCCTCTTCTCGATGTCGGTTTCCTTTTGGGGTAACGCCGCCTGGTATTCGTTGAACCTTTCTCATCATCCGCTTTTTTGGCGGCGCCAGCTTTTGATGACGGCTTACTGTCTGCGGTTTCCTCTTTTGGAGATTCCTTGTCTGCCCTTTTGTCAATCGATTTCGGCTCTTCATCCCCTTCATCTTCTTTGGTTTCCAAAACTTCAAACTTAAAATTTTCAAAAGCCAGGCCTGGTTTGCTGTTAAATTTGAAGTCTACCTGGTATTTTTCTTTTAGCTCGTTTATAGCATCGAATTTATTGTTTAATAGATATGTGGCCACTTCGGATGATATTTCCAGAGACATAACCTTTACCCCGCCTTTGGCAATAAGCTCCTGAATTTTTCTAAACACCAACAAAACGATGGAATTGACAGAACGGACAAACCCGGAACCCATGCAATGACTGCATTCATCAAAAATTCCATCCTTAACCGGGGGAGAAATCCTTTGCCTGGACATTTCCAGCAGTCCAAACTTTGAAATGCGCGAAAGGTTGACCCTGGCCTTATCCGTTTTACAAGACAGCTTGAGTTGTTTCTCGACTGCGGCTTTATTCTTTTTCTGATACATATCGATAAAATCGATGACAATCAAACCACCCAGGTCACGTAGCCGCAGCTGCCTGGCGACTTCTTTGGCCGCTTCCAAGTTTGTGCTTACCGCTGTTTCTTCTAAATCCAGTCCTCCTTTTGTTTTTCCCGAATTGACGTCAATCGATGCCATGGCTTCACCGATATCTATTACGATGGAACCTCCTGAGGGTAATGGCACGCTTCTCTTGTAAATAGATTCAATTTGCTCTTCGACTTTGTATTCCGAGAAAAGAGGTTTGGTTTCTTTATAAAGCTTTACCAGATTTCTACTTCGTGGCATTACCAATCGGGCAAAATCTTTCAAGGACTTGTAGGCATCGCTACTGTCGACAATGATTTGCGATGTATCGCTGGAGAAATGGTCTCGCACCGTTCGCACAACCAAATCCGGTTCCTTATAAATCAAATAGGGGGCCGTCGAAGTGTCGTCTTCTAACGAACTCTGGATCTTCTCCCATACTTTGAGAAGCATTTGCAGATCCTTCTGCAGTTCCATTTTATTCCTTCCAACACCTGCGGTTCTGATAATCAATCCCAGGTTCTCAGGAAGGTTAAAATCCGCAACGATGTCCTTTAATTTTTTTCTTTCGGATTCATCTTCAATTTTTCTCGAGACCGCGCTTCCCTGCCCCTGCATGAGAACCAGAAAACGCCCGGGAATACTCAGGGCATTATTCAGTGAAGGCCCTTTGGCATCCCGACTCTCTTTTGCCACCTGGACAAGGATTTTTTGCCCGCGCATGAGCACGTCCTGAATCCTTGTTTTCGCCTTTTTTTCACCTGTATGGCAATAAGATTCCTTCAAAACATCCTTAAAGGGCAAAAAACCAAATTTTTTGTAGCCAAAATCCACAAAAGCGGCTTCAATGGAAGGTTCCACACGGTTAATCACTCCCAAATAGACATTGCCCTTTATTTGTTCCCTGGAAGCGTGTTCGACAATATAATCATCAATAACATTGTTATTCAAAATAACAGCCCGACATTCTTCCGGATGCTGAGCGTTTATCAGCATCATTTTTTTTCCACCTGTAGTTTTTTTCATAAAATAAGTTCCTGTCTCTCTTATTTCCTTCTTCGTAGAACTCTTTAACAGAACCTTAAGACTGGAATTTGTAAAGCTTGCCAAATTCAACAGGAAGCTTTATAATTCAATAAGTTATGGAGATTTCTGAATTGCCTTGCTGGCCGGAACCATAATAGATGGTCTAAGGTAAGGAAAGAAGAGGGTTTTAGTTTGGCTAACTTTCTTTTTGAAAGCCTTAAATTTTTTTAGGTAAAAATTATTTCTCACTCAATTTTATTAAAATTTATAAAAATATTTTTATAAAGAAAAGCTTCAATTATTCAAAGCTTAATAAATTTATTATTTGTTAAAAAAAATCCAATTTCTAATTTGCATCATACCACTCTAAGCACTTATAGTGAAACTTTATTCGGATATTCAGAGTTATCAGTTAAATTTAAAATTACCCGGGATTTGCAACAAAACCATATTTATATCTCTTTGTTTTTATTGTAATTAAAAGGCCATCAGCATGGATGAAACAGCGACACCCAATCTTATCGGAATGACCCAGTTGTCGGATCTGAAACCCGCAGACCTCCGTGGGAAAACCATTTTTATACGATGCGATTTTAATGTCCCTTTACGAAACACGTCAAAAGGGTTGTATCGAGTTGCTGATGACACCCGAATTCGCCGTTTTCTGGATCTGACATTCAAAAAAATTCATGAGTTAACCGAGGGAGACTGTCGAATTGTGATTGGCTCTCACCTGGGTCGGCCTCATACTAAAAAAGATCATTCCGGATGGGATGGAGTGTTTAACATCCAGTTTGTATGCTCCCACTTCGACACACTGGTCCGCAGGGTTTATGGTGACACCTACACTATATTCCCACCCGAAACCCTGGATTCGCATATGAAACATTCGCTGGAAATTGTGGCACACAAAAGACTACCTCCAGGGGGAATCAAGTTTCTTCCCAACCTGCGCTATCTGCTGGATCCGAAAAACACGGACCTCTACCGAAAGGAATTTATCGATAAGCTGGCGGATATTGCGGATGTCTACATCAATTGCGCCTTTGGTTGCAGTCACCGGGTAACCAGGAGCATAAAACATTTACCTCAAATAATGCGGGCCAACGATAAACTTGTGGTCTCAGGGGTATTGCTTTATGAAGAAATAAATCGACTGGGAATCTTTGCCGGAAAAGTTTTGGCCAACCCGAAAAAAACAATGGTAATTGCCGGGGGCGCTAAAATTTCCGACAAAATAAAAATTCTAAAACAATTTGTAGAGACCGGGGTAAAAGCTATTTTTATCGGGGGAAAAATGGCTAATTCCTTTTTAATGGCCCAGCAACAAAAAGAAATGCTCAAGCCTTTCAGCGTTGAAACCATTCCCGGCAAGTTGGCAAGCACAGATGACAGTGAAAACAGGGATTTCCTGGATGATGTGAATCTGGCGGAAAAAATACTCGACCTGGCTGAAGAGAAAAAAGTTTCCATCCTGCTACCGGAAGACTATAAAATTGTTTCCGAATTTAAAACCACTTCGTTTGAAAATAAAGCATCCGCGGATTTTTCCAAGGAACTCCAACTCGATCTTGGCGAAAAGACCATTACCCAATTTGAAGACAAATTAAAAAACATAGAAAATGTTTTTTGGAACGGCCCCCTGGGCGCCTACGATCATCCCCTTTGCTCCAGCTATGCTGAAGGTTCTCTTGAAATTGCGAAACTTTTATTTAGAAACGCAATCCTCAATCCAAATATATCCATTGTTATTGGAGGGGGTGATTCAGCCGCCATTTTAAATAAAATCGGGGGAAGCGAATTGAAAAAAATGATCAAGAGGCAAATCGGCAAAATCATTCCGCCCACAGTCAATCGGAACCAGATATCCATCGATTTCCTTGAAAATGACTCCTATCAACTGTGGAATTATTTTGCCAACAACTTTTTTGTCTCCACCGGCGGAGGAGCATCCTTGGAGTTTTTACAGGGATTTCTTGAGGGAGAAGCCCAGGGCGATATGGCTTCTTATCTGCCAGGAACAGCAACTCTAATGGAGCTATGTGTGCTGTAGGATAAATGTTTGGAAATTTGTTTTTCGTGCTCCAAAAGAATCTCTATCATTCGCTTCGATTCATTATTTAACAACCGATAACCTTTCCGGCTTTCTATTGCCAGTCGGGCAATATCATTTCCTATCTGATTTTCTTTCCTTTTGCCGAACAAATCGGTTATCGGCTTCAATTCGGGGTGAGCCATTCCAATCAATTCAATCTCTTCATCCAGTTTATCTATATCTTCACCAAATTTCACCAGGATTGAAGGAGATATATTTTTTCCAGAAGCATTTTTAACTATATCTTCACATAGCATTACGCCTTCATTTCCATATTGTTCGATTTTTTTCAGACACTGAATTTTTTCACCCAGAACTTCCTCAAAATTTTCCGGGATTACGGGCCCATAATCATCCAGCCTTTCTTTAATTAATTCTGTGTCTGTAGTTATTTTCACATCTAAAGCCTCACGCCATAAAACAGCATAGGCCATGCGAAAAACATCATTCAATTCCAGGCCATGCCTGATCAATGGTTTTAAATTTACAATTCCCTGAGCGGAGTTTACCGTTTCATAAACATTTAATTCTTCCGCATTTTCCAAATCCGCAGGCAGTTTCCAGGATTTATATTCAATATGATTCCTGACACAAGCCAGGATATGTTCAGGCAATACTTTTTCAATACAAACAATATTATTGCAATGCACCCCATAGCTGCATGGAGCACAGGATATTCGAGCTTGAAAAACAAGGTGCCCTGAAGAAAAAGGAGCGGTTTCAAAGGGATGAGCATGAGCGAAAAACAAACCAATGGTTTTTGTTTTTAATGCAGCGGCCAGATGCATGGTACCGGTATCATTTGTGACCAGGTAATCACAACCCTTTAACAGCTCGGCGAGTTGTTTTAAATCTGTTTTACCCGTTAAGTCTGTAATCCGGGATTTTTCTTCAACCAGCCCAATCAATTCTTTTGCAGAAGGACTCTCGGATTCAACACCGAAGAGAAGAATTTGTGCGTTTAATTGCTGGGTTAACAGGTCAGCCAACTTTGCAAATGAGGGAGTAGACCACCTTCTGTTTTCCAGGCTGGACCCGATTTGAAAACCAATAACCAGTTGATCACCGGTATTTTTCAGGTTTTCCAAACCTTTCTCTTTTTCTTGAAAGTCCTCTTTCTGTTCAAGAACCTGAATTTCTTTTCCCGCCAGATCAATCCCTCCGCTGCGGGAAAAAATTTCAACCAGGTTGAACTCATTAAAGCTTCTGTTAAAGGGTTCTGTTCCAAAATATTGCATCCAGGGGTGCCCTGTCATGCGATCACCGGAACTGTTGCAATGGAAACCAATTATGTTTTTTACTTTTAAGTAGTGGACCATCAAAGCGCTTAGCCGGGAATGGCTGAGATTCACCAGCAAATCGTAAGAATCATCCCGGATTTGGTTCAATTCCGACTCCAGGTATCGGTAAACTTTTACCCAGGACTTATCCTCCCAGTTATCGGAATCTTTAAACTGTCGGAGATTAAAAATAATGGAATTATCAATACCCGGAATTAACGAAACGGCACCGGCAAAATCGCTTGAAACCATTAAAGAAACTTTCGCACCCGGGTATTTTTCCCGAAGCCCCCTTATTAAAGGGGTCGTCTGAATCAAATCACCCATTCGGGTCAAGCTGATGATTAAAATATTTTTAACTTCGGTCATACCTTTTCCTGAATCAACTGGTCAAGCATCATGATCAAGGTTTCATTGTCATCCAAAGCACCTTCGCCACTATGAATTTTATCTGCCATTGTTTTTAAAGAAAATTTCTTTTCTCCCTCAAACTCTTTTAAATAGCGACCTAATTCAGTATTTTCCCCCGCCTTTGAAATACAATAAGCCAGTGGATCCCTCCTGCTATCATCGATATTTTCCAGGAAGTTCAACCGGTTTATAAAAACATGAATGAGCATCTCCTGCATTCGGTGCTGAATGGTATGTTCCTTCAAGACTCTTTTATAAGAACGCTCAGAAATGATCCTCCTTAAATCCGGATTATTGAGATAAAAGTCAATCTGATCTTTCATTTCATCTAAAGATCTGAATACAGTAATTTCCTCATTTATATTAAAAAGATTCACCAGGTCTGAGCGGTAATCCAGTAATTGAAATCCTTTGCAGGCGGCAATCTCGAAAGTTCTTGGGTTTACGAAATCCCCGTCAGGATTGATACCATAATGATGGGAAGATGAATGAAGGTTTAAATTTATTTCCGCAGCATTATAGATATCTACGGTTTCCTGGGTTGTAACCCGTTTATTTTTATTTTGAAGACGCTTTCCCAAAGGTGTATCCGTATTCCAACCCGTTCCCCATATTTTAAAATCCAAATCCAGCAACCTTGGAAAAGACTGCACCCTGTTGTGATAAGCCGCTCCCATGAATGAAATGGATGCCTTATATTTATTTTTCTTTGGAATGGGCAAATTTAAAGGACGGTGAATGGGAGGATGTGCGGCTTGAGGAAGATAATAGAAATCTTTACCCCCTTCGGATATTAAATTAGAATGAAAGTCTCCATTTTGAATCGTAAAGAAATGATCATAAGCATGGCAAACCTCCTTCCAATAAGCGAGGGTTCGAAAATCTTCAACAAACCAAAAAGCAACGGGAATATCCAGCTCTTTCAAACGAAAGATTGCCTCGGGGGACAAGGGTGCCTGGGCCAGGGCTAAAATCAAATCAGGCCGAAATTCTGCAGCTTTTGCTGCTGTCAATTCGCCCATCAAGTTTATAAATTTTTTGGATAAAACCTCAGCATTCTGCCTTATTTTTGTTGCGTCTTTTAAGGAAAAGAATCCGTCAGCGAATTTATCACATTCTACCGATTCCACTTCATGACCCAGAATTTTTAAAGCGTCAAAGCAGTAATTAGCTGTGGGCAATGACCCTCCATAAATGGGTTTTACCACCAAAATCCTCAGGGATTTATTGGAAATAAAATTACGAACAGAAATTCCTTTTTCCAATTGCTGATAATAGGTCTCGCCAATTCGAATGGATGGGATATGCCTGAAAATGTTCCACTGCGAGGGCTCATATCGTGCTAATAGGCTCGCAGGCTTTTCAGCAATCCGGAAACGGACTCCTGGAAGAAAGGGGGTAAGATCGACCTTTTCCATAAATGCCCTGAAAATGGACATCAAAGGTTCAATAACGGTCACTTCCGATAATTTGAGCAATGGAGAAATATGGTACCCAAATCCCAGTCCGAATACGACCGTACGGGAATCATCAGAAGCCTTGAAATCTCTTGTTATCTGCTCTGCTTCTTTAATCGGATGATACTGACTGTGCAGGTTGATACCGGCTATCTGGGGTATTGGCAACCCTTCCCGTGACAAATTTACCGTTATGTTATCGGGAAAGTCATGACCTTTTACTCTGGCAGCAAGAGCAGGGTCGTGTTTCTCCAGAAGGGTTATATTTTTATCAAAGAAATTCATGAAATTTCCTATTGAGCTGAAACAGCCAGGACACTGTTCTTAAAATCCAAAGCAAGTTTATGATTCGGATCAATACATAAAACATTTTCCAAAGTCTTCAATGAATCCTCGACCATTCCTTTTTTAAACTGGATACCGGCCATGACAAACAACATATTCAAATTAGCCGGATGAATTTCCAAATAATGATTTAAATATTTATATATATTTTCAAAGGACTCTGTTTTATAAGAAAGCTCAATAAGTGACTTGATGGCGAGTAAATTTTCAATATTAATATTCAAAGCGCGGCAATAATAAATCTCCGATTCCTGAAATTCGCTGGTTTCCGCTTTAAGTATTCCCAGCGCACAGAAGGCTTTGTCGCTCCTTGGATGGATATCTAATGCTTTATTTATATTAATTTCCGCCTGCTTATAGTTTTTTCTAAAAATTTCAAGGATTCCCAATCCTAACCAGGCTTTATAGTTTCCCGGGTCATGCGTTTTTGCCTTGATAAAACTGGCTTCTGCCTTTTCCGGCTCTTGCAACCTCATATGGCAGTTTCCTGCCCCGGCAAGGGCGTCTGCTGACGTAGAGTCTAATTCCAACGCAGTTTCATATTTGGTGAGCGCTGATTCATAATCTCCTTCATCAAATAGATTTATTGCTTCAGTTAAAAGTTTTTCCATAAAATCGTTTTCCTCAGTGGATTTTTCACTTAGTTTTTCAGGTGACACATTTACTTTTCCGGCAATGATTTTGTATTGAAAAACAAAAAAACGACGGATTTCTTCAGGAGTCAGGTTATCTAGAGAAAGCCGGCCGAAATTTAATGCGGTATGATTGTCATTTGAAAAGTTTTCAT
Organism: Nitrospinota bacterium; assembly: GCA_009873655.1. Classification (GTDB taxonomy): domain Bacteria; phylum Nitrospinota; class Nitrospinia; order Nitrospinales; family VA-1; genus UBA8687. The sequence continues at coordinate 8,559 of WAIB01000028.1, read as the reverse complement.
ATTGCGGATCCAAAGTTTCCTCAATGCGTTCGATATATAAACCCGCTTCTTCAATCAGCTTTTGAATTTCTTTAAACGTAAAGAACCGGAGATGAGTTTCATCTAGAATTCCTTCCTTCTGATAGGTCCAGTTCCCTTCTACCAATTGATGAACAACACCATAAAACTGGACATTTGGAATACTCATTACCACGGTTCCATTATCCTTTAAAACTTCCTTCACCTTCTTTAAAGCAACCAATGGGTTTACTAAATGTTCCAGAACATCGGCAAAAATCACACAATCGAAAGAAGATGGCCCATAAGGCAGGTCCATTTTCTCAATATCTCCCGTTATAACGTCATCGAGCACATTCCGGGCCTTTTCTGCTGCAGATGAGTTCATTTCTATACCCGCGACAAAAACCCCGTGTTTCCTTTTTAACTCCTTTCCGGTTAAACCTTCCGCACAACCCACTTCCAAAATGCAGTTTGCATTTTCAGGGATTAGGGGAATTAGATCATGCCGGATATTTTTAAAATAGCTGTCTGGTTTTTCCGCTGATTTTGACTCGTTGCTCCATGAAGGAATTTCATTATTCAGCGTATTAATCATGTCGTTGATACGATGCAGGTAGGTGTGTTTGTTCAATACTTCCTGCCTTCCCTTTTCGGCGATGTTCTGTCTTTCTTCCTCATTTTTTAAATAATAGGAAATCTGGTCTTCAATGTTTTCATCTTCATAAAAAACAAGATGTTTCTTATCCACGAAAAAATCCTCAAGTCCGCTTCCCTCAGCATGATCCGTAACCAGCATACTGCCGGAGCACAGGGCCTCAAAAACCCTCATATTGAGATCACCCCTGATGGCATTATTAAATACGATTTTAGATTTTGAATAGTGCTCGGCCATCTCGTCCATGAACTTTCGTTCACAATTCAAATCAAAGCTGGCATCGATTTTTTCTAAAAGGACTTTTCTCCTGGTTTGGGAGGCATGAACTGTCCCGGCAAACCCCACTTCCCATTCTTTTTCCTTATCCCCTCCTCCATGAATCTCAGGGTCACAGGCCAGGGGAAGCCAGAAAACATTTTTCACCCCAGCTTCCTTCATTTTTTCCACATAAGCTTTTTGGGCCAGGAAAACAAAATCAAAATTTCCCGCTATTTCCACATGCGTTTCATAGTTGAGGTGGGTATCAATAAGGTAACAGACCCTGGGAAGATCAAAATCCTGTAAATCGTCGGGAACGCCTCCCAACCCGGTTTCAACCCATAAATAAAAATCGGGTTTCCAACCTTCGGGTAGTAGGGTCCAAACCTCTTTCAACGGCATGGAATTGGCTCGGGGGATATCTTGCGGAGTGACTTCCCAGTTTAAGTTTTCCAGATTCCAGCATTTTTTTATTTCATCATTTATCTGGGCACCGCAGGTCACTACGTTATGTTTCTGCCTCAAAGCTCTTTCCACATAATGGGCTGTTGTGGCCGGGTAGGAAACATAATCCATCAAAATATTTTTTCTGATCTTCTCAGCGAAAGGAGACTCCTCTTCCTGAATATTAACACCTGTATGCTTAAGAAAATCCTTGATAGTGGATTCGACCACCCTATTCCAGGAATTTATGAATTTACTAATTGGAAATTTTTCTGCAACCGTTTGCCGGGCGTTATTGCCCAATCTCTCAGCAAAAACCTGATCTTTCATAAGGAGATCAATACATCGATATAAATATTCAGGATCATCTGAACAGAAACCATTTCCACCATCTAGAATCGGAGTAGACTTGTTGTAAGTAGTGACCACCGGCATCCCTGTTGCCATCGCCTCCAACATGGCCAAATTGTATCCATCTTCATAACCATCGACCGTGGTATTGATAAAAACCCGGTTTTTTTGAAATTGAGTGAGCAGGTCATTAAATCCCTTTGACATGCGAGAACCAGGGATATCCGGGTTCATCCCAAGTGTGATTAAAGGATGGTCTCCCACTATTTTTTTACTAATGGAGTAACCCATCATTAAATCCCGTTCTTTAAGCAAATTGCCAACACGTAAAACGTTTTTATCTTTACCCGTATATCCACCATATTCAGAAATATCCAAACCCGGCAAAATGATATTCCCCTCCATCCCCCAATCCGCTTTTTTCATTTCAGAAATAAACACTTTGGTCACCCCATCCAAAAGCGGGGTAATTTTGTCTAAATAGTCTTCTCTGTTAACCTTGTCTTTTCCAAGTTTGATTTCAGTTGTCAGGCAGTTATGGAAAATATTAACCTTGGGCAGGGAAAAGTCTTTTACTTCTATAAGATCTTTAACATTGTGTGCAATGATGCAATCGATTTCACCTTCCTCAAGTTTTTCCAGAGCCTGATCCATCGTAGTCAGTTCGAAATTATCGGGGACGGGACGCATATTTCGATCCCATTTCCTGAATTTTGCGGGGACAATTTCAGGCTCTACTACAAGAAAATCATGATTCAATCTAGATAAAAGACAAAGATAAGGTTCATGCCAGTTGAAAGTGAGAATTTTCAATTTCATAAAAGGAAGGCTCCGGTTCATTTTCATCATTCCTTTATATTTTCGGAGAAAACACCAAATCACTTAACCCCAATTATTTTGGGGCTTTTACTGATAAATTCCTTCGAGATAACATATAATTCTTACTCACTATTTTTTGAGACACGGCAAGCCTTTTTACATCTAACAATGAGTATAATTTTGCGGGCAAACAAGCCCGGATTTATACTTTTTTCTTTTACTTTCATATACTTACATATAATTTCCTATAAATTATGTTATACGATCCCAACTCGAAAAAGATTAAAAGCAGAGAAAAACTGATCCAGTACCGGAAATCCTTCAAAGAGAAAAAACCCCTTACTGATGAAGTTCCCCAAGGGGAGGGCGAATTGAATCGGGATGGAAATCCCAAAATTCCGCCGGGTCAAAAAGTAGTGGAAAACTGGCCTGTTCTTGACCTGGGGGTCACACCTGATTTGGATGAGTTCAGTTGGAACCTGACCGTATCCGGCCTGGTAAAACATGTAAAAACTTTCGATTGGGAAGCGTTTCAGAAATTACCGCAGACTTCCGATGTTTCTGACTTTCATTGCGTAACTTCCTGGAGTCGAATGGACAATCGATGGGAGGGGGTCAAGTTTTCTGATATTGCGGCCAGCTGTGAAGTATTACCCAGTGCTAAATTTGTATATATCAAAGCCTGGGACGGATATTCTACAAATCTGCCTTTGGAAGAGGCCATGAAATACGATGTCCTTCTGGTTCATAATTGGGAGGGCCATCCCCTGCCTAAAGAACATGGAGGTCCCGTCCGTATGATCACCCCTCAATTATATGCCTGGAAGGGAGCCAAATGGATTGGAGAAATCATTTTTCGTGACTATGACGAGCTGGGTTTCTGGGAAAAAAGAGGGTATTCCAACACAGGAGAACCCTGGTTAAACGACCGCTATTCTTAGGTCACCCTAAGAGTTTTAAGTTTTTTAAATGCCTCCGACTCCATGATCGCTTTGACCCCTGCATCTCCTATACCCGTATCAAACATAAGCAGGGTTTCAATATTGACCAGAGTCTTTGTTTTGGCAAGATATTGGGCCGAATCTAAATTCAGGTAATTCCTGGCAAGGTTTAAATGTTTTACTCTTTGCAGGACCTTGGATTTTGCGAGGGTCTTAATTCCTTTGACTGACAGGTCTGTCCTGTAAAGGTTGAGCTTTCTCAAATTGGCAAAGGCGGGGGCCTTGGCCAATGTTATTACCGGGTCATCACCGATGGGGTTTTCCTGAAAAATCAGCACCTGAAGCTTACGAAATTTGTCGCATTCCACAAACGCCCTGGCCCCTTCCGGGCCGATGTTGTTGAATCGCAGGTCGAGCAGGGATAAATTTCCGGCAAAATTGGCTTCGGGCAAAGCTTTTAACCCCCTATCTGAAATATTATTATCGCCAAGATACAACCGTTTCAGTTTATTAAATTGCTGGCTCGCAAACAAGTGGTGAGCCCCTCTCCATGTTAATTTGTTTTTACTGAGGTCCAGGTTTTCGACATCAAAATTTCTATTTGTACTGACCAGGGCTTCCACACCTTCATCACCAATAAATTTTCCGTTTAACTCCAGGGCCTCCCCATCCTCAGAGAGGCATTCATCGATCACCCGGTTAATGTATTCAAGTTTAGTTGCGGTAACCAAATCAATTCCCCCCCGGTTTCTGATTGACCGAACATCGGAACCCAATATCATTGAATCCCCGCGACAGCGGATAACTCCAGTCCCGATAGCCAGATGCCATCGCTTTTACGGAGTCTGACCAGGACCCCCCTCTTCTCACTTTCATTACCCCATTCACAGGCCCCCGGGGATTATGGAGGACATCGGCAAAATAAAATCTTACAGAAAACCAGTCGCCCACCCATTCCCAAACATTCCCCGCCATATCAAAAAGGCCTTTGTTATTAGGCGGAAAACTCCCAACAGGAGAAGCCTTATCATGCAATTTCAAACCGCCTCTAGCCGGCGGATTCATAAGATCAAAGCCCTCTCCCCAGGGAAATTCGCAGCCATTGCCATTTCCTGCGGCCTTTTCCCATTGGGCTTCACTGGGAAGCGATTTTCCCATGAGGTGACAGTAATCAGCCGCTTCATACCAACTTATTTTTGAGACGGGGCAATTATCACAATCGGAAAAAATACTTCGTCGCAAATTATGATCCGGAAAAATAGATTCAAACTTTTTATTGGTTACTTCATATTTATCTATCCAGTAAGCGTCCAAATGAACCGTTTGCTCTGGCGCGCCATGCTTGGGGCCGAATTGATTGCACCCCCTTTTAAAATTTCCTGCCGGAATAAACACCATATCCTTAAGCATATCGGGTTCCTCTGCGAATGCCGAAGACAAACTTATTAAGGATAAAAAAACAAAGGTTAAAATTGTACCAGGCATGACTTTCCTGAAAAAGGAATACAAAAGAAACTTTGTCATCCTCGAAGTTTTTCCAGAATGGCAAGAGTTGCCCTGGATCTATTCAAAGTATAAAAGTGAATTCCCGGAGCCCCGGATGAAAGCAATTCTCTGCATTGTTCAAAAGCGTGATTAATTCCTATTTCCCTCACTTTTTCAGGGTCGTCCTCGAAACCTTCAAATTTTGAAAGCAGGGAATCCGATAAACTGGCGCCGCACATTTGAGTAAAACGCTGGCTCTGCTTTAAATTCAAAATGGGCATGATGCCCGGAATTATTGGGATGTGAATCCCTTCTTTTTCTGCACGTTTTATGAATTCAAAATAATGTTGGTTGTCAAAAAATAACTGTGTAATGAGAAAATCTACGCCCGAATCTACCTTGCGCTTCAGGTTATCCAAATCTTTCTGCAAATCCGGACACTCAACATGGCCCTCTGGGTAACAGGCCGCTCCAACACAAAAAGAGAACTTTGACTTTATAAAAGACACCAATTCATTGGCGTATCCAAACCCTCCTTCCGGTTTCACAAATTTTTCTTCTCCCCTGGGCGGGTCCCCTCTCAATGCCAGGATATTTTCTATACCACATGCATGGAGACTTTCCAGGACGGAAACAATCTCTTTTTTTTTGTGGCCCACACAGGTCAGATGGGCCATGCTTTCTATGCCAATTTCATTCTTGATCTTACCGACAAGGTCTACCGTTTTGGAACGGGTGCTTCCTCCTGCACCATAGGTAACCGAAACAAAGGCTGGATCAGCAGGTTTTAATTTTTCGATTGTCTCGAAGAGACTCTGAAAACCCGCTTCATCTTTGGGTGGAAAAAACTCAAAAGAAAATACAGGGGACTTTAGTTTTTCGCTGATTTTCATCCTTTCGATATTAACATAAGCTCGAAAAGAAAAGAAGAAAGGACGGCATTTAACAGAGTAAAACCCCTATGAGGAAGGACTTTCGTAAATGCCAAATCTTTTTAGATAGGAAATAAAAGAAACAACATCGACCAACTCCACCGGCTCTTCGTCAATGGAGCGGATAGCTTCATCTGAAAAATAACCTGTGGTAATAAATATTCCCCTGGAAGCCCCCTCGCCTTTGACCGTGTCCAGGAACCCTTTTACCTGTATGGCATTTACTGTTTGCCCGGGTGGATCAATGATGCAAAGGGCCAAATAAGCTCCGCCAACCACCGGGGTTTCATCGTTCATGGCTATTTCAAGCTCACGGTCATTCGCCCAGACTGAATGCACATATTCGAGGTTGAATTTTTCCAGAAATTGGATGCATTTATCTTTAAACGCAGACGGATCCCTGAGATAAAGAGGGACATCCGCGGGACTATCGAAATGGATTTTTTCCTGTGGAGGGGTGGGTGAGACTTTCTTAAGTGAGACGATAAGAATGATACCAATAATAAAAGCAGCGAAGGTAATTACGAATATGGCCACTTACTTTATCATTTCATCCCAGATTTTTTCTTTTTTGCCCTGCTTTATCCACTTATCATTTGCAATCATTTGCTTGACTGCAATCCAGAAGACCCAGGCCACAAAAATCAACATGGTTCCAATGGGAATATTATCTGGTTTTGTCGCGATTAACAGAAAGTTTTCCAGACCCGTGTTTTCCATGATTTGTCCTTATCGTTAAAGCAGTTTACCAATTATATAAATGATCCTGGGCCGAGGCAACGATTATTCATCTTCGTCCTCTTCTTCGTCATCGCCACCCTCTTCACCCTCTTCACCGCCTTCTCCTTCTTCCCCTAGGGACACATCAAAGTCCAACTCGGCTGTGTTATAGGCAACAATGAGGTCTTTCAGGGTTCCTATCTGAGTATCTACGTCTCCAACGGTATTAATTTCATCAAATTTTGTGGGCACCTTATAGTTTTCGCCATCCTTTACCCAGTGGGAAGGCATAGGCGTCCATGGAATTAAAGCACGCGTGTCTTTAAGCCATTTTGGTATCCAATCCTGCCGCAAGCGCTTACTGGCCAAAGTGAACTCGATTCCTTTTTGACCATCGTCATGGCAGCGGCCACAATCCATATAGGTCACCATTTCCGCACCCTTTTGAGCAATAGCATTGTCTTTTTCTAGATGGACCCCAGCTTCATACTCAACCCCCGGTGACATTGCCTCAAAATAAGCTGTTAGATCTCTTACTTCTTTATCTGAGAAAGCAAATGTAGGCATTTTAACCTTAATCCATGTCCTTACCGGAGTCGGACTCCTTAGAAAAGAGTAAAGCCATGAGCTTTTCAGGCGTTCTCCAACATGGTAATCGCCCATTTCCAATGGTGGTGGATATTGGGCCTTTGCCTTCAAATATTTTTGTATTTCCCCACCCTTTCCTTCGACATTATGACAACCGCGACAATTGTATTTAGTAATTATACGTCGCCCTGTTTCCAATACTTTTTCTTTTTCTGATAAATTTTTTCTATATTTCGTTGGAATATTACTCCCATTGAATCCCTTAAGCAGGACTACAAGCGCATCAATATCCTCTTCCGGTAAGTGAAAGTTGGGCATTTTATCCAAAACTCGTTCCGTTCTGTAGGTATCCGGCTTCCTGAGTTTTGTTTTTGCCCACGATTCCCAGGTATGGGGTATATGCGAATCACCAAATTCTAATTCAACAATCATCTTGCGCCCAAAGGAGGACAACTCAGGAGCGATGCGTCCTTCTTTTTCCATTCCCTTGATATCATGACATGCAAAACAGCCGCGTCTGCGGATGACCGTCTCACCATGTTTAATGACAGCGGGATCTTTTAGCTTCGCTTCCAGGCCGGGAATTGTTTTCTTTTTTCCAAATTGAATCAAATAAGCTGCAATGTCTGTGGCTTCACTTTCCTTAAGCCTGAGATCCGGCATTTTACTTTTCGGGTTATAAGTATGCGGTCCACCCACCCAGGTTACCAACCAGTCAGCACTGACTTTATTCCCAATATTACTCAGGTCTGGGGCGTGTTTTTCGCCTTTTCCGTTGAGGGTATGACAAGCCTGACAGCCAACTGATTCAAAAAGTTTTTTCCCCTTTTCCTCATCGCCGCCTGCAAATTTTCTGTTAAGCTTATAAGCTTTATCAGACACATCCAACAGGTATGCAGTTGTTCCCAATAAATCCTTTTCATTAAACCCAAATTCCGGCATCCGTGTTTCAGGAAGATAATCTTTAGGCCTTTTAATCCATCGATAAAGCCAGCTAGGATCTACTTTTGAACCTATGCGCAGCAAGGAGGGACCGACTTTTTCCTGGTTGGCATAGCCATCTGCAAGATGACAGCCGTGACACCCTAGTTTAATGAACAATCTTTTACCTTTAGATAATATCGGGGCACCCTCAAGATTCACCACTTCTGCATGGCAGTTTCGACAAGTAGCTTGTTGATAATTTCCATGTAAAATGGGTTCATTTACCTCAAGAGTCTGGTCCATTTCATGATGCGACCCATGCGCATGCTCAGCCGGTGCGGTAGCAGATCCTTGGCCTAAATGGCACCAGGTACATCCTGTTCGTTCAGGTGGGTGCTTTTTGATTAAAACATCAAGGTTTGGGTGAGTCTTTAAAGGTTGC
>WAIB01000027.1:647-32950 GCA_009873655.1 Nitrospinota bacterium | reverse complement strand
TCAGTCGAGCATTTTCTTTCTCAACTTCCTTCAACCGTTTAGCTTGGTCAACACTCAAACTACCGTACTCTTTCCGCCAACGGTAATAAGTTTGTTCGGTTACCCCTATCTTCTTACATATCTGAGGAATCGTACTTCCTTTAGCCTGTAATATCTCTGCTTCTCGCAAATAACCAATAATCTGCTCGGACGTATATCGTTTCCTGGCCATTTTATACCCCCTCCTAATCAAAAGGTTTTTGACCCAAATCCTAACATAGGGACTGAATCAGTTATTTGGGGCTAGGCCAGGCCCTCTACTTTGGGTTGCATTTATTAATATAATTTAAATATCGGTTATACAATATTTTTTAAAATTTATTCCGATAACAATAAAATTAAAAACCAAGGGGATCTCCTTACAAAGAAAAAAAGATAGGATAATTCCCGGGAGCTTTTTGCCAACTAGTGGAAATAATTCCGAAAACTTTTCCGCTTTAAGAAAATCCTTTTCGACCTTATCAACCATAAGCCATTATAATTAAAAGGTTTTTCCAAGAACTGAATTTGGCATACATGTTGCTTTTCTTATTTTCCGAGTCTGTTTTTAATCTTGAAACCCGTCATTGGAGAAAAAGGGAAATGATTTCGACAAATGAGGAAATACAGCAACCCAACAAAGAGGTGGTCGAGCTTTACCAAAACAAGAAATATGCGGAAGCCATTGAATTGGGAACAAAAGCTTTGAACATGGGGAAACAAAAGTTGGGTCCCAACCATCCTAAAACGGCAACCGCCGTCAACAACCTGGCCTTGTTATACGACAGAGTGGGTGATCAAAACCGGGCCGAACCTTTGCATCAATGGAATCAGCAGCTATGGGCAAAAAACAATTGGAAAGCCCAGTCGATATGACAGGAGCATCCTTTCAATCCTTTTAATTTGAACAGGTATCATTCCTGTTTCCGGGACGATTGCTCCCGCTTTTTCTTAAATTGATCGTAGCTTTCTTTTTAGGGACATGAAATGGTGGGATCTTTACGACACTGGTTTAGCTGATATTCCTGAATCAAATCATATAAAAAGCGTTCTAACGATAAGGTTCCGCCCGCGCAGCCCCACTAAAGTAAAAAAATAACGACGAATATTTTCTTTCCTCCCCTCATTTTTCTAAAATCATTTCCAATTTGATTTTTTAATCTCCCCACATCCCGGCTTTTTCCAATTCTCCCTTAAATTGAAAAATAATCCAGGTTAACAACTGAATTTTGACATACGATGGAGGGAGTAATATCATAAAGCCTTCTAAATAGTAATTAAGGAGATTAGAAATATGATCAGGGTTCGAGCGAGCCAAATATTCACCCACTCCATGGAAGATGTGGTCGCAGCAAAAAAACTACTTGACGCAGGCACTTCATTTGAAGAAGCCGTTGAAAAATATAGTACCTGTCCCTCAAAAAAAAATGGGGGCGATTTGGGATGGATGCCGGAAGGAAACCTTCAGTCCATTATGGGACAAGAGATTTCTGAAGATAAATTAGGAGAAGTAATTGGCCCGGTGCATTCCCAATATGGTTACCACATATTAAAAATCTCTGAGATTGAAGTTGAAAAAATTGAAGGTCCTTTTACTCCCGATCTCGCTATGGAAGAAGCCAACCGGATTTTCCCGGAAATCCATTCTTTGCTTTTCAAACAATTTCACATTGGCATGCCTGTTTCTCCCTATAAACCCGAAGAAACTATCAGTTCCGTATGCAACGCGCATAATGTTCCGGTTCAAACAGCCCTTGATACCTTAAACAAGGAATATTCAGAAAAAAATATTTCCATCATTACCTGTGAAGAACTTAAAAAACGGATAGACGAAGGAAATAAGCCTGTCATGTTGGATATCAGGGAAAGTTGGGAGCGCGACATTTCAAAAATTGAGGGTTCGCATATTATAAATGCCGAGAACAACGAACATGTTCTGGGTTCATTTGACAAAGATCGTGAAATGGTCCTGATAGACTGGAAACAGGATCGCAGTCCAAGTTTCCAGAAATGGCTGAGCCAAAGGGGATACACGAATGTGAAATGCCTGGAAGGTGGAATTGATTTGTGGTCAGAAAAAATAGACACGAGACTGAATCGCTACGATATCGATGAAGACGATGGCTACCGTTACGAAGACATTCTCGACGAAGCCGACAACCACGAAGGCCATGATCATGAGGGCCATGACCACGATGAGGGTTAACCCCCTCCATGAATTACCCGGGCCCGCTGTTGGACATTCAAGATCTCAGCACCTTTTTTCATACCGAAGAAAACATTGTTAGATCCGTCCGAAATGTCAACCTCACCCTTTATCCAGGCGAGACGGTTGCCCTAGTCGGTGAATCCGGCTGTGGCAAATCTGTAACTGCCTTGAGCGCCATGCGCCTGGTGCCTATTCCTCCGGGAAAATTTGAAAACGGTCGCATCCTGTTTAAAGGAGAAGACCTGCTTCAAGTATCCGAACCCGAGATGCAAAAAATCCGCGGCAACGAAATTGCCATGATATTTCAAGAGCCGATGACTTCTCTGAATCCGATTTTTACCATTGGCGACCAGATAACCGAAGCCATTTGCCTGCACCAGGATAAGTCACCGGAAGAAGCAAAAATACTCGCACTGGAAGTATTGAAAAAAGTAGCCATGCCTTCACCAGAGCAACGTATTCATCAATATCCCCATGAATTGTCGGGTGGCATGAAACAGCGGGTGATGATTGCCATGTCTATCGTTTGCGGCCCTTCCCTTTTAATTGCAGATGAACCCACAACCGCCCTCGATGTCACTATTCAGGCTCAAATCCTCGACTTGCTGGATGAATTAAGAAAAGAAAATCAAATGTCCATCCTGCTCATCACGCATAATCTTGGAATTGTTGCACAATATGCCGACCGTGTTGCGGTCATGTATTCGGGAAAAATCGTAGAACACGCATCGGTTGAAAAAATTTTTGCCTCCCCTTCTCATCCCTACACAAAGGGTTTACTCAATTCTTTGCCCAAAGACAAAATGAATGAAGAGTTGGAAACGATTCAGGGCTCGGTCCCTCATCCCGCTTTTCTGCCAAAGGGCTGTGCATTTCATCCGCGCTGCCCGGACAAAATGGATGTCTGTGCCCGTGAAATCCCTGAATTAAAAAATTCAGGTGACAGTGAAGAGCACCGAACCGCATGCTGGCTTTACAACGAAGAATCATGAAATCACTATTGAAGGTGCAGTCCCTAAAAAAATATTTTCCCGTTTATGGCGGTTTGCTTTCCCGTGTCATAGGTCACGTCAAAGCGGTCGATGATGTGTCTTTCGAAATCAAGGAAGGTGAAATACTCGGAATGGTTGGGGAATCAGGTTGTGGCAAGACCACGGTAGGCCGAATGACCCTTCGCCTGCTTGAACCCACTGCCGGAAAAGTGTTTTTTGAAGACACGGATATTTTTACCCTGAAGGGAAAAGAGATGGCAATGATTCGACGTAAAATGCAGATCATTTTCCAAGATCCTTACAGTTCCCTCAATCCCCGATTTACAGTGGAAAGAATTATTGGCGAGGCTCTTTCCGTTCACGGAATTGCCCATGGAAACGACCTTCGAAAAAAAATAGAAAGGCTGATGGAAAAGGTAGGGTTGTCTAAAAGGTATTTAAATCGATTCCCCCATGAGTTTTCAGGCGGACAAAGGCAGCGGATTGGAATTGCCAGGGCACTGGCACTGAATCCCAAATACATTGTGTGCGATGAACCCGTTTCTGCCCTGGATGTTTCCATTCAAGCGCAAATTATAAATTTACTGCAGTCCCTGCAAAAGGAGGAAAACCTTTCACTCATGTTTATTTCGCATGATTTAAATGTTGTGAAACATTTGTCGCAGAGAACAGCGGTTATGTATCTGGGTAAAATAGTAGAAATGGCCCCAACAGAGTTGCTCAACACAAAGGCAGCCCACCCATATACGCAGGCTCTATTAGCTTCCAAGCCATCCCTGGATCCAACAGACCGGAAACGAACCCAACCCCTCCAGGGCGATGTCCCCTCTCCCTTGAATCCACCCTCCGGTTGCCACTTTCATCCTCGCTGTCCCAAAGTAGAAGCTCGATGCAAAACGGAAATCCCCCGTCAAATTGAAATTGAAAACGGGCATACGGTGAGCTGCCATCTTTACGTTTAAAAAAAATACGAACATAAAAAGCGGCGAACGTTTCCGTTTAATTGGATACCAGTTTAAGGCCAATAATAGAAACAATTAGCAGGAGTAAAAAAAAGATTCGCCAGGCCGTTACAGGTTCCATGAAAAAAACAATACCCACAACAGCGGTGCCGAAAGCTGCAAAATCAATCACTTGAAGAAAAAATGGAAGAGCAGACGAGCCTGAGCAATCAAAACGACAAAGAAAAGGAACTTTTAGCCCAGGAAGTAAAGCGGTTGCGGCAACAGCCAGACGCAACCAAGGAAATGAAAAAGAAAGTCAAAGCCCAGGAAAAAAAGCATAAAGATGGAATTCAAGCCTACGAAAAAATAATAAAAGAAAAACAGGATCTCATCGATTCCTATGAAAAAGTCATGTATGACAACAAGGATGAGGACGGGCAAACCAAACTTCCCTCTGAAATCATCAAAGACTTGAAAACCGATGTTGCCGAACTGGAAAAAGAGAAAAATGAATTGGAGCAAAAACTGCTTGAAGGAAAAAGGAGTTCGAGAACAAACTTGCCAGGGAAATTGAAAAAATAGAAGAAGAATGGGCGGACAGGTTGAAAAAAATGGCAAGCAACAAAAGCACCGCCGATGAAAAAAAAGGTTTTATAGAGGAAGAAGGGGCCCCGCTCTGGATGGTCACCTATTCCGATATGGTTACCCTGATCATGACTTTTTTCATCCTCTACTATTCCATAGCATCCATGAACATGAAGAAATTCAAGAAGGCCATTATCGGTGAAGAGCAGGCCAGCATTGGACTTTTAGAGCTTCTGGACAGTGCGGAAATCAAGGAAAGCATACAGGAATTGACACAGCAAAAATCAACCGATATATTGTCCGAGATGAGCGAAGTAGCTGAGGACTCCGAAATGGATGTCGAAACCAGCGAGGCAAAAGCCGTTGTCCGTGCTCTCGGAGCAAGTCTCTTTAAACCAGCACAAGCCAATTTAAGCTGGCGGCTAGACCTGTTCTGGATGAAGTAATTCAGGTAGTCAACAAATACCCCAATTATAAAATCCATATTCAAGGCCACACGGATGACGAACCCATCTCTACCGAAATGCTTGCTACCAACTGGGAGCTTTCTGCAGCACGGGCTACAGCTGTATTAAGATATTTTATAGATAAGGGGGCAGAGCCTGAACGAATGACTGCCGCAGGTATGCAGATACTTTCCCCCTGGCAAGAAATGAAACGGCACCAGGGAGAGCCAAAAATAGGAGGGTAGAATTTGTTCTGGAAAAAGAAAAGCAAGGAAACTGGCAAAAAACTCTTTAAAAACCCCACAGAAACCCGGGGAGCATTCAGGGTTTATCCCTCAGAGGAAAACCCAATCCTGCTCAAAGTAGGATCCACAACCCTGAAAGCAGTGGACATCAGCGCGGGAGGGATTTCTTTTGATAACAAAGCCTTCAAATTGGGAGACAAATATCCCATGGAAATCACCCTGCCAGAAGGTAAAGGGCATTTCAAAGTAGAAACCGAAATTCTAAAAATTGATGACAAAAACGTGTGCCGATGCAAAATAGTCGGCCTCGGTCCCGAACAGGAGGATTCCATCCATTCTTATATTCTGGATCGACAAAAAGAAGAAATCGCGGAGAAAAAAAATAAAGGTTAGTCCTGAGCGTAATAGAGTCTTAAATAGACTCTATTACGCTTTTTTTGTGCCCTCCCCTCTCTTGGTTTTTGATGCCTTCTGATAACGCCGAAAAAACAGACCCTGGCTCCTGGTCAGAAAAAGAAATCAGACTCGTCAATCATGTCGAAATTTTCCAGGAAAAACCAGCGATTCTTAAAAAAGTGGAAAACCGTTTGGTTGGTCTGCAAAAGGAACTGGAAAATGAAATTGTGCCCATGGCAACTTTCCTGCCGGATGGGTTGGATATAACAAAGAACCAGATTGCCAGGGGAGAAAACCATAACGGTTTCCCCTACCTTTCTTTGGACTACCCACAAAACTTTTCCAAAACAGATATGTTCACCATGAGAACCTTGTTTTGGTGGGGCCACTATCTTGGTTTTTCTTTAATTCTAAAAGGCAAACATCTGGAAAACTTTATCGACCGCCTATTGCAGAATAAAAATACCGAACCCTTTCAGGATATTTATGTATCCCTGGCGCCCAATCCTTTTGAGTGGGAAATAAATGAAAAGAATTTTTCTTTTATCTCTGATACCAACGCGGAGACATTAAGAAAAACAATCCAGGATTTAGGATACCTGAAATTCATTCGAGTCTTTCCAGTCATAGACAAGCGGTTTATCAATTTAAACTGGACACAGGAAGGAGTCCAATTCTGGAAAGATTTTTCGCGGGCAGCAATGGACAAATAGATCAACTTTCAAAAAAAGATTTTACTGCTTCCTTTGCACTTTTAAGTATTGGTTCCCCATCCCCTACCAGCAGGCTTTCAAAATCAAAATCTAAAAATTTTTTCAATCCTTTTTTGGCTAAAACAGGATCTCGATATTTATCGGGCGGAAGCATATTGACCTTACCGGGAACTTTTCCAATCAAGGCATCCCCAACAATCATCACACCCCTTTCCTCAAGAAAGAATGCGGACTCGCCCGGAGATTTTTGATTATCAATATTTATCGCAACCAGGCCACAGGGAAGACGATATCCATCCTTAAAAGTTTCATCGGCTGAACCTTCCAGACCTGAGCTATCCTTTTCATTGATCCACACACTTGCCCCCAATTTCTTTCTAAATTCATCACATGCCCTTTCATGATGGACATTGGTGAGCAAAATTGCTTTTAAAGGATGAGTTGAGTTTTTTCCCGCAAGGGTTTCCAACAAGGTAGAGTTTTCTTCCGACATAACGGGAGGGTCGATCAAAACCGATTCCTCTTCGCAAACCAGCAGGTATCCATTAAAATTTAAATTCTTTTCTTCAGAAAATTCACACCAGGTATATATTCCAGGAATTATTTCTTTCATTTTTTTATTTCTCTTATTAAAAATTTTTAATTTTAGTTCTCCCCTTTTTGGACGAAAATAAGAGGGTGTTTCCAACTTATATTTGATTGTTGAATAAACCGTGTTCCTGATGGTTTAGAAAATACTTTAAAGATAAGAGTTTGATGCAACGAATCGGCAATTGGGGAGGTCTTGCTTTCAGGAATATGCAATGGCGTAGGGGTCATAAACGTTTTTCTCCCCTGCCCCTCCGCCTCAGATTCATTTTTTAACAGTTTTCCAATAAAAGGAGGTTTTCTTTTAAGACCGACCAGAAATACATTGTCTTGCGCCGGGGAATCTGATTTGGAAAAAACGGCAATGGTGTTCTCCCTAAAATAGGAGGACATCGAAGAATCTTTTATATCAATTCCATAGCAAAAACCAGTTTGTTCCCTGGGCAAGGATATTTTGATATAATTTTTAGCACTAATAATCTTTTCTTCCCACTCGTGACCGGGCTCCCACCTTTCCTGGTCATAGGATAGCGAGACAAGGGGAATAGTTATCAACTGCGGGTTCTTCATTGTTTGACACTATTAAGCATTGATGAAATTTCTGCTCCTGTATTATTCAGGAATAGACCCACGAGGAAACTGTAGAACATTTTAAACCAATCCAAGTCGGTTTGGGTCGGATTGTTGCCGAATACAAAACCATTTTTAAATAACTCTGCATGAATGATTCAAATTACAGTGAAGCCCTGGACTATTTATACAGCCTGACGCATAGCGGAATAAAACTGGGATTACAAAATACTACCAGGCTTCTGGAATATTTTGGAAATCCACACCTGGGGATTAGAACCATACACGTCAGCGGGACAAACGGCAAAGGTTCCACGGCCGCTGTTATTGAATCCATATTGAGGTCCACAGGACTCAAAACCGGACTTTACACCTCCCCTCACCTTTTAGACTTCCGGGAACGTGTTCAAATCAATCGAAAATTAATTGGAAAAGAAAACGCTACAGAACTGATCCTGAGAATCAAACACGCCTCCGAAAACCTTAATATCCCCGTGACATTTTTTGAGTTTGGAACGGTCATGGCCTTCCTTCACTTTAATGAACAACAGACCGACGTAAACATTCTTGAGGTGGGGTTGGGAGGAAGACTTGATGCCACAAACCTCTGCCAGTCAGAAATATCCCTGATCACATCCATTTCTCGAGACCACACGGAATATTTAGGGGAAGACCTCGAGCAAATTGCCTTCGAAAAAGCCTCCATCATCAAGCAAAGCGGTACAGTTTTTGCTCATATCCCTGATGAGGAAATATTCAATGTTGTCAATAGTTTGGCCCAAAACCGAAGGGCCACGGTTTTCCGCCTGAACAGGGACTTCAAGGTGGCCCGAACCGGGGCAGGCAAGGGTCTGCAGACCTTCGATTTTGCCAACAAAGAAATGGAACTAAAAGGCCTCAAATTGCCCTTAATGGGTCAATTTCAGGCTGAAAATGCAGGTTTGGCCATAGCCGCCTGCCTGAAGTTTATTGGGAGAAGCAAAGAACATGAAATAAGAACGGGGCTGGAAACCGTTCAATGGGAGGGTCGGCTGGAGGTCGTTTCCGACCCTCCCACAATAGTTCTGGATTGCGCTCACAATGTAGCCAGCGTCAGGAATATGACGGCAGCGCTACGCCAAAACCTTACTTTTTCAAGGTGTTTGGTGATATTGGGGCTAATGAAAGATAAAGAAATTGACAAAATTATCGAAATTTTAAGCCAATTTGGCGACCGCTTTTATCTGGTTCAGGTGAATCCTCCAAGAGGGGAACATCCTGAAAATTTGAAGGAAAAGTTAACCAAATATAACAAACAGGTTCAGTTTTCAGAAAGTGTTTCCAATGCAATACAAGCAGCCAAAGAATTTGCCCAGCCCGATGATTTGGTCTGCATTACAGGCTCCATTTTCATGGTGGCCGAAGCTAAAAAATGTTTTCAAAATGAAAAAAACCTTACTAATCCTGGGAATTCTCCTCACTATCGCAAATGATACGTCCGCAAGCGACAGGCCTCCCTCTATCTCCCCTGACTCCCAAAATCTAATTTCCTCATCTCCTCAAGACCAGGGTAAGTTGGCAGATGTATCGGATAGAGTTTATTCGGACGACGAAGTAATTCTAACCGAGTCGGGATATAAAATTGTTCCCGGCTATATCCCCAATTGGATCTGGGCCGACGGAACACCGCTCACCCCAGAAGAATCGGAAATATTGGACAGCAAACTTGCCCCTCCCCAACCCGACAGTACCCCGGATTGGTTCTGGGCGGATGGCAAGCCCTTATCTCCCTCTGAAAAAACAAAAATGCCCAAGGGCCTCAATTACTCGGAATGGGTTCAGAAAATAAATTATGGGACCGGAACGGGGAAAATTAATAAACCAGAAAAGAATCTCAAAAAAGATGAGGTCTTTATTATTGCCGATCACATGAGACAGAATATCAAAAAAGAAATTATCTGGACCTGGGGAAATGTAAAAATCCGAATGGAAAACAAAACCATTCAAGCGGACAAAGTAAAGATCAACAACAAAACCGGGGAGGGTATCGCCAAGGGTCACGTAATGATAAGAAATAACGACGGAACCCGATTAAAGGCAAACAGCTCCAGGTTCAATATTAAAAACCAAAAAGGAAAGATCTTTCAGACGCGGGGAAGACTTGGAAAAAGGCATTACATAAAAGGCCGCGAAGTAACCCGACTATCCGACGACCACTACAAAGGAAAATCCGTTTCCCTGACCACTTGCACAGGAAAATTGCCTGACTGGTTATTCGAGGCTGAAACCATGGATATCATTACCGGAGATAGGGCGGTTTTTACCGGTGGTGTTTTAAAAATACGGGATATCCCTGTACTCTATGTCCCTGCCGGCTATCTGCCAATGAACCGGGAAAGAAAAAGCGGATTTTTATTTCCCTCCTTCGGCAGCAGCGATATTGATGGCACTACAATCAACAATGAATACTATTGGGCCATCAACGACCATTCTGACGCAACTTTTAAACTCGGATATAGAAGCAAAAGGGGTGTCACTCCAGGAATTGAATACCGGTATACCCCCAGCAAAACCACCAATGGGTTTTTAACAGGAACCGTCGTTGACGACAATATAACCGGGGAAACTTTCTGGAAGGTAGACGCACAACATAACCAGGAACTTCCATATGGATTTATATTCAATGGAAAACTGGACCTGGAAGGACAGGAGTATAACAAAACTTTTAACGATAACATCAACCTAAGAAATCGCCGTAATTCTCTTTCCTACGCAACCGCCAGAAAAACCTGGGGAAGCGGCAGTTTTGAAATTCTTACCCGTTTCCGGGACAGCACGGATATCTCCAGTGATCAGACCCTCGGCGAGTTGCCGCAAATAACCTATAAAGTTCAAAGGCAGCAAATCGGTGACTCTCCGTATTACTTTAACCAGGACACCCTTTTTACATCCTTTGTAACCGACCTCAATTCAGATCCAGACATTGACGACAATTTCTCAGTTCAAAGGCTCGATTTTCACCCACAGCTCACTCGAGCAATAAACATAGCACCCTGGCTAAGCCTTACCCCAACGATAGGATTGCGTGAAACCCTCTACAGTAAAGGGAAAAACGGGGAAGGTTTCTTTTCCCGCGAATCATTTGACTTTACCTCAACACTAAAAGGACCTACATTCGAAAAGATTTTCGAAACCAAAAATAATCTGACACCAAAAATCAAACATCTGGTTGAACCGAGACTGACCTTTAGCTACATCCCTGACCTTGACAGGGAAGATAAAGGTAAGATCCAAGCCTTCGACGCCATTGATTCGGTCAACCCCAGAAGCCTGCTCTCCTATTCTATAACCCAAAGGTTATTTCAAAAGGAAGCTACCGGAAAAGGCGACTTCGATACTCGCGAATCTCTGAGATTTGTCATAAGTCAGAGCTATGACCTTCGTGAAGCAAGCAGGACAAGCAACCCGGAAAGGCCTAACGAACCATTCTCAGACATCCGGTTTGATTTAGACAGCCGACTGGCCGATCCACTTTTACTAAACTTTGATTCAACTTATGATATAAACGATAGGGTTTTAAAACAGTTCAATTTACAATTAGGGTTTCGGCCCATGGAAGCGCTCACCCTTTATTTTGAGAGAAGGTTTACCCGCAGGGGTGACGTCACCTCAATGGCTACCCTGGATTGGGATTTTTTAAAAGGATGGAATTTCAAAGCCAGTACCAGGTTGGATGAAAAAACCGCAACACACAGGGAAACAAATTTAAGCATACTTTATGATGATCCCTGCAAATGCTGGGGATTTAATGCCGATTTCATCCAGAGAAACAATTTTAACAGCACCTCCAGCACCAGTGCCGGGGCCCAGGAAACACGATTTCTCCTGGGAATCACATTCCGGGGTCTTGGGTCCATACAATCAGGAACCCCAGAAAAATTTATTCACAGAAGTTTTGATCCTTTAAGATGAGTGATTCTTCAAATTTATCAAGAATGGCTTTGGAATCGGGTGCCATTCAACTCAATACAGAAAAACCTTTCACCTGGGCATCGGGATATAAAATGCCCATCTATAATGACAACCGGCTCTTACTCGGAAAAGCCGAGTACCGGTCTTATATCTCACAGGTATTTATAAAATACATAGACTCATCCATGGAAAATCCGGATGTGATTGCGGGAACCGCCACCGCGGGAATCCCACATGCCACTACTCTGGCAGACAGCCTGAAGAAACCCCTTATTTACGTGCGGTCAACCGCCAAATCTCATGGCATGGGCAACCAAATTGAAGGACCTTTAACAGCTGGACAGAAGGTTCTGCTAATAGAAGATTTGATTTCAACAGGGGGAAGTGCCATCAATGCTGTGAACGCTATCCGAAAATCAGGGGGAATTGCAGACCATTGCTTATGCATTTTTAGTTACGGGTTCCCCGAGGCACAACGGGGCTTTGAAGAAATAGGCTGCCAATTTCGTCCCATCCTCACCTTCCTCGAACTGCTTGAAGAAGCAAAAAGTATGCAAATGTTGTCAAACGAGCAGATTGAATCCCTCCACGCCTGGCATAAGGCCCCCTTTAAATGGGCACAAACTAAGGGGTTTTAAGCTCAGACCCGAAATACAATTCATTCCTCTCTCAATTTCAATGATTTCTGCAGGTTTTAAATATATTGATATTGACATAGCCCTTTATTAATAATAGTATGCACGTTTCTTATTAGGGATCACTTTCCTAATTTTTTATATTAAAGCCTGTTAAAAGAAGGTTTTGTCCCTTTAACAAGCTTTGATTACCAGCGAAAATCATCGGAATATAAAATTCCTTATTGCTAGAAACTCTTTGGAGGTTTGTTTAGATGCCCAAATTAGAATTAGGTCCAATTGGTTTACTTCCGCCCTCTGCTGCTGCAATGGGTATCTTCCAGCCGGAGAAAGGCTCGGGTATGGAGTTAGTGGAAGGAGAACATGTTCCCACCGAGCAAGCCATTGACACAGCTGCTCGTGAAATACTGTCACGACGTAACCCAACCCTGTTCCCTGGACCAATGATTGTATGGGGCTGGACAGAAGAAACGATGCATAAAGCGGAATTGGCCATGGAGTTGCGTA
This sequence comes from Nitrospinota bacterium, assembly GCA_009873655.1. Classification (GTDB taxonomy): domain Bacteria; phylum Nitrospinota; class Nitrospinia; order Nitrospinales; family VA-1; genus UBA8687. The sequence continues at coordinate 20,151 of WAIB01000027.1, read as the reverse complement.
ATGAAGTTCCCGGTATGAACGTCATTACCATGCCGGACTATCGCCCCATCTACCCCAAAATTGATCCGGAGCAGGTAATCAATCCATGTCATCCTAACTTGACCATTCAACATAATAAAATTGAAACCTGTATTCTGATTGGTGTGCACTGTCATTTTGCAAATATTACCCTGAAGATGATCCGGGCCAATACCAACTGTTACACCATGGCATTTTGTCAGTACGACGGTCATGAAGATGCATTTGTCTCTCTGCGAGATATTGATGGCGAAAAAATCCAAAAAGTAACGGCAGCCATCCGCAAACTCAAAAAAGAAGGTTTCGAATGTTGGGGCGAATCAAAAGAAGGTAAAGAAGAGCTCGAAGAAATTGCGGCCCGTAAAGAAGCCAACAAAAACCCGGCAAAAGAGGACGCCACCCTGTTTATGGGTGAACTCGAACAGGGTTTGGATGAACATGCTGAATAATCATCTATCTCACTCCTTGTAATACAAAAAATAGAAAAAGAAAAACCCGCTTACATTTACATTGTAAGCGGGTTTTTTTTGTCTTGCTGAACCGGTTTTCTATTATAAACAGGGGACAGCATAGAAATTATTTTTGGGCACTTCATAAAGATTTACAGAATAAAATAATCCACTATCCTATCTAATCAAGCCGCTGTAATAAAATTTTGAATCCATTGTTTGGGACTGAATATGGAAAGAAAAAATCCACTCATATCCCAACCAGTTATTTTAAATATTTGAGGAGGATGATGTGCGCGCATTGGTAATTGATGACTCCAGAGCCATCCGAATGATCCTGGGGCAAATCCTAAAAGCTTTGAATTTTGAAGTCTTCAATGCAGGTCACGGCCTGGAAGCCCTTGAAAAGCTGAAAGAAACCGGACCTCTTGATCTTGCGCTAGTCGACTGGAACATGCCCGAAATGAATGGGTATGAATTCGTATGCGAGGTCCGGAAAGACGATAAATACAAAGATATGCGTCTCATGATGGTCACAACCGAAACGGAAATGTCACAGGTTGTAAAAGCATTGGAAGCTGGAGCAAATGAATATGTGATGAAACCGTTTACCAAAGAAATGATTGTTGAGAAATTAACAATTATGGGTTTGACGGTTGATTAAGAACAAGAAATTTAGCGAATCGTGTAATTAAGGAACAGCATGGCCATCAATGCAGCAGACTTTGAGCATATAAGCAAAATAGTAAAGGAAGATTCTGCAATCGTCCTTGAGAATATCTGGTTGAATCCAGGTTAATGCCATTGGTGCATCAGGAAAAACTGGAATCCCTTGAAAACCTGGTAAAACAATTAAAATCCAAACCAAAGGGTAAGTTGCATATTGCGGTTATTGAAGCCATGACCACCAACGAGACCTCCTTCTTTAAAGATATCCACCCGTTCGAAACATTAAAAAAAGAAATAATCCCTGATTTAATCGAAAAAAGAAAGGATAAGAAAGAATTAAACATCTGGTGCGGAGCAAGTTCAAGCGGTCAGGAATGCTACTCTCTTGTGATGATTCTTAAAAATGAATTTCCCGCTCTGGAAACCTGGAAAATTTCATTCTCGGCAAGTGACATTTCGAACCAAATGTTAAACCGGTGTCGAAGTGGAATTTACAGCCAATTGGAAATCAACCGCGGCTTACCGGCACCTTTGATGGTCAAATATTTTAACCGGTTGGGAACGGAATGGCAGGTCAAGGATGAATTAAGAAAAATGATTCAGTTTCGCATCACTAACCTTTCCGAAAAATGGCCCTTTATGCCGCCTCTGGACCTGATTATGATGCGCAATGTCCTTATTTATTTTGATGTCGATATGAAAAAAGATATTCTGGGAAGAGTGCGTAAATTGCTAAAACCAGACGGATATCTTTTTCTTGGGGCCGCCGAAACGACCCTGAATCTGGATGAAAATTTTGAAAGAATGCCTTACAAACAATCTGGCTGTTACCGCTTAAAAAAGGGGTGATACCATGCAACAATTTGAATCTGAAATTTGCCATTACACCGAAGACATCTGGAAGTCCATCCTTCAACTGGATGTAAAACCCACCGAGGATAAGTTTAGTCCTCTAGGTGGAGAAAGCATACTTGCGGGGTGCGTGCACATTACAGGGGAATGGGATGGGGCCGTCGCCTTGGACTGTCCCGTGGAACTGGCCAAAAAGGTGGCTTCCATCATGTTTCAGCTGAAGGAAGAAGAGATCACCACCGATCTTGTTGAGGATGGATTGGGAGAACTGACAAATATGACGGGAGGCAATATAAAATCACTGCTACCAGAACCCTGCTATTTATCTCTTCCAGCGGTCACAATGACTCAGCATGGCCTGAAAATTCCAGGCAGTGAACTTATCACAAGCATTACCTTTCAATGTTGGGGCTATAATTTCCGAGTTTCCGTGCTCAAAAAAATAGAAAAAAGCGAATAGTAATAAAATTAAACATTCACTCCCCTGAAAAGAGTTTTAATGCAATTTCTTGAAAGTGAAATCCAGCAATACAACAAGATGGTCTGGACCACCCTTCTTGGCTTTGACATTAAACCCCAACCAGGCCCCTTCGATATATCTCCTGAAAAAATAGTTACCGGAAGCGTTCAAGTCACCGGTAAATGGAATGGGGTTATCAGCATTTATTTACCTCCTTCTTTAGTGTCCCGTTTAACTGAAACCATGTTTTCCTTGAATTCCGGCGAAGCGACCCTGGAAACCCAAAAAGATGCTGTTGGAGAATTGATCAATATGATTGGTGGTAATATTAAAGCCATGCTTCCACATCCCTGTACCCTTTCTACTCCAATCTATTCAATAGAAGGACAAAGCCAACAATTTCCCTTTACCAAAAAGGTGGCGGAATGCAAATTTGTACGCCACGGTGACTCCTTCGCCCTTTCAGTGTAAGAACAGGAAAACGAACCCTCAGAAAAATAAGGCGCTCTTTTATTTTTAATCTCCCCTGGATACCCCGAAACCCCCTTTTCCTTAAGAAACATCCCTTAATCACGTCCCATGCCGATATCCGGTAAAAACGGAAAGGATGCAAGATTTTTCCGGACAACCTAAAATACAAATAAACAACTAAAAATAAAGGGGTTACTGCGTTTTTTCGCCCGAATTTTATTCTCGGTTTCTTAAAAGATTTTCCCTTTCTCCACCTTGACATGATGCAGTTCCGGTCTTATTTAGCAACCAGTTGGACAAAAAAAGGACATCCATTTACTTAACCAGGTAAATTTAAAAGTATTTATAAAGAAAGGAATCATCAAATGGGAAAAATCGTAGGCATTGATTTAGGCACCACCAACTCGGTGGTAGCCGTTATGGAGGGTAGCGAGCCAAAAGTTATCCTTAATGAAGAAGGGAGTCGAACCACCCCATCTGTGGTCGCCTTCACTAAAGAAGGTGAAATCCTGGTAGGCCAGGTGGCCAAAAGGCAGGCGATCGCTAATCCGGAAAACACGATTTTTTCCGTAAAAAGGTTCATGGGCCGTTCATTGAATGAAGTTTCAGAAGAAATGAAAATGGTTCCTTATGAAGTCATTCAAGGTGATAAAGGCGAAGTAAGAATTAAAGCGGGAGAGAAATCCTACACTCCGCCGGAAATTTCGGCGATGATCCTTCAAAAACTGAAGAAATCAGCAGAAGCTTATCTTGGACAACCGGTGACCGAAGCCGTCATCACGGTTCCCGCATACTTTAATGATGCTCAAAGACAGGCAACGAAAGATGCCGGAAAAATAGCCGGCCTGGAAGTAAAACGAATTATCAATGAGCCCACATCATCCGCGTTGGCTTACGGACTTGACAAAAATAAAGACCATACCATTGCAGTTTATGATTTCGGTGGCGGAACATTTGATGTCTCTATCCTTGAAGTTGGCGACAACGTAGTGGAAGTTAAAGCGACTCATGGGGATACCCATCTTGGGGGAGACAATTTCGACCAACGTATCATCGACTGGCTCGTAGCGGAATTCAAAAAGGATCAGGGAGTTGATCTTTCAAAAGACAACATGGTTCTGCAGCGACTAAAAGAAGCCGCGGAAAAAGCCAAAATGGAACTTTCTACTACCAGTGAAACGGATATCAACCTTCCGTTTATTACGGCGGATGCATCTGGCCCAAAACATTTAAACGTCAAACTTTCCCGGGCTAAATTTGAATCGATGGTGGATGACCTGATTGAAAAATCAAAAGTTCCCTGCCAACAGGCCATGAAAGATGCGGGGATTACGGCAAACGACGTAAATGAGGCCGTATTGGTCGGCGGTTCCACCCGAATTCCCAAAGCACAGGAACTGGTAAAAAATATGTTTGGCAAAGACCCTCACCGTGGAGTTAATCCGGACGAGGTAGTTGCCTTGGGAGCAGCGGTACAGGCCGGGGTTCTTTCGGGCGATGTAAAAGATATTTTATTGCTGGATGTCACCCCACTTTCATTGGGAATCGAAACCATGGGCGGTGTAACAACCCGACTCATAGATCGCAATACCACTATCCCGACTCGAAAAGCAGAAACGTTTTCAACAGCCGCGGACAATCAACCGTCGGTAGAAGTCAATGTTCTTCAGGGTGAGCGGGAAATGGCAAAGGACAACCGGTCCATTGGAAAGTTTCACCTGGACGGAATTCCACCTGCACCGCGCGGCATGCCGCAAATCGAAGTCACTTTTGACATTGATGCAAATGGCATCCTGAATGTGACAGCCAAAGACAAAGGCACCGGCAAAGAGCAGAAAATCACCATCACTGATTCCACGGGTCTATCGGATGACGAGATTGATAAAATGGTGAAAGATGCAGAGGCCAATGCCGAAGCGGATAAAGAGCGACGTGAAAAAATCGATCTCAAAAACCAGCTCGACTCGGTCATCTACAACCTTGAAAAAACCCTTAAAGACAACAAAGATAAATTCAAGGAAGAGGATGTCAAAGAAGCCGAAGCGGCTGTGGAAGAAGCAAAGGGCCATCTTGAAGGCGAAATCGATGCCATGAAAGAACAAATCGAAAAAGTCAACCAGGTTGCCCATAAGCTCGCGGAAGTCATGTATGCCCAAACCAAGGATGAATCAGGTGGAGGCGATGCGGGTGACGCAGGCGGTGCGCCTGAATCAGAAGGAGAGCATGCTAAAGCAGAAGACGATGTCGTCGATGCAGAATTCGAAGATATCGGCAAAAAATAAACCCACGCGACCCTCCCGGTAATACCGGGGGGGTTATTTTTTTATCATAAACAACCATGGCAAAGAAAAAAGAAACTGCTTCTAAACAGGAAGAACCGGTGATCAACATCGTGGATCGCAGGTCCGCCCTGTTAGAGGAAGATGAACTCGATCAAGCAAATGAACATGAGGAAAGGCTTCCCTCATACGTCGAAAAACTCAAAAAAGAAGCGGAAGAAAAAGACCAAAAACTGAAAGACTATATCGCGGCCTATAAGGAAAAAACCGCAGAAGACGACGGGTTCCGAAAACGCCTGGAAAAAGACAATGACGTTCGTCTCGACCAGTTTAAAGCCAATTTATTTTCCAGACTGGTACCGATTTTGGATAATTTAAACCGGGCCATCCAGGCTGCCAACACAAACCGGGATTTTGACGGATTGAACAAGGGCGTCGAGATGGTGTCCAAACAATTCAGCCGTGAATTGAAGAATAACAATGTAGAAATCGTCGACACCAAAGACCGAAAGTTCGATCCCAAAACCGACGAAGTTTTTCTGACCGAAGAAACAGATGATCCTGAAATGGATAATATGATTGTGCAAGAACTGGAACCGGGATATATTTTCAAAGACAAGTTAATCAAAGCCGCAAAAGTAAAAGTGGCCCACTTAAAAACCTGAATGCTCTGCCTCGTTCGCGAGCAAGCAGACTTTTTCATAAACTTTTCTAATGAGCCAACGCGACTACTATGAAGTTCTTGAAGTTTCAAAAAACGCTAACGAAGCGGAACTCAAGAAGGCCTACCGACAAAAAGCCTTAAAATTCCATCCCGATAAAAACCCCGGGGACAAACAGGCAGAAGATAAATTCAAAGAAGCATCAGAAGCTTACGAAGTATTGAAAGATCCGGAAAAACGGCAAATTTACGATCAATTCGGCCATGACGGATTAAAGGGAAGAGGATTTAATGGATTCAGCGGGTTTGATGACATCTTCTCCCAATTCGGCGATATCTTTGGTGATTTCTTCGGCGGCGGTGGAGGGCAAAGACAAAGAACCGGCGCGGACCTTCGCATGGATATACGCATCGGTTTTAATGAAGCTGCCTTCGGCGCTCAAAAGGAAGTTGAGGTCGGCAAACATGATACATGTGGAACTTGTAAGGGATCTGGGTCTAAATCAGGACATTCTCCAAAAGCCTGCCGAACCTGCCGGGGGACTGGTCAGGTGGTCCGCTCCCAGGGGTTTTTCAGTGTGCAATCGCACTGCCCCGATTGTAGAGGAGCCGGACAGGTAATCACACACCCATGCAAAGAATGTCACGGCGATGGTCGCGTGAGAAATAACAAAAACCTTTCCATCAATATTCCAGCGGGTGTCAATGACGGAGCCCGCCTGAGGTTAAAAGGAGAAGGAGAACCCGGCCCGCAGGGACTGCCTCCCGGGGACCTTTATGTCATCATTCATGTGACCCAGCACGAATTTTTTCATCGTGAAGAAGAGGATATTCACTGCAAAATGACCCTGACCTTCGCACAGGCGGCATTGGGTACCGACATAGAAGTATCATTACTTGAGGAAAACCAAACGAAAGTCATTTCCATCCCCGCGGGAATCCAAAACAATGAAACTTTCCGCATCCCGGGGGCGGGAATACCCCGGTTGAGAGGCGGAGGAAGAGGCAATCAAATTATCCACTTCACCATCGAAACCCCAAAAAATTTAAACAAGAGACAAAAAGAATTATACAAAGAGCTTGCTGAAATAGACGGCCACTCTTTTACCGACACCTTAAAAGGCTTTTTTCAAAAGTTAAAATTGTAATCGTTTCAAAAAATCCCACTCCCTCCGTAAATCCGAATCTCTCCCCCTCAATCGAGTTTTCACCTTATTTAAAAAGTTAAAGAACCCTCATTAAGTTTTTTTAATTCTCTTTTAACACAAATTTAATTTTTAGATTTTATTCTTAGTTAAGCCGAAAATGAATTAAACAAGACGGCTTTATTTAAAGAATAAATTTCCAGGAGGGACGTGATGACTACTTACAAGAAAAAATTATTCTTCTTATCTTTTTTAGTTTTATTTTTAAGTTTTCCGGTGTTTAGCGGAAACAACCTGAACCCGGCTTTTGCAATAAGTGGAAAAGTTAATCCCGTAGGAACCAATCTAATTGTAGAAATAGCCAAGAAACAAAATCCTGCCGTTGTTTTTGTAGAATCAAAAACTAAATTTCAGCCAGCGAAAGGAAATCCTTCTCAACAGCAAGGTCCTTTTGGCCAGTTTAATCCTTTCGGTGGTCCAGCACCGTTTCCACAGCCCCCTGCTCCTGGAAATGGTTCAGGAACGGGATTCCTGATTGATAAAGAGGGCCACATCCTTACAAACAACCATGTTGTGGATCATGCGAATATCATCAAAATCACGCTCCAGAATGAAAAAGAATATAAAGCGGAATTAATAGGTTCGGACTCCAAAACAGATATCGCATTACTAAAGATTATAAAGAAGCCGGGAGATACCACAGACTTTCCTTATTTGACATTGGGAGATTCTGAAAAAGTAGAAGTTGGCGAATGGGTTGTGGCCATCGGAAATCCGTTTGGACTGGACCATACGGTCACCACAGGGGTTGTCAGCGCCAAAGCAAGAAATATTGGAGCCGGCCCCTACGATGAGTTTATCCAGACCGATGCTTCCATCAATCCGGGAAACAGCGGGGGTCCGTTGCTGAACATGAGTGGTGAAGTAATTGGTATCAACACCGCCATTTTTTCCAGAACCGGCGGCAATGTAGGAATTGGTTTTACCATCCCCATCAACATGGCAAGTGAAATTCTTGAAGAATTAAAAAAAGACGGCAAAGTCACTCGCGGCTGGCTGGGTGTCATGATCCAGAAAATCACTCCAGAACTGGCCGAAACCTTCAAACTTTCTGACCCAAATGGAGCCCTGGTCAACGACGTAGTCCCTAATGGACCGGCTTACAAGGGCGGACTTAAAAGAGGTGACGTTATTGTCAAATTTAACGGTAAGGAAATTTTCTCAGTGGACAACCTTCCCAGGCAGGTTGCCGCTGTTGAGCCAGGACAGTCTGTAAAAGTAGAAATTATTCGCGATGGCAATAAAAAATCACTGGACGTTACTGTAGAAAAAATGAAAGAGGAAAAACGGGCTTGAGTCCCCGCAAGGCTGCTGTCTGAGAAAATAGGACGGGCTATGGCTTAAAGATTACTTCCCCACCAAGCTCGCTTCCCTTTTCTCGAATAGCGGTCCGGCCTGATGAAAGGCAGGCAATCTCCGAAAGGGGAGCTGTTGTCAAGGCAGCTCCCTTTTTTTCTTTTTAAATTTCAGGTTGCATTTTATCTTAAGAACTGGCTGTGAGGCAGCTCGGTCGTTTTCATAAGATACTGATCGACCGATCGCGCAGCTTCCCGGCCTTCAGCAATAGCCCAGACTACAAGGGATTGACCACGGGTCATATCGCCGGCAACAAAAATTCCTTCGGCACTCGTCATTTTGTTTTCATCACAGGAAACATTTCCGCGGCCATCCAGATCCAGTCCCAGCTCCTGCACCATTCCTTCATGAATGGGATGGACAAACCCCATTGCCAGCAGCACCAAATCGACATCCAGCTCAAACTCGGAACCCGGGACTTCATTCATCGAGGCCCGGCCTGTTTTAGGGTCCGGATCGCCAAAGCTCATCCTGACTCCAAGAATTTTTGAAACCCTGCCGTCTTTGCCTTCAAATTTTTTAGTGGAAACACAATATTCAGTGATTTTTTCTTTTCCTTCCCTCTCATTGGCTTCTTCATGTGAGGAAGAAACGCGAAAGATTTTCGGCCACTGCGGCCAGGGATTGCTATCCGTTCTGGATTGGGGCGGTTCAGGAAGCAATTCAAATGTTGTCACGCTTTTGGCACCTTGCCTGAGAGAAGTACCGACACAGTCTGAACCCGTATCTCCCCCACCAATGATCAAAACATTTTTGTCTTTTGCCGTTATGGAAATATTATCGGGGATGACGTCACCCTCATTTCGTTTGTTTTGCTGCGGTAAAAACTCCATGGCAAAAAGAATCCCCTCCAAATCCCGGCCCTCAACCGGCAAATCTCTTGGTTTTTGCGAACCGCCACATAACACCACGGCATCGAATTCTTCTTTTAATTCTTTGGCAGGTTTATCGACACCAATATGCACACCGGTTTTAAAAATGACTCCTTCATCCTCCATCAGTTTTATCCGGCGTTTTACAATTTCTTTTTCCAGCTTGAAATGCGGAATTCCGTACATCAACAATCCGCCTACGCGATCATCCTTCTCGAAAACCGTGACTTCATGACCTGCAGAATTGAGTTGTGCCGCGCAGGCCAACCCGGCGGGACCCGAACCGACAACGGCAATTTTCTTTCCCGTTCTATTTTCAGGAGGCCTGGCTTTGATATAGCCCTTTTCAAAACCTTTCTCCGCAATCATTTCCTCAATATTACATATGGTCACTGCGGGCTCAGTAATTCCTAGCACACAGGCCCCTTCACAGGGAGCCGGACAGACCCGGCCCGTAAATTCCGGAAAATTATTTGTCTTCAATAAAAGTTCGACCGCCTCTTCATATCGGCCCCGGTAAACCATATCATTCCAGTCAGGAATCAAATTGCCTAAAGGACATCCCGATTCACTTTGGCAAAAAGGCACACCACAATCCATGCAGCGCGCACCCTGCTCTTTATACTTTTTTTCCGGGAAAGGAGAGTAACATTCTTTCTGGTCCTTCAACCTTTCCTCAACCGGGCGACCCGACGGGGTCTCCCTTTCAAACTCCATGAATCCTTTTATGGCACCCATCTAATGAATATGTCTCCGTTTTCTATTTTTTTCAGGCGACTTGCAGTTCGTCCTGTTTGTTCTTTAACTCTTCCAGGACCCGCCTGTAGTCGCTTGGATAAACCTTCACGAATTTAGTCAGGGTTTCTTCCCATTCATCCAGCACTTTTTTTGCTACCGTACTTTGAGTTGATTGATAGTGTTCTTCAATCAGGACTTTCAATTGTTGAATATCTTCCTCTTCATTCACATCGAATAATTCCACCGTGTTCTTGTTGCAGTGGATTTCGAATTCGTTATCGCGATCCAATACATACGCAAGACCCCCGCTCATTCCCGCTGCAAAATTTCTACCGGTAGAGCCAAGAACGACCACAACACCGCCTGTCATGTATTCGCAACCATGGTCCCCCACCCCTTCCACTACGGTTTTTGCTCCGCTGTTTCGCACTGCGAAACGCTCACCTGCAATTCCTCGAAAGAAAGCTTTTCCCGAAACAGCTCCATATAAAACCGTATTGCCGATCAATATGTTTTCTTCAGGTATCAGGCTTGATTCCTTGGGCGGGTAAATAAATATTTTTCCACCGGACAGACCTTTACCCACATAGTCATTGGCGTCGCCAGCAAGACCAAATGTGATTCCGGGGGCAAGAAAAGCCCCGAAGCTTTGCCCTGCCGAACCTTTGAACCCTAACTGAATTGTGTCAGGAGGCAAACCCTCCTCACCATGTAATTTGGAAACACGGTAGCTGAGCATGGCGCCCGTGGCTCGGTCCGTATTCAGTATCGAGAAATCACCATACACCTGGATCTTCTTTTCAAGGGCCAGCTGGCTGATCGCAATCAGTCTATGATCAAGTGCATTATCCAGATCACCACTTAAATCCTGGGTACAAATATTCCGTATGGCAACGTCTTCATCCACTTCCGGTTTAAATAAAATTTTGCTTACATCCAGACCATTTGCTTTCCAATGATCAATGGCCTGTTCCCCCTCCAGCAGTTCTACTTTTCCAATCAAATCCTCAAATTTTTTAATCCCCAGCTCGGCCATGATTTCTCTTACTTCTTGAGCAATGAACCTGAAATAATTAACAACATAATCCGCTTTACCGGTAAATTTTTTCCGGAGCTCAGGATCCTGCGTGGCGACACCCACCGAGCAGGTATTCAGGTGGCATTTTCTCATCATGATGCACCCCATCGTCACCAGAGCGGTGGTAGAAAAACCGAATTCATCCGCTCCCAGGATGCCACCAATCACCACATCCCGCCCGGTCTTAAGTTGCCCATCCACCTGAACACGAATGCGCCCCCGAAGATCATTGAGCACCAGAATCTGCTGGGTTTCAGAAAGCCCCAACTCCCACGGAAGTCCTGCATGTTTGATGGACGTTTGGGGGGATGCTCCGGTGCCTCCATCGTGCCCGGCAATCAAAACACCTTCGGCGTGAGCCTTGGAAACACCCGCGGCAATGGTGCCCACCCCCGCTTCCGCCACGAGCTTGACACTCACGTCGGCATCGGGGTTTGCGTTATGGAGATCAAAAATCAGTTGCTGCAGGTCTTCAATGGAATAAATGTCATGATGCGGCGGTGGGGATATCAACCCAACGCCCGGGGTGGAATGTCTGATCTTCGCAATGTACTCGCTGACTTTATGTCCCGGAAGCTGTCCCCCTTCTCCGGGTTTCGCACCCTGCGCGATTTTGATCTGCATTTCATCCGCGTTCGCAAGATAAAAGCTATTCACGCCAAAACGCCCGGATGCAACCTGTTTGATTTTACTTCTTCGAGAGTCTCCATTCTCATCGGGGATGTAACGCACAACATCTTCACCCCCCTCCCCTGTATTGCTTTTTCCACCTAACCGGTTCATGGCAATCGCCAGGGTTTCATGAGCCTCCCGGGATATGGAACCGATAGACATGGCACCGGTACAGAAACGTTTGGTTATTTTTTCAACCGGCTCCACCTCCTCAATGGGTATCGGGTTGGCTTTCTTAAAATTGAAAAGTCCCCTCAGAGTGCATTGGCGTGTACTTTCTTTATCCGAAAGCTGGGAAAACTTTTTGAAAACCGCATAATCATTGGAACGGGTCGCATGCTGCAACAAACCAATGATATTCGGATTGAGCATATGTTTTTCTTCCCCCCGGCGCCATTGGTAGTGGCCTCCCAACTCCAGCAATGAAGACCGATCACTGTAAAAGGCTTTTTGATGCCTTGCCAAAGCTTCTTTTGCCAACACACCCAGGCCCGCTCCACTGACCCTTGAGGGGGTCCCGGTAAAAAATCGCTCAATAACATCCTCGGCCAAACCCACTGCTTCAAAAATTTGCGCTCCCCTGTAACTCTGAATGGTAGAGATACCCATTTTAGCAATAATTTTAAAAAGACCTTTTCGGGTGGCCTTTATGAAGTTGCTTATAGCGGTTTCCGTATCCACTTTTTCAATGTAAACCCCTTCGCCCGCAATCTCAGCGACCGTCTCATAAGCCAGGTAAGGATAAACAGCACCGGCGCCATAGCCGATCAACAGGGCAAAGTGCATCATCTCCCGTGCTTCTCCGGTCTCAACCACCAGACCCACGCGGGTTCTTGTCTGCTCTCGCAGGAGATGATGATGAACTCCGGCGGTAGAAAGAAGGCTGGGCAGAGCGGCATTTTCCTTGTCGACTCCCTTGTCAGATAAAATCAAAATAGTGGCACCCTCTTCAATCGCACGGGAAGCTTTTTGGCATAAGGTTTCCATTGCTTTTTCCATTCCCAGCTCGCCCTCGCTGACAGGAAACAGGGTTGAAAGGACAACCGGTTTTAATCCTTCCTGATTCAGGTTGCGGATTTTCTCCATCTCTTTACCCGTCAGGATGGGGTGTTCCACTTTCAGTTTCTGGCAGTGCTCCGGGCTTTCATCCAAAAGATTTCTTTCCCTTCCCAGCGTCACTTCCATCGACATCACGATTTCTTCGCGAATGGAATCGATGGCCGGATTGGTTACCTGGGCAAAGAGTTGTTTGAAATAATTAAATAAAATTTGCGGTTTTTGCGAGAGGACGGCAAGGGGGGAATCATTGCCCATAGAGCCGGTTGCCTCCATGGCCGTTCCAATCATTGGGGCCATAATAAATTTGATGTCCTCAACCGTATACCCAAATGCAATCTGGCGATCTAAAAGGGAGTCCAAATCCGGTTCAAATTGATAGTCCGGTTCCGGCAAATCTTTGAGGTTCACCTGGTTTTCCTGAACCCACTTTGTGTAAGGCTTCTGAGTCGTGATTTTTGCTTTCAACTCTCCATCAGAAATGATGCGGCCTTCATTAATGTCAACGAGAAACATTTTTCCCGGCTGCAGCCTTCCTTTATATTCCACGTTTGCTTCATCCACCGGCACCACTCCAACCTCAGACGCCATTACAACCAGACCATCTTTGGTCACATAATATCGAGAGGGTCGCAGACCGTTTCTATCGAGCACCGCCCCGCAGGTTTCGCCATCGGTGAATGCAATGGACGCAGGACCATCCCAGGGTTCCATCATCGAAGCATGGAACTCGTAGAACCCGCGCTTGTCCTCACCCATGGTTTCGTGTCCGCTCCAGGGTTCAGGAATCATCATCATCATGGCATGGGGCAAGGAACGACCGGTCAAAAACAGCATTTCCAGCGCCTGGTCAAAATCCGCCGAATCACTTCCCCCGGGAGCTATCACGGGAAGGATCATTTCAATATCTTTAAATAAAGGAGACTCAAACATCGATTCCCTTGCACCCATCCAGTTTTTATTTCCCCGAACGGTATTGATTTCACCATTGTGGGCGATGTAACGAAAAGGCTGGGCTCGACCCCAGGAAGGAAAAGTGTTGGTGCTGTAGCGGGAATGCGCCAGTGCCAAAGCCGACGCCATTTTCGGATCCTTGATATCCAGGTAATAAGTTTCGAGTTGGGGAGCCATCAACTGCCCTTTATATATAAGGGTCTTACTTGAGAGGCTGCACGCATAAAAATTCTCGTTATTGTCGTTGAGTCCTGCCCGTCGAACCCCCCATGCAGTCCGTTTTCTTACACAATATAACCGGCGCTCAAAGGTTAGCTGGTCTTTGACATCTGGCGGAGCACCCACAAAAATCTGCTTGATCACAGGTTCTGCCGAACGCGCCTTCACGCCAATCGTTGAGTTATCCACAGGCACATCCCGCCACCCCAACAACTCCAACCCTTCAGTCAGAACAGCACGCTCCATTATTTCCATACCCTGTTTGGTGTCGTCTCCTGTGGGCAGAAAAATATTGCCCGCCGCATAACGACCCGCCTCAGGCAAATTGATGCCGATTTTTGGACACTGTTCCTGGAAAAACGCGTCTGGAAGCTGAATTAAAATCCCTGCCCCGTCCCCGGTCAGCTTGTCGGAGCCGCAGGCACCCCTGTGCTCCAGCTTTTTTAGGATTTCTAATCCCTGAAAAATGATTTCATGAGATTTTTCACCCTTCATATTCATGACAAACCCCACTCCGCAACTGTCCTTCTCGAAAGCGGGATCGTAGAGTCCTTGTTTTTTTGGAAAACCTTGCATTTTTTATAACTTGTTGATTTATAAAGGATAGCCAACAGGCTCAAACTGCGAAAAAACAATTATTTTCGCAGAAGGAAGACTATATAAAGCAATTGCCATGCCTTAAATAATTTGGTTTATTTTTACCGGCAATTCAATGCTTTTTATCAAATCTCGATATTTTATGTAAATTTTTTACATAATTTTAGATACAATATACACAATTTTGTTATTTTTTGGGGTTTTGGAAATTCCCTGGCTAAGAAATCCCTGCCTGATCGATCCATCGAGTTTAGGGAAACAGGAATTCTACCTCTGATTTAAATCTTTTTCATCCAAAATCATTCATTTCCAATGAGGCCAAACACCCTCCAAACCCGGGTTTTTTATTCCTGCTAAAAACCCATCCCTTAAATACTTGTAATTTTTATTCTTTTTGATTAAAGTGTTTCTATTGTATTCATTTTAAAAACAGGCTTGAAACACAGTTCAAACAATCAGAATCATGAACCCTCATTCAAAATTCCAATCCGGTTTAGCAACGAGCCTGACTCTACGCCCTCTGCTATTAAAGGCCCTGCGGGCCCTGCTATAAGCCAACGGCTGTAGCAAATCCAAACGAATCCTTATTACTTCTAGTATTTTTGATTTCCGAGAAAATCCTTCCAATCCTCTGGAATTCACTTTGATAAACCTTATAATGGAAGGGTCATTTTATTTTGAAAGGAATTTTCAGTCATGCAACGCGAAAAACTCATCATTTTCGACACCACTTTAAGGGATGGGGAACAATGCCCCGGCGCCAGCCTGAACATCAAGGAAAAACTTGAGATCGCAAGGCAGCTGGCGCTACTGAAAGTGGATGTGATCGAAGCGGGTTTTCCGATTGCCTCGCCTGGAGATTTTGAATCGGTCAAACAGATTGCCGAAGAAATCCGCGGCACGACGATTGCCGGCTTATCACGCGCACTCGAAAAGGATATTGAAGCCACCGCAAAGGCTTTGGAAAAAGCGGAAAAACCGCGCATCCATGTTTTCCTTTCAACCTCCAAAGTGCATCGCGACCATATGGTTGAGAAGGCCAAAGAGGAAATCATTGAGATGGGGGTAAAAGCCGTCTCCTTCGCCCGGAAATTTTGCGATGATGTCGAGTTCTCGCCTATGGACGCTACGCGAACTGAAAAAGATTTTCTCGCGGATGTCACTCGCGAGGTGATACAGGCGGGTGCAACGACCGTAAATATTCCCGATACCGTAGGCTACACCATCCCAGAAGAATTTGCCCGGTTGATTGGCTATTTAAAGCAAAACGTAGACAATATCAACAAAGCCATTATCAGTGTTCATTGCCATAATGATCTGGGCCTCGCTGTATCCAACTCCCTGGCCGCGGTGCAGACAGGAGCGAGGCAGGTGGAGTGCACCATCAATGGGATTGGTGAACGCGCCGGCAACGCCGCCATGGAAGAAATTGTGATGGCAGTTCGAACCAGAAGGGACTTCTTTGACAACGTGCAGACGGATATTGAAACGCGCCATATCCAACCCTGCAGCAAGCTGGTCAGCAGTCTCACGGGATTTTTCGTGCAACGCAATAAAGCCATCGTTGGCAAAAATGCTTTTGCCCATGAGTCGGGTGTGCATCAGCATGGATTTCTCAAACGCAAGGACACGTTTGAAATCATGGATCCGGCCGATGTCGGGGGTGAGGAGTCTGAACTGGTAATGGGAAAACATTCCGGACGGAACGCCCTGCTCCACAAAGTTCAGGAACTGGGGTACAGCTTGAGCCAGGAAGAACTCGATACAGTTTTCGACGAGTTCAAGGTTCTGGCAGATGAGAAAAAGGAAATTTTTGAAGACGATATTCATACTCTTATTCAAAAACAGAAATTTTCCGAAGAACAGCAGGTCACCTACAAGCTTTCCTCTTTAAAATGTGAATTTGAAAGTGGCAAAGAACCGAAAGCAACGGTGGCCTTAACAAGTCGCGACGGCCAGGAACACAAGGCTTCCTCAGGTGGCGATGGCCCGGTCGATGCAATTTACAATGCCATTGACAAGATAACCGGACTGACCTGCAAACTGCTCGATTACCAGGTGATGGCAAAAACCAAGGGACAGGATGCCCAGGGTGAAGTTACCGTACGGGTACAGAATGAAAAACGGGAAGTACTGGGAAAAGGAGCAGGAGTCAACACGGTTGAAGCCAGTGGCTACGCCTATGTCAACGCCATCAACAAGCTGTTGCTGAAAGCAAAATCGGGACCCGTCGAGGGCAGCGATGTCCCCGGCCCCTGATTTTAACAGGCGATTAAATGATGCCCCTCTCGGATAACCGGGAGGGGTTTTCAGTTTCAGGATTCATTCAGGAGAAAAAACCATTTCCGATCGAGACACATTATTCCAAAACCCCAAAACCACGGAACCGTTCGAGTTCAACGACTCCGTGGCCCGGGTTTTCGATGACATGCTTAAACGCAGCGTGCCCATGTACCAGGAATGCCAGGACCTCGCTGTCCGCTGGTGCGCTCAATACGCCAAACCGTCCACCTCGATATATGACCTCGGCTGTTCAACGGGATCGCTTCTTATCAAGCTGGCAAGGAATCTGGAACCTTCGGCCCGAATAAAACTCATAGGAGTCGACAACTCTTCAGCCATGTTGAAAAAAGCCGAAGAAACCCTTAAAAACTCTCCCTTGCCATGTGAACTGGTTGAAGAAAATCTAAATGACAAACTCACCTTTGCCAATGCTTCGGTCGTCGTCATGAACTACACCTTGCAATTTGTTCAACCGGAAAACCGGGTCCCGGTAATGCACAATATTTATAATGGACTGATTCCCGGCGGCTCTCTTGTGCTCATAGAAAAAGTTAAAAGTGAAGTGCCCGAACTCAATAATACTTTCATAGAATTTCACCACCAGTTCAAGGAACAAAAGGGTTATTCTAAGCTGGAAATTTCGCAGAAACGCGAAGCCCTGGAAAACGTCCTCATTCCATGGACAGTGAAGCAAAACAGCGATCTGCTAAATTCTGCAGGATTTTCCACGGCAGACCTGTTTTTTAAATGGAATAACTTCGCCGGCTTCATTGCGCTGAAATAGAAATTATTGTATGCTTAAAACCTGATTTTAAAGGTCAAAATCACCGTTTTCACCGAGGTTCAGAAGGGGTTTTTTAATGCCAAATTACGACCATAGTTGCGGGAAATGCAAAAAGGATTTTGTCGTGGAAATGAAGATTTCTGAAGTTGACAAGAAAAAGGTCTCCTGCCCTGAATGCGGTTCCAAAAAGGTAACACGCAATGTTACCAACAACACTTTCTGGAGCGAAAGCATCGACCGCTACAATTATTCAAAAACCAACAACGACTGATTCAATATAAATATGCTCACTGAAGTTCAACCTGCTACTAAAAATTTTCCAGGCCGGTTTGGCGAACTGGTTCAATTCCCCTTACAGCGAATCCATATCGAATTAACCAACGTCTGTAATTTTGATTGCACCTTCTGCCCAAAACAGGAGATGACCCGCCATTACGAGTATATGGACTTCGAAAGGGTCTGCGGCATCATCGATGAGATTGCCGAATATAAAATGGCGGAAAAAATCACTTTTCATGTGATGGGTGAGCCGTTTATGCATCCGAGATTCTTTGAAATCCTCGAACATGCGGCCGAGCGGGGAGTCAAAACGGGAATCACAACAAATGGTACCTACCTCGATGAAGAAATGGGGATGAAACTCGAAAAGGTCACGGCATCCCAGGTGAACATTTCCCTGCAGACACCGGATGAAGAGTCCTTCAAGACCCGAAAGTCGAGGCGGATGAAATTCGATGAATATCACAACCGTATTCTGGATTTTATCGGCACCTGCCTCAAGCAGACCAAGCCCCCAAAAATAAAAGTCCATTTTCTGAACACGTCCATCAAGACGGAAGTGCCCGGCGAAGACTGGAGCGTGGGCACCATGAGCGTGATCAACAATACAAAAGAACTGAGAAAAACGTTTCGCTACTGGGCAGACCAGGTCCACAAGATTTGTCCGCCGCTGACTCCGGAAGAAAAAGCGAAAGTCGACAAAAAGATCAACAAACTTTCCGCTTTCAAATGGAACGTTGTGGAAGTGGCACCCAATATTTTTTTCGAGACCTACATTCTCAATACCTGGGGAAATGCCTTTGCCGAGGGCGGTCATGTGGTTCCCTCAAAAACCGGATACTGCAGTGCCTTGAGCGATCACTTCGCCATTTTATGCAGCGGAGATCTGATCTATTGCTGTGTGGATTATGACGGCAAAACAGCAGCCGGGAACGTTTTCGAAAATTCCATCACGGAAATATTAAACACCCAACCCGTGATCGACGCGGTAGAGGGTTTTCAAAACCTAAAGGTCGTACACCCCCATTGCCAGAAATGCCTGGGAGGCAGCAACTGGATTAAATCGGTTTTGAACCGGGTGGGATCCATCGTGATCTGGAAATACCTCAAGAAATTCTTCTACAAACAATCCTAATCAGAGTCGGGATGTAGCGCAGCCTGGTAGCGCACTTGCTTCGGGAGTAAGGGGTCGGAGGTTCAAATCCTCTCATCCCGACCACCCCTTAGCAGGGGGAGCAAATGGGGTGTTCACCTTAACCCGTTCCCTGCTGACATGTGAGAGCCGTAAAATCGGTTAACAGTTAGTCCTGTGGACTTGTGGAAAATGCGAGGCATTTTCGCACAGGGTCCACAGGCACTTCAACTTTCCATTTTTTCTTTCAGGATTTCATAGGGTGTTTTTCCCTCAAACGCCCCATGAGGCCTGTGGCAATTGTAGAAGTTTTCCCATTCCTTGAGTTTCTTTTCCAAATCAACATCACCAGAGTACTCCAACAGTTGATAAAACTCTTGCTGATCCGTTTTATGTGAACGCTCGACTTTTCCGTTAAGC
>WAIB01000027.1:0-637 GCA_009873655.1 Nitrospinota bacterium | reverse complement strand
GATCCCCCACATGCCAGTGGAACTTTGCCTGGAAATCATGACCGTTGCCCGTTCTGATAGCCCGAATACGAGTGGCATCATCAATGACCGTATACTGGAAACGTCTGATCTTTGTGCCATCCGGTTGGGGGTTACGACGGATACAGGCGATCTTTTCTTCAATTTCTGGTGGAGTACGAAGTGTGGAAGTCTCAGTGGTGGGGCCGGGCTTGGCCCGAATCAACCGGGCTTCTCCGAGACGATCATAGGCTGGTTTCCATTTATAGAATACCTGCCGAGACAAACCATAAAACGGCAGGCTTTCGATACGTTTCCGATTTCTTTGGCGTATTCCAGTGCTCTCAGCTTGCGATTGCTCTCCCGTTGATCTTGGGTGATTGGATATCCACCGGTCAAAAAGTTTTAAATTAACAAAACTGTCAACCGAAATCCTGTTTTTTACATCTTAACCAAGAAACCATGGCTCTTTTACTTGAAGGGTCTAAGCCTGTAAATCCTTTTCTCTGCTCACTGATATTAACCATTTAAAGATCTACAAATTATTGTTATTTATTTCCGCAACAAAATTGTTGTAATCAGAGTAAGTTCCAACCCAGCACCATAGCACACCATCTTCCTCAACTTCAACCCCTAAAGC
>WAIB01000026.1:30176-36044 GCA_009873655.1 Nitrospinota bacterium | reverse complement strand
GGGATGATATGTATGTTACGGAATCCGTATTTAATGGGTGCAGGGAAAATATTAGAGCGGTAATGAGGGGAAACAGCAATACGTGGGTGGTATTATCGGTTCCATCCAATTTATTTTCGGTATTATTCGGGTCTCTAATAAATGAAGACGTTTTTAGAACTGAGAAGAATATTAAAAGTGTGACCCCAATATGGAGCAAAAGGTTAAACAAATGGAATCCAAATTCCTTATTCTTGCCCAGCGTATTGTTAAGAGCATAGGTCCAAAGAAGAATGGGCCGGTTTTCAAATGAAGAAATTTTTACAGAGCGATTAAAAGAATCCAGGTTTTCGACCCACGGATTGGAGATCAGGGGAACATCATCGAATTGAAAGGAGCCTTTTAGAGAATTAAAATAGATTCCCGTGCTGATTAACACGAGCAAAAGTATGCAAACCAGTTGTTTATGAATTGTTGCTGGGAATATCACCGTTGAGTCTTCAATAATGAAAAATCAGTAAAACCGGGGCATAAATTCAAAAAAATCCCCTGCATTGCTTATCGTCGATTTGGAAAATATTTATTAGGTCAAATCCTTGGGATAATGGGCGAAATATTAATGCTTTTCAATTGGTATTACTAAATGTATACTATCTTGCTTTAAATTGTAAAATTATTGACAGTTGGGCCCCAAATTTATAAATATATTATAATTTTAACAAATTTCTGTAAAAATTATGAAATTAATTGACAAGCAAACGAATATTCTGACCTTGCGAAAGATATCCAGTTTGTTCCAGACCACTTCTTTGGAGGTCGACGAACTTTTGGCAATGGTCATGGACGCGGCCAAAGATATTGTCGGGGTAAAAAACGGCTCCCTGTTATTGGTGCAGGACGAAAAAACATTCAAGCTGCAATTTTACCAGGCATCGGGAAAAAATATGGGCCAGCTGAAAGAAATTGATTTGCCTCCGGGAGTTGGAATATCGGGTCATGTTGCTAAGACGGGAGAATCCATAATCGCCAATGATGTATCCCAGGATCCTCGATGGTATCAAAGAGTCAGTGAAAAAGTAAAAGTTCCTGTTCAATCCCTTGCGAGCTATCCTTTGGTCGTTGAAAAAAAGGTAATCGGAGTGGTCCAGTTTTTAGACAAGATTGATGGAGGAACATTTTCTGAAGAAGACTCGGAAATATTAGAGCGATTTTCAAAATTGATGGCGAAATTTTTTCAAGTCTCGCACAGTCGAAAATTGCTTGGCGAGGAATTTGGCCGTCTTAAAGAGCAATATTTGCAGCGATACGCCATTGTTGGAGAAAGCCCGGCGATAAAAAAATGCATATCCATTGCTGAAAAAGTCGCAGATTCAAAAACCGCGGTGTTACTGACAGGAGAAAGCGGGACAGGAAAAGAATTGTTTGCGCATCTGATACATGATCGGGGTCAGAGGCAGAACAAACCTTTTATTTCTGTTAGTTGCGGCGCCTTGCCTGCATCGATTCTGGAACGTGAATTGTTTGGCCATGAAAAAGGAGCTTTTACGGGAGCCGATTCACAAAAGATAGGGCTCTTCGAAGCAGCGCATACGGGAACACTATTTCTTGATGAAATCGGAGAATTACCCATGGATATGCAGGTCAAACTATTACGGGTGATTCAAGAAGAATCTTTTATTCGTTTGGGAGGCACTAAAAATATTGATGTAGACGTGCGAATCGTAACCGCCACCAACCGTGATCTTGAAAAAGAGGTCCGTGATGGGAAATTTCGTCAGGATCTATTTTATAGAATCAATGTGATAAAGATCACCCTTCCCCCCCTTCGGGAAAAAATGGAAGATTTGCCGGACCTGGTTTCCTTTTTCATAAAAAAACACACGCCGGCAAATCAGCCCGTAAAGAAAATTTCAAAAAATTTGATTTCCCACCTTATGGGATATTCCTGGCCGGGAAACATCAGAGAATTGGAAAATTCTATTGAGCGGGCAATCGTATTAAGTGATGAGGATGAACTGAACCCCGAGGCTTTTCCTTTTGAAACCTCCCAGCTGCCCATTGAATTAAATGTGGGTTCAACATTAAAAGAGGCAGGAGATTCTTTCCGTAAAACCTTCATAACCAATACCCTTAAGTCCACAGGGGGAAACCGTACCAAAGCGGCTAAAATACTGGATGTTCAAAGATCCTACCTTTCCCGGTTAATCAAGGAATTGGAAATCGATTGATCGTTTCTTTTCCAAATTCTGTTAATATATCCCGCGCAACATAAAATTCATTTAAAACATTGGAAAGGAAACCGATGGTCCTGATTGATGGTAAAAAAGTTTCTGCGGAGGTTCGCAACCGCCTGGCTGAAGAAACAAAGAATTTGAAGGAAAAAACCGGAAAAGAACCGGGGTTGGCAACAGTGCTGGTTGGCGATGACCCTGCATCGGCAGTATACGTAAGAAATAAAAACAAAACCTGCCGCGAGCTGGGTTTTCAGTCTTTTGAAAACCAATTGTCCTCAGATACAACGGAGGAACAATTGTTGAGTCTCATTGATGAATTGAATTCCAATCCGAATGTCCATGGCATCCTGGTGCAGTTGCCCCTGCCCGATCAAATAGACTCAGAAAAAATTCTTCAGGCAATCGATCCCAAAAAAGATGTGGATGGATTTCATCCCGTTAACGTCGGAAAGCTGGTGGTGGGGAACGCGCTGCTGACACCCTGCACTCCAACAGGGATTATTGAACTGCTCGATCATTATGGGATCGAAATTTCCGGCAAGCATGCGGTTATTGTTGGAAGAAGCAATATCGTCGGGAAACCTGTTTCCATGCTGTTGCTGCAGAGAAATGCCACGATCACCATTTGCCATTCCCGAACCAGAAACCTCGAGGAGGTCACCCGTGGAGCAGATATACTCATTGCCGCAGTCGGTCGCGCCCATTTTGTTACGGAGAATATGGTGAGCGAAGGGGCGGTGGTTATCGATGTCGGGATTAACAGGGTCGATGGAAAATTAACGGGAGATGTTGATTTTGAACCTGTCTCGAAAAAGGCTTCATATATTACTCCGGTCCCTGGGGGGGTAGGACCTATGACCATTGCGCTTTTAATGGAAAACACGTTAAAAGCGTTTAAAGATTCTATTTAAGAATAACCCCAACGGGTAATTGAGTTTTATCCAATGATACAAAACAAAAAAACCCGCACAACAAAACAGCATGATCTCACAGTAAACCAACCTGTTGTTGAAGCAGACCCCGGAAACCAGCCGCAGATTTATCAAGTCAGCGATTTAACCCGGGATATTAAAGCGATCCTGGAAGCCGCGTTTGATTCCATTTGGGTGGAGGGAGAAATATCAAACTTCCGGACGGTGGCTTCCGGCCACAGCTATTTTGTCCTTAAAGATAATAAATCCCAGATTCGTTGCGTCCTGTTTAAGGGGTATAAGTCCGGGATAAAATTTCAACCGGAAGATGGAGACCAGGTCTTACTTTTCGGAAGAATTACGGTTTATGACGCCCGCGGGGAGTATCAAATCGTTACCGAGAGCATGGAACCCAGAGGGCTGGGGGCTTTGCAAAAAGCGTTTGAGCAATTAAAAATCAAGTTGGAGAAAGAAGGATTATTTGATGAGGATAAAAAAAAGCCCCTACCGGAGTTCCCCTGGAAAATAGGCGTAGTCACATCTTCGACCGGGGCTGCAGTCAGAGATATCCTTAATATTATAAAAAGAAGAAACCCGAAAGTTTCGGTGATGTTATATCCCGCAAAAGTCCAGGGTGAGGGAGCAGCAGAAGAAATTTCCCAAGGCATTCAAGCCTTGAATCAACAAAAGGAAATAGAAGTAATCATTGTCGGACGGGGGGGCGGGTCTCTCGAAGACCTTTGGGCTTTCAATGAAGAACCCGTGGCAAGGGCAATCGCCGCTTCTCGAATACCTGTTGTTTCCGCGGTGGGGCACGAGATCGATTTTACCATCTCTGATTTTGCTGCGGATTTAAGGGCCCCGACTCCCTCTGCGGCGGCGGAACTGACCGTCCCTCTTTTAAGCGATACCTTACAGGAAATCAGTGCGCTGAACGAAGCCCTGGTTAGATCGCTTGAGCAAAAGCTGCAATATTATTTTGATCTGTTAAAAAGACTGATGGACAGGCGGTTTTTTCATCAACCTCGGGAAATTTTTATTCCCCAAATACAACGCGTTGATGAATTGCATTCGCGCCTGCTTCGCGGGCTTGAACAAAACCTGTTTATCCATCAGCAAAGATTAAAGGATAAGGTGCATCGGTTGCTCCAGGCTTCTCCTGAAAAAAACATTCCCTATTTGAAAGAAAACCTGGGTATGCTGGAAAAAAGAATGATACATATCATCCAATCCCAGTTACTTTTAAATAAAGAACGGTTTGAAGGAATTTTGAAAAACCTGAACGCATTTAATCCCCTGTCGATTTTAGAAAGGGGATATAGTATTTCGTCAAAAGATGGTAAAGCCTTGAAAAACACCGAAGGCATTAACCCGGAAGATTCCATACAGGTAAGGCTGTCCCGGGGAAAGCTGGATTGCACGGTTAAAAAAATTATAAAGGAAAACTAAGGCAGGTCTTTTATTGAAAGGATTCCCACGACCTCATTGTTCCGGGTGACAGTAAGGTGGTGGATCGATTTTTCCCGCAACAGGTTTTTGGAGGTTTCGAGAGACTCACCGGATTCGATGGTAATTAAGAGCAGAGACATAATTTCCGAAACTTTAATCAATTCAGCTTCAAGAAATCGGTAATAAGTAATATAATTTTAACAATGGTTTATTGTGAATATAAACCTGTTTGATGTGAGGCCTATTATGGGTGAAATGAAATTTGAAAAAGCCATTCAAAGATTGGAAAAAATTGTCGATGATCTTGAAAAAGGCGAATTGGATATTGATAAGTCCCTGGAGATTTTTGAGGAAGGAATAAAAATGTCCCGGGTTTGCTCTAAAAAGTTAAACGAAGCGGAAGCAAAAATTGAAAAACTGACCCGAAACCAAAAAGGGGAATTGATCACGGAACTTTTTCCAGTGGAAGATGATAATGAACAGTAAGAATATAAAAATCCGCCTCGATCAATTATTAGTAAAAAAAAACTCACCAACAGCAGAGAAAAAGCCCGAGCCATTATTCTTGCAGGTAAAGTAAGAATACAAAATACCATTGCTGACAAGCCCGGAAAGCTCATAGACGAAAATGCTGAGATACATGTATTGGGTGAAGACCATCCCTTTGCCAGCCGTGGGGGCTTGAAGCTGGAACACGCCTTAAAAAAATTCAAGATAAATGTGGAAGGGAAAACCGCCGTGGATATCGGTGCCTCTACCGGAGGGTTCACCGATTGCCTGCTTCAAAGAGGTGCGGCTAAAGTATATGCGGTTGATGTCGGTTACGGCCAATTGGATTGGAGTTTGAGGAATGATTCTCGCGTGGTTTGCCTAGACCGGACCAATGCCAGAAATTTAAAGCGGGAAGATTTGGCTGAAAACCCTGAACTGGCTGTTGTGGATGTTTCATTTATTTCCCTCCATTTGATCCTTCCTTCTCTGTTCGAAATATTGAAACAACAGGGGGATATTATCGCGCTGGTTAAACCTCAGTTTGAGGTCGGAAAAGACGAAGTCGAAAACAAAGGGATTATTAAAGATCCCGCCAAGCGTACGAATGTCCTTCTTCGTTTGAATAAATTTATTTCAGAAAACTCATGGGTACTCTGTCAAATAACAGAATCTCCCATTCAAGGCCAGAAGGGAAATCGAGAATACCTGATTCATTGCGCTCAATCGGGCTTGCCTTTGAGTGAAGAAAATATCAAAAAAGTTGTGGCGGATTAAAGTTCGTCTGTGTAGACAGTAAAACTATT
>WAIB01000026.1:0-30166 GCA_009873655.1 Nitrospinota bacterium | reverse complement strand
TGGCAGGATAAACAAGATGGGTATCCCCCCACTGCCGGGTGGATTGGGTATCCCAGGGGTTTTCATCTTCGAGGAGTTTCATGCGCACTCCACCTGACCCCCCGTAAATAAGCAAGGCGACCCCGTCCCCGGATTCTTCCACTTTGCAGGCATAGGCCGGACAGGGAGAGTTTGTTTCTGCATTCCATCCGGTTATTTGCACAGGCTGTTCTTCACCGTTGATATTGTATTTAATGCAATACAATTCACGGGCAGGGCCGACATCCCTGTACATCATATCGAAACTGCGCTCAATATTTGGATTCGATTCAACCTCAAGAAACAAAACGGCTCTCCTTATTTATTAATTTGCTGATTTTACATTTTTTTACAGGAGAGTAAAAGGTCCTGAAATAGAGAAAAGATAATTACAGCCAGTTTCAAGCACTGGCGGCGGTCTGTTTAGAACCTGGGGCGGAAGGATTCCCCTTTTTGGGTCCGACTTTGGCTGCTGCCGCATCGGCAAGGATTTTGATGAAATTGGTCAGGATACGGGTGTCGAAATGGCCGGTCATATTGTTTTTCATTTCATTTACAGCCGCAAAGGGAGTGAAGGCCTTGCGATTCGCGCGTGCCGAAGTCAGAGCTCCAAACACATCCATAATGCTGACCACTCGAGCAAACAGAGAAATTTGGTCTCCCATTAATTGAAAGGGGTATCCTGTTCCGTAATATTTTTCGCGGTGCTCAACAGCCATTTTTAAAATATTTTCACTGTAACATTTCATATCATTCAAAATTTTCCGTATTGCCGAAGGAATCTTGCGCATTATCTGGAAGTCTTCGGGTGATAATTCTCCATTTTTTGCAATGAGTTCATAGGGAATCGATTTTTTGCCTATGGAAAAAAGCATTCCGCCTAAACCAATTTCTCGAACCGCTTCGGGTTTCATATTTAGTTTGTTTGTCAGGGCCATGCAATACATTTCTGTATTGGTGCAATGCGTGTAAGAATGAAAATCTTTCTTTGTGATCAGGAAAACATCTATAAATTCCACTTTGCCCTGGGCCATGCAGTCCTGGATAACGGCGATGAGCTCTTCAAGAGTACGCAGAATCCTGGAGGAACCAGTATTCTCAAAATACTCTTTAATAATTTGTTCGTTTAAGAGATAGGCAGACTTCAAAACCGTTTTTGGAGATTCACCGCTTTTCAGGGAATCTGCCAGTTGCTTAATTTTGAAATTTTTATAATAACGAATCAGGTCTGTTTCATGGATGAAGAACTCCATGCAATCATCCCCATCCATCATCTTTTTAATTTTTTCGTGGTTTTCCGGGGCGTAGCCCAAAAACTTACGGAACAGAGGCTGGTCGTTATCATCGTATTCTGCCAAATACGAGATCTCAAAACCTTGTCCACAAGATATTTTTAGGAAACCGCTGTTGATTTGGCGGTAAAAATGCGCAATGGAATCCATTCTTTACTTACTTCTCCCCAGAATAAGCCAGATTAATTACGCGCAAAGGAGCAAAAATTCTCCTCCTAATGATGATGCTATATTATTTCAATTGATTAATGTGCACAATATAATTAATAACCTCAAAAAATCAATAGGTTATGGAAAATTCCTTGATTTTTTGGGGTTCTATTTTTAGGCCTAACTCCCCCTAAAATAAGGGGTGTAAGCTTGGTTTCCCAATTTTCTCTTACTAGGGTTTGATTTCCATATTATAGGTTTCGGAATTTTTACCGGAAAAATAATTTTTAATTTAGAAATCCTAGGTAAAATGGAAAAAATTTTAAGGCAGATTATTACAGGAACCTGATATGGAGAGAATTTCAATATGTATAAACTGGTGCTGCTTAGGCATGGGCAAAGTCAATGGAACCTGGAAAACCGGTTTACGGGCTGGACGGATGTCGACCTGACCGAACAGGGGAAAAGCGAGGCGAATGCGGCTGGAGATCTTTTTATAAAAGAGGGTATTACTTTTGATCTTGCGTACACTTCGGTATTAAAGCGCGCCATTCGAACTCTGTGGATCGTTCTGGATAAAATGGATTTGATGTGGATTCCCGTAATTCGTTCCTGGCAGCTGAATGAAAGACATTATGGAGCCCTGCAGGGCCTGGACAAAGCGGAAACCGCTGAAAAACACAGTGCGGAGCAGGTAAAAATCTGGCGTCGAAGTTACGCCACTCCCCCTCCCCCATTAACGGGTGATGATGAACGCCACCCCGCCAAAGATCCACGCTATGCTCAGGTCCCTGAAAACGCGTTACCCCAAACCGAAGCTTTGAAGCATACCGTAGACCGTTTTATTCCTTTCTGGTCTGAAGAAATTGTTCCCTCAATAAAGGCGGGTAAAAGGGTGTTGATTTGCGCCCATGGGAACAGCCTGCGTGCACTGGTCAAACATCTTGATCAAGTAAGCGATGAGGAAATTGTCGAATTAAATATACCTACCGGCATTCCCCTGGTTTACGAACTCGATGAAAATTTAAAACCCACCAGGCATTATTATTTGGGCGATCCGGAAGCAGCAAAAAAAGCCGCTGATGCGGTTGCCAATCAGGCCGGGGGAAAAAACTAGTCGAGCAATAACGGATTTAATAATAATTTTGTTAAATCAGCATTTAACCGTATAATAAGGTTTCCCCAAAATCGATAAATATGTTTTTCTCATGCAGAATTTAAACCTCTACCGAGAAAACGATCATGTCTCTGCCAGCCGATAAAGAAGTCAGTTTCCGAGAAAGTGTGAACCTCAGTTGTGATTTGGCAATGGGAATTCTGGACATCCCGGAGGGTATGGCCAAATATATTAGAAACGTTAACAATGTCTACCAGGTTCGTTTTCCCGTCAAAATCAAAGGGGAGATTGAAACGTTTATTGGCTGGAGAGCGGTTCACAGCGACCACAGGTTGCCCGCAAAAGGGGGAATCCGTTTTGCTCCCAATGTAAATCAGGATGAAGTAGAAGCCCTCGCCGCCTTAATGTCTTATAAATGTGCTTTGGTTGATGTTCCCTTTGGAGGTTCCAAAGGAGGGCTCCTAATAGACCCGAAAAAATATGACCGGGATGAAATGGAGCGGATTACCCGCCGTTTTGCTTACGAGTTGATTCAGAAAGATTATATAAGCTCATCAACCAATGTTCCGGCGCCCGACATGGGGACAGGCCAGCGGGAAATGGCATGGATGGTCAGTACCTATTCTTCTCACCGTCCGGGTGATATCAATCATTTGGGCTGTGTAACCGGAAAACCTGTTACGATGGGAGGTATTCAAGGCCGTGTTGAAGCTACCGGTCGCGGTGTTGTGTTTGGTCTTCGTGAATTCTTCCGCCACCCGGAAGATGTTAAAAATGCCAAGCTGGAAGGGAATTCACTCGAAGGAAAATCTGTCATAATCCAGGGTTTAGGAAACGTTGGCTACTACACCGCCAGCATTCTATATAATGAAGATCGGGCAAAAATTATCGCCATACTGGAATGGGATGGTGCCTTGTATGACCCCAATGGCATTGACGTTGAAGATGTCCATCAATACAAAATAGAAAATAAAGGGGGGATCAAGGGCTATACAAAAGCACAATATTTTGAAAATGGAAAAGAGCTGCTTGAAAAGGAATGTGACATCCTCATTCCGGCCGCAATGGAAGGTGTGATCAACCGAACCAATGCAGCGAATATTGAGGCCAAGGTCATCGCCGAAGCTGCGAACGGTCCGGTAACTTTCGCTGCAGAAGCATTGCTAAAAGATAAGGGTACGGTTATTATCCCCGATGTTTATTTGAACGCAGGGGGAGTTACCGTATCTTACTTTGAATGGATCAAAAACCTCTCACATATTCGTTTTGGTCGAATGCAAAGGCGGTATGAAGAAGGGCAAAGCGAGGTCATCATCAAGGCAATAGAGGAAACGGGAAACCAGATTTCCCAGGAGTTGATCGATAAACTGAGTCAGGGAGCCAACGAAATTGATCTTGTTCGATCGGGTCTGGACGATACCATGCGCAAAGCATTTCAGGAAATTCGAGATCGATACTGGTCCCACGATAAAATAGCCAACTACAGAACAGCCGCAATGGCATTAGCCATAGAAAAAATTTACACGGCCTATCGAACCATGGGTATTTACCCCTAGATAAAAATTAAAGGATCCACCCTTGGGTTTTTCCATTCCAGGCCACTCCTTTTTACAATTTAATTTTTTCTTAATAGTTTCTTTTTTCTATCAGGATATATTAATGTTATAAATTTGTCGTTCTTGAGGCGATATGTTAATCAATAGATCGTGAGTGAGAATATTTTTCGGAAAAAAATAATCCTTCCTCTTGTTAGTTTGTTGAAACAAGGTGTAGACCCTTCCCGGCTTTCCATTGCACTTTCCTCGGGTGCTGTTATTGGGGTGTTTCCGATATTGGGAATTGCCACCGTTGCCTGCACCTGTGTGGCCGCATTTTATCGTTTGAATCTCCCCGCAATTCAACTGGCCAATTATCTGGTTTTTCCCATGCAGGTCGTCCTGTTTTTTCCATTTCTGGCTATTGGCGAGGCGCTGACGGGAAATTCCCTCGATGCGATCTCAAAGGAAAAGCTGATTGAGACTTTTGACCTGGGTCTGGTTCCGGCAGTTCAGGAATTGACACAATACTTTATACTTGCCTGCCTGGGCTGGGCACTTGCCTTGATACCCCTTTTCGTTATTTTATATTTTGCGCTAAAAAAGTTTGCCGTCCGTCTTCAGACAACTTTCAGATGAGCCAGCGGGATAATCTCTAAATAAGACTGTCGTGGGGTCTGTTACGACAAACCGGGCAGGAGAATTTTCAGTTCATCCGCGATCATCCCAATCGCAAGACTGCCCAAAAGCAACCCCATGATCTGGTGAATGAATTTAGTGCCTGTTTTGCCAAGGCTGTTTAAAATAAGTTTGCTCAGCTTGAGAGTTATCCATATTAAAAATCCAATCACAACGAATTCGGAAAGGATAATCATTCTTTCAAGTCCGGTAGATATTTCATCTGACTGAATGATGACGATGCTCAGGGCCGCAGGTCCAATAAACAGGGGGAAGGTGAGGGGCATCCACGCAATATCTTCTTTTTCATCAATTTCTTCATTTGCAAACAGGTAAGAACTTTTAGCGTTCGACAACAATGTAAAAGAAATATAGACAAGGAAAATTCCGCCAATGAGTTTGAAGGCAGACATTTTTATTCCAAAGAAACCAATGATATATTTTCCGAAAAGAAATGAGGTGGCCAGTAAAAGTACCGCAGAAAAGGATGTTTTTAATGCAATGGATTTGTGTTCTTCATCTGTTCTGTTTGAGGTTAAAGAA
The DNA here is from genome assembly GCA_009873655.1 of Nitrospinota bacterium. GTDB lineage: Bacteria > Nitrospinota > Nitrospinia > Nitrospinales > VA-1 > UBA8687. The sequence goes on along the minus strand of WAIB01000026.1, from coordinate 24,833 downwards.
ATATAAACAGGGATGTTTCCGATCGGGTCAATTACTGTAACCAGAATAACAAATGTTTTAATCAGTTCAGTGGCATCCATTTCTTAATCAATATTTTTGTTCCGGTTTCTTCTGTTTAAATTATTGTACATGATAAATTTAAAATTGTGCGCGGGATTGGATCAATTCGAGGAGAATGCATCTTTACAGGGAAGGGCAAACCAGGGGCGCCCCCTGGCAAAGGAAAATGTGGACCTACATTTCCAATCCAAACAGGTTCATATAATAGGCAAAGGTATTTTTTATCGTTAATATTCCCACCACCTTGTCGTTTTCCGGCACCGTAATATGGAGGGTGTTGTTGTCCGTCATAAACTCAACCGCTTCAAAAATATGTTTATTCGCATTCATTGTATAGAGCGAGGTGCTCATTATTTTAGAAACAGGCTCCGTGAGAGAAAGTCCTTCGGCAACGACCTTTCGCGTGAAATCTCTTTCTGTAACAATACCAATATGTTTCCCGTTTTCAGTCGTAATAAGCGCACTAATATTTTTTGCGTCCATCTGCCTGGCCGCATTTTGAATCGTTTCGTTAACATCGACACTTTTTACAGGCGTCGTCATAAAATCACCCAGTTTTTCTTTTGGGTTTTCAGATTGTGGTAACGCGCTCATTGCATGCTCCTGATTATTAAAATGAACTTTGTTTTTCTTTGATGCTAATAGTTTCTTATTAAACGATTTGAGTATCAAGCAAATTTGAATTCGGTTTGATCACCTTTGTTTTGCATAAAAATAAGAAAGTTTCACCTGCTCCGTTCATTGATTTTTTTTTTGGCTGTATAACTTAAAGAATTTCAAGTATTTTTGGTTTGACACATGTCACATAAAAAAATCAGCTGGAATTTTTCCATTTTTTTATTAACAAGGCTTCGGTAAAAAGGATTCCCACCCAGCCCGAGTAAAAGGTGATTTTGGCCAATAACTGGTCAACGGACCATAAGTCGAAATGGTTGAAAAGATTTCTCCAGTCATGGGCTTCCATTCCCAGGCCACCGATTAAAGGCAGCCTCAAATATCGGCCATCTGCCATATAAATTCCCACATCTAGGAAATTACCAAAAAACCAGAACAACGCGAAACCGGTACCGGCAGTATCTTTCCTGTAAATAAAAGTTGCCAGGACAATAAATGGGATGAGTAGCTGGTTCAAGGACCCCCCTAGAATGGTAAGAGTACGGTTGCCAAATATTGCGAATAGCATATGGCCCGCTTCATGGAAAACAAGGTTGACATTGTGAATCAATGAAGACAAAAACGCCCAATCCTTTAATACCGGTTCTTTAGGGAAGAAAAAGATATGAACAGAAAATACCAGCGATAGAAAAATGAAAGCGGGAGTGGAAACCCCTTTCCACTCACCCTCTAAAATGTAAAAAAGAGATTTTTTTGATTTCCCCGAATTGTCAGGCTCCTGATCATTTTCGTTTTCAAGGACAGATTTTTTTTCTAATTCAATTCGCTCGAGATGTTCAAAATATTTCCGGAAAATAATTCCGCAATGGCTGCAGATTTTCGATTCAGGTTGTTCATGTTGGCATTTAGGGCAGATCATGTGAATGTCATAGGTTTTTGGGTAATAATTATAATAGGATATTTGTTTTAATAAATCACTGACAGGGGGGCCAGATTTAAAGGCTGGATTATTTTAAGGGTCTGTTATATAATGAGCTATACTTGCTTTTGGTTACAGCCGTTTAGAGAATTACAGGTGTAGTGGTTTTTGGTTGCGCAATTTCGGGCCTCCGATTTTTCTCCCCCGTTTTCTCCATTAAGCTTGACCCCTCCAAAATTATTGTTAGAAACCATTTTTCTAACCGCGCCTGGTATTGAAAAAGGGCGTAGATTCATATTTTATTTTTAAGGAAATTATGCAAACCACAGCACTAAAAACATCCAAGGGATTTGATTCCCTGAATTTGATAGACCCCCTATGCAGGGCGGTAAATGATGAAGATTATTCCATTCCGACTCCCATACAAATGCAAGCGGTACCCCCTCTTTTGGAAGGTCGCGATCTTTTGGGATGCGCTCAAACCGGGACAGGAAAAACCGCCGCTTTTGCGCTACCGATTCTTCAGCGGTTAATAGAAAATTATCAGCCTGCCGGGCATAAAGGGGTCCGCTCATTAATCCTGACTCCTACCCGGGAACTTGCCTTGCAGATAAGTGAAAGTTTTGAAGTCTATGGAAGATACCTGAATTTAAAACAAACGGTCATTTATGGCGGTGTCAGACAGGAGAAGCAGGTTAAAGCTCTTAAAAAGGGAGTTGATATTCTGGTTGCGACTCCCGGAAGGTTGCTTGATTTATATAACCAGAAATATTTGGACCTCAACAAGGTAGAGGTTTTTGTTCTTGATGAGGCAGATCGCATGCTGGATATGGGGTTTCTGCCGGATGTGAAAAAAATAAATTCCTTTATTTCCAAAAACTGCCAGACCATGCTGTTTTCGGCCACTATGCCAATGGAGATACAGCGTCTTACCAAAATTTTTTTAAATGATCCCGTCAAGGTGGAGGTGGCACCTCCTTCCACTACTGTGGACAAAATAGATCAGCGGGTATTGTTTGTTGACCGGGAAAATAAAGGGGCCTTGCTGAATACCATGCTGCAGGATGAAGCCATCGAAAGAGCTCTTATTTTTGCCCGCACCCGACACGGGGCCAATAGGATAGTAAGGAATTTGAGTAAAAGCAAAATCAAGGCGGATGCGATTCATGGAAACAAATCACAAGCCGCCCGGTTAGAAGCTTTGAATAAATTTAAGACAGGAAAAGTCCGCGTGCTGGTTGCAACGGATATTGCTTCCAGAGGAATCGATGTGGATGGCATAACGCACGTTATCAATTATGAATTGCCGAACGAACCCGAAAGCTATGTTCACAGAATCGGCAGAACGGCCCGGGCAGGAGCGGCGGGCATGGCACTTTCTCTATGTGATTTGGGAGAGCTCGGTTATTTAAAAAAGATTGAGCGTGCTACAAAAATTCCGGTAGAAATGATGGAAGACCATATCTATCATTCGGAAACGATAGCATCAAAAAGAGGTCGTTCTTCAAGTTTCAAATCCCGAACATCGCAGAAAAAAAGGTTTTATGGTCCCCGGACTTCGTCCAGGAAAAATAACCGATCCCCTTCCAACAGAATTCGCCGCCAAAGAGGCCGGCCATCACGAAGCAGAAAAGCTTAGCAGGCCATTTTTGATGGGAGGAATTTTGATCTATTTCCGAAACCCTGCGTTTGGTATGATAATCCCTGATAAGGAATATTTTACAGGTGATTTATGATGCTAAAATTCATGGCCTGGTTTTCGGCTATTGTGACCATCGGGTTTATCGTTTTGATGGTATTCGACTACGGTTGATGAAGTAGATAGAGTAATGGAACCATGAAGGTCACCCCTCCTTTAATCAAAGCGTGCATCATTTTCCCCATGAATGTTATGGGCGTAATTCCCGCCATTCTCATATGGTGTTCGCAGGAAGGAAGGGTTTTTGAAAAATATCCACCCAGCTTTGATTTATTCCGCTCATTTCCAGGTGGACTATTGGTGGGAGCGGGTGCCAGTCTGTGCTGGGTATCTGTTTCCCTGTTCACAGAATTTGGAGGCGGGGGCACACCGGCTCCGTATGATCCTCCAAAAAAATTTGTTGTCCGTGGGGTTTATACCCGGGTAAGAAACCCTATGATGATAGGGGTGATTATCGTGCTGCTGGGGGAAGCGATGCTTTCCGGTTCCTTACCAGTTTTTATCTGGGCTCTTATTTTTATACAGGCATGTCTGGTTTTAATACCCTTTTGGGAAGAACCCGATCTGGAACGCAGATTTGGAGAAGCCTATTTGGAATACAAACGAAAAGTACCGCGGTGGATTCCTAACCTTAAATCAAGTTCTGAGGAAAATTGAAATGGGGGAAGAAAAAGAAAAGGATTCGCTGATCGACTGGATAGGCAGTGCCATTGGTTTCATCGTGATCGGTTTTATTGTTTTTATTCTCATCTGGCCTCTCATCGACCCTACCCCTGAAAAATCTTCTACCCTGAAAGAAAACATTCACAAGGCCACCGGGAAATAGAATGTCCCCCGTATGACGGGCCATGCAGAGTCGGCAACGGTGCCTGCACCGTTAATCGAAGGGAGGCTGGGTTTTCCTCTGATAATCCTCTTCACTTAAATTCATTCTTCCAATAATGAATTTTTTCTTCCTTTCGGCGATGGAGATGGCTTGAGAATTATTTTTTTCTTCACCCAGTTTCCGGGAGATTTCGATTTCCCTTATAGCCTTTTTCCATTCCTCCAGGTTTTCGTAAACGCTGATTAAATTTAGATGAGTTTGGATATGCTCCGGGTCAATTTCAAGAACCTGGTTGTAGTATTCTTTGGATTTTTCAAAGTTCTGATGGTACCAATATTCCAGGGCGATCTTGAAAAGAATATCCGTGTCATTTTTTTTAAGGTCAGCGGCTTTAAGATATTGTTCCACCGCAAGATCGTTACGGGTCAACATTGAATAGGTTTTCCCCAAGCCCAGCCTTGAGTTTAAATTTTCGGGGTCCATCGCGACGGCTTTTTTGAAGGCCTCGACCGATTCATTTTTCCTGTCGGCCTCAAAAAAGACCAGGCCCATCTGGTTGTAGGCATCAACATATTGGGGATCTATTTTTACCGCGGCATTTAAAATTTCAATGGCCTCATCATAAGCACCAATTCTCTGTTTTTCTTTGGAATTTTCTAAAAGGACTTTGGGGTCTTCAGAAAGGGACGAAGGACCAAGATCTTCAGAAGTTGTCTCCATACTACTGTCACATCCCGAAAGCAGTAAAAGAAGGATACAGAAAAAAAGGATCCTGAATTTAAAATGGGTTTTAACTAGTTTTTTGGACATTTTAAAAAATTTTCCTTCCCAGTTAAAAAACTCCTGGGTAAAAACAAAGGAGACAATGAAGATCTTATTTGAGCCGCGCCTGACCGGTCAACCATTTCCTGTACCTGTTTATTTCGGGGAAAAGCATTTTATATATAATTTTTCCAAACCCCAAATAAATTAGATTTTGGGGTGTAACTAAACCCTTAAATTTAAAGGCCATAGCAAAGTGAAGAATATTCATGAAATCTTTTAATCGGGCCTGTCGAAATTTTAAAATCCAGAATGTTCAGATGGGTTTATAATAAAATCCTGTATTAGCTGGTTTTTTAAAATTAACTCAAAATTTGAAATATATAGATCAGGTGACCACCATGTCCGATGAACTTGCCTATTTGGAAAATGAAGAGGGTGAATTTGCGATCCCCTGCCAAATAAAGCTGGCTGAAGATTGTGTGCAGCAAGGTGAATTTTGCGAAGATAAGGAAAGTGCCCGCGAATGGGTTGAGGATGAATGCTGGATTTTTTCTGGCGAAGGTTATTTTTGTGTTGAATGCAACGAGCAGGTCCTGCGAAACATTGCCAACCTTTCTACCAAAAAAATGATCTAACAGGCCCTGGTTCGAGAAAGAAAAAGTTTTCTGCGCCACCAGGGTTTTTGCTTTTTGGCGAAGTTTTTCGATTATGCCCTGGAGCAATTTGCCTTGTTTAGGTCAACTGGCCTTTATACAGACTACCCCCTTCTGGGGGTGAAGATATGAAAATTATAGAAATTGTCACTCCCTCAGAAAACCTTCCCGCTGTTGAAAGTATTATTGGACAGCACGATTCTGAAATTCTATGGGTTAATTCGAGCGAGAATGGAAGAAAAATGATTCGTGCCATGGTCAGCGATGAGCAGAGACAATCGGTATTGGATGCTCTGCAGGGATTATTTGGAAGTGACGGACAATCAAAAATTCTGGTTCTTGCATTGGAGGCCGCCCTTCCGAGAAAAGAACCCACAACAGAGGAAAAAGAATCTCCCGATCCGGTGACTGCCACTCGTGAAGAGATTTATAACGAGATTGAAAAAAATACGAGACTCGATTCCACCTACCTGTTACTGGTGTTTTTATCTACCGTAGTGGTGGCAATCGGTTTGTTGGAAAATAATGTGGCAGTCGTAATTGGCGCGATGGTGATCGCCCCTCTCTTGGGACCCAATATCGCCCTAGCCCTGGGTGCCGCTTTGGGGGATATGCCCCTCATGTGGAAGGCGTTTAAAACCATCATTGCAGGAGTCGGTCTCGCACTTGTTCTTTCGGTTGGATTGGGAATATACCATCCCATGAACCTGGACAGTCCGGAACTCATGGCGAGAACGGATGTAGGGTTGGATTCGATGGCCCTGGCATTGGCATCGGGAGCGGCGGCAGTGATTTCTCTGACAACGGGACTTTCCAGCGTGTTGGTGGGGGTAATGGTTGCCGTTGCGTTGTTGCCACCCACGGCTACTTTAGGAATCATGCTGGGCGCAGGACATACGAAATTAGCTGTCGGGGCCGCGCTATTACTGGCGGTAAATATTGTATGCGTGAATCTTGCGGCCAAAGTGGTTTTTTTGGTTAGAGGAATCAAGCCCAGAAGCTGGCTTGAAAAGCAAAAAGCAAAACAATCGATGACAGCTTATTTAGTCATTTGGATATTTTCCCTAGCTATTCTTTTGGCTATCATTTTATTTCGCCAGGGTTTACCCATCTATTAGGGAAAAAAAGATCTGTAAATTTTAGAAAAAAATAACTCGTTTACTCACCCAATAAATGCAGCAAAACGTTTCTATTGTGTGGATAGACCCGGTGCTCAAAAAGGTAAATCCCCTGCCAAATACCTAATGCCAACCGGTTATTCCTTACAGGGATGGATAATTGGCTCTGGGTCAGTGCAGACCGAATATGCGCCGGCATGTCATCGGGGCCTTCAGATTGATGGTCGTATAAGGGATCGCCGTCAGGGACCAGTCGATTAAAAAACCGGTCCAGATCTTTCAAAACATCCGGGTCTGCATTTTCCTGAATGAGTAAGGATGCGGAGGTATGGGGAATAAAAACAGTTAATAACCCGGATTGGATTCTCTGATCTCGCATCCAGCCCTCGACCTCCTTGTTAATTGAATAGATGCCCCGACCTTTTGTGGAAACGGAAAATTCAAATTGCGCCTGTTTCATAGCTTAATTAATTGTTAATGAGTTGTTTTTTCAATTATCGTAGCGAAAGAGTTTCTTAAGTCGAAATCAATATTGGCTTTCGGAAAAAGGCATTGCTTTCCAACTTAACCCTTAGTGTCCGGAAATAAGTTCCCTTGCGTGTTGCAGGGAAGCTTCCGTTATTTTTTCTCCACTGGACATTCTTGCCAGCTCTTCAACCCGTTCCTCCAGTTCCAGTTTTCGTATTCCAGACCGGGTCCGTTTTCCCTCCACCTTCTTTTCTACGCGGTAATGTGTCGAAGCCATCCCTGCTATTTGAGGAAGATGGGTGATGCAGAAAACCTGTTTGGTTTTTGAAACCTTTTTCAGTTTATCCCCAACTTTTTCTGCCACACGGCCTCCAATTCCCGTATCGACTTCGTCAAAAATCATTACGGGAATCGTATCCTGCTTATTTAAAATAGATTTTAAAGCAAGCATGATGCGGGAAAGTTCACCCCCCGAAGCAATTTTGGCCAGAGGGCGAAGGTCTTCCCCCGCATTGGGAGAAAAAAGAAACTCCAGGGTACCCAATCCCACCGGGGTGGGTTTCATTTTGACTTGATGGTATTCAACAAACCCCTCCGAATCGGCAGGATAATTGAAGTCGACTCCAAAGCGGACGCCGTTCATATGAAGCTCTTTTAATTCCTTTTCAACGCCCTGTTTTAAGGATTTGGCCCCTTCCTCACGCTTATCCGCCAGCTCAATGGCCAGTTTTGAAATAATCTTTTCTTTTTCCTTTATCTCTTCAACCAGTTTTTTCATATTTTCTTCGTTGCCCGCCAACCGCTCGAGCTCCGCCGCAAACTGCTCTCGCTTGGCAAGAATTTCTGCAACATCATTTCCATATTTCCTTTTGAGTCCGCTTATTTCAGCCAGGCGGTCTTCAATCTCTTCCAGTTTCTCCGGGTTAAAATCCAATGAGCGGTCGTGGGTTCTCAAGGCGTCGTCCACCTCTTCTAATTCATAAAAAGCCGATTGAGATCTTTGAAAGGGAGCCTCTAATTCTTTATCCACTTCCACAAGAGGCCCCAGGTCCTTTAAAACCTGTCGCAGGCTTTCTAATATAGAACCGTTTTGTTCTGACAATAAGGCCTGGCTTTGTTGCAAAGCCGAACGGATTTTTTCTGAGTGACGGAGCTTGTTTTTCTCTGCCTTGAGTTCTTCTTCCTCGTTTTCAGAAAGGTTGGCGGCATCGATTTCTGAAATTTGAAAATTTAAAAATTCTTCCCTTTGCAAACGTTCCTTTTCGTCAGTATTTAGAGATTGAAGTTTTTTGACCTGGTTTTGATATTCTCCGAATTCCTTAACAAAGGCATCGCGATCTGGTTTGGATTTTCCAAACAAATCGAGCACATCAACATGAATTTCAGGATGCAAAAGGGTCTGGTGGTCGTGTTGTCCATGCAGGTCTACCAGCCGGTTTCCTATTTTGGACAACGTGGAGACAGTAATCTGGCTATCGTTGAGGAAACACCGGTTTTTCCCTGAGTTGGAAATTTGTCTTTTAATATGAAGTTCGCCATCGGAGGTTTCAATACCAATCTCCCGGGCCATGGCAAGAGTGTCTTCATTGGAAATTTGAAAGAGGCCTTCTACCAGTGCGGTCGTTTCACCGGTGCGGATGGAATCGGTATCTGCCCTGCCCCCAAGCAATAAATTGAGAGCATCGATGATGATTGATTTCCCGGCTCCCGTCTCACCCGTCAGCACATTCAGGCCCGATTCAAAACTCACCGCAAGGTTTTCAATAATGGCGAAATTCTGAATTCTGATTTCCTTTAGCATGGCGATTTTTCAGGGAGATAATTCTTCCAATAATTCCAGGCCCTCTTCTCTGAGAGAAAGAAGCTTTTCGTCCTGTGTATTATCTGTAAGTTGAATGAGTTTGTGAAGGGTTTCTCGTGCTTTCGTGGATTTATTTTTTTTAATGAGGACCTGTGCCAGCCCCAGATGGTTCTCGGCAAAGTCCGGAGCCAGCCGCACTGATTCATTAAAATGAAATTCCGATTTATCCAGATTCCCCCCTAAAAAAAAGGGCAACTCAAGATACAATTTGCCCAAAGCACGGTGGGGCCCGGAATGATTTACGGTGGGGTCCAGACTCACCGCCGTTTTCATATCCTCTTCAAAGGGGTCTATAATTCCCAGGCTTGCCCAAACCCCCTTCAGTTCCCCTTTTTTGCCGCGGCACAGCCCTCGATAAAAATAGCTGATTGCCGAACTGGATTGCAATTCAATTGCCTGGGTACTGAGCAGAATACATTGGTCGTAGTGACGGATTCTTGATTCCTCGAAGTTTTTTGCAAGAGCATAATAAATCCGGGCAAGACGCCATTTCAATTCATATTGGTTGGGGTTGTCCTCTAAAACTTTTTCCACCTGCAGGGCGATATTTTCATATTCCTGTTTCGATTTACTTTCCTTATATAAACGGTCCATTTGGTCCATAGAGGGACTTTGCGCAAAAACCGTAGGGATATTTATTGTCAAAGTAAAAAACAGCAAGGCTGAAAAAAGACCTTTTAATTTTATAAAATTGGTATGCATAACCTAGGGTGGATTCCGTTATAATTAAAGGACCAAAAAAGTGAGCCCATTTTCCATTGAATCATATCCTTCGGGAAAACATTATCTATAGAATGTATCACAAATGAGAAATCTAAAAATTATTGCCTTTTTACTTTGCTTTCTGTTTGCAGTGCCAGCCGGGGCAGAAACAGATAAAAAAACCCCGGAAGCCGCTGTAAAAATTCTCCTAAACGAAATCAAACAAATAGCTGAGGGAGAAAGTTTGTCGGAAGTTGAAAAAGCGGAAAATCAAAAACATTCCAAGGTCGCGCTGGGTATTTTGAAAGTTCCCGAGATCAGTCGGAAGGCACTGGGAAAATATTGGTCAAAACACAGTGCTGAAGAACAGAAAATATTTGAAAAATTGCTTGCAGATTTGTTTGTTCATGTTGCTTTTCCCAGCTCGTCGAAGTTTTTTGCGAACCTCGACTTGGTTTATGGAAAATCCAAAAGTAAAAAGGATATGATGGTAGTTCCCCTCACCGTTGTACATGAAAAAGAAGGTGAGGTAGACATTGACTTTAGAATGAAGCAGGCTTCTGAGAACTGGAAGGTTGTAGACGTTATTCTGGATGGGGTCAGCATGCGTAATAATTTGCGAAGCCAGTTTTACAAAATTTTAAAGAAAAATGATTTCAAAGAATTGGTCCGGAGAATGAAAAAGAAACTAAAGGAAGCTCAGGGCTGAAAGTCTCAGGTAAATTTTTTTAGAATCGGATAATTATGAAAAAAGTTGGAATGGTCAGCCTGGGGTGCCCGAAAAACACGGTTGATTCTGAACGGGTACTGGGAGATCTCGTCTCCTCCGGCTACGACCTCACGCAAAATGAAGAAGATGCAGAAATAATAATCGTTAACACATGCGGGTTTATTGAGTCTGCAAAAAAAGAATCGGTCGATACTATCCTGGAAATGGCGCGGAAAAAAATCGATGGAAAATGCCGACAGCTCATTGTTACCGGCTGCCTGGCAGAACGTCATACGCAGGAGTTGCTCGATGAAATCCCCGAAATCGACCATTTGCTTGGGGTGGGGCAATACCCGCAATTAAAAAATATTCTAAAAGAGAATGAGTCTGATTTTAACAACCGCAACCATGTTGCAACCCCCGCAGAATTTTATGAGTCGTATACAGATCGTCTCATGACAACCGCTTTTTACACGGCGTATTTAAAAATTTCAGAAGGCTGTTCCAACCGTTGTGCCTTTTGCATTATTCCTAAAATGCGCGGGCCCATGCGAAGCCGGTCGCCGGAATCCATCCTGGCGGAAACAGAAAATCTCGCCCAAAGAGGAGTTAAAGAATTAAACATTATCTCTCAAGACACCACCATGTATGGTATCGACCTGGCAATGAAAGATGGACTGGTCAGGCTATTGAGGGAAATGTCAAACGTTAAAGGGGTGGAATGGATACGGCTTTTATATTGCTATCCTACTTTCATCAATTCAGGTTTGATTGACTACCTTGCTTCTGAAGAAAAAGTATGCCGCTATATTGATGTTCCGTTGCAACACACTCATGATGAGATTTTAAAAAGCATGAAAAGGCAGGAAACCGAAGGCGATGTCCGAAAGATGCTGGATGAATTGCGGTTAAAGATCCCGGATATTTCCCTGCGCACCACTTTTATAACGGGGTTTCCCGGAGAGACAGAAGAACATTTTAAGCATATGCTCCGCTTTCTTTGTGAAATGGAATTCGACCATGTAGGTATTTTCACCTATTCTGATGAGGAGGGAACCACCGCATATGATTATCCAGGCCGCGTTCCTGAAGAAGTAAAACTGGAAAGAAAAAATATTTTGATGGAATTTCAAAAAGAGATTGTGTTGAGGAAAAATAAGGAAAAAGTGGGGCAAGTTGAATCTGTTCTTGTTGAAGGTTTTGATGCCCAGGAAAATTATATTATGACCGGCAGGTTGGCTTCTCAGGCACCCGATATTGATGGGCAGGTTATACTTGAAAAATGCGAAGCCGAACCGGGTGAGATTATTCCCATGCGAATCACTGCCGCAGTCGATTATGACCTGGTCGCAGAACCCGTTTCAAAATCGGTTGAACTGGTTGAATAAAAATAAAATGTGATGGGACTGAAACGAGTCGGCATATTAACGGGAGGAGGAGATTGTTCGGGTCTCAATGCCGTTATCCGCGCGGTCACCCGGTCTGCCACCATAGAGTACGATGCGGAAGTCGTGGGCATCGAAGATGGCTTTGAGGGGTTGATATTCGACCGCCATCGAAAGCTCGGCATAGAAGAAACCAAAGAAATCCTGACCCGGGGAGGGACCATTCTGGGTGCCACCAACAAAGGCCACCCCTTTGAATATCGCGAGTTTGACAAAGACGGTCAAGTGACCAAAAGGGATTATTCCAAACAAACGATAGAGAATTTCAAAAAACTGAAACTGGATTGTCTTTTTGTAGTTGGCGGAGACGGAACTTTGCAAATTGCCAATCGGTTATATGAAATGGGCCTGCCTTTAATTGGAATTCCCAAAACAATCGATAACGATTTGGAGGGGACCGATTACACCTTCGGCTATCAAACAGCAGTACAGGTTGCCTGCGATGCTCTGGACCGGTTGCATACCACCGGGGAAAGCCATCAACGGGTCATGATTTTAGAGGTGATGGGACGTGATGCGGGTTGGATAGGCCTGGAAGCAGGAATCGCCGGCAGGGCGCATGTCATTCTGATTCCCGAAATTCCCTACGATATGGGAAAAGTTCTTGGAAAAATCCGGGCGCGGATAGAAAGGGGAGACCCCTTCAGCATCATCGTTGTCGCCGAAGGAGCCAAGGAAACCGGCAAAGAAGCCATTACAAGTGAAGGGGCTTCGAAGCGCCTGCAAGGGGTGGCACAATTAGGGGGAGTGGGTTATCACGTTGCGAAAAAAATAAGCGAACAAATTGATCTTGAAGTGAGATGTACCGTTTTGGGCCATACGCAAAGGGGCGGAACCCCTTTAGCGTTTGATCGCATTTTGGGAACCCGACTGGGAACAGAAGCCGTTCAAGCCGCTTCTGAGGGTAAAACTGGAAACATGGTAGCGCTACAAGGTCGTGAAATTGTGCTGGTGCCCTTAAAATCACTGGCAGGGATTGTTCGTCAGGTTCCTGCCGACTCGCCATTGATCCGTACCGCAGAATCCATTGGTGTTTGCCTGGGTCGATAAAGAAACCTTATAAACTGGTTCCGGTCTTTAAAATAGAGAAAAACCCCTGCTTTTGCTTAATTTGGACGGGTTCTTTATTGTCAGCCCACCATGAATATGTTAGTCTAAACAACAATTTGGCTTCCTTTTTGGAAGAATTCCAGAAAATTCAATAACGCACGTTTCCGGATCAAATCAGGGGTGGCCTGCGGGTTCCTGGTGCGAGTCGATGGAGGCGGTGGTATAACCCATTTAATTTTAAGGAGATACAATGTCTGAAATCACAATGAAAAGCCTGCTCGAATCCGGTGTGCATTTTGGCCACCAGACCAACCGGTGGAACCCCAAAATGAAACCTTATATTTACGGGGCTCGAAGCGGAATTTATATTATCGACCTACAAAAAACCCTTACGGCTTTTCAGGCTGCTGAGAAATATATCAGGGAAAGTGCCCGTGCCGGAAAAAAAATTCTTTTCGTGGCAACGAAAAAACAGGCGCAGGAACTGATTGCTGACGAAGCAACACGATGCGGTATGCATTACATTAATCAGCGATGGTTGGGAGGGACGCTCACCAATTTTACGACGATCAGGAAAAGCATCGCCAGATTGCAGGAATTGGAAAAAATGGATGAGGAAAACCAGTTCGATCACTTGCACAAAAAGGAAGCGCTGGATTTACGCAAAGAAATTGTCAAACTGAACAAATTTTTTGGTGGTATCAAAACCATGAAAGATTTGCCTGATGCAATGTTTATCGTAGACACTCGAAAAGAAAAAATTGCGTTAGCAGAAGGAAAGAAGTTGGGAATAAAAATCATAGCCATGGTCGATACAAACTCTGATCCGGATGGCATCGACTTTCCTATTCCCGCAAATGACGATGCAATGCGATCCATCAAACTGTTCGCCCATAGAATTTCTGATGTTTATCTTGAAGGCCAGGAAATGAAGAAGGCCAGTCAAGAAGAAGAGGCTGAAGAAAAGTCAAGCCCCAGTAATAAAGCGGAGACACCCCCGGTTCCTGACGATAAGGACAAAAGTGAAACCGTAGTACCCGCCTGATCTGATTTAAATTCGGGTTTAAAACCCAGGCTGAAAAATTATCCGGTTACCTCAACAGGAGGGCCAACCGAAGGCACTCAATTTATATTTATGGACAAAGGCACTTGCCTTGTTCAATTGATTTTTCGATTAACTTTTTTTAAGGATGTTTAGGAATGGAAATAACTGCTTCAATGGTTAAGGAACTGCGCTCGCAATCCGGCGCGGGAATTATGGAATGCAAATCCGCATTAAAAGAAACCAGTGGCGACATAGAAGCCGCTATCACTTTCTTGCGAAAAAAAGGATTGGCCAAAGCAGATAAAAAATCAGATAGACAGACCGGAGATGGTGCAATCGGTTCCTATATACATGCAGGAAACAAGCTTGGGGTAATGGTGCAGTTGCATTGTGAAACAGATTTTGTCGCCAACACACCGGACTTTCAGGAACTGGTTCGCGATATTGCCATGCATATTGCCGCTGCCAAACCGCGGTTTGCGACAAGGGAAGAGGTTACGCAGGAAATTCTTGATAAAGAAAAAGAAATCTTTGCCCACCAGGCAAAGGAATCGGGCAAGCCGGAAAATATTATTGAAAAAATAGTTTCGGGAAAAATGGAAAAATTTTATGAAGAAAACTGTGTACTGGAACAGCCTTTTATCAAGGACACCAATATTACCGTCCAGGAATTGATCAAACAAAAAATTGCGCTGTTAGGTGAAAACATCAATATCGGCAGGTTTGCAAGGTTCGAAATTTAATGTCCGAGGCTAAATACAAAAGGGTATTGCTAAAATTAGGCGGAGAAAGCCTGGTGAACGAGGAGGGAGATTTTGGTCTCCACGAAAATGCCCTGATAAATATTACGGAAGAAATTAAAGCCGCAAAAGACCTGGGTGTCGAAATCGCTATTGTTATTGGTGGAGGAAACATTCTCCGGGGTGCCTCATTAAGTGCGATTGGTATAGAACGGGCCACTGGGGATTATATGGGGATGCTGGCAACGGTTATTAACGCACTGGCTCTACAGGGTGCTTTGGAGCAGGCAGGCATTCCCACCCGGGTTCAGACAGCCATCGAAATCCAGGCTGTGGCTGAACCCTATGTCCGAAGGCGAGCGGTCAGGCATTTGGAAAAAGGACGGGTCGTTATTTTCGCTGGAGGTACGGGAAACCCCTATTTTACGACAGATACGGCCGCCTCCTTAAGGGCTATGGAAATTGGAGCCGAGGTGATTTTCAAAGCCACAAAGGTAGACGGCATATACAGCTCGGACCCCAGGACAGATAAAGATGCCACCCGGTATGAAGCTTTGAGCTATTTAGAGGTCTTAAAAAAAGGACTGAGGGTAATGGATTCAACATCCGTTTCTCTTTGTATGGATAATAATTTACCTATGGTAATATTCAGCTTTCGTCAGACGCACAGTATCAAAAAAGTTTTGTTAGGTGAGAAGATCGGAACAACCGTGGGGGCCTGAAAAATGTCAGAAGAATTAATGAAAGAAACTGAGCATAAGATGCAAAGCTCGATTGACCATTTGCTTCACGAACTTGGAAAATTAAGAACAGGCCAGGCATCGGTAGCCCTGCTCGACGATCTGAAAGTTGATTATTACGGGAACCCTACTCCATTAAAGCAGGTTGCCACTCTAGGGGCACCTGACAACCAGACTTTAACGGTGCAGCCCTGGGAGGCATCTATCCTGAAGGATATTGAAAAGGCAATTCAGAGTTCTGATCTTGGTTTGACTCCAAACAATGATGGTAAGTTGATAAGACTGGTCATTCCGCCGTTGACAAATGAAAGACGCCAGCAACTCGTGAAACTGGTGAAAAAGCAGGCGGAGGAATGCAAGGTGGCCATTCGAAATATTCGAAGAGATGTTAACGAGAAACTCAAGAAATCGGAAAAAAACCATGATATCTCTGAAGATGAAGGCCGCAAGGGGCATGAGGCAGCCCAGAAAATAACCGATAAATTCGTGGCAGAAGTAGATAAAATCATGCAGAAAAAAGAGAAGGATATTACCGAAGTTTAATTTCTTTTTATTGATTGCCGTTGTCCTGTCGTTTTTTCAGGAGTCCTCTTCTTGATCGAATCAAAGTTACAAGAAAAAATCGACCCCCATCGATTGCCCAGACATATTGCCGTAATAATGGATGGCAATGGTCGGTGGGCACAAAAAAACTCACTCCCCCGAGTTGAAGGCCATTGGGCCGGAGTTAAAGTGGTAGACCGGATAGTTACCTTAGGCTGCAAACTCAACCTCGAAGCATTGACACTTTATTCCTTCTCCGATGAAAACTGGAACCGCCCTTCTGAAGAAATTGGAACCTTAATGAAAATCCTGGATTTTTATCTCAAAAAAGAATTGAACAGAATGAAAGAAGAAAATATTCGGTTCAATACCATTGGGCATATCGAAGATTTGCCGGACCCGATACAAAAACTGATCCAGTACTCTATTGATGAAACACGGAACAATACGGGAATGATTCTCACGCTGGCTTTGAGTTATGGCGGCAGACAGGAAATTCTCGACGCGGTTAAAAAAGTGGCCCAGATGGTGAAGGATGAAAAAATTTCAATCGAGGAAATCGATTCATCCCTGTTTGAGTCTTTTCTTTCGACACATCCTATTCCTGATCCGGACCTTTTAATTAGAACAAGTGGAGAAAGAAGAATCAGCAACTTCCTGCTTTACCAAAGCGCCTATACAGAATTGCATTACAATAATGTTTTGTGGCCCGATTTTACGGAAGATGATTTTTTAAATGCCATCATTGATTATCAGGGTCGAGATCGTCGGTTTGGAATGACCCAGGAACAAATAGCAAAGGCCTGAGTAAAAATCTTAATAGCTAAGGAAGTCCCCCTTCTCAATTACCACTTAAACAGAATTTAAATCCCGTTAGGAGATAATTTTGGAACGTGTTATCAGCGGAGTTATAGCGGTTCCCTTGGTGCTCGGAATTATTTTATATGGGCACCCCTGGTTATTTTTTATTTTGATCACTTTTATCGCTTTGGCTGCCGCTTATGAATACTTTGCCATGATTGCCAATACGGGAGTCAACGGGTTTCCCATTGAAGGATTAGCTTTGAGCTTTATTCTTCTTACAGGTTACTTTTTTGAGCCCCGGCTTTTGCAGTTTTTTGTTTTTCTTATTCCTCTTACATTATTTCCTGTCTGGTTTTTCAGAGAAAAAAATGTACGTGTCGCAATCGATTCCATTGCATATACCCTTTTTGGCATTTTCTATACCGCTGGTTTGGGGGGGTATTTCCTTCTAATTGGTAATTTTGAAGGTGGGCGGCAAATGATCGTTTTCCTTTTATTAGTCATTTGGGCGGGAGATATAATGGCCTATTACTGGGGTAAAAAATTCGGAGATCAAAAATTGATTGAAGTGGTTAGCCCTAATAAAACAATTGCCGGGGCGGTGGCAAATGTCGCAGGAACGCTGATTGCGGCATCATTGGCCGGCATCCTGTTCTTCAATGAAATTCCCTTAATCCATTGTTTGATTGTGGCTTTTATTTGCGGTATTATCGGTCAGTTCGGCGATTTAGCGGAATCGCTCATAAAACGTAATTGCCAGGTCAAAGATTCTGGAACCCTGATTCCCGGACATGGAGGGGTTTTAGATCGAATCGATAGCCTTTTGTTTGCAGGCCCGGCTTTTTATTGTTATTACCTGCTATTTTTGGCAGCCGATTTTATATGAAAAAAATATCACTTCTTGGTTCTACAGGTTCCATTGGTGTCAGCACACTGGATGTGGTTGAACGAAATCCAGAAAGTTTTCAAATTCTCGCCCTGTCTGCAGGAAGTAACGTCGATTTGTTCGCTGAACAAATCAGAAAATTCAAGCCCCAAATCGCAGCTTTATTCGATTCAAAAAAAGTTTCTCTGTTAAAAGAAAAAATTTCCGATCTCGATGTAGAAGTTTTATCGGGTGAGAAAGGTATGGTTTCGGTTGCCACCCATCCGGAAGTAGATGTTGTTGTTTCCGGTGTTGTGGGTAGTGCGGGTCTTCTGCCAGCTATCCATGCCCTGAAGGCCGGAAAAAATCTTGCCCTGGCGAATAAAGAAACGCTTGTCATTGCGGGGGAGCTGGTTCTCAAAGAAGCAGAAAAAACCAATTCGCAAATCATTCCCATAGATAGTGAACACAGTGCCATTTTTCAGGCATTGAATGGCGAAAAACAAGAGCGGATCAAAAAAATTATTCTAACCGCCTCCGGTGGCCCCTTCCGCACTTACAGCCTGGATCAAATGGAAAATATTAAAGTAAAAGACGCACTCAATCACCCAAACTGGGATATGGGATCTAAAATTACCATTGACTCATCCACCATGATGAATAAGGGTTTGGAATACATTGAAGCCAAATGGTTGTTTGGTATTGAAACTCCCGTTGAAATCATTGTCCATGCTCAAAGTATCATCCACTCGATGATAGAGTTTGTCGACACTTCAATAATGGCACAGTTGGGCATTCCGGATATGCGTGTTCCTATTGCTTATGCCTTGTCTTATCCTGACCGATTTGAATGCGATTTACCCTCATTGGATCTTGCCACCATGGGTAATCTGACCTTTGAAGCACCCGACTTCGAGCGGTTCCCCTGTCTGCAATTGGCTATTGATGCAATGGATATAGGAAAAACCATGCCTGCTGTACTTAACGCGGCAAATGAAATTGCTGTGCAGGCGTTCCTCGACGAACTCATTCCTTACAAGGATATTGCAGAACTCATTCGAATGGTCATGCAAAACCACAGCCCATCCCCATTGAACGAGTTGCAAGATGTTTTGGATGCCGATCAATGGGCTCGCGAAGAAACCACAAAACTAATCACCGTCACCCATTAACCGGGCAACGCCCGGGGGATATAGGTCCAAAAGCAGGAATGCGGGCTATGAGCATCCCGCTTCTGGATATAAGTATAAATTTTACTTTCTGCTTTTTTCCTGCTGGGAGAGTTTCCAGATTTCACCCCGGGAATACGGAGGGGGTTTTTATAAAAAAATGAACTCACCTATAATTCGTATTGGAAATGGTTATGATGTGCACCGCCTCGTAACGGGAAGGAAGCTGGTCCTTGGGGGAGTCGATATTCCCCACTCAACAGGGCTGGACGGACATTCCGACGCGGATGCCTTGTTGCACGCCTTATGCGATGCCCTTTTGGGTGCAGTAGGTGCGGGAGATATCGGTTCCCATTTTCCCGATACCGACCCGAAATGGAAAGGGATATCCAGCCTGGTTTTACTGGAGCAGGTTACCGCAAATTGCAGGGACAAGGGGTTTGAGATTGTGAACATCGATACTATTATTGTTGCGCAAAAACCGAAACTGGCGCCGTTTTTACCTGAAATGAAAAAAAACATGGCACAGGCGATGGGGATAGACATCGGTCAAATAAATATAAAAGCCACCACGACTGAAAAACTGGGTTTTACCGGCAAGGAAGAAGGCATCGCGGCATATGCCGTGGCGCTGCTTTCCAAAACGGTCAACTGAAATGAGCGACACACGCATAGTCATAACAGGAATCGGGCTTACGGCTCCCAACGGCAACAACTTGAAAGAGTTTCGCCAGAACCTGCTCAATGGGGTATCGGGAGTGCGGGAATACGAAACCCGGTATATGGGAAAGGTACTTGCAGGGGTTTGTGATTTTGACGAACTCAAATACCAGAAGAAAAAAGAACGCCGCCGCGGAACCCGTGTCGGTTCCGTTTCCATTTATTGCGCCCGGGAAGCGATTGCCGATTCGGGACTCGATCTCGAGTCCATGGACCGGTCAAGAATCGGGGTTTATCTGGGAACCACCGAGCATGGAAACGTAGAAACGGAAAACGAAGTCTACAATATCAGCCAGTTTGATTATGATGTGAAGTACTGGTCGCATCATCATAACCCGAGAACCGTATCCAACAACCCTGCCGGCGAAGTCACCCTGAACATGAAAATCACGGGTCCCCATTACACCATTGGTGCGGCTTGTGCCGCCGGCAATATGGGGGTGATTCAGGGAGTCCAGATGCTGAGGCTTGGGGAAGTCGACCTTGCCCTGGCCGGTGGAGTTTCTGAAAGTATCCACACCTTCGGGATTTTTGCCAGCTTTAAAAGTGAAGGCGCGCTTGCCGAGCACGAAGACCCGACAAAAGCCAGCCGTCCCTTCGATAAAAACCGCAATGGAATTGTCTGCTCGGAAGGGGGGTGCGTCTACACCCTCGAACGTCTGGAAGATGCCCGGAAACGGGGGGCAAAAATTTATGGAGAAATAGCAGGCTACGCCTCCAACTCCGATGCGATAGATTTTATCCTGCCCGATCCGGGCAGGCAAACCCAATGTATGCGCCTGGCCCTTGAACGGGCGGGACTCAAGCCGGATGATATCGATATTCTAAACGCACATGCAACAGCAACACAGATGGGAGACATCCAGGAAACAAAAGCCATACGCGATGTGTTCGGTAACGACTCCAAAACCCGGATCAACAACACAAAAAGTTTTATAGGGCATACCATGGGCGCGGCGGGGACCCTCGAGTTGTCCGGTAACCTGCCCGCCTTTGAAGATAATCTCGTGCATCCCACCATCAACCTCGATGATCTCGACCCCGAATGTGCCGTGAACCATATCGTTGCCAATACACCGGAAAAACTCCCCTCTATAAATTACATCATGAATAACTCCTTCGGAATGTTCGGCATCAATTCAGTATTGATTGTCAAACGCTACCCGGCGTAGGGCCCGGGAGCTGGAAATCCATCTGCACCGGCTTATAGAATCTGCCTGACTACTCGGAGTATGTTATATCGCTTCCATAGCTTTTACCTGTGTCCTGCAAGGTTATATCAAGGAGAATTTTTTTTAATTTCACCCTCACCTCAATCCTCTCCCCTCAAGGGAGAGGAAGCAAAAAGTCCCTTCTCCCCTGGAGGGAGAAGGTTAGGATGAGGGCGCAGATCAATCCTCTCCTCTCAAGGGAGAGGAAGCAAAAAGTCCCTTTTCCCCTGGAGGGAGAAGGCTAGGATGAGGGCGCAGATCAATCCTCTCCTCTCAAGGGAGAGGAAGCAAAAGGTCCCTTCTCCCCTGGAGGGAGAAGGTTAGGATGAGGGGGCAGAAAATAACCTGCATGCCCTTGTGGTAAATACTTCTAAAACTTTATACCCGTTTTACGGGTAGCAAGGGTCACTATATTCCCTTTCTTAAAAAATTTTGTTCGGCTTGAATAAAATTTTCTGCTACGTTACAGAAACTCTCACTGGATAACCAGAAGGCCGGGTAGTACTGTAATAACTTTACTTATAAATAAATTTAAATTATGCCGCTTTCTTCTTTTAAAGCCGTTTTTTTTGATGTCGGGGGAACTTTGATTCGTGTCCACCCTTCGGTGGGAGACATCTACGCTAAACACGCGCGCGATTTTGGGTTCTCGGGCACGGCGGATGAACTCAATAAAGGGTTCCGTTCGCAATGGAAAACAATGGGCGGTATCGAATCTTTGGGGAATCAATCCGGAGCGAAAGCAGAAAAAAAATTCTGGAAAGATCTGGTGTTTGAAGTTTTTCAACCTCTTGGAGGACTCGACCGTTTCGATAAATACTTCGAACTTATTTTTGAAGTGTTTCGCGATGGCTCCAATTGGAAGATTTACGAAGATGTGATCGAATCCAATATTTTTGAAAAGCTGAAAGAGCGAAATGCGGTTTTAGGTGTTATTTCAAACTGGGATTCGCGACTGACCTCGACCCTTGAAAACTTACGACTGGCCGGTCATTTTAATTTTATCCTGCCTTCAGCGGTCGTGGGTTCTGCCAAGCCGGACAGAAAAATTTTTGAGGAAGCCTTGCGCCTCAGTGGAGTTGCCCCTCACGAGGCCTGTCATATTGGTGATGAAATAAAAACGGATGTAGAAGGTGCGAGGAATTCAGGGATTCATGCCATCCTCCTTGACCGGGATAACCGTTTCGACGATTCGGTTCAACCCAAAGTTCGATCTTTAATGGAATTGGTCTAAGGTTTATAACCTATGGTTCCAATGAACTTGGCGTTTTTAAAGATGGCGTCCTTGGTGGTAGCGGATGTTAAGTTTGCTTTGGTGAGATCGGCGCCATGAAGAGATGCCGATGTCAGGTTTGCCCTGGTCAGGTCGCAACCATTTAAATTGGCGAAGGTCAGGCTGGCTTTCAGGCAACTCGCCCCCGCTAATTTGGAATTGGATAAATTCGCTTCAATTAAAGTGGTATTTTCAAGAGCCGCCCAGCTCAGGTCTGCTTCTTTAAGGTTGGCGGAAGTCAAATCTGCTTCATTCAGATTCGAATTTTGGAAATTGCATTTTGACAGAAACGTTCTGACAAATTTGGTTTTAACCAACCGGCAGTTACTGAAATTCGCCGACATGATAGTCAGTCCGCTGAAATTCAACCCTGAAAGGTCCAGACCGGAGAAATCCATATTATTGGAATGCTTAATGGTCTTTTTAATCAGTAATCTTCTGACTTCATCTACAGTTATGTTTGCCATGGATGCCCAATTTCGTTGACATTAATCGGTTCGACTATAAATGTTCCTACCATTATTAACAACTGGAATTTGAATTTAAATATTCTGGTTTTCGGTTTTCCTTAACCCCTTATTTTTATTACACCAATCCCAGAGGAATAGCCCATAAAATGGAAGGTATTCAATCCAGGGAGTCCATTTTGTCCATGACTGTATTTCCTGGTAATCAAAATAGAAGTCGAGATAATAAAAACCGACCAGGCCGGTAAGAAGAATCCATGACCGAAAGGGAAACAAACATAGAAATGGGACCACCCAGCAAAGGTACCATGGGTTTTGAATAGGACTTAAAAGGAAGACCAGTGCCATCAGTATAAAAAGATGATTAAGGAATTGGCGGGGTTCCTTGGTCAGTGACGTATTTTTCAAAAGAAGCCAGATAAGAACAGCCATCAAAATACAAACAACGGTGAGTTTGCTCAGAAAAATGGGTAATGGATTGGACAAAAAAGAGACGCTATTTAAATTACCCGGCAGGTTTTTAAAAATAAAAACCAGGCAGGCAAAAATACTGTCATTGCTTTCCCAGTACAGTGAATAAGTTTTAAGGCCTTCGAACATTTTCAGGCCGATTCCCATAAAAGGGGTGTAACCCAGGATGATAACCCCGACAAAAAGCAGCAGGTTTGCTGCAGAAGCCAGCCAGGGGTTGCCCTCCTTTTTTCTGGAGTCTTCAAAACAGGATTGCAGATAAAGCGGCAATAAAATAGCGGGATACAATTTTCCTAAAAAGCCCAATGCAAGAAAAAAGGTCGCCAACTTGTGCCGATGGTGGACCAGAAAAAAAATCGAACCACACATGAAGGCAATTCCAATGATGTCCAGATGAGTGGAGTTGAGGGTTTCTTTTATTATGAGCGGACACCAGAAATAGACCACGCTCATATTTTTATTTAACCCCAACCTTCCAAGAATACCGACAATAAATAACATTGCAAGAACATCAAAAACCAGGAAGGCAACCCGCATGGAAAAAATGTTGTCCGGTTGAAAAAAATAAACAGCCCGAAACACGAACTGAGCCATGGGAGGGTAAATGGTGGGCACATCTGGATGATTCACCCTTTCAAGGTATTTCAGGGATTTGGGATTCTCCCATTTAAAGGCCGATAACTTTTCCAGTTCCCTTTCATTTCTTTCATTATAGATTTCGTAATAAATTTCCGGGTTTTGAATTCGTAATTCTTTAAACTCATGGACCTCGGAGGGAGCGTATTCGAACGGATTTATATTGTTGGAAAAAACTTTTCCATCCCAGAGGTAGCGGTAGACATCGTCTTCCTGGATCTGTTGCGCAGGTAAAATGGAAAAACGGAATGCCAGGCCAAAGACAATCAGGGTCCAAAATAAAAACCGGTTCTCCGGTTGCTTTGAGAGGGTGTAACAAGCCGAGAAGTAAAGAATAGATAACGAAAAATATATGGCGAGGTAAGTCAGAATGGGACGGTCCGCGTAACCTTCACCCCAGTTGAACTCTTTGGAAATATCCGTGAGAAATAAATAGAGGGTCAGACTGAAGATTCCCAGGAGAATGACCTGGAGGCGTGGGCGCATGCGAGACTAAGGATTTTGGGCAAAAGAGCTTTGCCCTTCAAGTTTTTTCAGTTTCTCAATTTCAAGGGCAGTCAGGGCCTTATATATTTCCAGCATACTCCTGTGGACGTATCGGTCGTCACTTTTTATGGAGAGCGCGGACCAATATCGGGTGAGAGCCTCATGAAACATTTTTTTCTTTTTATAAATATCCCCAAGCCGGACATAAATATCAAATCGATCAGGTTCCAGTACGGAAACCCGTTCCATGCTGTTTGCGGCTTCCAGAAGTTTTCCTGATCTTTCGAACTCACTGCCCAGGGTTTCCAGGTAAGCCGGGTTTTCAGGTTCCAGGTCTATCGCTTTTAATATATGATCGGTTCCCTTATCGAATTGCTGCTTTTTAAGTAACAAACGTCCCAACCGGTAATGGCTGGCAGAGTGTCTGCTGTCAATCTTTAACGCATTAAGGTAACTTTGTTCGGCTTCGACCAGATTGCCTTCCATCTCCTGAAACTCTCCCAACACGCTGAGGGGGTGTGCCGAGTCTCGATTCTTATTGACTGCGGTCCTCAGTTGCGAAAAAGCTTCTTCTTTTTTTCCCTGAGAATAATGAATTGATGCGAGATTGATTCGGCTGAAAGTGTCTTCCCTGTGCTTCAGGACGTCCTGATACATTTCAATGGCTCTGTCGTTTTTACCCTGGTCCTGATAAACCACTCCCAGGTTGTACAGAGCAAAAGTGTCCTCGGGATTTTTCCTTAAAGCCAGCTTGTATTCTTCAATGGCTTTTG
>WAIB01000025.1:1839-36061 GCA_009873655.1 Nitrospinota bacterium | reverse complement strand
GAAGACAGTCCTGGAACTGGTTAATGCTGCGGATGTGGCTCTATATCAGGCCAAAGAGGGTGGCAGGAACCGGATCTTCATGCATGATTTTGAAAAGAGACATTATCTTCGGATTGATTTTGCGGGTGAGTTGCAGGTTAAGTCGGTGACCAAAACAACGAAATCCCCTGACATGGATGTGCCGGCAAAAAATATCAGTTCATCGGGAATACTTTTCGAAAGTCCCGTTGCGCTGGATATTGGGGAGCAGGTGGAAATTTTACTTTCCATAGAGAAAAATAAAAAACCGGTAATGGTTAATGCCAAGGTGGCAAGGGTAGAGAGTTTTGAAACACATTATGATATCGGGGTTTCCTTTTTGGAAATAGACAATCCGGAGGATAATGAATTCGCAAAAACCCTTGCGCGAAACCTGGGTATTCCCCTGGATAAAATCGGTGCCGGGAAAACCGGTTAAATTTTTTCTGCCAAAATATTAAAAGTGTTCTGAGTTTTAAGAATTCTGTTTGCCAACCACGCATTGACCCCGGATCGTCTCGCGCAATATTTTTCTACCTTTTCAATCGAGCACTTTTCATTTAAAAAGATTTTTTCAATTATATCAGGGTCAATGCCACCGAATTGTCTTTGATAGTCTGAATGGTGATATTCATCTTCAAGAAGAGGAATATTTCTAATCCCCATTTCCACCTGATAGAACTTCTCATCCAGCCAGGAAAGACATCGATGCAAGCCATAACGAATGGAGGGGTTTACCTTTTGCTTTAGGGGTTCAAAAAATATAAGAATTTTGGTTCCTGAATTCACCCTCTGGCAGGCCTCTTTCAATACCAATTCATAGTCGAAAAGGTGGTGCATCACAGCAGAGAAAACTACCAGGTCAAATTTTTTTATGTTTTCTTCGATATAGCTTTCCACATCGCCCACCTCCAATCGGGCCCGTTCCTTTTCGTTTTCGGAAATAGAGTTTTTTAACACCTGGACCATTTCGCTGGAAAGATCCACACCAGTGACATGAAATCCTCTTCTTAAAAATCTTAGAAGCAGGTATCCGGTACCGCATCCAAGATCAAGAATTTTTGCGTTGGGATTCAATTGCGAACAGATCTGGTCGAGGGTGGTTTCGACAATGCCCTCCTGAAAAAAATTGGTCTGCTCGGGGTGGCGGGGTAAATACAGTTTGTTTTCGAGAGCATGAACCCGGCGATTTTCTTCTAATACTTTTTCTTTAATAAGAATGGATGTCATAATAAGTGTTTCTAAATAACTTCCTGAAACTCATCAAAAAAGAAACGTTTGTCCGTTTTCGAAGTTTCGCATTCATTGCAATTCACGCAAACTTCTGGGTAGTTCCCGGTTTCATGTTGATTGCGTAATTTTTTGATTTCCGAGTTGTGCCATAAATCACCAACTCGCTCCGAATTTGCATTTCCCAGTTTAAGGCTGGCGTTATAGTCAACACAGCAGGGGATGACCGTGCCGTCCCAGAGAACAACCAGTTTCCCATATTCCTTTCCAAAGGGTTCCGGGCAGGGTTCTTTACGGGGGCTTTGGATTAATTTAGGTTGTGTTCGAACGTGATCGACGATGGTTTCCCAGTGTTCAATATATTCTTCCACATCTTCTTGTGTTTCATTCTCTACTGTAAAGACCACGCCCATGCTTAATTCAGGGCGCCGGGCTTCCTTTTCTTTTTTGAGTTTCAAGATATTCTGTTCAATTTTTTCAAGTTCAACACCACGGATCTTTTTGAATGTTTCTGCCGATCCATCGATGGAAAACCGAATGATATTGAGGGGACTCTCAATGATTTTGTCGATCATTCTATTAGTCAGCAAAGTTCCATTGGTGTTCATGACAATATATTTAACGCCCGACCGATGAGCATAATCAAACATTTCAAATATTTTTTTATGCAACAGGGGTTCTCCCCAGTTGTGCATGCAAAGATGTTCAAGCCCGGGCGTGTCGTCGATAACTTTTTTGAACAAGGCCAAATCCATGAAGCCTTCTTCCCGGGTCATTCCTTCCGTTACAAAACAGAAAGAACAACGCAGATTGCAAGTATTCGTCGGTTCGATAATCAGTGAAGTTAGAGGTTTGGCACGCATTATTCAATCACCTTTTCAACAATATAATCAGGCCGTTCTTGTATTTGATGATGTACCCTTCCAAGATATTCTCCTAAAAATCCGATGGACAGCAGTTGTACTCCTGCGAAAAAGGCAAACACCGCCAGCAAAACCACAAAGCCTTCAATTAATATTCCATTTACTATTCTTTGGAATAGCAGGAATGCCATCATTAAAAAACCCAATAACGCACCAAACATTCCCATATACGTTACCATGCGCAGGGGAAAGCTGGAATAACCCGTCACCAAATCCCAGGACAGTATGAGTAAATTCAATATGCTGTATTTGGTTATTCCTTTTTTCCTTTCATGATGTTCCACTTCAATTTCAGCGGTAGGCAAACCCATCCAGCTCATTAAAACAGCCATGTAGCGGGACCGATCTTTGCAGGCCTCTATCTTTTTTACTACGCTGCGGCGAAGTGCGCGAAAGGAACTTAAATTCAATTTAACAGAATCGCCGAAAAGCATTTGTCCGATTTTCAACAGACACCGGGACCCCATTACCCGGAGGGTGCTATCCCGCCTTTTACGGTGGGTGGTGGTGACCAGGTCGATATCATCTGACATGGCCGAAAGAAGTTTTGGGATCTCCTCAGGGGGATTTTGTAGATCGGAGTCGAGTTGAACAATGATATCCCCCTTGCTGATCCTGAATCCGGCAAGTACTGCAGCTTGTTGCCCAAAATTTCGAGTGAACTTTACTATACGTAATGAGTTGCCTTTGCCCCGGAATTGTTTCAGCTTTTCATAGGAGCCATCTGTGCTGCCATCATCGACAACCACTATTTCGTATGTTCTGTTCAACCCCTCGCAAACCGTTTTGATCCTTGAAAGCAGTTCTTCAATGAGATCAACTTCATTGAAAACGGGAACAACGATTGAAACGTCTGGTTGTTTGTCTGTATCATCCATGATCGAAGACTAATTCGAATTTTGTTGAGTTTCACCAATATATTCTGATTGGCAACAGCCCAGGCAACCTGGGAATATTCCTTCAGATTTTAATTTTTTGCGGAATTCCTTTATTCGTTCCGAGTGCCAGGAAATGGGTCCGCTTCCATTGTTCAGATTTCCTACTCTATAGTGCGGACAACTGAATACATCCCCATAAGCCGAAAAAGCAACCTTTGCCCATGGAATATAACAACGGTAATTTTTGTAGGAGCTCTTATTTGAGTAGTAACGGACAATTTCATCCACAGTAATATAGTTGGGAGAAAATCTAAGTTTCGTTGAAAAGTTCTGGCTCATTTTTTGAAGAAGTAGTAATTGGTCCCTCAATATTTCCGGATCGATTTCTTCCACCGGTGCTGTGGGTTTTTCCAGATGATGGTCCTGGTCATATTCTTTTCCGTGCCAATAAGTTGCCGGGCTGCTGACCACAAAATTGGAAACATTCACCCCAAGTTTATTTGCGTATTCGTATAGGGGAACCAGGTCCAAAACATTTTCACGGTTGATAACGCACGTAAGGTGGATGAGCGGAAACTCGGATTTCATTTCTTTTTTTCGGGCGACCAATCTTTCCAGCCCTTGTGTGGTTTTTTTATAGGAACCTGGAATCGTGGTTATAGCGTCGTGCAGTTCTTCATTTCCCTCAATGGAAACACCCATATAAAACAAGCCACAACCCCAGACTGACTTGAGCCGCAGGCGCATGAGATCCTCAACCACTTTATTGCTTAAGGTAGTCCCGTTGGTGATGATATGGACTTTATGGCGCTTTGCCGCAAATTCAAGTATTTCCATGAAGTCACTTTTCATAAAGGCTTCGCCGCCTGTGAACGTAATCAACGAAAATCGCGGAAGCCTTGAAATAGCTTTTTTAACTTCATCTGCGGACATTTCGTTTTTATAGGTTTTGTTTGTTTCCGTGTCGTCAATTATTTCCAGATAATGGCACATGTCACAACGGAGGTTGCAGCGATAGGTAACCTCAAAGAACGCCTGGATAGGAGGTAAAGAATTTTCCGGTGCCAGGTAAAAAGGCAGGAAAGAATACAATCGAGGCAATATTTTTTGTAAAAATTTAAAATCCATTTTCCGGTTTTCTCAAGTACAACTGGATTCAGTTTGTTTTAATATGTCCAGGCTCTTTTCGCCGCAATTGAACAAAAGATCCAGGGTCGAAAGAAAGGGAACGAACCCTTCGTAACGTTGCGGGTATTGCGGATGCTGGTACTCCTGGTACTCCAGGTCAATGCCCTGGGTCGAAAACGCTTCATTTGAAATATAGTTTCTGGCCGAATCCCCACTCAGATAATGGGTCGCCCCTAATTGCTTGCAAATAGCAATCAGCCTTTCGGCCTTGTTGCCGGTGGTTTCTAATTCAGAAGAGCGGAGCAGGGGGGTGTCTATTTTTAACTGTCCTTTTAAATAGTGGATGGTTTCCAGGGAAAGATCCAATAAATATTTCCATTCATGTTTGAATATCTGCTCGCACCAGGGAAAATGCAATTCGAAATAAGGAGTTTTGGAGTAATGGGACCGAATGGATTCTAAATGTTTGCGTTTCCATGAAGTCGAATTATCTATTTTTGTTTCGAGAAGGGTTTGGTCATATTTATTTTTTTGAATTACAGGTACCGTCAACCATGCCGAACCCTCACGAACCCTGATCCGGTTTCTGTTTCTCCAGTCTCTGCGTGTAAACTGAACGTCGTCATATAATACGAATTGATCCGAACGATGCATTTGATCGAAAAACCCCAACCAGGGTAAATAGGAAGGTTGAAGAATTGCTACACGCATGGAATCCATTCCCATTGTTTGAGTTAAGTTCCCCAAAGTTCTTTCATCCAGACAAAACGTTCCCACCATTGCCGGTTGTTTTTATAAAACTCAACCGTTTTTTCCAGTCCCTCATCTAAATCTGTTTGGGCCTGCCAATCCAAAAGTTCCTTCGAGCTTGTTGTTGAAGAAATATGCCGGGATACCTGGCCGGGACGATCATCAATGTGTTCAAGCAGCGTTTCCGGCTTATCCAGTATTTCTAAAACCTTTTTCCCAATATCAATAACACTGGTGTCTTTTCCTGTTCCGAGGTTGATTACCTGGCCTATGACCTTTTCCCTGCTCACATGTAAAATTTTGTCAAGGGCTCGGCAGGTGTCCTCAACATACATCCAGTCGCGGGAGCTGTTGCCATCACCATGGATCGTCAGGGGTTTATTCTGCAAGGCGCTCACAATGAAATTTGGGATGGCCTTTTCTAAATGCTGGCAGGGACCATAATTGTTAAAAGGCCGAACTATCACTGCAGGCAAATCGTAAGTCTTCATATAAGAGTAAACCAGTCGGTCCGCTCCTGCTTTTGCTGCGGCATAAGGGCTCATGGGATTCAGGGGATGTTCTTCATCCATAGGATCCGTCAAAGCGGTGCCGTAAACTTCTGATGAAGAAATATGTACAAACAATTCTACGTGATTATTCACTACCGCATTGGCAACTACCTGCGTTCCAATAACGTCTGTTTCAAAAAATATTGCATTGTCATAAATCGATCGGGTGACATGAGATTCAGCGGCAAAGTGCACGACAATATCCGCCTCCGAAACCAGTTTGTTGACAATGTCCGGGTGTGTGACGTTACCGTGAAAAAAATCAAAATGGCAGTTGGATTTTAAAGAAGAGGGAATATTATCCAGATTGCCTGCGTAAGTCAGTGCGTCCAGGAGCAGGATTTTGTAATCGGGGTAACAACGGTGAATATAATTAATAAAATTACTTCCAATGAATCCCGCACCGCCGGTGATCAGTAATTTTTTCTCAAAATCGCTCATATACTTTCCCTAGTTTAAGCGGCAATCCCTGCATTTTATTAAGTATAGCCAAATTACCTCCAGCGTCATGCTGGCATTATATACAAGGGTCCAATCTATCTTTACGGGAAATTCGAGTAAATCCTTTAGTTATAAGAAGAAAGAGGGGGTTGAAAGTGAAAAACAGGGCCCAAAACAGCCCCTTTTCAATGAAAACACAAAATCCCTGGGAGGGAGATGGCAAATCTTAAATCATACTGACGAGTTTATTGATGGTTTTTTCGATTCCTTCCGCGACTTCCGAAATGCTTTGCCCCGTCATGTAAGCGGGAGTCGTTACAATTTTATTTTCTTCATCCATCACGAAATCCGTAGTGGCACAATCCTGATGCTGGCTGCCCATGGTTTCTATTTTCCCGCCACATTCTTTATCGTTCCCAATGGTCAAAACAGGTTTGGCTGGTTCCCCTTCGTAGATTTTTGCCATCATTGCGGGGGCAATGCATAATGCCGCCTGCGGTTTTTGTTTTGCGGCAAACTCTTTAACCAGACGCATCACTTCCGGGTGAACATCACAGTTTTCTCCTTTTACTGCGAAACTGGACAGGTTTTTGGCGGCACCGAACCCGCCGGGAAATACCAGGGCATCAATATCATCCGCTTTTATGGTGCTGATATCTTTTATTTCACCCCGGGCAATCCTGGCCGCTTCCACCAGGACGTTGCGACTTTCCCCCTGCGCCTCTTCACCGGTCAGGTGGTTGATCACATGCATTTGATCTACATTGGGAGCCATGCATACCGCCTGGGCACCGGCCCGGTCGATTGCCAAAAGAGTAATAACCGATTCATGAATCTCTGCGCCGTCATACACGCCGCATCCAGATAGAACGACACCAATTTTTTTCATAGTTATTTCCCTTTCCAATATAAGGACGGAGTTTGTTTTTCATTATAAAGGCTAATTCTACCACCCAACAACGGGGTAGGCAACGCCCTCTTCGGAGAATGGAATTGAATCGGGAGGATCTCGATAAAATAAAACTAAAAATTTGAAATCAATGATATAGAAGAATCATTTGCCCCTGCGGCCGGTTGTTATTGGCAGGCGTCGGTCTTTGCCGAAGGCCTTAGGGGTGATTTTGACACCAGGAGGTCCCTGCCTTCTCTTATATTCACTGGCGTCAACAAGCTTCGCGACTTTTTGGATCGTTGCCCGGGACAGCCCCGAAACTTTGATTTCTCCTTCTGATTTATCCTCTTCAATATATTTCAACAGAATCGGGTCCAGCAATTCGTAGGGAGGCAGGGAGTCGGTATCTTTTTGATTCGGTCTTAATTCCGCCGAGGGCTCTTTTGTGATGATTGATTCCGGGATGATTTCTTTTTCCCCGTTTATCCAGCGGGAAATTTTATAGACCCAGATTTTAGGCACATCTTTTATAACCGCAAAACCTCCAGCCATATCTCCATAAAGTGTGCAATAGCCGACACTGAATTCACTTTTGTTTCCCGTTGCCAGAACGATCCATCCCTTTTTATTGGAAAGTGCCATCAGAAGATTACCGCGAATTCTGGCCTGAATGTTTTCCTCCGCCAGGCCCGAATGGGTTCCCTCAAATACTTCTTCGAGAATTTGATCGTAGGCTTTCATGGCTTTTTCGATGGGTAAAGTCAAAGTTTCAATGCCGAGATTCGTTGCCAGTTTAAGCGAATCCTGAACACTGCCTTCTGAAGAATAGGGAGATGGCATCAACACCCCGACCACATTATTGGGTCCCAGGGCCGTTGCCGCAATGACCGCGGTCAAAGCCGAATCGATGCCCCCGCTCAAACCCAATACCACTTTTGAAAATCCGTTTTTGGAAATATAGTCTCGGGTTCCTAAAACCAGTGCTGAGAAGATGTCTTCGATTTCAGAGTTTGGATGGTAGACCGGTGTGGGGAGGGGAGGGTATTTTTTCTCCTTCGATAAACCCGCGGGAGTTTTGTAGGAACAAATTTGGGTTTTGGAAGGTAAATTTTTTTGTGTTTTGGGTTTCAAAACAATATCAGAAAAAATCAATTCTTCCTTAAATGAATTCCCCCGGGTCATAATTTTTCCATTGGAATCGACCACCAGGCTTTGCCCGTCAAATACCAACTCATCCTGTCCCCCGACGAGATTGACATAAGCGATATGAGATCGGTAACTGCGAGCTCGTTGTTGGATCATTTTCTGCCGGGCTTTTCCTTTTCCTTTGTGGAAAGGAGAGGAGGAAATATTTAAAAGCAAATCCACATTCCCTTTTCCACATAAGGTTTTCCCGGGCCCCGAATCTTCCCAGATGTCTTCGCAAATGGTAATGCCCAGCATCGCGCCTTTTAACGCGAATCGGACAGGGGAATTGCCTTCATGGAAATATCTTTTCTCGTCAAACACACCATAATTTGGCAGGAGCATTTTTCGGCAAGTTCCGACATTTTTGCCATCACAAAGTAAAGCGGCGGAATTGTAAATCTCTTTGCCCTTTTTTTCTGCATACCCAATAATGACGGTCAGTCCCTTCGAATGAGTACGGATCTTTTCCAGAGTTTTGTGGCTTTGGGTTAAAAATTTATCCTTCAACAATAAATCTTCAGGAGGATAACCTGTAATTGCCAGTTCAGGAAAAAGGACCACATCGGCCCCCATTTTCCTGGCTTGTTTTAAATATTGCTTTATTTTGTCGGCGTTGAAATCAAAATCACCAACAATCGGGTTTATTTGGCCCAGGGCGATTCTTAAAACGACGGGTTTTTCCTTTTTCGACGTACGTTTTTTTACAGTCACTCTGGGATTCTTTTTATTTGCTGGCATATTTTCTTGCTATTATTCGGGAAAGATCTTTTGGAAAATTTAGCGCGATCTGTGCTCAAGAGTATACTACAATAGATATTAATTCCGATTGTTTGATATAAATAGAAAATTTTTAAAAGCCATTTTAATTTCCAGTTTTGAAAAATGACAGAACCCAATCAAGCAGAAGAAAGTATTAAACATTCCATTCACAAAAATGGATTTCCTGAAAAAATAGTTCGGCTTCCCTTCAAGCCCGTTTACGATGCATGTAAAAATTATGGGACCAACCTGTCTGAAGTGCTGGATAATTTGCAGGATCAGCAAATTTTTGGAAAAATCATTGGGAACCATGTCGAGTTTCGTTCCCGGGAAAAGATCGATTTCAAGCCTCCCGATTCTTCATCTTCAAATGATTTTTCCTGGGTAAAAGGAGCAGCAAGCAATTTGAAGGGGTTTCAGGATGCCGCAAAAGAAGCTATGGGGAAAATGACTCCTGAGCAAATGGGCGAAATTCGAAAGACGGTTGAATCCATGAGCGATGAGGAAAAACAGAATCTTTTGAAAATGTTTTCTCAGCGCTTTGACCCTTCCAAAAAATAAAATCAAAAACATTCACAGAGAAAACAGGTGCTGATATTTTCTAAGGACATTGGTCAGAGAGACCATATTCATGCCCTGGAAGACAAACTTCCAGATTTAAAAAAATATATGGAATATCAAAGAAAGCTGTTTCCATATACAGTGGTCCGAGCCGGGTTGGACCTTGCCTACAAGGAGGTGGATGATATCCTTAATTTTATTGACAATGATTATCGCCCCCCAGCGGACAGCAACCGTCAGGAATATCCCTCCGATACAGATCAATGGTTCCGCCAAAGGTTTCCCTGGTCTTCTGCATTTTTAAAAATGGAGGATATGCATTTCACCCTGGTAACTCTTGTGAAAGCGATGGACTCCTTTCGCACCTATGAAAGGGCCAACAGCTACCATTGGACCGTATTATATGATTCTGTTCACAATATTATCCAGGTCTATAATAGCCTCATCCGTGACAAACCAGACCAGTCAAGAGATATTCATCTAAGTAATGGCATCGAAGTTGATTTTGACGATTTCATAAATAATTATTGGCCGAATCTGGATTTCATGATTTTTTCCAGGGCAGATTTTCCGCATAAACGGCATATGGAAAGGAAAGAATCGATTGAAGAGGCCATCAAGCATCGAATGGCAGAGGGTGAGGAGCCTTTGGCGGCACTTGAAAACCTGGAATCTGATTTGAAACCGGAGGAAACAACACTGAAACTTTTAAGGAGGGATCCTGTTGAAACCCGGTTTCTCGAATTGGTAAGTCAACCGGAAACAGGCAAGCAATACGAAAACATCAATGAGAAAATACGCGAAACCCCTGAGTATGGAAAAATATCAACGATTGATGCTGACTATTTAGCCAATCACGAATATTTTCAAAGGCCCTGATCAAGGTAAGAAGCTAAAAGAATTGGCTTTACTCAGGCTAAATAAAGGCTTTGGAGGTCTGGAATTTTCAGGAGATGCTTGATAAGACGCTTTTTCCCTTCCGGAATATCGTTTGGATTTTTTAGAAGATTTATCGGCTGATTTTCTAAAGGAAATATCCGCCACTTTTTCGTTTTCATAGATTGTTTCAGGTCGTCTGGAGATAATTCTTCTCTCTGATCTTTTTCTTTCCGCGATCAGTGTGTTTTTAATACCTGTTCCTTCCCATACATTTTCAAGGTTTTCCAGCCCATCAAAAAAGACGGCTGTTTTATCATCGATCTCAAGCAAACTTTTTGCGTCGCTGAACATATCTAGGGGAGGAAGTTCTTTCCCGCTCCTTTTTGTTTGACCAAGATCTAAATAATTGGGTGTAGGAAATTCAAATTTGGTAAATAACTGTCCCGTAGTTTCGTCTGCCCTGTCCCCGAGTGTTTTATCTCCAACCAGCAGGAATTCCGTATCACGTCTGCTGAACAGTACCGACCCTGAAAGCGCTATTGCATTTCCCTGATTAGTGGCTTCTCGAATATAAGAAACCAGAATATTTCCTGTTCCGGCATGATTTATTTTGAAGACACTGATTTGATCTGTTTCAAAAATATTAATGTCTCCCGATGTGGAGTTGTCTATATCAACCGATGCCAGGGTTGTTTCAATGGCGTTGCCGGAAGTTCCAAATCCCGTGACCAGGTCTGCAACGAGTCTTCCACCGGTGCTGATATCCAGGCTGCTTGTATCGCCGTCTCTAACCCCGCCATTCGTTGAGGTTAGAGTGATGGAGGAAGTTGAGGAGTTTGAAGTGGAAAGTAAACCCAGGGTAATGTCTTCATCTGACGATAATGCCAGAGTTCCCGTTCCGGCATTGAAAGTGGATCCCGAATCCATGGTAATGGCTCCGCCGGAGCCGTTGTTATCCGAATCATTGTCCGCCGTCACCACTATATTTCCAGAGGTGGTGGTAATATCCCCCGCTGAAGTAAAAATAATATCGTCATCGGCTAACAGGGTTGTGTTCCCTCCTGATTGAATGGCGCCATTGACATTTAGTGAACTGTCTCCTCCGGTTGTTACCTGGAGATCCCCTCCTACCGTAGAGTTTCCTAATGTGAGTGCGCTGTTGCTAACCACCGTTGCATTGCTGGTTCCCGTCGTATTGAGACTCATTGAACCTCCTACTGTCAGGATGCCTGCACCTGCAATTCCCGCATCAGAACTAACTGTTAGAGATCCTGTGGTTGTTACATCGACACCAAAATTTACGCCGCCTGTTCCTGCGTTGAGGGTAAGGCTGCCCAGCCCAGAGGAAGCCGTGGTTGCAAAGTTAACTGCACTTCCTGAACTGGTGGCATTTAAGGTTAAGGGAGTAGTGGAAGAAGTCACACCTGCTACGGTAACCGTTCCATTTGAACTGTTACCAATTGTTAAGCTCGCCCCGCTTATCAGACCAAGTTCAGTATCTGACAGGGAAAAATCGCCGGTGCCTGAACCCAGCCCAATGGTTCTCCCCGACTTGGCGGCTAAGAGGGTTGTTCCGCCTGTTCCTGAGTTGATGGAACTTCCTGCACCTAAGGCCATATCATTGGCAGTTATGGATAAGGTGTTATTTGTCGTATTCAGTGTTTGTCCAGCAGCTAAAGTAAAATCGCCTCCGATATTTGTTTCAGCATCCGTATCTGAATTAAAACGGGTCGTTCCTTGAGTGGTCACTCCAGACGAAAGCACAATCCCGTTGCTGGCATTCACGGTGAGTCCCTGGAAACTGGAACTGCCCGTATTGAAGGTTACGGATCGACCCGCAGAATTGGTGGCGTTTAAAGTTACGTTTGCGATGGTTGTGGTGACCCCTTCGACTGTAATATTGCCATTTGTGCTGTCACCAATAATAAGATTTCCTGCAGTGATTTTTGCGAATTCAGTTGAGGTCAGGCTGAAACCAAAACTTCCCGAACAAGTTGCGCCACATAAACCAATGGTCGTTCCTGCCGCTGCAGTTTGAATGGTGGTTGAGGCGGTACCACTGCTTAATGTTGAGCCATTGATAGTTAGCCCGCTCGATTTAATTGTTAAGTCTCCTGATGAAGTAAAATTATCATTCAAGGTTATTGCCCCTGCGGCGTCCAGCGTAACGGCTCCCGGAGCGGTGATTCCGCCGTTGGTGGCGTCCAGTGTAATCGTTCCCCCAGAAGACGTAAGTGACACGCCTGAGCCAAGCGTAATTCCATCTCCTGTTTCGCTGGAATTATTTGAATCTCCATTCAGGGCAATATTCCCCGCAGCGGTAATGCTGCTATCAATCGAAAGACCGTTGGTGGCTGCAATTGTCATGGCACCATTTCCGGTAATGGTTCCTCCGCTTTGGCCTAGAACCAGTTTTCCAGTAAGACTCAACGAGGCCCCGGAGTCAACCGTGATACTGTTATTCACAAGATTGAGATCCCCGGTGATCAAGGCTATTTCCGCATTACTTAAGTTCATCCCTGAAAAACCGGAATTAAACCCTAACCCCAGACCCCCACTATTGGAAACACTGATGGTGGTGGCGCTGGTTCCCGTGTTAATCGATCCCGTTAAACTCAAATCGCTGGCGGTTATAGAAAGAGCGTTATTGGTTGTGGACAAGGCTCCCGTTATGGTTGTGGTCCCGGTTCCCGAGTTAAGGCCCACCGTTCCGTTTGCTGAAAGACCCGCCAGGGAGATACCCGAGCTTGCCGTAAAAGTTCCCGTTGTTACTGAGGATATTGAATTGCTTGCGGTGATGGTTCCCGTGGAATTCAGAGTGAGTGCACCATTGTTTCCGGTGATGGTGGTTCCCCCTAAAGTAATATTTGCTCCGGAAATATTCATTCCACTTGCGAGAGAGAGGGAACTTCCACCCTGGAGGCTTATGTCCCCCGTCGCTGTTAACGTGCTGTTGCCAAGTGTTAAGCCGCTGTTGGCGGTCATGGTTACCGCACCCTGGGAAACAAGGGCGTTATCCAAATTGATTGTGGATCCCGTAGAAGTAAGAACCAGCGCTCCGGCGGAGGTGGTGTTGCTTGCGCTGAGTGACAAGGCACCTGCTGAACTTAAGGTGATTCCGCTTCCCAATGCCAATACGGAAGAATTTGCATTTACGGTCAGGTTTCCCGAGGACGTGGTTATTCCTCCGTTTAAATTAATTCCCGAATTGGCGGTAAGAGATACCGCTCCGGCAGCTGTCAGGTTACCCGTGGTTGTGATGCTGGTAGGCGCGTTTAAAGTCAAACCTGCGGTGGCAGACATACCACCTGTGATAGCACTTAAGCTAATGGACGATGCGCTTGTGAGTGATACTCCACTGGCGAAGGAAATTTTATCGTTTGGACTAATGGAATCGGGACCGCTATCAGAATCCCCGTTCAGGCTCAGAGCTCCTGTAGTTGTGGTGATGTTGGAATTGACATTGATTCCGTTTACGGCTTTTGCTTCCAGGGAAGAAAATGAAGAGTCCGTTTGAAATACAATGGCACCGTTAGATCCTGAGACATGGGTGTTTACATCCAATACCACGCCATCAGAAAAGGAAGTAAGCGTAACCCCATCTACAAAAATGTCTCCATTTAGAGTTCCGCCAATGGTGAGCTTGTTTCCACTGATATTGTTCAATTCCGATTGTACTATGGACATATCGCACAGGTTCGCATTCCCAGCTCCGCACCCTGTCAACGCGCTTCCACCTAAATAAATGTCTGCATCCGATCCAATGGTTACATTTCCTGCTCCGGAGTTTATGCTGCCCACCAGATTTAAAGTTCTTCCTGTTAAAGAAATGTCACCCCCATTTGAAGTAAGAGTTCCTATTACCAAATCTCCTTTTGCTATGAATAGGATATCTCCGCCCTGGGTAGTAATGGTGTCATTGCTCTCCAGGAATTTGATATTCCCGGTCGAAGTAGTTATGTTGCCGTCAGTGTCTCTGCTTATAGAATTTTTCAGTGTCTGGAATGTAACGGTATTTCCATTGGTCTGTTTCAAGCTGAGATTATTGTCGGACAAATCAGAAATGATTATTTCATTGTCCGCCTGGAGAATGATATTTGTGGTTGCCGCTACTGCTTCCAGAGTGGTTTCGTAAATGGTGGTAAAAGTGGCCGCGCCACTGGCGGTTGTAGCCCCTGAGCCATCAGCTACCGTAATCGTATCGGGATCAAGAAGCAGGGTTCCGGTTTTTCCATTTGCGGCGGAGGTGTCGACCGACCCGTCGAAAAACAGTTCCTCTTTTCCTGAAACTTCTACGAAACCGCCATCGCCAAAATATTTTCCGCCGCGCCCTTTGACAATTCCCTGGAAATGCATCCTCCGATCTGCCCAGAAGATGGTTCTTCCTCCATCACCATAATTCACTGCATCTGCGAAGATACGGGTGTCCGGTCCGATATAGGTTTCCCACGCATTTGGAACGGTGCCGTTGCCTTGATAGTCACCTCCGAAAAGTAAATTTCCACCTCCTGAATCACCGGAAACATCTATGAAACCGGTACCGTAAAGTCCGACCAGATGACCGAGGACATGGACATCGCCTCCGGTTTCTCCGGTGTTATAACCCGAGGCGTCCAGCGTTCCCGAAACATGCACAACGCCTTCATCACCCCCCATCAAAATTATTTTTCCATTTTTTTCAACCACAGATCTTGCTTGAATCACGCCATCCATGTTGATTACGTGGTCCACGATATCCTGTGCGGCGTTGACATCCAGGCGAACCACGCCGCCATCTGCGAATATGCTTCCACTATTGGAAACCAGGGATGATAAGACTTCCCCATCCATTCCCGTTACCTGATTCACCACTTTGCTGTCCACACCCAGGTTGATCAATTGGTCTCCGTAAAGATCCAACGTAAAAGTTTTGCCTGAAGCCAAACTTACTTTCCCGAGTCGGGCATTGATCACACCCTGGTTTTGAACGCCGGGTGCAACGAGAGCAACCAGTCCGCCTTCTGCCGCAGTAATGGTTCCCTGGTTGACGATTGAGCTGGAAAAGTTTGAGGGGATATCGAAGCTGTAATTTTCACTTAAGAAATTTGAATCAGTGATATTGCTGGTAGTTGCCACCAGACCGCGAACATCCACTTGAGCATTGTTTCCAAAGAAAACTCCGTTTGGGTTGACCACCCATAAATGGCCATTCGAGGTGAGCTTGCCCAGAATATTCGAGGGATCGTTTCCCGTTATCCGGTTTAAAGTTACCCCTCCCTGTGACAATTGAAACTCCACATGCTCATGGGTATCAATGTTAAAACTGTTCCAATCGATGATTGCCTTGTTGGTGCTTTGATAGACATTCATTTTTTCCGGGGAGACGGTGTCAATGGTTACAGAACCGGATTGGACGGTGGGGTCAGTGGGTAGCGCAAAAACCATTGAAGGGAAAATGCCCACCAGATAAATTAAAAATGAAACCAGGAAAACCGCGTGATTGCCCGGCTTACGTAAAGTCGAAAATACTTTTCCTGGACGAGCTGTTGAGGGCTCCCCAGAGGAAAACATTGCAACTTTTCCTGTAGGCGTTGCCGAGCCAAAAGCGACCTGGTTCATTTTAAAAACGTTCATAAGCAACCTTAAAAATGTGCTGACAAGCTAAAGAACACACGTGCGTCCTTATTTCCTTCAGACGAGACATCCTTGTTGAGAGGCTTATCCCATTCCAGGTATCCTGAAAGGTGATCCGTCACGTTGAACCTGAATCCCAACCCGGCTGATGTGACGTCTTGCTTCGTAACGCCCGTTGAAGTGTCCAGCCGATTCCATACCGTTCCATAATCAATAAAAGTGTAAGCCTGAATATCTTTTATATAGGCTTTGTTAATTTGAAAGGCCTTTTGCAGTTCAAGTTTTAGCGCGATTCCGTGGTCTCCGGTTATTTCAGAAGCATCAAAAGCTCTGCCGAATCGTGGCCCCCCTACTCCAAACTCTTCCGAGGCCAATAGTTTTTCAAATGAGTATTGCCAGGACATTGCGCCCAGCAGCATCCATGATGGGGCCAGTTGTTGGAGCCGGAGAGCTTCACCGGAAAATTTCGTGAAAGAACTTGTTCCTTGACGCCGCGAAAGCTTTGGGTCTCCCTGTTCGCTGGCACCAAAAATGCCAAGTCCCTGGCTCCAATTGAAACTCACCAAATTGACGCCGCGATAATTATCAACAAAATCGTAAGACAGGCCGAAGTTGGCAATGCGTAATTTGTCTTTAGAGTCTGTATCTCCTAAAAATTTCGTAGTGGAATTTCTGCTTGTGAAACCAAGAACGGCATTCAAGTTTTCAGATCTGGAGCGGATGAAGGGATGTGTGGCTCTTAAAGTGAAAGTGGTGCTGTCTCCATTTACCTCGAATTGCTTCAGATCGTCCCCCGGTTGGGATTTGCTGGATGAACCGGAAAAATAAATCTTGGTTCCTTCCGATGATACGGGCATCTCATAAAATCCACTGAAGAACTGAAGTTCGTCGGTGTCCTTGGTAACCACACCTTGAAAACCAATACGCTCATAAAGCTTCAACAGGGAATTGGCACTTGCATTAGCCGAAAACTGAATAGGTCCATTGAACTTGGTTCCCCGATTGTCAACGCCCATCCCGCCATTGATTTTTTTGCTTTCAAGAATAAGGGTCAAGTCGGTAGCTCCAGGTTTTACATCCGAAGGGGTTAAAACGGATTTCACGGACAACCCGGGCAGGTCATCCACCAGGAGCAAATAGCGTTCGAGGTCTTTTGAAAGGAGAGGTTTGGAATTTAAAAGTTTTTTGCGATACCTGTTGAGAAGTGTCCTGGGGCCTGTAACATCACCTTGAACATTGACCTTGTCTACAAAACCTTCAATGACATCAATGCGAATAATTCCTCTCTCGATTTGCTGCGGAGGCACAACCGCTTTGCTCAGAATGTAGCCATCATTCCTGTACATGTTTGTAATTGTTTGGGCGATGTCATATACCACCCCTAGAGAAATTCGTTTTCGCATGTATTTTTTGAACAATTTTGAAAACCTGCGTTTGCTGTAAAGGGTGGAACCCTTGATGATCATTTTTCGAAGTACGAATTTGACCTTTCGCAATTCCGATGGAAACATGGGTTTTAAATTGTCTTCTTGCACCGGAACCTTTTGTGCTTTGGGTTTTGCCTGTTTTTTGAACCGTTCTTCGAACCGGAGTGGGGAGGCTTGCTTATAAGTCTGGTCTCTTCCTTGCGGAGTAATCTGTGCAAAAGAGGGCAAGACCCAAAAATTGCTGAAGTAAAGGCCAAATGCCAGAACTAAAAGAATTTTCTTTTTGAAATTAGCTGTAACCAAATCCACCACCATATTCATCTTTGCGGAAAAAAAGGAGCCGAAGTTGAGGCCAAAAGAGGTTCCGATAAAACCCTTGAATTAAAGTAAATAAAGGACTTAGGGCCCAGAAAGCTTTCATGGTGAAATGCCTTTTCCCCGGCAATTACTTCCCATTTTTCAGTGGTTTTCAGGCCAAAGGTGCGGACACGGTTTTTTGGCAGAAAATCCCAAAAAAAATGATATTTTTTGAAAATAAGTTGCAATTGAGGTTAACCCTTTAGTTACAAGTATTTCAGGCGCACTTTCTCTTTAAAATTTAGAGCAAGGTCTATGCCAAATGCCGTCGCCGGGGCAATTCATCATAAGTTGTTATAAAAAAACAACTTATATTGCTTTTTTGGGAAAAAAGATTCTTTTGAATATGAGGAATATTGGAAAATTTTTCCAATACCTGTCAATTTTTTGATAAATGGTTAAAAACAGGGGAGATTCCAGCTTGATCCTGGGGAAGTAATATAATTTACAAAAGAGGGACAACCCTCTAAGATTAAAACTAAAACACAGTCGGGTTTTTAAGTCAGATTTCCAGGATCCAGCCTTATTAAGGGGGTAAAATTGGCAGACGGTAATTCCATGATTATTTTGAATATGTGTGATTTCTGCTCTCACGAAAGGCCTGATTGTGGAGCGAACCCCGTGCTGGCGGAAAAACTGAATCTGGGGGAACAAATTTCCAATCAGATAAGCTCCGTGATCGCTTGTGACAAATATAAAAGCCCCGTTGATGTTTTGAAAGAGAGGTTCCACGATCCGAACTTGTAAAACTCGCGTTCTGCTTTAGGGCCCCCATCCCTTTTTCCCCCTTTTACCTATTCGTTACATTCGCTTAACACATATGTAATGCCAGAAGCCTATACTTTTCTTGTCAAACAAATTTTGAAAGGAAAATCATGGCCTCTAAGAAAGATAGGAAAAAGAAGTTTGCAGAATACTTATGGACAGAAATTAACCGAGCCATCCTTACATCTCCTGAGGTTAAGTTTTCGGTCAGACAACTACAGGCCCTTGGGCTTTTGGAGTATGTTAGCGAGTATAACCTGGTGCTGGAGGTGGATAAACTCATCGAAAAGATTGTGAAAGAGGCAAAAGATATTACGGTCGATGAGCTTTCCCAACTAAAAAAAGATTTTTTGGAAGTGGACAATTCGGGGGAAATTGATCTTGCATCAAATGAAAAAACAAATAAGAAAATGGACTCCGAAGAACCCCTTGGCTTAAATACCTGCCAATGGGTGGAAGGAAAACTGTTAACAGACAACGAGATGTTGTTTGAGCAATACCTCCGTGAAAAATTCAACGAGGAAGAGTGGGTAAGGCAAACAAAAATAAGGTTGTAAACTCTTAAATTTTAATTTTTATTCCTTTTCAGCTGTTTATTAAGTGGGAACCAGATGGTTTGCTATCAGGATGATATGTTGTTTGTTAACCGCAGGAAATTCTGATTGAAACAAAACATTCCCAGTTACCAGGCAATAGACTTTAGCGTCAATAATAGGGATAAAATTTTCATCCCCCTGATTCAACATATCCAGCAGCCGGATTTTCGGAAGCTAAAAAATTTTCCCTCTATTTTTTTCCCCGCAATCCTGATAATTGCATCAATAGTGTCTTTTTTAACAAAAGGGTTATAGGCCATATCTCATCCCCTGCTTGATTAAAAAGTGGACCCTCTGGATTTTTTCGGGATAACCAGCTTACCCCTTTTCTTTTCTCCATCCAAGAGCGCCTTCAATGCAATTACCTGCCCGGTATGTGGTATTCTTCATTTGGAATTTTTTCTTTAACACGAGTTCCTGTGTAGAATGAATAAAACCGAAATGCAAAGACTTCAGGGCACCGATGGAATACGCCGGGAAACCAGACGTTCCCATATCCCGGAATGCAAGGGGCTCACCCCCCAAAGGATTTTTTTGGAAAAGAGCTGGATTAC
Organism: Nitrospinota bacterium; assembly: GCA_009873655.1. Lineage (GTDB taxonomy): Bacteria > Nitrospinota > Nitrospinia > Nitrospinales > VA-1 > UBA8687. The sequence goes on along the minus strand of WAIB01000025.1, from coordinate 16,551 downwards.
TGAGCAGTTCTTGGAGTTGTATGCCTATTCGCATGTCAAAAATCTTCCCGAAAAAAGAAAAATAAAAAATGTTGTAGTGGGTTGGGACCCCCGGGATCCTTCGGAAATATTTGTCGATGCCGTTTTAAAAGGAATTCGAAAAGCCCGAGCCAATGTGCTGAAACTGGGGGTGGTTCCAACTCCGCTTGTACCCCTTTTCATGATATGCCAGAAGGCCGATTGTGGAATCATGATAACGGCATCGCACAACCCAAATGACCAAAACGGAATTAAACTCTTTTCCCCTTTTCATGGGATGAAACCTTTGCCATCCGATGATTTGCAGTTGAGTCAATTGGTTTTGCGGCAAAAATATTCCCAGATAAAAAACGCGCCCGTAACCGGAAAACTGCAGGATTGCAGGCAGGACGCCCTGAAACTGTTCGGGCAATTTACTTTGCTTCCTGAAAATTCTTGGATTGATAATTCAGTAAATTTTAAAAATATCATGGTGGTAGTGGATCCGGCTAATGGATCGCTCACAGGTATTGCAAAAGAAATTTTTATCAAGGCGGGGTTTGGAAAAGTAATAGAGGTAAACGGGGATTTAAACGGGGCCGTGAACGTTTTTTCTGGGGTGGCAGACCTTGAAGGTAAAGACCGGATCACGTTTGATCAATTAAAAAGGTCCGCCGGATTTTTCCGCCGTCACAAAGCGGTTTTAAAACTTTTTGAATTAGGCCGAAAGAATAAGGTGTCGCTTGCAAAGGGAGAAAAACGCGCCGTTGGAGTGATTTTTGATGCCGATGCAGACCGATTTTTCATGCTCGAATACGATCCCTTTAAGGATTTATTGTGGGTGTTGAGTGGTGACGAAACCGCTGTTTTGCAGGCGGAACACCTTACCACAAGGTTCCCGAAAAAGTATAAGGGCTCCCTTTACATCAATACTGTGGAAAGCGATCTCAATGCTGCTGTAGCCGCCGAAAAAATGGGGCTGAAATCTGAATTGACCGCCGTAGGGGATAAATGGATTCTCCTGAAAATTATTTTGAAACAACTGGAACAAGAATCAAAAAGCTCAATCCTTTCCAAATCGAAACGTCAGGCGTTTTTACGTGAATCCGGAAAGTTGAAAAAAGCAGGCATTTCAAGTATTGCATCGCTTCAAAAGCTGCGAAAAATTTTAGGCGAAGGAAATGAAACCGTAAAAAAAGATGCCAAACCTGTACTCGCCGTGGGCAGTGAAGAAACCGGGCACAATATTACCGAATCAAAGTTCACTTCCCTTGATGGGAAGACCGGTTCGATTTATTCTGGAAACGGCCTTAAAAGCGCTTTGAATACCCTGGTGGCGACAGAACATCTGTTTCATTCTCCAAAGAAATTTTATTCAAAAATAAGCCGGCCGTTTAAACCGGGTTTCAAGGCCACTCTGTATGTTTACTACATAAAACAGGAACTATTTTTTAAGAACTCTGATGTTTGGAAAAAGGTAAAACAAACCCTTATGCGGGCTGCCAGGAAAAGAAGCTATAAGGTTGTGACTCGAATTTTTCCGGAAGATCCCGATATGTTATATATCGCATTTTCCGGGGGAAGCGCGGGTATATTTGTGAGAAACTCAGGTACCGAGAATAAAATCAGCGTCAACCTTCGGGGAAGTAAATCAGACGCCTCCAACCTGAAGAAAATGGGGCAGGAGGCAATAAAAGTTCTTTTCGCTGCTTTAAAAAACTGCGATCATCATTTTTATAAATTGGAATTGCACGCGCTGAGCCAGATCGCTTCAAAGACTTTAAAAGAAAAAGAATTGAAAATAGAAAAACATTCCAGAACCAGGCTGGTTAATGAAATGCAGAAACAGGGAATCATTGAATTGAGTTCCCAGGGGTACCGGTTGACCGCGCTGGGTAAATGGTATGTGAAAAATTGATTATGAAAGATTTGTCTCTGTTTTTTTCAGACTTGGACCGCGAGCCCTGTAAATCCCTGTTTTCCGGTTCGGACTACGTATGGGATCCCCTGAAAAACCTGGATTCCCTTTTGAAATCGATTCTTCAAAATAAAACAGGTGTTAGTCTCGACGGTTGTCTGGATAAAAATGAAAAAGGATTGTTCGTTCAAAAATGGATGAAACTGGATCAGGCGGTTTACTTAAAGGAATTGGAGATTTTTATAGGAGCGGGAACGCGGCTGGAACCTTCCGCAATCATCAAAGGACCTGCCGTGATAGGTGAAAATTGCGATATTCGGCAGGGGGCTTATGTGCGCGGAAATGTTTTTGCAGATGAAGGCTGCGTGATAGGTCATTCCACGGAAGTTAAAAACAGCATTCTCATGGCGCACTGTGAAGCGGGCCATTTTAATTATATTGGTGACAGCATCGTGGGCCGCCATGTCAATATGGGAGCGGGTTCCAGGCTGGCCAATCTGCAATTTAGAAGTGCGGATGAAAAAGAAAAAGGTTTTATCCACCCCATTCAAATTCCCCTGGAAAAAGAAGATTTAAAAACCGGCATGGAGAAATTAGGTTCCATCTTGGGAGATCATGCAGAACTGGGCTGCAATGCGGTCCTTTGTCCGGGAACATTGATTGGGAAACGCGGCTGGGTTTACCCAAACTTGATGGTGCCGAAAGGATATTACCCTCCCGATTCTGTTCTTACCCCCAAAGACCGAAAGCCTCGAATAATTGAAAGATGAGGGAATGATTATGGACGATTCTTTTCAGGAGGGACGATCCAACCTCGATGCATTTTTTCAAATGTTCGATTGGGTAGATGAAGATATTTCAGAGTTAAATGAAGTTGAAGAAAATGAAGTGGGCGGTTATGAATGCCTTTTCATTGCCTTTAATAATCTGCGCAGTTATTGCAGACAGATAAGACTGGATTTCCATCAAATAGAAGAACAGTACCTGGAATCGGTCGACCCGGAACAATCCGATGAAAAATTCTGGGATCAGGATCCTGATGCCACCTTTACAGAACTCGATGAACTGGCAGGATTCGGGAAATTACTGGAAACTATAGAGAAAGGTTTTTCCGAATACGAAAAATTTTGTGAAAAGAGCGACGAGGTTTTTGATGAATGGCATTGTGTCTTGATAATGTACTCTTTCCTTCGAAAATATTGTGACAAAATCGGAATTGACTACGGCCTCCTTCAAAAAGAAATTACGGCCCTCCAGGACCAAATGGATGAAGAATAATTCCCCTTACCGCCTTAAAAAACGCCTTGCACAATTTGGAAAAAATCTTTTCTATGGGATGACGGCGGAGGCATTTAAAATCAAAGGCGATCATTTAAGTTAAAACACTGTGAACCTCGCGGGTCTGCAGCATCGGCTTCTTCGATTTCAATGACCTCCGCCCGGAAATTTCCAGGTTAAGAAAAAAATAAAGGGCATTTTTTCAATACTTATTAAAGTAAAAATATTTTTTTTATTAAGGACTTCTTGATTTTTAATAAATTCCCATCAGGATAAGGCCTGCCAGATAGAGGGCCGACTGTTAAAATCTTCTTAATTTTCAATTTCTTAGAAAAAATTCCCGGGGCGCAATCTTTAAACAATCGCTTTTCTTTCCACCTCATTCCATATAAAGTGTTATATTTTCCGTGCAATTTTCGCTATTTGCCGGTGTGGTGAAATTGGTATACACGCTAGTTTTAGGAACTAGTGCTTTCGGGCGTGGGGGTTCGAGTCCCTCCACCGGCACCACCCTTTGGGGCGGTGGCTGGAAAAGGCAAAAGGGTCGGTTGAGTAAATTACCCGGTTAACGGTAGCGACACCGCGACAAATTATTTATTTTTCTGGAAAAAATATGGATATAGAAATAGAAGAAGTTGACTCTTGTAACAAGAAAATTAAGTTTGTGATTCCTTATAAGAATTACAAAAAGGAGGTGGACAAGTATTATCAGAAGCTGGGCAGAGAAGTTAAGGTCCCGGGTTTTCGCAAGGGTAAAGTGCCTGCCTCACTGCTGGAAAAACAATTTGGGCCCGAGGTTAAAAAGGAAGTTTTGAGCAACCTCATCAGCAATGAGGTCAATAAAGCCATTGTTGAAAAAGACTTGCGCGCCATTGGGCAGCCGCATCTTCTGGAGGTCAATGCGGAAGAGGGCACGGATATATCGGTTTCCGCCTCCGTGGAGGTGTTGCCCAGCGTTGATATCCAGGATTATTCCAATATTGAGTTGGAAATGAAAATTCCAAAAATCACCGATGAAGAAGTGGATCAGACTCTTGAAGCCTTCCGGCAAAGGAAAGCGAAAACAGTTTCCATCACCGATCGTCCCGTACAGGAGAAAGACCTGATAAAGATTGATTTCACCAGCATGCTGGGGGACAAGCCTTTTGAAGGAGGAGAGGCTAAGGACCAGATCATTCAGGTGGGAGGCGGACAGTTGATAGAGGGATTGGACAAGGGAATGATCGGAATGGAAATTGGGGATAATCGCGATATTAAAGTACAAGTTCCGGAGGATTATCATAATAAGGAAATTGCCGGAAAAGAGGTTGATTTCAGTATTTCCCTGAAGGGCATTCAGGTTCAGGAATTGCCGGAATTAAACGACGAATTTGCCAGAGAGCTAGATACTGAAAAGAAATATGAAAGCCTGGAAGATATGAAAGCCAAAGTCAGAGTGGAACTGGAAGACTACGAACGGAAAGAAGCTCTCAAGGCAATCAAAAAGAAACTGGCAGAAAAACTAACCGAACAAAACCCGGTAAATTTACCTGAGGGACTGATTAAAGAACAAGTCAAGTTCATGTCTGACCAGGAAAAAAAGAAACAGGGGAAAGAAGTAAAGCATGATCATGGCCATGATCATGGGGACGATCATGACCATAGTCACGATGAAGAAGTCACTCCCGAATTGACTGCCAAATACAAAGAGCCGGCAATTAAGGCGCTGCAGGAAGAGTTGATCCTGGATCAACTGTCCCGAGATCTTGAATTAGAAGTCACCCCGGAAGAACTGGACCAGGAATTGCAGAATATGGCCCAACTCCTGGGGGGAGGAAGCAGCCTGACGCAGATGAAAAAGGAGTGGGAGAAAAACGGGGTGCTGGCCCGTTTGCACAGCCGCATGAAAAGGGATAAAACCTTGAATTCTGCCCTTGAAAAGGTGACCCTAAAAGAAGTAATGGTTGACAGAAAAGATTTAATTGCAGATAATAAATAGTCAATCTGTTGCTAGTTAACTAATTATTTCTAAATGACTTACAAGTCGACAATCCTTTCTGATCCAATTTCGGTTGCAGAGGGCGGTTCATCTTACCTGAGTCCAAATCAAGAGAGAAAAATGAATTCCATTCAGAACCAGTTGGTACCCATTGTTGTAGAGCAAACCAGTCGCGGCGAACGATCTTATGATATTTATTCCCGACTGTTAAAAGACCGTATTATTTTTATAGGTACGGCCATCGAAGATCACATGGCAAACCTGATCATTGCCCAGTTGCTGTTCCTTGAGTCCGATGAGCCCGACCAGGATATTTATCTTTATATAAACAGCCCGGGTGGCCAGGTCAGCTCTGGAATGGCTATTTACGATACCATGCAATACATCAAACCGGATGTTCAAACCATTTGCATTGGACAGGCAGCGAGCATGGGTGCGTTGCTTCTGGCTGCGGGTGCCCCCAAAAAACGCTTCGCTCTGCCCCATTCGAGAATCATGATTCATCAGCCCAGTGGCGGGTTTCAGGGGCAGCACACGGATATCGAAATCCAGGCAAAAGAGATTACCCGTATCCGTGCTATTCTGGACGGAATTCTTGCGAAGCATTCCGGGAAGGGGATTGAACAGGTTAATCAGGATACAGAGCGCGATCATTATATGACGGGAGAAGAAGCAAAATCGTACGGCCTGATAGACAGTGTTATCAGCAATCGGGAAGAGGTTAAAGAAAGCGATAAAGATAAAAAATAAAACGGATTTAAACTAAGCCAGGTTTAAATCAGAGCCACCCCAAAATCGAGGGCTATATGGCAAAGAAAAGCACTACCACGGGAAACTACCGTTGCTCTTTTTGTGGTAAGAGTCAGGAAGAAGTCAAGAAACTCATTGCGGGACCCAGCGTTTACATCTGTGATGAATGTATTGAATTATGCAACGAAATCATGGTGGAGGAATGGGCCCAGGAAAAGGGTGAAGACTTCCAGCATTTGCTGAAGCCAAAGGAAATATACAATCATCTGGATCAATACATAATCAACCAGGAACGATGTAAGAAAATTCTTTCCGTTGCGGTGCATAACCATTTCAAACGGATTGATTCAAACCTGGAAATGGATGATGTGGAATTGCAAAAAAGTAATGTTCTCCTGGTTGGACCCACCGGTTCCGGGAAAACCCTCATGGCTCAAACCTTGGCGAGGATACTCGATGTCCCGTTTACCATTGTAGATGCGACCACCCTTACGGAAGCCGGTTATGTCGGGGAAGATGTCGAGAACATCATCCTCAAACTTTTGCAGAGCGCGGACTACGATGTTGAAAAAGCAGAACGGGGAATAATTTATATCGACGAAGTTGATAAAATTTCACGTAAATCGGAAAACCCCTCCATAACTCGTGATGTTTCCGGGGAAGGCGTTCAGCAGGCCTTGTTGAAAATCATTGAAGGAACCACGGCAAGTGTTCCACCCCAGGGAGGCCGCAAACATCCTCATCAGGAATTTTTGCAGGTGGATACGACAAACATTTTGTTTGTTTGTGGCGGCGCATTTGTTGGTTTGAGCGAAATTGTCCGCAATCGGATCGGTAAAAAAAGCCTTGGGTTCGGGCAAAAAATCGTTTCCAAAAAGGAATTGGAGGAAGATGATTTTATTGAAAAAGTGCAGCCGGAAGACCTCCTGAAATATGGCCTGATTCCTGAATTCGTGGGGCGGTTTTCAGCCGTGGCCACGCTCAAGGAGTTGGATATCGATGCCTTGATTAAAGTCATGACTGAGCCGAAAAATGCCCTGGTCAAACAATACAAAAAACTATTTGAGTTTGAAGATATCAAATTAAAGTTCACCGACACCGCCGTCAAGGCAATTGCGGAAAAAGCCATTGAGCGGAAAACGGGCGCGAGGGGATTGCGTGCTGTCATGGAGGAAACCATGCTCGATATCATGTACGAATTGCCCTCGCAAAAAGATGTCGAAGAAGTTGTAATCAGCGAAGAAGTCGTTGCCAAAGGTGAAAAACCCATGATGGTATACGCTAAAAAGAAACAGGCCAGCTAGTATTATGGGTTCAGATAAAATCGCTTTACCGCTTCTTCCCCTGCGTGACATTATCGTCTTCCCATACATGGTTCTGCCATTGTTCGTGGGCAGAGACAAGTCTGTTCTTGCGCTGGAAAAATCCATGGCAGAACAGAAAAGCATCTTCCTTTCAGCCCAGCGTAACCCCAACAACAATGATCCCCAACCAGTAGATATTTTTGAAGTCGGTACGATTGCGAATATTTTGCAAATCCTCAAGCTGACGGACGGGACGATGAAAGTGTTGGTGGAGGGGCTTCAAAGGGGCCGCATCGAAAACTTCCTGGATAACTCCGACTATTTTGAGGTGGAAGTAAATCGGATCCATGAAAACGATCAGCTCACTCCTGATGTTAAAGCCATGATGCGAAGTGTCGGGAATGTTTTCGAACAATACGTCAAGCTCAATCAGAAGATTCCACTCGAGGCGGTTTCCGCAAGCGCAAACATTCTCGAACCCCATCGGTATGCAGACACCATTGCTTCCTACATGGTTTTTCAGACCCAGGAAAAGCAGGAGCTTCTGGAAACATTAAATCCCGCAGACCGGCTGAACAAACTGCTGGGAATTCTTAAATCAGAAATGGAAGTTCTGAAGATTGAGAAGCGCGTCCATGGGCGGGTGCGAAAACAAATGGAGCGAAGTCAGAAAGAGTTCTATTTGAATGAGCAAATGAAAGCCATCCAGAAGGAACTGGGTAAGCGGGATGAATTCAAAAGCGATTTCGATGAGCTCAAACAAAAAATTAAAAAGGCAAAAATGCCTAAAGAGGTTAATGAGAAAGCCAAAAAGGAATTGAAAAGGCTCGAGCTCATGCAACCCATGTCTGCCGAAGCGACGGTGGCAAGAACTTATATCGAATGGCTCGCGGATTTGCCTTGGGAAAAAGCCGCGGGAACCGAAAAAATCAAAATCCCCGAAGCTCAGAAAATTCTCGATAAAGATCATTATGGGCTGGAAAAAGTAAAAGAGCGTATTACCGAGCATCTTGCCGTTTTAAAACTGGTGAAAAAAATAAAAGGTCCCATCATTTGCCTGGTAGGACCTCCGGGTGTGGGTAAAACTTCCCTTGGGAAATCCATTGGCAAGGCGATGGGAAGAGAATTCGTCCGTATCTCCCTGGGTGGGGTACGGGATGAAGCGGAAATAAGAGGCCATCGCCGAACCTATATTGGAGCGCTTCCGGGAAAAATAATTCAAGGAATGAAAAAAGCAGGCGTGCACAACCCTGTTTTTATGCTTGATGAAGTGGATAAGATGAATGCGGACTTCCGTGGCGACCCTTCTTCAGCGTTGCTGGAAGTGCTTGACCCGGAACAGAACGCCAACTTTAACGACCATTATCTGGAAATTGATTACGACCTCTCCAATGTCTTGTTCATTTGTACCGCAAATGTACTTCACTCTATCCCGCGGCCCTTGTTGGATAGGATGGAAGTGCTGCATCTTCCCGGATACACGGATCAGGAAAAGCTTGGGATTGCCCAAAGGTTTCTGGTGCCCAAGAAAATAGCCGAACACGGTTTGACGAAAAAGAATATTGAAATTTCCGATAAGTCCCTAAAGCGAATTATCCAGGATTTCACCCGAGAAGCCGGGGTGAGAAACCTGGAAAGAGAAATTGCGACCCTTTGCCGTAAAGTCGTCAAAATGGTAGTGGAAAAGGGAAAAAAGACACAGGTCAAAATCACTCCGGCAAGTCTGGGAAAATTTCTGGGTACCCCAAAATACCAGCGGGCAGACAAAGAAGGCCCGCTTGATATTGGTTCCGCTATCGGGTTGGCCTGGACCGAACTGGGAGGGGAGATTTTGTCTATAGAAGTAACGGTACTTCCCGGAACCGGGAAGCTCGTACCCACCGGGCAACTGGGTGATGTTATGAAAGAGTCCGCGCAGGCTGCGATGACCTATGTCCGTTCAAGATCTTCCGAATTTGGACTTCAAAAAGGTTTTTACCAGAAGAATGATTTTCACATCCATATTCCTGAAGGGGCAGTCCCCAAAGACGGTCCCTCGGCCGGCATCACCATGGCGGTCGCCTTGGTTTCGGCCCTTACCAAAACCGCACTGCGCCATGATATCGCAATGACGGGTGAGCTGACATTGACAGGAAAAGTATTGCCAATAGGTGGATTAAAAGAAAAGGTTTTAGCCGCCCATCGACATGGTATCCTCAATCTGATCATACCCGTAGAGAATGAAAAAGATATTCCGGATATTCCAGAAAACATGAGAAAGAGCATCCAGTTTTATCCTGTCGGAACAATGGATGAGGTGATCAAACACGCCTTCGGAAAAAAGAGTAAAATGAAAAAGAAAGCGCGAAAAACCAAAAAGGCCTCCAAGCCCGCAGCCAAGCAACCTTCCCTTCGCCTCAATTAGTCCTGATTTTCTGTTCGTCTGTTTAAAAAGATCTTCCTTTTAAAAGGGGTCGATTATGATTTTTACAAGGCCGTTTTGCATCCCTGACTGCCATGAAAAAATACCCGGCTCCTACAAAACCTGCAAAAGATAATATGGAAAGGGTGGTTGAAATTCCTCAGCCGAGAAACAATGAAAGGCAGGTTGCCGCGTTGGTTCCAAAACAAAAGAAGGTGGGCATACCTGACTTGCCGGAACCGGATATATTTAAAAATGTGGGCTATTATTTTAACCGGGCCATTTTTTTCAGCAGTCAAGAGATTGGGAAAAAGCTCTGGCAAATTATGTTAAAGCTGCAAGGTTAAATCCCGATAACCCTGATATTTATAACAATATGGGTGTCATACACAAAGAGTTGCGGGAATATAACCAGGCAATTGAAGGATTTCTGGGCGATCTACTTGAAGCTCGATTATGCCAAACCCTACAATAATATTGGTGTGGTATACTTTGGGAAGAAAGATTAACCGACAGCGATTCAAAATTATAAGAAGGCCATTTCAATGGACCCCAAAAACATTGATGCCTTGAATAATTTGTCCGTGGCCTAAAAAAATTAGGGCAGCTTGAAATGGCTAAATCCGTTTTAAACAAGGCTCTAAAATGAATACAAACCATGCCGGTACTCATTACAATCTGGCAGTTTTGTATGAAGAAACAGGTAATTTGGAATCGGCTATCCATTTTTACAAAAAATTTTGGAGATTGGGTATGGCCAATCACCCCCTTCTGGTGCAAAAAGTGGAAAAGCATATTCAAACATTGAAATAATTTTTGAGAGTTGCGGTAACCGAAATTTTATAAAGACGCCATGTTTAAAAAAGCACTTAAGAAAAATCTGATTGCCGGGCTTTTGGTCACCATTCCTGCCGCGTTGACCTACATGATTTTGTCGTTCGTGATTACACGTGTCGACAGGGCTATGAAACCCGTAATGACCGGTATTTTGGGGCCTGAGAATATAAATTTAATGGAGGAATGGCATATTCCCGGAATGGGGTTTTTGTTTCTTGCCATTTTTATTATTGGGGTAGGGCTGGTTGGAACAAATATTATTGGGAAAAAAGTGGTGGCCATGGGCGAGAAGTTGCTGCATAAGATTCCCGTCGTACGAGTGATTTATACCAGTATCAAGAAAGTGGTGGACACGCTTTCCTTGACAGAAACGCCCAGCTTTCAGAAAATGGTCCTGATTACATATCCTAGGGAACCCTTGAAAACTTTGGGAATTGTCTGTTGTGATACACCTGAGGGAATTTCCGGAGATGCAAAAATGCTGAATATTTTTGTTCCCACTTCTCCCAACCCGACCACGGGGTTTCTTTTTATGCTTCCCGAGAAAGACACGCAACCCCTCGAAATGTCCGTTGAGGAAGGTTTGAAAATGATTATTTCTTTTGGAATGACCCACCCGGAAGCAGGGGAAGAGACCTTGCCAATCAAAACCTAGGACCCTCTACTATTTAGTCTGATCCATCATCTTGTCGTCCATCATTTTCTTTTTTTTCATCCTTTTGCCGGCAAGGGTTTCACTTATACGTTTGGCAACTTTCACATCCAATTGACTGAGCACCTTTCCGGCTATCTTGCTTTTCATTCCTGATACGATCTTAAGTGCGAGGTCATCATCAATGGCTTCAATCAGGTTAGCGGCTTCTTCGGGTTTCATGCTGGAATAAACTTTTATCAAGGCTTCTACATTTTCTTTGGTTTTTTGATCCTGCATCCCCAGTTGTTGTTTGGATTCCGAAAGCCCCTTTTCAATTTTTTCCAGGTCTTTATTGACCTTAGCTTCAATGGCCTTAATTTTAAGTTCTTTTATACGCAACTCTTCTTCCCGGCGTTTTAATTCCCGGTTTTTCTTTTCAATGGTTTCAATCATTCGAAAAGTTTCCGGGTTTACGGCGGGCATTTCAGTTGGAAGCGCTACTTTTCCATCTTTCTTCGCTTTACCTTCCTCTTCACCTTCTCCTTCCACGATGGGTTTATCCGTGTTGTCCCGTTTTTTCTCGGTTTTTTCATCTAGTATTTTTACCTGCGCGTAGGCCACATCGATCTGCGAATGGGAATTATTATTCCACAGGTAATTTCCAAAAAGGAAAGTAGAAGCGGTCGCAAAAAGAATAAAAAATATTTTATTTTTCATATCAAGCACCTAGTGATTCCTTGCCCACAGACTGGAGGCATTTTCATCCTGAATGGCAAGTAATTTTTTATCTCTCAGTTTACTTTCTTTCAGCATTTGGCGGTCTTTCAATATTTCAAGGGTTCTGCGTTTTCGCATTGCGTCGATCACTTCCTTGCGCTTTTCTTCAAGTTTAACGGAAATTTCGGAAATAATCGTTTCCTGTCTTTTTTTATGTATTTGGGTTCCGGAGAAAAAATTGTCGTAAAGGATCATGGTTTGGATATCAATGTTTCCCCTTTTTTTCTGATTTAATTCCTCCTTTTTATTCTCCATGATTTCTTTCATGAAGTCCTGGCTGTCTTGCTGTTTCTGAATGAGTGCATTGATCTGACCCATATCCTTTTGTAGGAGGTCTTCTTTATTTTTGTTTAATTTTAAAATAGTTTCAAATCGAAAACCCACTTGCTAGACCTCCATAATCCTTTTAAGTTCATCCAGGCTGTTTCGCCAGTCAAAATTCTCATGGATCCCCTGCCTTAAATAGGGAATCATCAAATTGTATTTTTGTATTGCCATGTCTATTTTGGGATTGCTTCCTTTAACGTATGCCCCAATATTGATTAAATCTTCTGCAGTTTTATAGGTCGCCATAAAATCTTTAAACTTCATTGAAAATTCCTGATGTTCTTTGGTGACCACCTCTATCATGAGCCGACTGACACTATTGAGAATATCAATTGCGGGATAATGATTATGGGCAGCCAATTCGCGACTAAGAACAATATGCCCGTCAAGAATGGCGCGAACCGCATCGGAAATGGGTTCACTTATATCATCTCCTTCAACCAGTACGGTGTAAAGTCCGGTGATGGACCCTTGGCCCGATGATGTCCCGGCCCGTTCCAGGAGTTTTGGCAACATTGAAAATACCGAGGGTGTAAAACCCCTTGTGGTGGGGGGCTCTCCTACCGACAACCCGATTTCCCTTTGAGCCAGGGCAAACCGGGTGACCGAATCCATCATCAACATCACATCATGGCCTTGATCCCTGAAATATTCGGCTATCGTTGTGGCAATGAATGCTCCGCGCAACCTTACCAGGGGAGGTTCATCTGAAGCTGCGGCGATCACGACGGAACGTTCCAGTCCTTCTTCTCCCAGGTTTTCATCAATGAACTCTCGGACCTCTCTTCCCCTTTCACCAATGAGCGCGATGACATTAATATCGGCGTTAGTGTTTCTTGCGATCATTCCCATCAAGACCGACTTGCCCACACCCGTACCCGCAAGAATTCCCACTCTTTGTCCTTTCGCAAAAGAAAGCAGGCCATTGAGTGCACGAATTCCAACATCGAGGGGTTCGTTCAAACGTTGGCGTTCTAAAGGGTTGGTTGGACTTCCCATCAAGGGATATTCTGAAGTGGCATGGATGGGGCCCTTGCCATCAAGGGGCAGCCCGTTGCCGTCAATCACACGGCCAATTAGAGCATTGCCAACCTTATAAGAGGGAAATTCTTCCGTTGACTCTATAATGCTTCCAGGTTCGATTCCAATTATTTCTCCCAGAGGCATTAGCAAGATATTTCTATCCCTGAATCCAACTACCTGTGCTTGAATAGGCGGTCGGTTACTGGGATATATCGTGCAAATACTGCCTACCGAAACAGCGGGACCATTGCCTTCCAGAATCAAACCGATGATTCTGGTCACTCGTCCGGTTTTCTTGACAAAATCGGTTTTTTCTATGAAGCTGCTGTATTTTTTTAAATCAATGATGGCTTCCATTTTCCCTACTCTTGTTGATCTTCAGGGTTTGTCCCGCTTGAATCTGAGTTCTCCTCTTCTGGTGCATTTTCAGAAGGTTGGGGTTCATCGGGAGCTTCTTCATTTTCAGGAGATTCAGAAGCCGCGATTAAATTTTTAGGTGGAGGGGGAGAAAGGTTAAGGATACGGTCAATTTGTTCTTCCAGTTTTTCTATGCGCGCATCGATAACACCAAAGTTTGTTTCTATTACACAACCCCCGCGCTCAATTCTTGAATGGGCCTCAAAAGCAATATTTTTTATTTCACTGAATAAATGGTGCAATTCGGAACAAAAACTTTCGGCATATTCCTTATCTGTAGGATGAATTTTAATGACCATGGACTCCCTGTCTAAAACGGACTGCACCGCAAGCCGGATCATATCCTGCACGGCATCTTCGCGCGTTGAAAACTCGGAATGAATGACCTTTTTAACAAGGCTGATGACCATTTCAACCATTTCTCTTTCAACTTTGTCATACATTTCTTTTCTGAACCCTGATAATTCTTCTATCAACTTTTGAGTGGTTTCAAGTAACGGGCTGAACTCTTCCTTTGCCGCTTCCTCACCTTTTTTAAAGCCGCTTTGATAGCCGCTATCGTATCCCTCTTTTCTAGCATTCGATTTAAATTCGCCGACCTGTCTTTTCGCCTTATCCATGGCATCTTTAAGCAGCTCCATTACCCCTTGCTTGGCCTTATCAACATTGGATTGGTCGAAATTTCGGGCTTTGTCCGAATTATAGATAAAACCCCGACTAATGGAAGGATTCTGAATGGTCATTTCATCAAACTGAAAGGACCGCTCTTCAGGGTCAACCTGCGGGGTGCCAACCTCGTTCGTTTGCAGGTTGCTGGCTTCAAAATTTTCCTGTAGATCAGACAAGGGCTTCACCTCGACCTAACACAATTGAACCTGATTCTTCGAGATGTTTGCAGATGGAAATAATTTTCTGCTGTGCTTTTTCGACATCGCTTAATTTAGTTGGGCCGAGCGAATCAAGGTCTTCAATCAGTATGTTTGCAGCGCGCTCAGACATGTTTGAAAGTATTTTTGTTTTTAATTCATCCGATGCGGTTTTTAGAGCAATAAGTAAATCTTCACTTTTTAC
>WAIB01000025.1:0-1829 GCA_009873655.1 Nitrospinota bacterium | reverse complement strand
TTTTAAAAGAGCCTGGATACCCTCATTGTCTACCTTCTGTACATCTTCGAAAGTAAAAATAAGTTCCCGTATGTTATTTGCCATATCAGGATCAACTTCTTCCATGGAAGTGAGAATCATGGATTCGGTGGCTTTATCCATCGACCCCACTAACCGGGCGGCAACTTCCTTTCCTCCCAATTTGTTTCCTGTAAAGTTCCCGGAATACTGAAACTCCGTTTTCAAGGCATCATCCAAATCCTTAAGCACCTGGGGAGATACCCTCTCTAGAGTAGCAAGACGGTGGACAATTTCCATACGTTTATTGTTAGAAATTTCCTTTAGCGTTTGACTTGCTATATCCGGTTCTAAATGTGCGATGATGATAGCCGCAGTTTGCGGGTGTTCTTTTTCAATGAAGTTTGCGATGACCTTCGGCTCGAGAAGGCGAATGGTCTCCAGGCCTCCGCCGAGTTCCTGGTCCGGGGAAGTGATATTTTTCAAGATTTCATTTGCCTTTGCCGGGTCCATGGCCTGATGGAGTGTGGATTTCAGAAAATCGGTGCCGGCTCTTCCCAGACCCGATGCGCCTGTTTCCAGGTGGCTGTAAAAATCCTTATTAACAGAATCCATGATTTTCATATCCACATTTCCCAGTGAGGACATATAATTTCCCAGGGTTTGAATTTCCCGCTCATCCATATTTGCCAGAACCTGAGCCGCTTTTTCTTCGCCAAGGTCCATTAACAATATAGCCGCTTTTTCAGGGCCTGAAATTTTTCTCTTCATTCTTCACCAAGCCTTTTTATTGTTTAGCGATTGGATCTTTGTCCCGCATCCATTTTCTGATTACACCCGCAGTATATTTCGGATCATTACGGACAAACTCTGCTACGGAATCTCTAATATGTGCTGCCTCGGAAGCCACTTCATTGAGTCGTCTCGTCTCTTCGTCAACAGCATCAATGTCCGCGGCTCCTAACTGTTCTGTTTCTGGAACGACTTCAACAGAGGTGGTCATCCAAGTAATTATGGGTCGTATAATTCGAGTAAAGAACAAAATTAGGAATACTAGGCCTATAACTAATTTACCAATTTCCATTGCTAAATCAATTTGTTCTGCTTGTTCAAGCGCGGCTTTTTCTTTATCCATTTGTGAATGGTCAAATTGAACGTTTTCGACCTTAATGACATCTCCTCGTTCCGCATCATATCCTACTGCTGATTGAACGATTTGCAGATATTTAGCCATTTCTTCTTGGGTACGTGCTTTATATTCAGCGGGATCTCCCTCCATGGTTCCATCAATCATGACGGCGACACTTAGTTTGTTAATTTCGCCCAGAGGTTTGGAAATCCTTTTAATAACCTTGTTAATTTCGTAATTAAACACTGAGTTGGATTTGTTTCTTTGGGCTGCTTCACCCGCTACTCCGCTTGCATCTGGGCCTGATGGAACGAGTGCCTGAACTCCTGGAATGCCACCGGGAGGAATAGCGCCTTTAGAAGTCTCTGTAATCTGGTTTTCGCTTCGAACAACCTGAGAGTCTGGATCGTAAATTTCTTCCGTTTTTTCAACCTGTTCAAAATCAAGATCCGTGGAGACCTTTGCGATAACTTTACCCGTCCCCAAGGCATCTTCCAGCATTTTAATGATTTTAGCTTGCAGTTCCTTTTCAACACGCAATTTATGTTTAAAATTTGAGGCAGATAACATGGCCTCCTTTGAAGGTTCTTGGCCGCCTGACAAAAGATTCCCCTTCAAGTCGACAACAACGACATCAGAGGCCTGAATGCTGCCAACACTCGCTGAAACTAAATGAACGATTCCTTGGATTTGCTCTTCTGAA
>WAIB01000024.1 GCA_009873655.1 Nitrospinota bacterium | reverse complement strand
CATTCATGACTTGCAAATTGAGTGATAACAATATAGAAGCCAAGCTCTATGAATGATTGAAGAGCAAGCAAACTGAGAAAGGTATAATAAAATCCCTGAACCTCGGGAGTCAGATAAAAAGAAATCAGGAACAAGGTAATCGGACCTGCAAAGAGAGACCATATTTTTGCTAAAATGGCATAGGTAATCCCACGGTCTATTCCAAGCCAGTTTACCAATCGACTTACCATTTCCAAGAGTTTGAAATCCTTTAAATTTTGAAAGTGCCTTTAATTCTTCCGAAGCCAGGATTGAAAAACCAATACATTCCAAAGAAGATATTGCCAATTCGAATTACCAGACAAATGCTCTTTCCATTTTCTAGTTACAAGGGAAGCATTTAGATAGCCATCCCCTTTCAGGGTGGATTCATTCAACAAATCCTCCGCCCATTCTTTTAGCGGGCCTCGAAGCCAGGAATCGATGGGAACGCCAAATCCCATTTTAGGGCGGTTAAATAAATTCTCAGGAACGTACCGGTTTAGCAACTTCTTCAAAATCCATTTGGGTTGGTTTTCATGGGATTTAAATTTCAAGGGAAGACCCCATGCAAATTCGACTACCTTATGGTCCAGGAAAGGGATTCGCGCCTCCAGGCTCACTCCCATACTCGCACGATCAACTTTTGTCAGAATATCATCAGGCAAATAAGTAATACTATCGAGATACATCATTTTGTGTTTCAGGTTTTCAAATTTTCCCCATTTAGAAAAATCGGTCAGGGGTGTCGTGGGTTCTCTGCAATCTTTCACCAATGATTCAGGGTCGGCCCAGTAGGATATTCCATAAAGATAGATCTCCTCCGGAGATTGACTTTTTAATATACGCATACCTTTTCTAAATTTTTCAGTTAAAGCTCTGAACCGACGATTTTTCACAACGGTTGATCCCGCCCCTGGAAAATCCGGGATCAATTGCGCAAATGCAGAAAGGGCATTTCGCAGTGGGTAGGGTATTATTTGAATTTTATTCCAAATATTTTTCCAGGCAAAGTACCGGTTATAGCCACAGAATAATTCGTCCCCGCCGTCCCCAGACAGGCTAACGGTGACTTTTTCTCGCGTAAGACGGGAAAGCAAATAAGTAGGAATCTGGGAAGGGTCCGCAAACGGTTCATCATACAGGCTGGGCAAAAGGGGAACTACCGCAAGAGCATCGCTGGAGGTGACATAAAGTTCAGAATGATCCGTCCCCAAATGGTTTGCAATTTTTTTTGCAAAGGGAGCCTCGTTGAATTCTTCCTCATGAAACCCAATTGAAAACGTTTTGACCGGTTTTCCACTCTGCTTTTGCATCAAAGCTACAATGGTTGATGAATCTATTCCCCCGGAAAGAAATGCACCTAATGAAACATCAGATACCATTCTGAGCTTTACCGCTTCACTTAAAATGATATCAAGTTGTTGAACGGCATCATTTTCAGAACCTGAGAATAAATTTTCTGTTCCATCCTCGGCGGTTTTTTGAAAAGACCAAAATTCCTGAAACTCCTTTCCCTTGGCATTCACATTCAGGATTTTTCCCGGAGACAACTTGAACACATTTTGATAGATAGAATAAGGTGTCGGTATATAACCGAACCTCATAAAGAGTGACAGGGCTTCCCTGTTTATTTCACCAGAAAAAGACGGATATTCCTTGAAGGATTTCAGTTCTGAAGCAAATATCAATGTTTGCCCAACCCATCCGTAATACAAGGGTTTTATTCCTATACGATCCCTTACAAGGCTAAGCGTTTTGTCTTGTTTGTCCCAGAGCGCAAAAGCAAACATGCCTCGGAAACGCCCCAATGCCTCCTGCAATCCCCATTGCTCTATAGCAGAAAGGAGGACCTCTGTGTCCGAATATCCACGCCAGGATACAGCTCCGATGCTTTGCAACTCAGATTTAATTTCCGGGAAATTATAAATTTCCCCATTGTAAACGATGACAAACCTGCCGCTTTTAGAAAGCATAGGCTGATGACCTTCATTAGAAAGGTCAATGACGGATAAACGTCTGTGAGCCAAACCAATCCTGTCTTCATCATTAAACCAAATGCCGGAATCATCGGGTCCCCTATGGCTTAAGGCATCCCCCATATTCTGCAAAATTTTATGAGGATCAAAATCTAAGGATTCAGGTAAAAAAAAACCGGAAAAGCCGCACATTAAATAAAAGTTCCTGAATAAATGGAAGGAAAGAAGAAATTTTCTATTTAAAACTACTTCCTTGAAAAAACGAATTGGTTGCAACCATGGCCGCCAGCCATGGTTGCCATCTGTGTTAAAACGAAATCACGTTGGTAGAAAAACTCAAAAACTTGTTCCGGCTTTGCTACTTCAAAGGGATAACCCCCTACCCAGTCCACGACATCATGCCATGCTGACATCCCGCGACTTTTCTTTGCGTACTCTCTCCATTTCTTGAAAGGCGTCCCCTTACAAAATTCCCAAACAGTTATTGGTCCCCAGAGTTTGACAGTACAGGGAATGAGAATCAAAAAGCGGAGAGGGACAGGGCAAATATTGTACAGGCGCTTAACCTTCATCCATATACGACTTGCAAGCCCCTGGTCATTATAAATAGAAATGAATAAAAATCCATTTTTCTCAATTTTAGGAGCCAGGTTCTCCATTGCTCTCCACATATCCCCTGTGTGATGGAGCACACCCCAGGAGTAAGTCACGTCAAAAGCCGGAAGTTGGTCTAGATATGCCTTGTCAAGAAGACTGCCCTGTTCGATTTCCCAGTTTTTCGCATTTGGAAAATATCTACGTTTTAGCTCTTCTGTGCATGCCACACTTTTCGGGTCATAATCAAAAGAATAAACACGATCCGCACCCAATCTATACGCAGCAAGAGAAAATAGACCGCTCCCTGAACCGGCATCGAGAAAACTCTTATTCTTTAATGTAGTAACATTTAAGGCTTTCTTTAAAGAATCCACGGCTTCTAAAATACTGGTTTCATCTAAAACAGATAAAAATCTATTCCAATTAGCCCCAAACTCAAATCGAACTTCCGGATCTTTATTTTTTTGATTCATTATTAATTATTTCTAAAATTACCTTTTCCCAAAGATTCATTATTTTTTTCATCGAAAAGGTGTCGGTTACTTTTTTTGCCTCCTTTCCTAATTGCTTTGCCAATGATTCATCCATCATTAAGCGTTGAATTCCTTTCGCAAGTTCCTCATCGTTAATCTTTGATATTAGCAAACCATTTTTTCCATCAACAATCATTTCACTCGGACCGCTCGGACAGTCGAAACTAATCACTGGAAGGCCGCAAGCCATTGCTTCGGCCAAGACATTAGGGAATCCTTCATATCGGGAAGACAAAACAAAGATATCTGCCTGTTTCATTACAGTATAATTGTCTTGATTCATACCTTTAAAAATAACTTTTTTCTGAAGGGATAGTTCCTTGCATAAATTTTCCAAATAAGTTTTTTTCTCTCCCTCTCCCCAAATATTTATTTGCCATTCAGGAAATTTAGATTTGAGTTTAGCAAACGCTTTAATGAGCAAATCAAACCCTTTTTGATCTACCAGTCTCCCCATGGCCAAAAGAATTTTTTTGGACCCATCTTTATCTAAATTTTGTTCATTCCTAGCAGGCAAAAGAACGGGGTTAGGAATAACGTTTATTTTTTTTTGAATTGCAGTAGAAAAAAAAGGAAGGACATCTCGGGTTTGCACCACAAGACAGGCTGCCCACCGATAAACCATTTTCCTTAAAACTGACCAAAAGCATCCAATAGAATGGAATGCTGGGTTTACCCGTTCCGAAATAATAACAGGAATACTTAGCCCTACGGTTGCCACCAAGGTAAGGATATTGGCCAAATCAATAAATGAGATTACAACATCAGGCTTATTCTTCCGAATTGCACTTCTTAATATAATTGGGCGTAGCAAATACATTAAAAGAGTACTCAATGCATTTGGCTGTTGCCTGGAAATTGACAAGGGAACACACTGAATAGAAGGATGAAGCTTATAAAAAGAAGGCTGGCTGCCATCATCAAAAGTCATTAAAGTAATTGCCCAGCCTTTTTCGGCAAAATGATTGGCTATAATGGAAAGGACCCGTTGCGCCCCTCCGCCTGACATCTTATAAATAACCAGGGTTAAACGGGGTTGGCTGTTTTCACCCCATTTCCTGCCTGACAAAACATGCTCATCTAGCATTTAAGAGGATTCCCAGGATTCTTTTACAATCTTCCAACGATCGCCCTCATTTTTCCAAATAAGCACTTTCTTACCCACATCGGAAGTCCTGTCTGACTTGTAGTTCTGTATAAACGACATCTCTACCGAATCATCGCCCTGGTGAGTTTCAAGGTCATTTACCTCAATTGAAATGATGGAGCTTTTGCTCAGCACTTTTCTCCGCTGCTTTTCCCAGTTTTTTCGAGATCTTTTCGGATCTTTAAAATCTTTCGAATAAAAGGACAGGTAGGAATTTATTTCCTGGGATTTCCAGGCATTGAGCCAGATTAAAAACTGGGAAACAACGACATCCACCGAATCTATGGTCTCCTCCAATTGAGGAGGAGCGTCTTCAGAAGCCAGAATAATGGCTGTGATACCCTGTGTCTTTTTCAATTCCCGAATCACCTGTTCCGCCTCGCCCTTGGACGGATAAGGTCCAACACGAATTTTATGCCATTTTGATCCCGATCCGGTACTTATGAAGGGAGTGTATCCTTTCTTTTAAATCCTCTGGATAAACTTTTTGGCATTTTCCTCTTGTTTAAAAGAGCCTAACTGCACCACCCAGCCATAAACTTTTGCAGAATCCGCGCCCCTGGCAACCAAGGGAATGCATAACCATCCCACACATGCCAACCCACATTCTAGGAGTTTGATTTTTCTTGAATGGACTGAATCGGGAGCCATGAAACCACATTAAAACGGCCAAAGGTGAGAAACCGCTGGTTATTATAAAACATTTTTTTCAGAACCCGACAGTGGTTAAACAAAGGATGATAATGAATTTATCGATATTACAGGGTCCACCTCGCTAAAGCATCTTTTTGAGGTAAGGCACTAACTGATCAGCGCCAACGCCGGGAACTCTCGCATTAAGAATTCCTCCCTTGTCTATGATCAATACCGTGGGCATTTCTCTTTGCAAATAATCCTGATAAAAAGATTTCGTCGGGTCCATCAAATAGGGGAAGCGAACTTTCTCCGGAAACTTAGAGAGATAATCCGCAATGGCCTCTTTCGAATCTCCATTTGTATTGATCCCTATAATCGCAACCTTGTCCTCATCCAGTTGATCACGGACCTTATTGAATTCCATTGCCTGGTTCATGCAAGGCACACAGATGTGAAACATTCCAATAAGAACCACCTTACCTTTCAATTCGGAAAGGGAAATCTGTTTTCCATTCAGAGTTTTCAGGGAAAAATCCGGAGCCGGGTCGCCGGGAACTGGAGCCCCCGCAAAAGCCATTTCCGTTATCAATCCAATAAAAAAAATCAGTGTTAGTATTTTTCGCATGGCAAGTTTAATAAAGGGAATATTTTTAATATTAAACGGGTCTTTTAAACGTATATTAATGTCTTAATATTTAATTTTAAGTCATGGTCTATTTTATTTAAAGGAATTTGATTTTAAAAATTTTAATCAGGCCATTAATTTAAAAGGCCTAAAATGAGTTCAAAGGGCGACCAAACTCACCCTTGACTTGGCCCTTAAATTATAATAAAAAAAGGGAAACCCTTTTAATCCAATGGGTTTAATACGGAAATTCGAAAAGGGTTTCTACTGGCAAAATACGGTTTTTCCCGCAAATCCTTTTCCGAAAATTGGCAAATAAAGATATAAAAAACAAAGGCTTATTTGAAATTCGAGTCATTTTTCAAGAAAATTATTCAAGGAAAGCAGATTTAAACGAAAAAATAAGAGGTTTTTAACCTTGGGTTAATCATATTCCATCCCATCGCTATTGAAATTCGAGGCTTTAAGAATGAAAAAAACTCCCTTCACTTTCGCATTAATTTTTTCAATATTATACATGGCATATCCGGGGTGGGCTTATGAAGAAATAGAAGTTGCAAATGGAGGAACAATCCAAGGAAAGGCAGTTTTAACGGGCAAAATGCCTTACCCTCGAATTTACCATCTCATCCTTTTTCCAAACATTGACATGTGCGCTGAAGTCGACACCGATGACGAAATGAACCGGGTTCTCGATGACTTCAAAATCTCCCCCGATGGCGGATTAAAAGATGTGGTGGTTACGATTGAGCATGTAGATGCGGGAAAACCTTTTAACAAAGAACCCATCAATATATTATCAGAGAATTGTAAATTTTTTCCCGATGTAAACGTAATCCGACAGGGTGAAACGTTCAAAGTTGATAACGTGGATGCCGTCATGCACAACAGCCAGGTCTATCAAAAGGAAAGGGGGAAAATTCTTCTTAACATTCCTATCCCAGCGGAAGAAGTTTCTGAAGGAAAAATTACTTTCAAGAAAAACTTCAAAATCATGCAAATGATCTGTGGAATGCATGAGTTCATGCAAACCTGGGGATACCGTGTACAAAACCCCTACTATTTCCAAACGGAAATTGACGGGAACTACAAAATCGACAATATCCCTCCCGGGGAATACAAGGTTACCGCATGGCATTATTTAATGAAAAGACATTCCCGGAAAATCAAAATTGCCGCCGGGCAAACCATTAATATTGATTTTGAGTTCAATGCAAACAAGGTTGTACGGCCTTTCTATGAAACTATCAAATCAGGTAGGATTAAAAAGGACGCTGTCTACCCGGGAACTGCAAAAGGCAGAGAGTTAGGTCGGTGATTTGACGGCACAACCTAAAATCCCTTCAGTATTTTTTGTAGCCCTGCTCCTTTTGGTTTTCCCCTCTGTCCTGTGGGGATTTCATGCGCCAACTTCCAAAGAGATCCCTGAGTCAATTACCCTTGATGGAAAAAAAGTCTCTCTAAAAGGAATCAAAAACCCTTTTTCTGCCGATCCTGATACCGTCAAAGAAGGGGGAGAATTATACATAAAAAATTGTTTCTTGTGTCACGGTGATCTCCTGGATGGGAAAGGAATCTTTGGAGAAAGCTTTTTTCCGAATCCAGCAAACTTTACAAAAAAAGGGTCTCTCGCAGTTACAACCCCTGCCTATGCCTTTTGGAGGATTATGAAAGGCGGGAAAGGGGTGCCAAAGGAATTTGAACCGTGGAACTCGGCAATGCCGGCATGGGAAGGAGTTCTAACCCAGGAAGAAGTTTGGAAGACCATCCTTTATATTCAGCAAACGGTTAAAGAGCGATGGCAACCCATTTCAGAAAAAGAAAAACCTTCATTAAAACGAGGGAAAGAAATCTACTTTAAAAAATGTGCTTTTTGCCACGGTAAAAAAGGCAAAGGAGATGGGCCAGCGGCCGAATACACTCTGCCCCAACCGCGGAACCTCACCAAAGGACATTTAAAAATTCGGTCCACCTCTTTTGGGAAAATTCCCACCGATAAAGATTTATTTAATGCATTATCCCGTGGAATGAAGGGAACGACAATGCCCGGCTGGAGTCATTTATCCAAAAGTGATCGAAAAAGCCTGGTTCTATATATCAAATCCTTATCCAAGAAGTTTGCCAAATTCGAAAAGCGCGGTAAAAAACATAAAGTGGTTAAAGTTCCCAAGCCCCCTGAACTTACCCCGGAAGGTGTTGAGCGAGGCAAAAAGTCTTTCATGGTTAATTGCTCAGGATGCCATGGAGTTGAAGGAAGAGGAGATGGAGTCACCACAGCCCGTATCGTAGATTATTCTTCAAACGCAATCTGGCCCAGAAACCTGAGCGAGCCCTGGAATTTTAGACGAGGTACCAGCCGGAAGGATATTTTTATGACCCTCCGCACCGGCCTATCGACCACGGCAATGCCAAAATTCTCTCCCAGAATTTTCAAGGATCAGGAAATTTGGGATATTGTAGATTTTGTAAAAACTCTAGGGTCCCAAGAACAACCTTTGGTAAGACCAGTTATTAAAGCTGCAAAAGTTGAGGGTGAATTATCTCTGGACCAAAATGCTGATGTGTGGAAAAAAGCTGAATCGTTTTACGTGCCTCTGGGTGGACAGATTATTGAAAAACCAAAATCTTATTTTCCAACCACGCGAAACCTGACGGTTCGAGCGGCCTACAACGAAAAGGAGATCGTATTTAAAATTCAGTGGGATGATCCTTCATACGATCCTAAACTTAAGGAGCAAAACAAGGTTAAGGAATCCCCCCAACCACCTCTTCCAGAGCATTTGAAAGGAATGAAAGAGGAAGAACCCATAGAACCCGTAGTCCCGGATTTTCCAGATGCTCTAGCATTACAATTTGCCCTGAATAATCAGGCTGAGAAACCTTATTTTTTGAACGGCGACGTAGAGCACCCTGTAAACCTTTGGAAGTGGTCTTCTTCAGACAATAAAGTTGATGAATGGAATGCAAAAGGGCTAAAAAAATGGACCTTACAAGACGATCTGAGTCAGGCAGTCATGGGAGAAGCCAACTATAAATATGGACGTTATTCCCTTATCCTTAAACGAAAATTAAAAGTCATTCACGAAAAAATCGATGTCCAGTTCGAAGCCGGAAGTTCAATTCCTATCGCTTTCAATGCCTGGGATGGTTACCAGGGGGAAACGGGAGCTAAAAAATCCATTTCCAGCTGGTTTGAACTGCAGCTCGCCAAATAAGTTTCTTTATTATTTCAACTTCCTACCAGACTCATTCCAACCACTCGCCATCGGGAAGGATTTTCAGTTTATTCAGGGCAAAAAAAAACCGCATCGGAACCGAAGTTCCGATGCGGTCTGGAAATATGTCTTACTTAACCGCTAAGGTGAAATCAGCTTTGGCTTCGCCATCGCCCACGGTTACTTCCTGTGTAGATTCACCCACATAAGGCTGCCATGCGGTCACTTTGTACTTACCAGCAGGAATGCCATCAATCTTGAAAGCACCATCGGCGCCAGTGATTGAGAAATAGGGGTTCCACACGATGCGTGCATCCGCTTCCATGAAGTTATGCTGGTCGCACTGCAGGAAGAAATGCTTGTCCTTTTTAGCCTTCAAGCGACCAATATTTTTGGTTACTTCGGCAACATCTCCCTGATTTGGCAGAGGCTTGTTGAAAAGGGTTTTGCGGCTTGCACCCACTACAGAATAACCATGGGGGTTATGAAGAATATTTGCGTCATGGTTTTTCACAGTGAGAACCCCACCAGATTTCTTTTCGGCTTTGGTGGGCTTTCTAACCGCAAGCATTTTTTGCTCAATGTCACAAATTTTGAAATCAAAGTTTGCTTTACCTGCGTCACCCCAGGGCTTACCGGTGTCAATTTTTTCGATAAAAACAACGGCGTCTTTCAGTTTTCCACCTGCAGCAGATACTTTGACCCGTGGACGAATTCCACCGTCTTTGGTATCGGGATGCGTTGTGCAGAACTCCACATTTTTACCCTTGT
This sequence comes from Nitrospinota bacterium, assembly GCA_009873655.1. Taxonomy (GTDB): domain Bacteria; phylum Nitrospinota; class Nitrospinia; order Nitrospinales; family VA-1; genus UBA8687. Next base: position 28,381 of record WAIB01000024.1, on the reverse strand, counting down.
TCAAATCTTCCATAATCGGGGCAGGAGCATCTCCTTTTAACGACACGGTGCCGGCGATAGACCCTTTACCTGCAGTACCTTCTACATAACCTTTTTTCTTTGCGAAACTGGTTGAAGCCAATGCCAGAGAAAAAGCCACGACCATTACACTTAAAACAATCTTTCTCATTTCTTTTGTTCCTCCTTCATTTAGGAAATCAAAAAATATACACTTCACACAATTAAAGTGATTGAAGACAAACTAACTGAAATACCGCACGCTCTGAATTGCGGGATTCTAACACAAAAGGAAGGTATTTATAACGTAAAAAAGGGGCCCCATCAAGGGGCCCCTTTCACTTTTTTTGCAAAAATGGCCGAAAATCAGCTTTTAGCGCATCGATAGTCGGTCATCCATGCCCTTTGAGGCAGATTTCTCTTCCTCATTGGGCTGTGATGCGGTTTTCACACCTTTTGGCGTTGCCTTACCCAGAGGCAGGATCGAGCGGTCACCTGAAGGCAGAACCTTGAAGTAACCCCACTGACCGGCTTGTTGATAAGGCGTTCGAGCGTTCAACCATAGGTAGGTCCCCGGGTTGTCATACGTTCCACCGGCATTGATGAAGGCCTGTATGTATTCGCCAGCACCAAACTGCTCGGCATCAATCATATCTGAACCTTCCTGATCCATATGGCGTCGCCACTGGTGTCCATCAATATTGAACACCTGGTTTTGCTCGTTATGTGCACCAAAGATGTTGATCATCACCTTGTCACCCGCATGGGCTTTCAGAGTCGGCGTAGCAGGATCCGAATCCGCAGCGACACAAGCTGTGAACATGTTACCCAGCTCACAACCTTCGTCTTCCCGGTAAATCCACGGCTCAAGGCGATAATTAACCCCTGTCAGGCCTGCTACGTTCTGCAGGTAAGGCATGAAAGAGGTGCCAATGATGTTATCTTCATCCTGAAAATACAGCGCAAAATCTCGGTAGTTATCTATATCTGCGTTTTCAGGATAAGATTTATCGATAATAACGTCTGCTTTCCAGGAATTACTCATTGAAATGTCTTTCCCTGTTTCAGGATCTCGATAAATGGATCCCTTGGGTCCAATGATAATTCCGCCATAAAGTCCGCTTCGAACATTTTCGGTTAAATTACCAAAGTCCCAGAGCAGGGCACCATTGATTTTGTAACCCGGATGCGCATAGAACGTATAGTTTTTCGATTTACCCGGAGCAACCGTCTGGTCGCCGGGGTTGTTCCCAACGTTGATTCCCTGAGACTTCAGAGGATCAAACGCGAGATTGTTGGCATGGATAGAAGCGTTGCCTGCTTTCAATCGATTGGTCAATTTAATTTTAATACAATCGCCAATGTTGGCACGCAAAGTCAAAGGATGAGGCATAGCTCCATCCTCTGCCGCTTTCTTAACTTCACCTTCGAGAGCAAAGATTTTACCCGAAGCATTGGCGAGTAATAATTTACGCTCAAAGTCGACCTCGATTTCACCTTCGGTGTTAGCGTTGAAGTTCAGCTCTTTATCAATCGCAACTACACTGAAGCTTTTAACCGGAGCACCTTTTGGACACAGAGTCTTCTTAACTTTTCGTTTAAAGTCTTCGTTTCCAGGAAGGATTTTCAGGTCTTTCTGTACTTCATCCAACACACGGATGATTCCCCAACTTCCTTCAGAAAGCTTGGAGGTTCGTCCGTTGTAGTACAAATAATCACCTGCCATTTGTTGAAAACCTCCCGCTTTAGTTGGCAGGTCATAGCGTTCTGCGATACCTACGTGAATCGTGTTGGTCACGCGGGAGTCTCTGTCATAACGCTCAGGTCGATAACCATGACCCGAAACAGCAAAGGTATGCGTTTCATTCTGCATTCCTGCCAATAACCTGAAGACGATGTTATCGCCAACATAAGCTCTCAGCATGGGTGTAGAAGGATCACCATGTGCTTTACTGCTAAACAATTTAGATCCATCTTTATTGTTGGCCAATCTTGCAGCCAAAGAAGCCGATCTAAAGTTGAATGCACCACCCGTAGTATGGGTCCCCCCATTTAACAGCGGGAAAGCCACTTCAAGCATATCTGTCGGCATCTGGAAAGAAATTGACTGGCCTGCCGCGATGGCGTTCTCACGTGACAGTCCGGGAGGATTCCCTTCGGTAACCAACTGTGCAGTGTGAGGAACCGTGTCACTTACCTGAGCAACCAGCTCACGGAAGCTTCCCTGTGTATTGTAGCCAACAATCTCTGTACTATGGATATCGGCAACAGGACCACTTCGAATCGGCTCACCGGTTTTAGGATCGTGATACGTTGATCCCCAGGGCTCAACGATGGTAGACCCAATTCCGCCATGCGGCCATGTGGTTGCACCAAATGCATGATCATGCCAGAAAACCAAACCGAGATCTACATCCACCCACCAGCGGTATCGAACATACTCCGTGGTTACAATATGACCCGCTGCATGAGCATGTGTCATTCCTTCGGTGAACTCGATGGTGTATTTCCCATCTTTGGCAGGACCTTTATTTGGATCAGGTGTAATATTTTTGATCCATCGTGCATCTTTACCATTAGGAACTTCGATACCTACAATGATATCCGCTCCTACATGATAAGTTGGTGAGTGATCTGCCATCTGAATTTCAATTTTGGTATCTCCGGGTTTCGTTGCCTTCAACAGCTTGGCGTTCATCGGAACCGGCATACCTATATGATGGCCATCTTTCATTTTTTTCGTGAACTGCTTGTAAGACCTCATGGACTGGTCATAAGAAAAACCAGTGATAACACCATCTGAGGCCTGGTTGTCAAACTGGAAGAAATGCGGATGAATGTTGATTTTAGACATTTGGAAGTTCGTAAAATCATCATCATCCCATTCACTTGACAGCAATACATCTACGCAGTCATAGACATTAGCTCTAATAACAAGAGGAATAGCCTTCGTGGGATCCGCTTTTTTCTCTGCCATTTCTTCATCAATGACATAGATCAAACCATACTTATCAATTACCGGCGGGGTTTTACCAACCTGGCCTGCCAATTGAATCGGTGTATTGATGAAATGCAGATTGTACTGCTTACGTCCAGCTCCTGCAGGACAAAGGCTCCATCGCCCTTGTTCCCCCGGTTTGGCTCCTCCGGTGTTTTCCATATCCGGGCCGCTCCGAGCACTACCAGATTCAGTTTTAGTGATAACACCGTTATCCGTCAGCATATGGAACGGCTCCAACCAGGGTGCACCCCCATGGTTACGTGCAAAAGGAACACGCTTACCGAAATGCGGTGCCAAATGTGGCCAGGCCAGTTTACCCGTTAACGGGCTGAACTGAATTGGATGCCGCTTACCTGGATGTGGAGATTTGTATTTAGGCCATTTGATTACAGAATCACGCTCTGAAAGAGCTTGATTGCCTTTCCAACCATAATCCAGAACGGAACCATCATAAGCTTTGATCTGCTTGATTGGATCATCATGATGTCCAGGCTGTCCCTGTGGAGGCAGCATGTACTTAACCCAATCCTTGATGTTAACAGTGGGTTGTTCCTGATCCCAAACACTTTTCCCTTTATCAACAATGTTGAATTTTTTACCAAACCAGTTCATTTGTTTGCCAACCAGTTTGTCAGATGTCGTTCCTTTTGGAATTCGACCTTTCCTATCTGGCAACTCTTGAAGCGGTCTCATTACGTCAGTACTTACATAGGGATAATCCCCCGATTGAATTGTATTGTACACACGCCAATAACCCCACATGCCAGCAACATAGTGATGTGCTACATGACAATGAAACAGGAAGTCACCTGCCAACCGTTGACAAAGACCAGAACCACACTCAGTTTCAAGATCCATTACTTCAGAAGGACCTATTACCTGAACGTCAACACGGTCCGACGTGGTTCGAACTACAGGATACTTAACCGGACCATCATACGCTGCGGTGGTCAAGTTCAACAATTGCTGATCCTCGCGCTGCGGAGATCGAGTCCAACGAATCGTTCCTCCATGCGGATGATGAGAATGGAAAACTTCTCCACCCCCGTGGACTAACCGAAACTTCGCCGGATCGCCCAAGTAGGAACGGGGGATCGTCGTGGGCGCATCACCGAAAGTATAGGAACTATAAGCAAGTGATTCGTCTTCAAAGTGAAATTTCTTTTCCTGTTGAGCCAGGTTGTTGATCCCAAAAGGCTCTGATCGGAAGTTCATCGCGCGAGCTGATGGACGATAAGCATCCGTCTGCGGATCACGCTGGGGAATCATTTCACCATGACGGTTCAAGGGACGAAAAGATTCGTCACCCACTTCATGGTACATCAGGGTGAATTCTCGAAAGTCTTTGGCTTCATCATTCGCAATCATTGCCATCCAGCCACTTTCGAGTGCACCACCTGTCCAAGGATCTAGATGAATTGAACCTCTTGGTTCAACAATAAAAGTTCCAATCAATCCCAAGGAAGAAGGATCACGACCCGCATGATTCTGAATCATGTGTCCACCTTCTTGCTCATCCAAAGGAATGTACCATTCGTATTCCTGAGTTTCTTCTGCCGGGATAATTGAACCTGGGGTTGCTGCAGTATTGGGTTGCCCCGACGAACTGATGATCATTGCAGACCCATTAATCTGGAATCCTGCGTCCTCATCTTCTAATCGGTTCGTAAATTTTACTCGAACACACTCCCCCTGGTTTCCGCGAATTACCAAAGGTTGAATCGCATCACCCTGAAGGCCATTGGATACGGCACCAGGATCGAGTTCATCTTCACGTGCGGCCGCATTCTTTTCTTCTTCCTCACGAACCTTATCTATGTTTTTATCCAAAACATACATATACCCAGGGTAGTAGTCGCCCCATTGGTTCAGGGTAATTTCTACATTAATGGCAGAAATTTCATATTTTCTTACAGGAATGCCACTGGGGCAATGCGCACCTTTGTAGACTTTTGCAGCTGCTTCGGAAGGTCCCAGCAGATAACTTTGGCCTAGCTGATGAGCAGCCCATGAGTCATGGAATCCGCCACCAGCGGAGGCTGGACTCGCGTGCTCCTTTAACTTTGTCTTTAACTGGTCCATAACCTTCATCATGGTATTATCCAGCTTTTTCTGGCTGCCCTCCAACCCGGACATTAAATCTTCATGCTGAAGTTGGTTTTCAAGTTTTTCCAACCAGGCAGGTTTATCGACTGCATCTATCCCAGTATCATGACCGCCGTGGGAATGGTCGGTTGAAATCGCGCCCGCGGGAACAGAAAGCCCCAGGGTCAATACCACGACCGCAAGCGAATACCAGCTTTTCCACCCTATTTTGACACCAAACATTTCTACCTCCTAAGTAGTGCATCTAAAAATGGACAATAAGTAACAGTGCTAAGTAATATTTTTCTTTTAGTCTGCGTAGCCTCTTCCACCCCTTTTTGGAAGGCTACAATCTATTAATTCCTTATAATCAAAGGTTTATCTTTTCCTCAAAAAATCACAAAATTTTCCCTGAACATGCAAATCCTGCATTTCGGGTGGGCAACTTTAACAAATTTAATTTTGCCTTACAAGCCCCAAATGAATTTTTTTGTTATTTCGAAAAACCAGCAGAAAAATGGAATCTCCTTTTTTGATCCGGCCCAAAATATCCTTGAATTCCCGTTGATTTTCCACCATTTCGCCATTGATCGCCAATATCCGGTCGTCAACCAACAGCCCTTTTGATTCCGCGTAGCTTCCTTTTTTCACATCGGTCACCTTTGCACCCCGTTCTCCGTCCTTATTCGGGTCCGAGTCGGCTACCGAGAACCCCAGGCTGGTGGGGTCGCCGGGGGCTATGGATGCTAAAAGGCTGGTTTTCTTTTTTTTGGATTCCAGTTTTACGGGAATCACTTTATGCTCCCCGTTTCTTACAATATCCAGGTTGATGGTCTGCCCGGGAGTAATCGTTCCAATAATGCGAATCAGGCTGTTGGGAGAGTCGATTTTGGCCCCTCCAATCCTGAGAATGACATCCCCCACCTTCAATCCTGCCTGATGAGCCGGGTCGCCTTCGAAAACAGAATTGATAACCACCCCCTCTTTTATATTGATTTCTTCGGCTACCTCTTCGGAAATCGGGTCTATCCCCACTCCCAGCCAGCCCCGGCTTACCTCTCCATGCTTCACCAACTGATCAACGATATATAAAACCATGTTGGAAGGAATGGAAAAACCAATGCTTTGCGCATAGTTAATGATGGCGGTGTTGATTCCAATCACTTCCCCTTTTATATTCAGGAGGGGTCCCCCACTGTTTCCCGGGTTTATGGATGCATCGGTCTGAATGAAATCCTCATAACGCGAAAGGTTGACGTTTTCCCTTTTCAGGCCGCTCACAATTCCAAATGTGGTGGTGTCATTCAATCCATAAGGATTGCCCACCGCCACCACAAGCTGTCCAATTTTGACCTTGCTGGAGTCCGCGAACTTGACGGCCGTAAGGGGTTCGTCAATGGGGATTTTTACCACGGCAAGATCCGTATCTTCATCGGAACCTAAAACCTCGCCGACAACCTTACGTCCATCTTTAAAAGTCACCTGTATCTTCAGGACATTCCGTACCACATGACTGTTTGTTACGATCAATCCTTTTTCCCCGTCAAAGATCACCCCGGATCCCGCATTGGCAGGCCGACTTTTTCTGGGCAGTCCCTGCCCGACAGCCCCTTTGGCAATATAGGGTGAAAGACTGACTACGGCCGGCCGGACCTTATCCGCCAGCGATACCAGTTCCTTCTCAACCTGTTCTAAAATTCCCGCGTGAGCAATTTGAAACGGTACCAATAAAAACAAAAGTAGAAATAAACCGAATTTTGGAAGTTTAAGAGTCATTACATTCAAATGCAGACGGTAAGCGATTAAGATTCCTGATGAAGAGCTTTTATGAATCCAAGCTTGATTTTTCAGTTGGGTCATGAAAAAGTGACTGATAACCGTTTTTTATATAAACTATCCCTTTAACTGTCAAGCAGAACCACCATGCAAATCTCATCTAAAGACTTCGAAACCAAAACGGCTGAAGAACTGGTCCAATGGACTATTGACCGGTATGGCCTGCAAGCGGGTCTCGCCTGTAGTTTTGGAATGGAAGATATGGTCCTTATCGATATTATCGCCAAACTCAAAGGACCTATCACTATTTTCACTCTGGACACGGGCCGTCTCCATGAAGAAACCTACCAGATAATGGACCGGGTGCGGTCGCATTACGGTCTGGAAATAAAAACCTATTTCCCGAATCTGGAGCAGGTGCAGAAGCTGGTGCGGGAAAAGGGTTTTTTCTCCTTTAAAGAAAGTATCGAGAACAGGAAAGAATGTTGCGGGATAAGAAAGGTTGAACCGTTGAACCGTGCCCTGGGTGAACTCGATGCATGGGTCACGGGACTGAGAAGGGACCAGGCCGTCACTCGCACAGAAACCCCTAAAGTTTTAGAAGATGGCGACCATCCTCCACTGGTAAAAATCAATCCCCTGGCTGACTGGACACAGGACCAGGTGGAATCTTATATCGAACAACACAAGGTACCCGTAAACGCGCTGCATAAAAAAAATTATCCCAGCATTGGCTGTGCTCCCTGTACGCGCCCCATTGAACCTGGAGAAGATATCCGTGCCGGAAGGTGGTGGTGGGAAAACCCCGAACATAAAGAATGTGGCCTGCACCCAAGGAACTAGGCCATGACTTCTTCCATAATCAGCAAAACTTGTGAATTTGTAGAAAGCAAACTTGCCGGAGAGGGTTCGGGTCATGACTGGTGGCATATTTTTCGTGTCTGGACATTAGCCAGGAAAATTGCCGTCCAAGAAAAAGCGCAATTAGAAATTGTTGAACTGGGTGCCCTTCTGCATGATATCGCGGACTGGAAATTTCATGACGGAGATGATTCCATCGGACCGGCGATGGCCCGGGAGTTTTTAAACAGCCATAATGTAGACCCTGACCTGTCGGATTCCGTGGTTGAAATCATATCCACTGTTTCCTACAAGGGGGCCGGGGTCGCCACACCGATGAAAACTTTAGAAGGAAAAATCGTCCAAGATGCCGATCGCCTGGATGCTATTGGAGCCCTGGGGATAGCGCGAACCTTTGCTTATGGCGGGTATAAAAACCGTTTGATTTACCATCCCGACGAAAAACCGGTGCTCCATGAAAGTTATGAAGACTATAAAAAAAATGAAGGACATACGATCAATCATTTTTACGAAAAACTGCTTTTATTGAAGGAAAGAATGAACACCAATACCGGAAAAAAAATCGCTGAAGGCCGTCATCAATTTATGCAAAGTTATCTCGACCAATTTTACAGGGAGTGGGACGGCATTGCTTGAAACACTTCAAAAATCAGCGGACCTGATAAAAAACGCAGAACGAATGCTGTTGTTAACCAGCGCGGGAATGAGTGCGGATTCAAACATTCCCACCTTTAGAGATAAGGACGGGTACTGGAAAAACTTTCCCCCTTTTAAGGAAAAAAACCTGGAAGCACAAGATCTTGCCAGTCCGTGGGCATTTCGAAACGTACTGCCGCACGCGTGGGCCTTTTATGAATGGAGACGAAGAAATGCCCATGAAAATCAACCCCACGAAGGTTATCGAATTATTAATAACTGGTTTAATAAGTGCGAGGGTTTTGTCCATACTACCAACACCGATGGCATGCATCTGCGGTCGGGGTGTGACAAAGAGAAGATACTTGAGGTTCACGGTTCCATGTGGCGATTGCAATGCCTGGATACCTGTACCCAGCAATATTGGGACGATGTTTCTGTACCGCTCTGCGATTTGGACAACCAGACCATGAAAGCTTCCAACTTCCCTACCTGCATCCAATGCAGGGGAGTCGCGCGTCCCCATATCCTGATGTTTGGAGATGGGGAATACACAGGACATCCAGAGCAGGAAATAAACTTCAGGAATTTTTTACAGGAACCTGTTGATCTGGCCATCCTGGTAGGAAGCTCAGGAGCCGTACCCACAAATGATTATATTGCTCTCCACCTGATGCAAAGGGGAACCGCTGTCATCAATATCAATCTGGATGCTTCCAGCAACCAGATTGTCAACACAGACTTATTCATTGAAATGAAAGGCAAAGAGGCTTTTGTGGAACTGGACAAAATAGCGTTTGGAGGGAGTTAAAAGCTCCTGAAATATAAATTTTTTTTTAATTTTCCAGTGAATGAAAGTATAGTATCCTCAAAACCGTTTCTTAACCAGGATAATTCAATCCCGTAACTTAGTTTCTGAACCCATTAAGGAGTTTTAAAATGCGAATCGTGCTTTTAACTTTGGTGATTTTCTTTTCCCAGGCGGTTCCTTCTTTCGCAAAATGTACCTTGAAAGATATATGTGCGATGTTGCAAAAAATGGATCATTTCTCCATTTTGAATGCTTGCCCGGGGTCAGCACCTAAGTTAAAGGAATGCAAAAAGGTAAGTTCAGTCGCTATTGAAAAGCTTCCTGCACCTGAATTTGTAGATAATGGTGATGAAACAATCACGGATACCGTGAATAAACTTCGGTGGTATAAAAAAGGTGTCGACAAAAGATTTACTTTAAAAGATGCCTATATTTTTGCCGAAGGGGAAAGTTTTGCCGGCAGCTCAGAATGGAGACTCCCCACCCTGCCGGAATTGCAGACCCTTCTTTATCCGGAAAGAATTGTCAATGCCAGTGGAAAAAAATCCTGGATCAACCCTGTCTTCAATCACAGCAAGGCCCATTATTATTGGACTACCACAACCTGTGCTGAGGTTTCCTTCATAGAAGAAATTTATCAGGGCAAGCAACAGAAAAAAACCTGCCAGAAAGGAGATGCCGCTGTCTGGCTGATCCTATTCAAAGTTGGCTCTACATTATGGTTTCTCACAAAAGAGGCCAAACATCATGTATGGCTGGTTCAAAACATTCAATAGCAGAAGTTTTCCGCTTATAAATCTCCCTGCTTGATCAGGTAAAAAAAAGAATCCATCCTGTCTGAAATCTCATCAACAGTAGGTGATGTTTGGAGTTTGATTTATTTGAACCGAACCGTGAAAACCATTGCCCCCTTTCCAGGAATTAAATTTTAAAAATCGTTTCATAGACCTTGGGCCCGATTTTTTTCAGGAAAAGCAGCCTGACCCTGTAACAGATCCCTACCTGGTGGATTACTCCCCCTCTGCGGGCAAGCTAATCGGCCTTCCTTTGGAAATTGAAACCGGTTTTCTGGAAAAGTTCAGCGGCAATCAACCCTTGGAAGGAGCGCAACCTCTTGCCATGGCTTATTCCGGTCATCAATTCGGCTCCTACAACCCCCGATTGGGGGATGGTCGAGGACTTTTATTAGGGGAAGTCCTGAACAAAGAAAATAAAAGCTGGGATGTTCATTTAAAGGGAGCGGGACCCACCCGGTTTGCAAGAGGGTTTGATGGCCGAGCCACATTAAAGTCTTCCATCCGCGAACACCTGGGAAGTGAAGCCCTGAACGGTTTGGGAATACCTTCTACACGATCTCTGGCTGTGATCGGCATTAAAGAAATCATTTACAGAGAAAAACCGGAACTGGCGGCGATTTTAGTTCGGGTTGCAGACTGCCATATTCGATTCGGAAGCTTCGAATTTTTTCATTACACCAATCAACCCAAAAACGTAGAGCGCCTGACAGATTTTGCTATTCAAAATTACCATAATGATTTATGGAATGAGCCTGACCGGTACAGAATATTTTTTCGAAGAGTCTTAACACTCACGGCAAGATTGATTTCAAAATGGCAAGCCGTTGGTTTTGTCCATGGTGTAATGAACACAGACAATATGACCATCACCGGAACCACATTCGATTACGGCCCATACGGTTTTATGGATGGGTTCAATGTCAATTACACCCCCAATTCTTCAGATGTCCACAGAAGATATTCTTTTCAGCAACAACCGGAGATTGGGTTCTGGAACCTGAACAAACTGGCAGAAACCCTGGTCCCATTAGCCGGCTCAGAATCGCTGCAAGAAGAGATCAAACAATATCAGCCCTTGTTCAATGGGTTTTACAGAGAAGAAATGGGACGCAAACTTGGTTTATCAATTCTTGATGCGGACTTCAGTCAGTTGACTCAAGAAATGTTTCAATTCCTATTTGATCACAAACTCGACTACACCCACTTTTTTCGACTGCTTGCAAACTTTCCCGAACGAACAGGCAAATCGCAATTTCCCCCTGACCTCCACTCCTGGCTGGACAGATATCTTAAGCTCTGCGAACGGGAAAGCATAAGCCATGATGAAAGAAAAAAGAAAATGGACGAAGTGAATCCAAAATATATACTGAGATCCCATTTGATACAGCATGCTCTGGACAGAGCCATAAAGGACTTCGACTTTTCCGAAATTACACGCCTTCGTGTGCTTATGGAAAATCCATTTGAAGACCGCCCGGATGTTTTTAAAAAATACGATATTAATGAAGAACTTTATTCACAGGAAACCCCGCAAGAATTTCTGGGTCGCCAAACCAGTTGTTCCGCGTAATTTTGAACTTAAATAATGAGAAAGGAAATCGATGATAGTACTCGATGGAGAAATAACCGAATTAACCACTCCGCCAAATAAAGCCGATCAATTCAGGGAGCTGACTATTTGGGTTCCGGAAACCGGTGAGCATCTTGAGATAACCTGCTATATCCACGAAATCCAGAAAGCGGGTTTGGAAGAAGGGAGCAAAATTTCCATCAAAATTGAGAAGAAATTTGATGTCGACAGCCTGACTCGCGATCTCCTCAAGCCTCAATAGCCAAACCACTGGCATTTATTTATACGCCTGATAACATATAGGAAAAAATATTCATAAAAGACACCTTCGTTATGGCAAACCTTAAAAGCCTGGGCGAATTCGGCTTGATTGACCGCTTGTCCAGAAAGTTCAAACATCAGGCTGAAAATACCATTTTACAAATTGGGGACGATTGCGCTGTCTATTCCTCATCCAAAAACCAGTTGGTCTCCACGGATGCGCTGGTTGAGAATATCCATTTTAAAGTATCCGCTATTTCCCCTGGGCAGTTAGGCCAAAAAGCCATTGCTGTCAACCTCAGTGACATTGCGGCAATGGGGGGAACCCCTACCCGGGTTTTAATAACCCTGGGAATATCCAAAAAGATTTCGACTTCCTTTCTTGACCAGCTATACAAAGGAATCCATAAAACCTGCAAACTTTATGGTGTTGAACTTTCGGGAGGAGACACGGTTTCATCTCCGGAAAGTTTTTTCATCAACATCACCGTGATCGGAGAGTCCAGAAAGGGGAAACTGTTTACCCGAAAGGGTGCGAATAAAGGAGACCTTATTTTTACAACAGGGACATTGGGTGATTCCAGTCTCGGATTAAAAATTTCATCCAATAAAAAATGTAAATGTTCTTCCCAATCCAGAAAACATCTCCTCGACAAACATTTCAATCCCACTCCCAGGTTAAAGGAAAGCCGGTTGCTGGCCAGGTCCTCCCTCAAAATTACGTCCATGATTGACATAAGTGACGGGCTGGCTCAAGACCTGCACCATATCTGCAAACAATCCGGGACCGGGGCTGTCATCTATGAAGAAAAACTGCCCCAATCCCCTGCTTTTTCAAAAGTTTGTATCGACAACAAATTGAAGCATTTACCTTTAATTTTGAATGGGGGCGAAGATTATGAATTACTATTTACTTTACCCCCCGATGGTGTTAAAAAATTATATAGGCAGTTTGAAAAGGCCCAAGCACTTGTGACACATATTGGGGAGATCACCCAGACATTGAACAAAGTTTCTCTTGTAAGAAAAAATGGAAAAAGAGAAACGCTTCCCCGGTTATCCGGATTTAACCACTTTTAAATTCAAAGATTTCCGGTAAAAAAATTGCCTCTATCGAGTTTTGTGAAAATCGATAAACAAGTGCCAGCCAAGCTTGAGGTTTCTTAAAAACTTTGGACGACTCATTATTTCCACGGTCGCTATTACTCCTGTTTCTATTTTTTTGCTCAGCCTTTTTTTCGGCATGCGAAGTCGCTTTTTTTTCACTCAATCCCCTTCAGCAAAAGGAAATGGAAGAAAAAAAGGGAAGGTCCGGCCGCCTGGTCCATTCCCTCCTGCAAAAACCGCGTGAACTCCTGATTACTATTTATATCGGCAACGAGTTAGTCAACATTGCCATCTCCGTTGTAATTACCTCCATAGCAATAAGTGTGCTTGGAAACGTTGGTGTAGGAGTGGCCATTGGCGTTGGCACCTTGTTACTTTTATTTCTGGGGGAAATCGTTCCGAAAAGCATTTCACTGAAATACGCGCAACCTTATGCGCTTTTTGCAGCCTATCCCTTAAAAGGTTTTGCGAATATTGTCCAGCCCGCGCAAAAGCTTTTTAACTCGTGGACGGAAAAAATAATGCGTTCCTTTGGCATTCTGACACACTCCCAGAAAGAATCCTCCATTTCGGATGAAGAGTTCCGAACCATGGTGCAGGTTGGAGAGGGGGAAGGTGTCATCGACTCGGATGAAAGAGACCTGATTCATAAGGCCATTGAATTTGCTGAAACCACCGTGGGGGAAGTGATGACCCCTAAAATCGACATGTTCACCGTTAATATCAAAGACAGCCTTGACGAAATACTTCCAAGAATAATGGAAAATTTTTATTCCCGGGTTCCAGTTTATGGAGAGGAAGAAGAAATCCTGGGGATCCTTTTCACCAAAGACCTGACCCGGCTCAAACATCTGCCACGGGAAAAAGTGAATTTGAAAAGCATACTCCACCCTGCCGTGGTCGTGCCCAAAACCAAAATGATTAAGGAAATGCTGGAGGAATTCAGAAAACTAAAAAGGCATATGGCAATCGTTCTGGACGAATATGGAAGTGTATGCGGCCTCGTTACACTGGAAGATATAATTGAAGAGTTGGTAGGTGAGATTGACAGCGAAATGCGAAAAGACGAGCAACCCCTGGTTAAAATAACAGAAAACCAATACAGGCTTTCAGGGGGTCTGGGCCTGAACGAATTTAACGATGCCTTTGAAAGTGATTTGCCTGCGAACGACTATGACACGGTAGGTGGCCTTGTATTTGGATTGTTTGGCAGAATTCCCCGGTCTGGAGAATCTACCACTCTGGAGCATTTTAAGTTCCGTGTAGAAAAAATGAAAGGATCTAGAATATTAAACCTTCACCTGACTCTCTTAAAACGTTCTTCCGCCACCGAAGAACAAGAAAAGATTAAAACCGCGACATCATAATGGATCCTGCAACCACAATCTTCTGGGTATTACTTGCCATAATGATAGAGGCCTTTTTTTCCGGCTCTGAAATAGGGATGGTTTCCGTCAACCGGATTAAAATGAAAAAACTGGCAGAGGAAGGAAACTCCGCCGCGCAATCCATTTTAAAGCTTCTGGACAATCCCGAAAAACTTTTCACCACCACATCGCTGGGAACCAATCTGGCCATGGTAACAAGTACCGCCGTTTTCACGGCATTCATGGTATCGCAGTTCGGTCATTTTGGCGAATGGATGGCCATGCTGATCATATTTCCCCTGGTATTTTTTGGTGGAGAAATCATACCCAAAGTGATTTTCCAGAATCGTGCCGACAGCCTGATGCCCATCATGATTTACCCCTTGAACCTTTTTTCCAACTGTATGGGTCCCCTGGTCAAATGGCTGTCCAGCACCTCCCAGAATTTAACCAGCCGCGTTCCCGAAGGGCCAACTGAAAAAACTTTTACCTTCAGCCGGGACCAGTTGAGAAAAGTATTGAGCCTGGACTCACAAACCGTTGACCTGGGAACTACCGAGAAAAAAATAATCCACAATATTTTTAATTTCGGCGAACTCACTGTAGAACAATGCATGGTGCCCCTTGTTCAAATGACGGCGATTAAAGACATATCCGATATGAAGGAAGCGCATGAAATCGCGAAAGATTCAGGGTTTTCCCGGCTGCCGGTTTTTCATGAACGAATGCATAACCTGATTGGGATCCTGAATGCCTTCGATCTGCTCGACCAGGAAATGGACAGCACTCCTATCACCAGCCTGATCCGACCGGCCCATTACATCCCACCCAACAAAAAGATAGATGACCTGCTAAAAGAGCTTCAACAAGGTGGGCTGCATATGGCTTTTGTGGTGGATGAATATGGAGGCTGCATCGGACTCGTCACCATTGAGGATCTGCTTGAAAAAATCGTAGGGGAAATTGAGGACGAATATGACAAACCTGAAAAGCTTTACCAGCCGTATGCCGAAGGAGGTTTCCTGGTCGAAGGAAGCACGGAAATAAGTGTCCTCAATGAGACGTTGGATTGGGATCTCCCGGGTGGCGACTTCGAAACGATCGCAGGGCTGGTAATCGACCGCCTGGAAAAGATCCCCCATCCTGGCGACCAGGTTCTTGCGGGTTCCTACCGCTTGACCGTAAAAGACTCAAGCAAAAGAAAAATTCACTCCCTCATTGTAAGAAAACTTGAAAACGCCGAAAAAAGCACCATTGAAGATACGGCTTAAATTCCTCTTACACTTTCCAGCTCCTGATAAGCGGCCTGAATCTCCAGGAATTTCATATGGGCTTTTTCGACGGCCTCTTTTCCCTCATGAGCGACCCGGTCGGGGTGGCATAGGCTTATCAAATTTCGATAAGCTCTCTTCACCTCTTCGTTGGACGCATCGGAGGAAATATTTAATATGTTGTAGGGAGTTTTGAGTGCTTCCAAGGCATATTTTTCCCTTATTTTATTGTGCTGTTCATAAGAAATACCTAATAGAAGAACGATTTTTTTAAGAAGGCTTTCAATACTCCCGCACAAATTTTTCTCCACCAGGGAAATCTGGTAACAAAGGGCTAAAAGTAAAAGGTTATAGTTATTCTTGCAGGAGTTTTTGTATTCTTCTACGAATTTATCGATATCGGGTTTTTTATTCTGGACTTCAGTAATTAAAGGATCAATGGCCTTAAAATCTTCTGTTCCAAAATTTAAGTTTTTCAGGAAAAACCTGTGGATTACCTGCTTTTGAGTTGGAGTTAAAGGCCCGTTAACCGTTCCGACCCGGGTCAGAATGATTACGGTACAGGTGATAAAATCTCCTTTTTTATGAATGCCGGGCAAAGTATTTTTCAATTTGCTCTGCAGTTTTTTTCCAAGGAAGTGCTCGGCGACCCCGCCCACCAAAGCTCCAAATGGACCCCCACGCAAAAAGCCTAAACCCGCTCCCAACCACCAGGACATATTTTAAAATTTTATTAGTATAAATGATTTATAAAATTATATGATGAACCACCTATGCCGACTTTGTCAGCCCCAGGGATTATTATACAAAATATCTTTATAATTAAATTGCTTTCGGAGAAAAATAAATGGTCAAGCATATTGTCATGTTTAAACTAGCAGAAAAAACCCCTGAAAATATGGAACGCGCTGTCGATTCCCTGAAAAGCCTGGAAGGTAAAATTGAAACTTTAAAATCAATCGAAGTAGGAACCGATTTTTTGGAATCCGAGAGAAGCTACGATATCGTCCTAACAGCCCAATTTGAAAACAGGGAAGGATTGGAAATATATGGAGGGCATGAAAATCATTTGCCCGTAGTTAAAATAATGCGCTCTTTATGCTCATCTTCGGTGGTAGTCGATTATGAAGTGTAAGGCTTCATAGATCCCCCCCATTCAGCCCGAGACCTGAAACAAGTCCAATTATTCCTGCCTGTAGCTGTAAATAAAGGCTTGTACTTTGTTTTTACAGGTGATATGGTTCTAAAAATTTTCATCTTGAAAGATGAAAATCCTGCGTTTCTTTGCAATTGGCTTCGCCTATGAGTTCCAAAAACAGGAGGTCCAATGATGGCGACGAAGAAAAAAGCAACAAAAAAGAAAACTGCGAAAAAAACGGCTAAGAAAAAAGTGCCCGCTAAAAAGAAAACCGCCAAAAAGGCAACCAAAAAGAAAGCTACGAAAAAAACCGGAAAAAAAGTAGCGAAAAAGTCAAAGGCTAAAAAAGCCGCGCCAAAAAAGAAAGCGGCTAAAAAAGCTTCGCCTGCAAAAGGAAAGAAAAAAGCAACCACCAAGAAAAAAGCCGCTCCTAAAAAAAAGGCAAGCAGTAAAGATGGCGAATCAAAAAAACCGGCCCCTCAAGCGCTTCCCAAGTTAGGCCCTGAAACTTTAAAGATCCGGGAACGTTTACTGGAAAAAAGAAGAGACCTGTTAAAATTGATCCAGTCGTCCAAATCCCTGGAAAGGGACGTTGGAGACCTGACCTTCAGCAACGAAATTGACCTTGCCTCAAGCCTGGAAGGAAGGGAAATGGTCTTCCAGCTTACCAGCCGTGACCGGAATGAGCTCAGATTGATTGAAGATGCTCTTTTTAGAATTAACGAAGGTACCTATGGGGCGTGTGAATCCTGTGAGAAAAAAATCAGTTTGAAAAGGCTGCAGATTATGCCGCTCACTTCTTTATGTATCGATTGCCAGGAAGCAGCCGAAAACCTTTAGCCCAGGTTTCAGCTCCCGTGGCATTTTTTATACTTCTTACCACTCCCGCAAGGACAAGGCTCGTTTCTCCCCACCTTTTCTTCGTCCCGGCGTACCGTTTCAGGCTTACTTGAGTCTTCCACATCACCGCGATGCTCAACCATTTGCTTTGGCTGGGCAATGACATCTTCGTCTTCGAATTCAGTTTCCCTTTGTATTTGAACTTTGAAAAGAAACTCGGTGATCTCCTCTTTGATCCGGGACATCAAATTGCTGAAAAGAGCGAAACCTTCTTTTTTATACTCGGTCAGTGGATTTTTTTGTGCGTACCCGCGCAAACCGATCCCTTCCTTTAAGTGGTCCATTCCCAGCAAATGGTCCTTCCAAAGCGTGTCCAACACCTGAAGCATTATCAGCTTTTCCTGATGCCGCATTGCGGAAGGGTCTATTCCCAACCCCACCACTTTATCTTCCCTTAGCTGATACGTTTCTTCTATCGCCTGACTGACCGCTTCATAAAGTTTTTCACTGTTGCAATGTTCCAACTCGAGCTTATGTGTTTTTTGAATTTCCAGCTCGTTGTCATTTATTTTTTCAATATGAACACCAAATTGTCTTTCAAGAAAATCGTTCAGCCCCTCAATGTCCCACTCTTCCGGGTAAACTTTTTCATGGGCCACTTCGGAAACGATGTCATCCGCCAGTTCATTTGCCATATCGAGAAGGATTTCCTTTGGACTTTCAGCTTCAATGATTTCTCTTCTTAAGGCATAAAGAACTTCCCTTTGACGATTCATCACATCGTCATATTCCAGGACATGCTTTCTAATATCGAAATTGTGGGCTTCCACTTTTCTCTGCGCATTGGCAACCGCTTTGGACACCATGTTGTGCTCGATAGGCTGCCCGTTTTCCATACCCAGGCGGGCCATAAGCGGAGAAATTTTGTCAGAACCGAATATGCGCAGAAGATCATCCTCCAGGGAGAGATAAAACCGGGAAGACCCCTTATCGCCCTGCCTGCCGGAACGTCCACGCAACTGGTTGTCAATGCGCCGGCTTTCATGCCGCTCTGTTCCAAGAATATGAAGCCCCCCCAACTCGGGTATTCCCTCACCAAGAACAATATCGGTTCCCCGACCGGCCATATTAGTGGCAATGGTAACGGCATTGGGTTGTCCGGCCTGAGCGATAATTTCGGCCTCCTTTTCATGATGTTTTGCGTTCAGCACATTGTGCTTGATTCCGAACTTTTTCAGTTTTTTACTCAGGAGTTCTGACTTCTCAATTGAAATCGTTCCCACCAGAACCGGTCGGCTTATTTCATTTAACTCCCTGATTTCATCAATCACCGCATCAAATTTTTCCTTTTCCGTTCTATAAATCACATCTGCGTGATCTTCGCGAATCATGGGCCGGTTCGTCGGCACCACAACAACTTCAAGCTTATAAATGGACATAAACTCTTCCGCTTCCGTATCAGCGGTTCCGGTCATCCCTGCCAGTTTTTTATACATGCGGAAATAATTCTGGAAAGTGATGCTGGCCAGGGTCTGGTTCTCATTCTCTATAGTGACTCCTTCCTTTGCTTCCAGGGCCTGGTGCAGGCCATCGCTGTACCTTCTACCCGTCATCATGCGGCCTGTAAACTCATCAATGATAACCACTTCTCCTTCGCGAACCACATAATCCACTTCGTTTTTAAAAATGGCGTGGGCTTTGACAGCCTGATTCAGGCAATGCAGGGTTTCAATGTTCGAAGGATCGTAGAGGTTCTCAATATTGAGTGCTTTTTCCATTTTGCTCACCCCTTCTTCGGTAAGGGATGCGGTGCGGGCTTTTTCATCAACCTGGAAGTGCTCTTCTTTTTTCAGGGAGGGAACCAGTTTATTGACCTTGTAATATTTATCCGTGGATTCTTCTGCGGGGCCGGATATGATCAAGGGAGTCCTGGCTTCATCGATCAAAATATTATCCACTTCATCAATGATTCCAAAGTTCAAGTCCCTTTGAACCATTTGTTCCCTGGAAAACTTCATATTGTCGCGCAAATAATCAAAACCAAACTCATTATTGGTTCCATAGAGCACGTCGCAATTATAGGCCGCTTTTCTTTCTTCCTCGGGTATATCGTGAAAAATCATACCGACGGACAGGCCCAAAAACTTATAGATGGTCCCCATCCATTCACTATCCCGGGTCGCCAGATAATCATTTACGGTTACAACATGAACGCCTTTCCCCTCAATGGCATTCAAGTAAACCGGCAAGGTGGCCATCAAAGTTTTTCCCTCACCCGTTTTCATTTCTGCAATTTTGCCCTCATGCAGAACAATCCCGCCAATCAATTGGGAATCGAAATGCCTCATCTCCAGGGTTCGCCAGCTCGCTTCCCGAACCACCGCAAAGGCTTCAGGCAGAATTTCGTCCAGGGTGGCCCCTTCGGAAATTCTGTTTCTAAACTCCTGTGTTTTGCCTTTCAGATCTTCATCTGTCAGGGCTTTTATCTTTTCTTCCCAGCCATTGATCTCATCTACGATGGCTTGAATGCGTTTTAATTCCCGATCGTTTCGGGTTCCAACCATTTTTTTAATGAGTCCAAATACCATTGAGATTTAAACCGGGGAAATTTTTATAAACAGGGAACAAGTTAAACCGATAACAAACAACAAGCCGCCTTGCCGTCCGAGTTTTTAAGAAATAAATTCAAGTGGGGAAGGGAATCTGCCAGAATATAAAATCAACACACCAACCGGAACAAGATCAGATCAGTCTTCGAGGACATAGTTTTTAGGGCTAACAGGAACGCCATGCAATAGAACTTCATAATGCAAATGAGGTCCTGTGCTTCTTCCCGTATTTCCCACCAGTGATATCACCTGGCCGCGTTTGACACGGTCACCCACTTTTACCAGATGTTTGGAGTTATGACCATAGCGCGTTACCACACCATATCCATGGCTGATCTCTATCATATTTCCATAACCATATTCTCTTCCTTCAACAACAACTTCTCCATCGGCGGTGGCCCTGACCGGTGAACCGGACCGAGCGGCAATATCCCAGCCTTCATGCTTTTCACGCAATCCCGTAAATGGAGATTTTCGAAAACCAAACCCAGAAGTAACCCAGCCGCGGGTGGGCCAGATGGACGGGGTAGAAGAAAGAAGCGATTTCTGGTTTTTGAAAAAGTTATCTAATTCCTGAAAACTGATGCTTTGTATTTTTGCCTGTTTATCCAAATGGTCCAGACCATTCGATAAACGTTCAATCATGCTTGCGGCCCCACGACCCATAGCCGTATTAAAGCTGCTTGCAGTCAAACCAAAAGGACCACCGACACCCCAGTTCTTTTCAACCGATTTCGGAGAATTTTCAAGTGCAGTGATGACCCGCAGCTTTTTCTCAAACCGCTCCAGCCGAGCCATCTCGGTTTCAAAATTCTTAACCTGATGGGAAAACTTTTCGACCTGAATTTTCCTTATCTTCGACTCTTTTCGAAGCTTTGCCAGTTCCGTATCATTGCCACGCAATTCCAAATATTGCTGCACAAAATAAACGGAAGAGCCAAGGAAACCTAAAAGGAAAACACCGATGATGGTAAAGGCCAGTTTTGCAAATTTTTTGGGCAGGCAGAACTTTTTTGGGGAACCCATAGCCCCAGGAAATACAACTACCGTAAATTCGTCTTTTTGCACTCTTTCTCCTTTTTATTGCAAATTTTGGAACTTTGCAAACTTCCCAATCCTAACGCTTAAATTCCTTATTTGTCAACAGTTAAATCCCAAAAGCGCGGTAACAACAGCTCTCTCGAATAACTGGATTCGCCAACAAGCCTGCCTTTCAACTCTGATTGAACATTGCTATCAATCTAACGTTTTAATTTTATCCCGCGCCTGGATGTGGTTCGGGTTTATTGCTAATACTCGCTTGAAATATTCCCGGGCTTTTTGGCCGTTTCCTTTTTCTTCATGAAGAAGCCCCAAACTAAAATAAGCAGGAACCTGACCTTTTGTGTCCCCTATTTCCTGGTAAATTTTCAGCATCTCTTCAAACCCAGCAATTGCCTGGTCCAGTTCGCCCTTTGAGTAAGAGCCAAATGCCCTTTGCCGGATCACTCGCACCAGAATTTTTCCATACGCCCAGGCAAGTTGGGAATTCTGCTGAAGAAGATTTTTATATTCGTTTTTAAATCGATCGGGCTCCCCCATTTCCTTATAAATTTTATTGAGGTTCCAAACGAACATGGGTTCTTTCGGGTTTACATCAATTGCTTTTTTAACTTTGTCTACCGCAAGTTCGTACTGTTTTTTTTCCGAGAGTATGGCGCCCCAATTGTTCCATGCAAGGCCGTTTTCAGCTTCCCTCTCGATTGCCTGTATAAAAGCTTTTTCGGCATGAGTGTATTCACCCTTGAGATAATTTAAGTATCCGGTCGCATACCAGAAATGGGTGGAGTCAGGTCTGGGGTAGTTTTTCAAAAACTGTTCTGCACTGCCAAGATCTTGCATTGCCTGCCAGGCTTTCAGCATCATGCGGAAAATATAACTCGTCTCCTTTTCTGATTTGAGTATCTCCTTAAATTTTTCAATGGACTCTTTATAACGGCCCCTTGCAAAAAGCAATTCAGCTTCATCTTTAGCCGACAATTTAAAATTTTCATACCCGGGGTGAACCTGCGCAAACAGGGGTGCAGGATTGAATGAAATACTAAAAATCAAAAGTAAGGTAACTGCAACCATGGGGGATTTCCTTTTGCCGTTATAAATGAAAAGATCAAAAACCACCGATATCTTCCGCTTCGGGTGGCACATCATCCCTTTCAGCCCGGTCAAAAAACCGGGTGAACTGGTTTTCGAAATGCAATCGAACATCGCCAATAGGGCCATTCCTTTGTTTTCGAACCAGGATTTCCGTTTTTCCCGGATCATCCGTTTCCGGGTTATAGACCACATCGCGGTAAATGAACATGACGACATCCGCATCCTGCTCAATGGAGCCTGACTCTCTCAAGTCTGAAAGCATGGGACGCTTATCTGTCCGACTTTCAACCGCGCGACTTAACTGTGAAAGGGCGAGGATAGGCACATTGAGTTCTTTGGCCAAGGCCTTTAACCCGCGTGAAATCTCCGAAACCTCCAGCTGTCTGCTTTCTGTATTTCCGCGTCCCTGCATCAACTGCAAATAGTCAATGATGATGAGTCCGAGAGGCTGTTCCGCGGCCAGTCTGCGAGCCCTCGCCCTGACATCCAATACGGTGAGAGCGGCACTGTCATCGATAAACATTTTGGCTTCTGATAGTCTGCGACCGGCATCGTGAACTTTCGGCCAGTCGCTTTTTGCAAGGTAACCCGTTCTGACTTTTGATGAATCTACTCTTGCCTGCGAACAAAGCAACCTGACTCCCAATTGCTGTTTGGACATTTCCAGGCTGAATATGGCGGTAGGGATAGCCTCGTGCAAAGAAACAAAACGAGCGATGTCCAGGGCAAAACTTGTTTTTCCCATACTGGGCCGGGCCGCAAGAATGATCAGGTCGGAAGGTTGAAATCCGGCGGTCATATTATCCAGGTCTGTGAAACCGCATGAAATGCCGGTAACCATGCCCGGCTTCATCGAAAGTTTTTCCAGGTTGGAAACGTTTTCCCGGATTACATCAGGGAGTTTGAAAAAACTGGGCTTGGTTCTCTTCTCTGAAATTTCAAATATGGACTGCTCCGCTTTATCCAAAAGAGTGTCCACATCTTCCCGGTCACTATAGCTGTTTGAAACGATATCCGTAGCGGTTTGAATCAGATCCCTGAGAATCTTTTTCTCCCTGAGAATTTTTGCATGGTGAGTGACAGCGGTGGCCGTGGGAACATAATCCTCAAGCAGACTCAGGTATTCGAGGCCTCCTACGTTGTCCAGTTCATCCTTTTTTCGTAACCGGTCGGCGAGGGCAAGAACATCAATGGGCTCATTGGCCTCAAACTGCTCCCGCATAACAATGAAGATTTTTTTATTGGCGGCCTTATAAAAATCCTCTTCAGTGAGCACTTCGAGGGCCTTGGCAATGGCTTCGGTGGAATGCAGGCAGGAACCCAGCACACTCTGTTCGGCCTCCTTGTTATAGGGAGGGAGTTTGTTCAGAGAGATTTCGGTCAGGGCATCTGCCATGATTTTCTATGCTCAACCAAATGGGATTATTTTTCTTCTTGAGGTTGTTCCGGTGCTTCCTTTTGTTCTTCAGTTTCCGTTTTTTCTTCAACCTTCTCCCCTTCAACGGTGAGCTTGATCTGCCCGGTTACCTCGGGGTGAAGCTTGACCGGGATCGTGTATTCACCCGCCTTTTTAATGGGTTCCTGAATTTGAATTTTTCTGCGGTCAACTTCAACTCCCTTTGCTTTCAACAAATCAGAAATTTCCTGGGCGGTCACAGAGCCAAACATTTTTCCACCCTCGCCCATTTTTTTCTTTGTCTGAAGGGTCACCTTGGTGATTTCATCCGCAACTCCCTGGGCAATGGCGGTTACCTTTTTAACTTTAGCCTGAACAATTCTTTTTTGATGATTGAAGGCCTTTAGATTATTTGGCGTGGCCAGCAAAGCTTTCCCTTTTGGAATCAGGAAATTTCTTCCATATCCATCTTTAACTTCCACTTCATCACCACAAAATCCAAGCCCGTCTACATCTTCTTTCAACAACAGCTTCATAAATTATTTTCCTTTCCTATAAACGACTAACTTTCTTCACTTGAAACAGGGTTTCTTATTTTTCTGAAATCCACCCATATATCAAATACGCCCATACCCGCTACCAGGCCAATTAGAAGGGGTTGGGCAAAAATTAAAATAAAAAGAACAAACCAGAAAAAAACCGGAACTTTTCTTGCCTTTAAAAAATGAACTACGATGCTCATTCCTTGAGCAAAATAGACAACCATCATTACGACAAATAAGTTCAGCCCTGCCTCTGCAACCACTCCCTGACCGAGAAACAATGCCATGCTGGCCGCGATGAAACCCCACACCCAATTTTCCGGGCAGACCCATTCGGCAAAGGAACTCTCCGGAAACAGTCCCGGCCCATAAATGCGCCCCCATACTAATCGCAACAGGCTATAATTTGCCACGGCGCTTATTAAAGACCCCACGAGAACGAATGCGGGATAGGAAGAGGCAAATCCCCCTACCATTTTTTCCACAAACGCCTTCATGTTCTCTACTTCTGCCTTATTTTCCCCGACCGATTCAAAAGTTTCAATCGATTGCGCGAAGTGAGCCCTTATCTGCTTCTCAAAAAATTCTTTAACGGTCGAATCCTGGTCCCCTACCAAGGCCACCAAAAGGAAAAGGGACACCCCCCCTGAAATCAGTGCCGATGCGCCGATGCACCGGTCTCCGGGAAATCCTGCACGGATCATTTCACCCAATATAATCGCCATCACGGCATACTCAGCCATGAAAAGCAGAGCCTGGTTCTGCCCCACTAAAAACCAGATGACACCAAAGATAAGGGCCATCAAAACCAGTGCTGGTTGTTTACCCCGCTGTAAAAAAATAAAAGCCAGCGGAAAAGGGGAAAGTATCCCTACCAATGCCCCTAAGGGTGGAAAAACCACAAGAGCAATTAGAACCGCAAAAACCAGAGCTACAGGCAACAAAAAATTTTGCGGTTGTGGTCTTTGATCCAAAATTAATGCTGAACAGAAAAAGGCAGTAATGCGATATTACGGGCCCTCTTAATCGCCCTTGTTAACAACCTTTGGCACTTGGCGCAGTTTCCGGAAATTCTTGAGGGAACAATTTTACCTCTCTCGGAAATCAAGGGTTTCAATGCCTTAATATCGAAAAAATCGATATAAACTTTGCTGTCATCATCGTTGCAAAACCGACAGATTTTTTGTGAAAAAAATGAACGTTTTTTAGTTTGCTCAGCCATGATTACCTTCTTTATTTATAGTTTGATTAAAATGGGATATCGTCAGCATCGGAAACAGAATCCGGACCTGAGCCCATGTCCATTTTTGTTCCCGGCTTTGATAAAAACTGTACATTATTGGCCACCACTTCCAGCTTGCTTCTTTTCTGGCCCCCTTCTGCCTCCCAGGTCTGGTAGTTCAATCTGCCTTCAATAAAAGCCAGGCTGCCTTTATTCAAATATTCTGCGCAGTTCTCACCTTGCTTTGCCCAAACGGTAATATCAACAAAACAAACTTCATCTTTCCATTCTTCGCCCTGCTTGAATTTTCTATTGACCGCAAGTCCAAAGCTGGCAACCGCTGTTCCCCCAGATGTATATCGAAGTTCGGGATCTCTTGTCAGGTTCCCCATTAAGAGTACTTTATTAAAAGAAGCCATTTTTAATTATCCGGTATTCTTATCGTTTAAATTGATAAAGCTAGTCCTCATCACCCAAAATTGAGGTGGTTTCACTTTCTTCTCCCCCTTCAGCCTCTTCTTTACGTCCCAATGCCCTTTCCAGCTCATCGTCTGTCAAGCTGACAACCATAAACTTGATAATCAGGTCAAAGAGTTTGTATTTTTTTTCCAGGTCAACGACACCGGAAGGCTCCAGGGTATGGTAAAGGTTAAGATAAATTCCAAAACGGTTTTTCTTAACGCGGTAGGCCAGGCGCTTTTTGCCCCACTTTTCTGTTTTTAAAATGGCGCCGCCGTTACTTTTTATGAACTCCCCTATTTTTCCGAGAGCTTCATCTACGCGGGATTCTTCAATATCGGGTTTTAAAATCAGGACACTCTGGTAAGAACGCAATAGGTACCTCCTCATGGGTTTTAAAAAGGGAATGCTGAATGAATTCTAATACTTCAGCAGACCCATTAGCCCCAACTCAAAAGTTGGAGCAAGGGATAAGACCATCTTCTAAATTATATGAACACTAAATTATCATATCTGGTAAAAAGAAGGTAATCTTTTCATAGACCTTATCCAAAATCAAGAAATTTAAAAACAGGGTGTTAACCATCTTCCAACAAATTCATGAATCCACGTAAATCAATCCCCCTTTGGTTTTTCGGCCTTTTGGCTTTATTCGGTTGCGATCTCCCCTCTCCGCCACCCGACTTGCTATACAAATTCGATGTGATGCCGGTCGGCAAAGGACCGGCTTTTCTATTAACCCACGATCTCAATTTGGATGGAGAACCGGATTTGGTAACCGTAAACTCAAAAGACAGCAGTCTGAGCCTGCTCTATGGAAAGGGCGACGGCACATTCCATAATGCCCGCCACATCCGGCTCGCCGAAGAACCCACCATGGCAGCCCAGGGGGATGTCAATCGCGACGGCATTCCCGATCTGGTGGTCAATTCGCGTGGGGAAGAAATGTTTGTGGTGTTGCCGGGAAACGGTGACGGCAGTTTTAGAAAACCGATCCCAATAAAAACGGGAAAAGTTCCTTTGAACGTAATCCTCGCCGATTTCAACAACGATGAAAAACTCGATGCGGCGGTGACCTTGACCTTCGACCAGATGGAAATTTATATCGGGAAAGGAGATGGCTATTTTAAAAAAGGGAAAACTTACCTATCCGGGTCACGATCGTTTTCAGGGGTTTCAGAAGATTTCAATGGGGATGGCAATCAAGATATTGCCCTGGCCACCAGCAGTTCGAGTTTCAGTTCCATTCGGGTTTTTTTGGGCAACGGAAACGGCACCTTTCAAAAACCCAGAGTTTACGCAAAGCAACTGGTTCCTCTTGCCGTCATTCTGGAAGATATGAACAACGATGGAAAATCCGACCTGGTATTTGCTTCCGGCCAGGGTGACAACCTGTATATGCTTTATTCCAACGGAGATGGCAGCTTTTCGGAACCCATCTCATTTTCAGGAGGGGGTGGACCCTTCGCCCTGACCGCTGGAAATTTCAATCCCGACAAGCTCAAGGATGTTGCGGTTGCAAATTCCCGCTCCAGCAGTTTTTCACTGGTGGTTCGCAACCCAAACGGAAGCTTTCATTACCCCACACGTGATTATGTGGTGGATGGGGGCACGGTGCTGGCGATCACCAGTGGCGACTATAATCACAGCGGCATGAGCGACATCGCCGTTGCCAGCAATTTCAAAAATACGGTCGAAATCTACCTGCAACGGCGAAGTTTTAAATAATCCGGCTTGGATAAATCTAATACGAGGCGGATGTCACCTCAATATATTCAGTGACCGATTTCACGCCCTCGGTTTCACGGATAATACTCAACACCAGTTCCTTTTCAACACTTGTGCCGGATTCACCAATCACATAAACCTTATTTTGAGCAGAGCGATAAAAATAATTCACCGAACTCACATTTCCGTTGGCCAATAGCTGTGCTTTTATTTTAGTTTCAATCCAGAAATCATTAACCGCCTGCCCTGTCCCGCTTTTTTCGTCATCGCCTTTTTCCTTTTGTTCCCGCCGGGCTTCTTTTTCAGCTTTTGAAACGATCTGGAATTCATTGTAGAGAGCTTTTATTCGGGAATTCTCCCGAGCCAGACTTTTAATTTCAGAACGGGTATTATTGTCATCCAGGGTACCGTTAATCATCACGCGCTGCCCCCAGACATCCACACCGATATCCAGCAAAAGCCCTTTATCTTTATTTTTTACCCGGTCAAGAATGCCGGTATGAATTTTTGCGTCGGTGACCTGATCTTCCGTACTTCGGTTTTCCCAGGCTTTTTGCGCTGCGGAAGTAACTACTGATTGACACCCCGTCAGGAACAATAAAATCCCCATCAATAGTAACCCTGACAACCCCCGAATCATTTTTACTTCCATTACCGCCTCCAAACTATTAATTTTCTATTTTATTTATAACCGGTAAAACCTTTTAAGTGTATCCCTATAATCGGGGGGATACCTTATGCCTGTCAAAAAGGGGTCTGTTTTTGATGATCGCA
>WAIB01000023.1 GCA_009873655.1 Nitrospinota bacterium | reverse complement strand
GTATAAGGTAAATTGCGTACCGCCAGCTGAAAGTTCTGGTTTTTTTCAGCCAGAATGAATAAAGTTTTATTTGGAAGATTCAGTTTCTTAATGATCGCCGCAGCATCTTTGGTTTTGGGTTGCTCCAGTGAAATGGAGTCAACAACAGAAATATTTTGGTTTTTAAATCTTTCGGAAAGAACCGATTTGATAGCCAGCTTTTTAGATTTTTTGGAAAGGGTAAACGCATAGCTCCTGGGGCTGGGGCCAAACACCGTCATCCCGCCTCGCCAGACGGGGGACCGCGTGTTCCCGGAACGCGCCCGACCGGTACCCTTCTGCCGCCAGGGTTTGGCATTACTACCATGCAGATCGCCTTTGTTCTGCTTGGTCGCCGCATTACCCCCACGACGGGTCGCCAGCTGCATGGTCACATAACGCTGGACCAGTTCCTCGCGGACCCTTGTTTCGAACACACCGGAAGAGGCCTCAACGGTACCGACCTTTTTGTTTTCCGTATCTATTACATCTAATTCAGGCATATTTAAACTTTATCCCTTACGATTTAAAAATTCTCAGCAACCCGCCATTGGCACCGGGAACGGAGCCCTTAAGAAGAAGCACGTTGTTTTCCACATCCACTCTGACTACCTTGAGGTTTTTCAAATGCTTCGTCTTGCCACCCATTCTTCCCGGCATCCCCATTCCCTTAAGCACTCGGCCCGGATAGGTGTGCATTCCCACAGAACCGGTTCCGCGATAACTCTCGTGATGACCATGCGAGGCGGGAGCGCCGCCATAGTTGTACCGCTTGAAAACTCCGGCAAAACCTCGACCCTTGGTCACACCCACAACTTCAACCTCATCACCCTCGCTGAAAATATCAACCTTGATGGGTTTTCCAATCGCGTCATCATCGACATCCTGGTTTCTGAATTCTTTAAGAATTCTTGCAGGCTCAACCTTGTGCCTGTCGTAAAAACCCTGCAACGGTTTGTTCGTGTGCTTGGGTTTTCTATTGCCGTACCCCAGCAGGACCGCATCGTATCCGTCTTTTTCAACCGTCCGTTTCAGTACCGGCACACACCGCTCGACCTGCACAACGGTAACGGGCACACAATCCCCCTTCTCGTTGAAGACCTGGGTCATACCTAACTTTTTTCCTAATAACGCGCTCATCGCATTTCCATTTTAAAGCTTGATCTCAATATCCACACCGCCGGAAAGATCCAGCTTCATTAACGCATCCACGGTTTGCGGTGTGGGCTCAAGAATTTCCATGATCCGCTTGTGAGTCCGTATCTCGAACTGCTCTCGAGATTTCTTATCCACATGCGGCGACCTCAATACCGTCCACCTGTTCCTCACCGTGGGCAACGGAACAGGGCCCACAACCTTGGCGCCGGTGCGACGGGTGGTTTCAACTATCTCCGCAACCGACCAGTCCAGCAGCTTATGGTCATAAGCCTTTAATTTAATACGTATTTTCTGGTCGCTCATTATTCTATGATCTCACCAACAACTCCCGCACCTACCGTACGGCCACCCTCACGGATAGCGAATTTAAGCCCTTTATCCATTGCAACGGGTGTAATAAGCGTTATTTCCATCGCAACATTATCCCCCGGCATCACCATCTCAACCCCCGAAGGCAATGACGCAACACCGGTAACATCTGTCGTCCTGAAATAAAACTGCGGTCGATATCCATTAAAGAACGGGGTATGACGACCCCCCTCTTCTTTAGTCAGGATATAAACTTCCGCCTTGAACTTGGTATGAGGCGTAATGGAACCCGGCTTAGCCAGGACCTGTCCACGCTCAATCTCTTCTCTTTTGGTACCCCGCAAAAGGACACCTACGTTTTCACCTGCCCGCCCTTCATCCAGAAGTTTGCGGAACATTTCCACACCGGTTGCGGTGGTTTTGGTTGTTTCACGGAAACCCACAATCTCGATTTCCTCGCCCACTTTAATCACTCCCGTCTCAACACGGCCGGTTGCAACGGTTCCGCGACCGGAAATACTGAAGATATCTTCAATAGGCATCAGGAAAGGCTTGTCTACAGGGCGATCCGGAACCGGGAAATAGGTATCCAGAGCTTCCATCAATTCCCAGATGCATTTGGTTTTTTCTTCGTCTTCCGGGTTTTCCAGGGCCTGTAAAGCGCTACCACGAATAACCGGCACATCATCGCCGGGAAAATCATATTTACTCAGCAGCTCACGGACTTCCAGCTCAACCAGGTCAAGCAGTTCGGGATCGTCCACCATGTCACATTTATTCATAAACACACAGAGTTTAGGCACACCAACCTGGCGGGCCAAAAGAATATGCTCACGAGTCTGCGGCATAGGACCATCGTTAGCCGAAATTACCAGAACCCCCCCATCCATTTGAGCCGCACCGGTGATCATGTTTTTTACATAGTCCGCATGACCGGGACAGTCCACATGGGCATAATGGCGGTTCTCAGTACTGTATTCAATATGAGCTATAGCAATAGTAATGCCCCGCTCTTTCTCTTCAGGAGCCTTATCAATTTGATCAAAGGCGATGGTCTCAGCAAGCCCCTTTTTAGATAGAACCTCTGAAATTGCCGCAGTAAGAGTCGTCTTACCATGGTCAACGTGACCAACGGTCCCAACGTTCAAATGCGGTTTATCACGAACAAATTTTTCTTTAGCCATGCTGATTCACTCCAATATATGTATTATTTATTAAACTGCTAATTTCTCACTTGCGCCGGTGGACTTGGCAATTAATTCTTCTGCCAGCTGAGCCGGAACGGCATCGTACTTTGCAAACTCCATTGAGTAACTGGCCCGGCCCTGGGTCGCCGATCGAAGATCGGTGGAGTACCCAAACATTCCCGACAAAGGAACCTCCGCCCGAACCACTTTTGCGCCGGCACGATCTGAAAGATCCTTGATCTTACCGCGCTTGGAATTGAGCCGACCGATCACATCTCCCATAAATTCTTCGGGAGTGACCACCTCCACTTCCATTACCGGCTCCAGCATCTGCGGCGCTCCCTTTTTACACGCTTCCTGGAATGCCATGGACGCACATATCTTAAACGCCATCTCCGACGAATCCACATCATGAAAAGATCCATCAAGCAACGTCACCGAAATATCAACTGCGGGGTACCCACAAAGAATTCCTCGCGCCATTGACTCAACAACTCCCTTTTGCACTGCCGGAATGTATTCTCTGGGAATTGCTCCGCCAACAATCTTGTTTACGAACTCAAACCCGGTTCCAGCCTCTCTCGGTTCAACCTTGATAACAACATGACCGTACTGACCCCGACCACCGGTTTGCTTGACGTATTTATTTTCATGCTCAACCGCCTTGGTGATGGTTTCCTTAAAGGCCACCTGCGGTTTGGAAACATCCACATCAAGCGAGAATTCCCGGCGCATTCGATCAACCAGAACTTCAAGGTGCAACTCGCCCATTCCGGAAATGACGGTCTGGTTGGTATCGGGGTCAACCCGCACCTGAAAGGTGGGATCTTCCTGCAACAACTTGACGAGACAATCGGACAGCTTTTCCTGTTCCGCTTTTGTTTTTGGCTCAATAGCCACTGAGATAACCGGCTCGGGAAATTGAATCGCCTCAAGAATAATAGGATGATCCTTATCGCACAGCGTGTCACCGGTGTAGGATTTTTTCAGTCCAATCACCGCTGCAATGTCTCCTGCACGCACAACATCAACTTCCTCCCTCTTGTTCGCGTGCATCCTTAAAATTCGTCCCACCCGTTCTTTTTCATTTTTAGTGGAATTGTAGACATAAGACCCGCTCGCCAGCTCCCCGGAATAAACCCTTACGAATGCCAACTGGCCCACAAAAGGGTCGGTCATTATTTTGAAAGCCAACGCAGAAAAATTATCTCCCACTTCTAATTTGCGGGTTTCTTCGGCTTGCGTGTTTGGGTTTGTCCCGGTAATGGTTTTTAATTCCTGGGGTGAAGGGAGGTAGGCTACAACCGCGTCAAGCAATTGCTGAACGCCTTTATTCTTAAAAGCGGCGCCACATAAGACGGGGGTGAATTTCGATTCAAGGGCGCCCGCTCTCAATGCGGCGTTGATTTCTTCTATCGAAACTTCTTCACCGCCTAAAAACTTTTCCATGATGGCGTCATCCACATCGGATATCGATTCGATGAGTTTTTCGCGATATTCCTCGGCTTGATCTTTATATTCGTCCGGGATATCTATCACGTCAAAGGTCTCGCCTTTATTCTTGGTATCGGAATAGATGTTCCCCTTCATGTTAATCAGATCGATCACACCAACGAAATCAGCCTCGGCACCCAAAGGCAATTGAATAGGAACGGGATGGGCATTTAGCTTATCCTTCATCTGCTCAACGCATCCCAGAAAGTCGGCTCCCGCCCGGTCCATTTTATTCACGAAACAGATTCGCGGCACATTGTACTTACTGGCCTGACGCCAGACGGTTTCAGACTGCGGCTCAACTCCACTGACTGCATCGAAGACACCAACTGCGCCATCGAGGACACGCAATGACCTTTCAACTTCTGCCGTAAAATCCACATGACCCGGGGTATCAATGATATTGATCTTGTGCCCCTGCCAGGAACAGGTCGTTGCCGCCGACGTGATGGTGATTCCGCGCTCCTGCTCCTGCTCCATCCAGTCCATCGTGGCATTGCCATCGTGAACTTCACCGATCTTATGGCTCTTCCCGGTGTAGTAAAGGACCCTTTCGGTGGTTGTGGTTTTCCCCGCATCAATATGCGCAATGATTCCTATATTGCGGGTCTTTTCGAGTTCGGTTTTTTTACTCATTTTTTTACCTAATAGCTCCCTTTACCACCGATAGTGCGCAAACGCCTTATTCGCTTCCGCCATTCGATGAACTTCTTCTTTTTTCTTGATGGCTCCACCTGCATTATTAAAGGCGTCCATGATTTCTCCGGTCAGCTTGTCAGCCATGGTACGGCCCGATCTTTGCCTTGCATTCTGAATCACCCAACGGATGCTGAGCGCCATTCTCCGGTTTTCCCGCACTTCGACGGGAACCTGATAGGTGGCCCCTCCCACTCGACGGGACCTTACCTCCAACAGGGGGGCGGCATTTTCTATGGCCTTGCGAAAAACGCGCAACGGGTCTTCTTTTCCTTTGGCTTCAATATTTTCCAAAGCCTTGTAAAAAATAGTTTCGGCCAACCCCTTTTTTCCCTTATTCAAAATGCAGTTGATGAACCGGGCCACCAAAAGATCGTTGAATTTTGGATCGGGAGTGATTTTCCTTTTTTGCGCTTCTCGTCTTCTTGCCATAGTTTTTTTCTATTTTTTTGGCCTCTTGGCCCCATATTTTGAACGACTCTGCATTCGGCCTTCCACACCCAGGGTATCGAGACTGCCCCGAACCACGTGATACCGGACACCCGGCAGATCTTTTACGCGGCCTCCCCGGATCATCACAATGGAGTGCTCCTGCAGGTTATGCCCAACACCGGGAATATAGGTTGTCACCTCCATCCCATTGGTCAGGCGTACACGCGCCACTTTCCGGAGCGCCGAATTGGGTTTCTTGGGCGTCGAGGTATAAACCCGGACGCAGACACCTCGTTTTTGAGGGCACGCTTTCAGTGCCGGACTGTCTGTTTTCTTAACCGGTTTGGACCTTCCGGCTTTCACTAATTGATTAATTGTTGGCAAAAAATCATCCCCCAAAATGAAAAACACGCATGGGCATCAACAAAAACGGCGCATACCCCATCAAATAAAACTGAACGCACCCTATGAAGTCAATAAAAACAAAGGGTTAAATCAGGTGAAAAATGGCGTGAAAAAGGTGTAATTGTACCATTGAAAATCCCGGAGTCAAGCTAAAAAAAGCAGATACTTACTCAGCGGCTACCGTTGTCTCTTCCTCTTCTTTTTCCTCGCTATTTTCCATTTCCGGTTCTTCAATGCGAATTCCGCTATAAGCCCGGCACCCTGTTCCAGCAGGAATCAGCCGGCCCATAGTTACATTTTCTTTCAAACCCACCAGATTATCCCGCTTGCCGCTCACACTCACTTCTGTCAACACGCGAGTGGTCTCCTGAAAGGATGCAGCCGAGATAAAGCTTTCGGTGCTCAACGATGACTTGGTGATTCCCAATAGAACCGGAGCTCCTTTTGCGGGTTTTTTCTTATTCTTGATTGCCTCCTGATTTGCTGCATTGAATACTTTTTTCGTGACCTGCTCACCGATCAGAAATTCCGTATCCCCTGAATCTTCAATGATTAAGTGACGCAACATTTGCCGAACGATGACCTCGATATGTTTATCGTTGATCGCCACGCCCTGGAGCCGGTATACCTCCTGCACTTCATTAACCAGATACTTTCGCAGCTCGTCTTCACCCAGGACACGAAGAATATCATGCGGGTTGGAAGCGCCATCCATAAGCGCTTCACCGGCCACCACCTCATCGCCCTCGTGAACATTAATATGTTTTCCTCGGGGAATCAGGTATTCGCATTCATCTCCGGATTCACTTTCAACAATCACTTTTCGCATTCCTTTCACGAAACCGCCAAACTTGACCTTCCCGGTAATCTCAGTGATCGTTGCCTGTTCATGGGGTTTTCGCGCCTCAAAAAGTTCCGCGACCCTTGGCAGACCCCCGGTGATGTCCTTTGTTTTTGCGGATTCACGAGGTATTTTTACAATCAAGTCACCGGCGTTTACATGGTCACCTTCATTGACATTGATGTTTGCTCCCGCGGGGAGAATATAACGGCGAACGGTTTCACCCTTGACATCCTTAAGGGAAATTCTAGGCTGCTTCTTTTCATCCCGATGGCTGATAATGACTTTGGTTGAAAGACCCGTGATTTCATCAAAGTCTTCTTTCATGGTCACACCTTCCACGATATCCCCGAAGGCAATGGTACCTTCAACCTCAGTGAGGATGGCATTGGTATAAGGGTCCCATTCGATCAATGTTTGCCCTTCCTGCACTTCCTGGCCATCATTGACTTTCAGCTTCGCAGCATACACAACAGAAAACCGTTCTTTTTCCCTGCCGGTTTCGTCTTGCACCACCAGGCTTCCGTTTCGATTCATTACAATAATTTCACCGGCCTGGTTTTTGAGCGTCCTGAGTCCCATATATTTTACGACTCCTCCACGCTTGGTATTCAGGGTCGTCTGCTCCACCACCCTGCTTGCGGTACCGCCGATATGGAAAGTACGCATGGTCAACTGGGTTCCGGGCTCACCAATGGATTGCGCCGCGATCACACCTACCGGCTCACCGACTTCGACCCACTTGAGTGTTGCCATATTGCGACCATAACATTTAATACAAACTCCCTGTTTCGACTCACAGGTCAGGCAGGAGCGCATTTTAACTTTTTCGATTCCGGCGTTTTCAATAGCCGTAACCGTATCTTCTTCGATCAGGCTATCGGCTTCCGCCAGAACATTTCCCGTGAAAGGATCGACAACATCCTCCAGAACCGTTCGCCCCAGAATCCTTTCGCCCAGGGGCTGGATAATCTCACCCGCCTCAACCAGAGAGATCGCGTCGATTCCCTTCAAAGTTCCACAATCCTCTTCCTGAACAATCATGTCCTGTGCGACGTCGACCAGGCGGCGTGTGAGATAGCCGGAGTTTGCGGTTTTGAGCGCGGTGTCCGCCAGACCTTTTCGGGCACCATGCGTTGAGATGAAATACTGAATCACAG
This sequence comes from Nitrospinota bacterium, assembly GCA_009873655.1. Taxonomy (GTDB): domain Bacteria; phylum Nitrospinota; class Nitrospinia; order Nitrospinales; family VA-1; genus UBA8687. The sequence goes on along the minus strand of WAIB01000023.1, from coordinate 32,482 downwards.
AAAGACCTTCACGGAAATTTGCGGTGATGGGTGTTTCAATGATTTCCCCTGACGGTTTGGCCATCAATCCCCTCATTCCCGCCAATTGCCTTAACTGCTGGGCACTTCCTCTTGCACCCGAATCCGCCATGATGAAAATCGAATTAAAATCCTTATCCGTTTTTCCACTGACCATGGCTTCATCTTCACTTTCCAGCTCTTTAAACATTTCTTCGGAAACTTTTTCTGTAACATGCGCCCAGATATCGATGACCTTGTTGTAACGCTCACCGTTGGTGATAAGTCCATCACGATATTGTTTGTGCACCCTGAGCACTTCATCGTTTGTCTTGTCCACCAGTTTAACTTTGGTTTTTGGGATCCGCATTTGATCGATGGAGATCGTAAGACCCGCCTCGGTTGCATATTTGAACCCGAGACGCTTAACTTCATCGAGCAGGGTAACGGTCTTTTCACGACCCACTATCAGGAAGGATTGGAAAATGAGATCGGAGAGCGATTTTTTATCCATCAACCGGTTTACCAATTCAAAAGGCAACCCTTCAGGAAGTATTTCCCCGAGAATGACACGACCCGTGGTCGTCTGCGTAAGAATGTTTTCTATTCGCACCATGATCATCGCCTGCAGATCAAGCTCATCATGGTTATAGGCTGCGATCACTTCCTTTTGATCCGCGAAGACTTTGCCACTCCCTTTCACATCTCCCCGGATTTTGGTCATGTAGTAACAACCGAGAACGATATCCTGAGTTGGAACGGCGATGGGCCTGCCGTTTGCCGGAGACAAGACGTTATTGGAAGACATCATCAGCAATTTGCTTTCCGTACGCGCTTCCATTGAAAGGGGAACATGCACTGCCATCTGATCGCCATCGAAATCGGCATTAAAGGCGGTACAGACCATGGGATGAACCTGGATTGCTTTCCCTTCTATCAACAGCGGTTCAAATGCCTGGATACCCAATCGATGCAGTGTGGGCGCACGATTCAGGAGCACGGGATGATTTTTCACCACCTCTTCAAGAACCTCCCAAACCTCAGAGCGTTCCTGCTCAACCATTTTCTTTGCCGTTTTTATGGTCGTGGCATAACCTTTTTCTTCGAGACGGTTAAACACAAAAGGCTTAAACAACTCGAGGGCCATTTTTTTGGGCAACCCGCATTGATGGAATTTCAAATGGGGTCCCACCACGATGACGGACCGGCCGGAGTAGTCCACCCGTTTTCCCAAAAGGTTCTGGCGGAACCGGCCCTGCTTGCCTTTGAGCATATCGCTCAGGGACTTCAGGGGCCGTTTGTTCGTTCCACGGAGAGTACGGCCTCGACGACCGTTATCGAACAGGGCGGATACCGCTTCCTGCAACATTCTTTTTTCGTTTCGGATAATGATCTGCGGCGCTTTTAACTCCTGCAGGCGCTTGAGCCTGTTATTCCTGTTGATCACTCTTCTATAGAGATCGTTTAAATCAGAAGTCGCGAATCGCCCGCCATCCAACGGAACCAGAGGGCGCAACTCGGGGGGAATGACAGGAACAACCTGGAGAATCATCCACTCGGGCTTGTTGCCGGATTTCCTGAACGCCTCGACGATCTTCAACCGCTTGGCTATTTTCCGTTTGTTCATGACCGACTTGGTGGTGGTCATTTCTTCTTTCAACTGGCCGGAAATATCCTCCAGGTTCATGGGCTTGAGAAGTTCCGCCACCCCTTCCGCACCAATCATGGCGCGAAAGGTATCGGGAAACTCCATTTCCACTTCACGGTATTCTTCTTCGGTAAGAATCTGCCCGACTTCCAGGTCTGAATCACCCGGGTCTGTCACCACATAGTTTTCAAAATAGATGATTCGCTCCAGGTCTTTCAGGGGGATATCCAGCAAATGCCCCAGTCGGCTGGGAAGACCTTTGAAATACCAGATGTGCGCAACCGGGGTTGCCAACTCAATATGTCCCAGCCGTTCGCGCCTGACTTTTGAAAGGATGACTTCCACACCGCATTTTTCGCAGATGACACCCTTGTGCTTCATGCGCTTATATTTTCCGCAGGTGCACTCCCAGTCTTTAACGGGGCCAAAAATTTTCGCGCAAAACAATCCATCCCGTTCCGGCTTGAAAGTACGGTAATTAATCGTTTCCGGTTTTTTCACTTCACCATAAGACCAGGAACGAATTTTTTCCGGAGAAGCAATGCGAACCCGGATTGCATCAAACAAAATAGGATTTTTTGGCTTATCGAATTGTGTCAGGGTATCCACTAGGGATTTCTCCTTTGATAAAGGTTTTCGCAAACCGTTATAAATAATTTTTTCTTTAAAGGCTCTGCACCAGAACTTCTATAAAGAACCAAACCAGGCCAGGAGGAAAACAGAATTTTTATTTTCCAGATTCGATCAACTCCACATCAATGGCCAAGCTCTGCAACTCTTTCACCAGCACATTGAAGGATTCGGGCAAACTTGGATTGAGATGCGTATCACCCTTAACGATCGCTTCGTACATGCGTTTTCGACCTTCCACGTCGTCGGACTTGACGGTGAGCATTTCCTGAAGGGTGTACGCGGCGCCATAAGCCTCCAGGGCCCACACCTCCATCTCACCGAGCCGTTGTCCCCCAAACTGAGCTTTACCTCCCAGCGGCTGCTGGGTAACCAGTGAATAGGGACCCGTTGAACGCGCGTGAATTTTATCGTCTACCAAATGGTGAAGTTTCAGAATATAAAGATACCCGACCATCACCTTTTGCCTGAACGCCTGCCCCGACCGTCCATCAATCAGAGTCACTTCACCGGTTTCAGAACAATCACCCTGCCGCAAAAGTTCCCGAACCTCGTTTTCTTTTGCGCCATCAAAAACGGGTGTTGCCATATGCTTTTCGTTTGCCCTGGCAGCCATTCCCAGATTGGTTTCCAGGATTTGCCCCACGTTCATTCGCGATGGAACACCTAACGGATTCAAAATGAGTTCGATTGGCTTGCCGTTTTTCATATAGGGCATGTCTTCTTCAGGAACAATGGTTGAAACAACGCCTTTATTTCCATGTCGCCCTGCCATTTTGTCACCGACCTGAAGCTTGCGCTTCATGGCCATAAACACCTTGACCAGCTTGATCACACCGGGTGAAAGGTCATCGCCTTTTTTCAGACGGGAGACTTTTTCCTCCAGCATGGATTTAAGAATTGCCACCTGTTCTTTGGAACTGGCCTCCATTTGTTGAAGGGCTTTTTCATCCACTCCCTGGGCGGGAACTTTTACCAGGTCTTTAATGCTCAATTTAAAAATATCTTCTTCCCGGATTGTTTCTCCCTTTTTAAAGCTCGCCTTACCCACCGTGGTGGATTTCGACGCGCTTTTACCAACAAGCAGTCCCAGCATTTTTTTCGTGGTCTCACTTTTTACGATAGCAATCTCATCGTTATAATCCTTTTCGATAAGAGCGATTTCCTCCTCTTCTATCGCAAGCGTTCTGGAATCTTTATCGATTCCTTTCCGTGAGAACACTTTCACATCAATGACGGTTCCATGCACTCCCGGCGGCACTCGCAGGGAGGTATCCCTCACGTCCCCCGCCTTTTCACCGAAAATGGCTTTAAGGAGTTTTTCTTCAGGGCTGAGCTGGGTTTCTCCCTTAGGGGTTATTTTTCCCACCAGGATATCGTTCGGCTTGACATTGGCACCCACACGAATGATCCCGCTTTCATCCAGGTTCTTCAGGGCTTCTTCCCCTACATTGGAGATATCGCGGGTGATTTCTTCTTTACCCTGCTTGGTATCGCGGGCTTCGACTTCAAACTCTTCGATATGAACCGAGGTATAGACATCCTCCTTGACGAGCTTTTCACTCACGATAATAGCGTCTTCAAAGTTGTAACCATCCCAGGGCATGAAAGCGACGAGAATATTCCGCCCCAATGCCAGCTCACCATGGTCTGTTGCCGGGCCATCTGCCAGCACATCTCCTTTTTTCACCTTCTGCCCGGAAGATACGCGGGGCCGTTGGTTGATACAGGTGTTCTGGTTGGACCGTTGATATTTGTTCAGGGAATAAATATCAACGTTGGAATCCAGCTGACTTCGACGGGTTTTAACTTTGCCGACCGGTTTCTTTTCGGTTCGGATAACGATGCGGGTGGCATCCGCACTGATGACAACCCCATCGTTTTCAGCAACCACTACAGCACCGGAATCGTGGGCCACAATGGCCTCCATACCCGTTCCCACCAGAGGGGCCTCGGATTGCAGTAACGGCACCGCCTGCCGTTGCATGTTAGATCCCATCAACGCCCGGTTCGCGTCATCATTTTCCAGGAAAGGAATCAAGGATGCCGCAACACTGATCAACTGCTTCGGCGACACATCCATGTAGTCTACTTTCTCACGCGGAGAGAGAACGAAATCCCCCCCCTTACGTGCCGAGACTATGGAGTCGGCAAACTTTTTCTTTTCATCCATCTTTGCGTTTGCCTGGGCGATAACAAAATTATCCTCAACCAGGGCGGTATGAAACTCCACATCGTCCTTGGCAACGGAGTTATCGACTTTTCTATAGGGAGTCTCTATAAAACCATAGTCATTGACCCGGGCATAAGTACTAAGAGAAGCTATCAGACCAATGTTGGGTCCCTCCGGTGTTTCAATCGGACAGATTCGACCATAATGGGTCGGATGCACATCGCGCACCTCAAACCCTGCCCGCTCACGGGTCAGACCTCCCGGGCCCAGCGCACTCAATCTCCTCTTATGAGTGACTTCAGAAAGCGGGTTGGTCTGGTCCATAAACTGTGACAACTGGCTGCTGCCAAAAAACTCCTTGATCGCCGCGGTCACCGGTTTGGAATTGATCAAGTCATGGGGCATGGAGACATCCAGATCCTGAATGGACATTCTTTCTATGATCGCACGTTCCATTCGCACGATGCCCACACGGAACTGGTTTTCAAGAGACTCTCCCACAGCGCGTACCCTGCGGTTCCCCAGATGGTCGATATCATCTATATCGCCAATTCCATTTTTCAGATCGATGATATGTTTTACAACGGCCACCAGGTCTTCCAGGGTCAACAACCTGTTTTCCAGGGGGATATCCAGGCCAAACTTCTGGTTCAACTTGATGCGTCCCACAACGGACAGATTGTACCGCTTGGGATTGAAAAACAGATTTGCAAAAAGAGAGCGCGCGATTTCAGGGGTTGGAGGATCTCCCGGACGCAGTCTTTTATAGATCTCCTTGATCGCATCTTCCTGGCTTTGGGTTTTTGCAATCGCCAGGGTATCCCGGATAACCGTGTCCGATGTCTCTTCGTCAATATGCAGGATTTGAATATCGCTGAGCTTGTTTTTCTTGACGACCTCAAGAACCCCCTCGGTGATTTCTGAATTCGCCTCGACTTCAATTTCACCGGTTTCAGGATCAACGATGTCTTCAAACAAAAACCGGCCGATCAGGCTTTCGGGATCGATCTCAACCCTGGTTGACTTGGACAGCCGGCCTAACTTTTTGGCCGCACCCAGGGTCACCTTTTTCCCCGCCTTGAGAACCACATCATCGGTTTTGGGATCGATCACATCTTCCTTGACCTTGAATCCGATGAGCAGGTTTTTGCTCCCCATAAAAAAACGGAAATCTTTTGTTGTGATACTTACTTTTTCAATGGAGTAATAGGTCTCAAGAATGGTTTTGGTGTCCATTCCGAAAGCCTGCAACAGGATCGTTGCCGGAAGCTTGCGTCTCCGGTCAATTTTTACATAGAGCAGGTCTTTGATGTCGAACTCGAAATCGACCCAGGAACCCCGATCGGGAATGATTCTGGCGGAATAAAGGATTTTTCCGCTGACATGCGATTTACCCTTGTCGTGCGAAAAGAATGCCCCGGGCGAACGATGCATCTGGCTCACTATTACGCGCTCCACCCCGTTGATCATGAAGGTACCCGTTGGGCCCATCACGGGCATTTCGCCCAGAAAGATTTTCTGTTCTTTAACCTCGCGAACGGTATTAACCGTTACCTGGGGAACTTTTTCTTTTTCTATAAGCGCTACAATTTCTTCGGTAACTTCCGTTTTAGCGGGAATCAGATTTTTTGAGGTTCCCGGTTTCTTGACCTCTTCAACAATCACTCTTCCAACCAGGTTTTTCAGCGCGCGGGCATTTATATCCACCGCCTCTCGATCAAAAAGAACCAACCGGACCATTATTTTAATGGGATCCGAATAGGTGAGGCCTTTCTGGCGGCATTCGCTGAACTTATGCTTTTCCTTATAGGTAACCTCTTCCTTACAGGTATCGCAGAATATATTAGGGCCTCCAAGCTCCTTGAACTCACCGCAGCCGCATTCCCATATACCGACTTCGAAGCCGACATATTCAATACGGGCGTTGACATTCAAGTCGGAGATGGGAAAGACATCACTGAAAACATCTTCCAGACCCCGGACCTGGCGCTCATGCGGAGCGACATCCCATTGCAGGAAATACTCGAACGATTTTTTTTGAATTTCGATTAGATTGGGGATACCAATGACAGTCGGAATTCGGGCGAAATTTTTTCTTTGTCTAAGATTGCCAAGCGCTCTTTGAGAACGGTTTTTTGACATAGGGCAGCATCCTTCTGGAAGAAAGATTAACGGAAAATTTATCTGTTAATACAAATGCTAAACTGATGCACCAGATCTCCGTTATTTAACTTCCACAGTACCGCCGGCCTCCTCGACTTTCTTTTTGATTTCTTCCGCTTCCTCTTTTTTAACGCCTTCCTTGATGGGCTTTGGAGCTCCCTCAACCAGGTCTTTGGCGTCTTTCAATCCCAACCCGGTGATGGTTCGGACCTCCTTGATAACCTGGATCTTCTTGTCACCCGCAGCAGTAAGAACAACGTCGAACTCGGTTTTTTCTTCAGCTGCAGCTTCTCCCCCGCCAGCGGCAGGCGCGGCAACGGCTACAGCAGGCGCCGCAGCAGTCACACCATATTTCTCTTCCAGTTCTTTTACAAACTCGGACATTTCCAAAACGGTCATATTATCAATGAAGGAAACTACGTCTTCCTTTGTGGCGGCCATTACGCCCTCCTTTCAAAAATTGTTTTATCCAATAATTTCGATTCAAAAATTTTTTCACAACGATTCCCAATCCGGGAACCGGTCTATTCGGATGCCTTTTTCTCTTTAATTGCTTCCAGTGTGCCTACCAGCTTTCTTAACAATCCACCCATAACCCCGACAAAGTTCGTGGTCGGGCCATTCATGGTTGCAAGCAACTGCGCAATGAGCGCTTCTTTGGAGGGCAGATCTGCCAGAGCTTTTACTTCTTCGGGAGATACCTTTTTCCCTTCAACCACACCGCAAATAACCTTGGGGGTTTTTTGGGCTCCCGTTTTTGCATAATCAGCCAAAGCTTTTGCCGGTGCTACCGCGTCTTCATAACTGACCACCAGGGACACCGGGCCGCTGAACTCCTCATCAAGAAGCTCAAAAGGGGTGTTCTTTGCCGCCTGTCTTGCCAGGGTATTCTTGATCACCCTGAAGTCGATGGACCTTCCACGCATGTGACTGCGCAACGCAGTCAATTCCGGAGCTTCAATACCCTGATAGTTCGCAAGGACGGCGGACTTGGCCTTCATGAACAGGCCGTTCAGCTCTTCCACTTTTTTTATTTTTTCAGCATTCGGCAATTTCGCCACCTCTTTCAATTACAACCCCGGCAAGGGGGGATTTTTCAAATTAATTTGGCGTATACGCCACCCGGACTCCAACCCCCATCGTGGTTGAAACCGCCACTCCCTTAACATAATGCCCTTTGCTTGAAGCCGGCTTGGCTTTAATCAAAGCCGCCATGAGGGCTTGAAAATTCTCCTCCAGATCATCCACGGTAAAACTGGCCTTTCCCAAGGAAGCATGGATGATTCCTGCCTTGTCTACCCGGTAATCCACTTTTCCCGCCTGTATCTGCTCAATCGCCTGCTTGACATCAAAAGTCACCGTCCCCGTTTTCGGATTCGGCATCAAACCCCTGGGACCCAAAACCTTACCCAGTTTACCCACCTGGCCCATCATGTCCGGGGTGGCCACAACGCGATCGAATTCCATCCAACCGCCCTGAATTTTCGCGACCAGATCTTCTCCGCCGACCTCTTCCGCACCCGCAGCCCGGGCCTCTGATTCTTTTTCCCCTTTCGCGAAAACAAGAACACGAAATTTTTTACCGGTTCCCTTAGGCAAAACGACGCTTCCGCGGATGTTCTGGTCTGCTTTTCTTGGATCCAGACTCAGCCGGATCGCCACATCCACCGATTCATCAAATTTTTCGGAATTGGATTCCTTGGCAAGCCCAATGGCTTCCTTCAGTTCATATTTCTTGTCAAAGTCCACCTTTTGGGCGGCCGCTCTGTATTTCTTTCCATGCTTAGGCATAATTCTTTCCCTGATTAACCTTCAACCTTTAAACCCATACTTTTGGCCGAACCCTTGATGATGTTCACGGCCATGTCCATATCCTCAGCGTTCAAATCTTCCATTTTAGTCTTGGCAATTTCCTGCACCTGCTCGAGGGTCACCGTTCCCACAAACTCCTTACTGGGATTGGAGGAACCCTTGGCTATTCCCGCGGCCTGCTTGAGCAAGGCGGATGCAGGTGGGGACTTTGTAATAAAAGAAAAACTCCTGTCCTTATACACCTCAATAATGACAGGGATGATGCTTCCTTCCTGCCCCTGGGTTTTTGCATTGAACGCTTTGCAAAAATCCATTATTGCCACACCATGCTGTCCCAGCGCAGGCCCCACCGGGGGAGAAGGGGTTGCCTGACCCGCAGGAATTTGAAGCTTTATTTGACCCATTACTTCTTTGGTAGCCACTCTTCTATACCTCTTTCTTCACGACTTGATTATTCAACCAACAACTTCACACACGCTCAATTTGAGGAAACTCAAGCTCAACCGGGGTGGCACGACCAAAAATGGAAACCATCACCCTCACCTTTCCCTTATCATGGTTGACATCTTCCACCACGCCATTGAAGTTCAGGAAAGGCCCATCAATAACCCGAACGCTTTCACCTTTTTCAAAGGAGAACTTCGGCTTCGGCCGCGTTGATTCTCCTTTAATCTGCTCCATGATTGTCTTCACCTCTTCCTCTGAAAGAGGAACCGGCTCCGAACTACCCCCCAGAAAACCCGTTACCTTGGGGGTATTTTTTATCATGTACCAAATATCCTGATTCATATCGACGCTGATAAGGATGTACCCTGGAAAAAATTTCCGCGAAGAAACTTTTTTCTTACCCTTTCGAACCTCGACAACTTCCTCGGTGGGAATCACCACCTCGCCAAAACGGTCACCGTAGTTAGAGTGCCCGAATTGCTCCTCTATGCTTAACTTCACCTTCCGTTCAAACCCGGAGTAGGTGTGAATAACATACCATTGCTTAGCCAATATTCACCCGCTTAGATATTTATGAGCCCCTGAACGATCTTGGAAAGAATCGCATCAACAATTCCCAGAAACATGGCCATTATCAAAACAACGAAAACGACCACAGCAGTCCCACTCATTGCCTCCCGACGAGTCGGCCATGTCACTTTTTTTACCTCGGCCTTAACTTCAGCCAGAAACTCGACTGCTTTTGAAAACATAACCCTCAGCAAAGTTTATACAGGCCAGGAGGGATTCGAACCCCCAACCCTCGGATTTGGAATCCGATGCTCTACCAATTAGAGCTACTGGCCTATTAATGGAATCCTCGCCAGCCCAGGAAGGGGAAAAACATTCCGGCCCGATAGCGTATCGAAAACCCGTTCCCTACCGCCTGATTTTTTCTTTATTTTGTTTCCTTATGGGGGGTGTGTTTTCCGCAAAACCTACAGTACTTCTTGAATTCCAACCTTTGAGTGGTGGTCTTTTTATTTTTTGTATTCGAATAATTTTTTCGATTACAATCCGAGCATGCGAAATGAACGATCACTCTCATAATGCCTGACAACCCCTGTTTAAATGCGACCCAACCCCCCGGTTTCAGCCCGCATCAATTGAATAATTAACGATCCGCTTTTCCAGTCACTAACAAAAACCCGAAGCCCACGATCGGGATTGAACCGATGACCTCTTCCTTACCAAGGAAGTGCTCCACCACTGAGCTACGTGGGCACAAAAAGCTCAAAAACCTAACCAAAAAGGTGGAGCGGGAAACGGGACTCGAACCCGCGACCCTCAGCTTGGAAGGCTGACGCTCTAGCCAACTGAGCTATTCCCGCAAGTTCAACCAACCTCAAAATTCAGGATGGGGAGGGGAGGATTCGAACCTCCGAAGGCTGAGCCGACAGATTTACAGTCTGTTCCCTTTGGCCACTCGGGAACCTCCCCGAAATTTTGGGAAAAACACGACTTTCAAAAGCCGGTCAAACATCCAACCTTAACCTCCAACGCGGGGCGCCAGAGTCCTTTTTAAACCAATTAGTTAAAACTGGAGCTGGCAAAGGGACTCGAACCCCCGACCTGCTGATTACAAATCAGCTGCTCTACCAACTGAGCTATGCCAGCTCAGCAAATAAAAAACCCCCACTCTACACTTTGATTTTCAAAGTTGCAACAAAAATTGGAGGTTTTAGGCTATAAATTTTCGATTTAACAGGATATTTTGCCACGAAAGGGTGATTATGGTGGTGACTATACCACGACCCACGGTTTCTTTCCCAGAAAAAAAGCCCCTTTATAAACTATATAAAAAACCAAGTAGGCGATTCTAGCACAAAATTTCAAAAAAAAAAATAATTTTAACAAAATCTTTTTGGTGAGCCTGGAACACTTCTTTTTTTAAATCTCCGAGCGTTTTTCTACAAGGTCTAATAATTTTACATATAAATAATTTATTATTTTACAGAGTGTTGGGGAAGATTTTTACTCTGCCGTCGATGTCTCTTTTTGCGGGATTTTTTTGAGGATTTCTTTTCTTCGACAGGTGGGGACTCGTCCAAGGTCTTTGCTAATTTGAGTTTTGATCTGCAGAACCTTGCGGTGTACTTGAAATTGTAATAGTCCACCGAGTTTTGCGCATCCTGAAAGGAAACAATATAGGGGACGATTAAGGGCGAAGATAATAAGTAAAGCCATGCCTTGTCTTTTTCACCGGTATACCATTGACCGCCACCGGGAATCACCGAATAGAGAAACGCGATATCCCGATCAAAATACTGATATTCCTTATCACAACCGGCTTTGATAAGCTGCTCCATTTCCTGTTCCATTCTCGGTGTGATTCGCTTGAATCCCAAGGGCGATCCCCCTCCTCCCTTCAACCAGCACCCTGAAAGGAAAAATAGAATGCCCACGATTCCTATGAATCTTGAAAATCCTGGCATAGGGCCTCAATTAAATAAAGCTTTTTATTTCAATAGATTATAAGAGATCTGAAAGGAAACGTCAATGCTCGTGTTTTGGGTGGGATTTTTTGCAGCTTGAGGCCGGTTCTACAACAATTCAGGAGGGGCAGGCTTGAGATTTCCCATTGATCATATAAAAATCCACCTTTTTTCTTTGCGGCTCGAAAGGAACATCGTGCCAGTCCCCTCTATAGCCATGCTCTAACTTAAATCCTATAAGATCCCCTTTTTGTCCTGGTTTAATTTTTCCACTGGGAAACCGTAAAATTTCCGCCCCAAACCGGGTCGCCATGCTCAGGATTTCTTTGCGGCTCACATCCGGCAATAGTTTATCTGCCACACGGATTTCCTCAAGAAAATTCAAGGAATCATTACTCGCCATCGAATCGGTTCCAAGCCCCACGGGAATTCCTGCATCCAACATTTTTCTTACTGGAAGGAAATGGGAACGCCCAAACCATTGTGTGCTTTTCGGACAAAACACGGCGGCCTGCAACGCACGGTAGTCTTCATCAATGTAATTGCAATGGACCGCGACCATGTCATTTAATATTCCTAGAGATTTAAGAAAACGAGCGGGGCTTTTAGCGGGGGCCTGCCAATTTTCATCAAGGGCCTGCCGGTCTTTTAGAAGGTCGACCAGGGGCCCCTCCCCTTTTTCAATGAACAGAGTTTCTTCGTCTGTTTCAGCCAGATGAGTCGAAAGCAAACATCCATAATCTTTGGCCAGTTTATCCAGCTGGAGGAATAATTTTTCAGAAACAGAATAGGGTGCGTGTGGCGCAATACCCAAAGTCCATTTCGAACCCTGAGATTTCAAGAGGGTCTCCACTTCATCGGCGAGGTCCCTGGCCCTTTTTTCCTGAAACCCGATAATTTCCAGAAACAAAACACTCCGGAAACCCGCCCCCCCTATCGGGTCTAACAAACCAGGCTCGGCAACAAAATCGGCAAGCCCGGTCACCCCTGAATTTTTCATTTCTCCGGCCCCTTTTTGTATTCCCTTCATTCTCTCGTCATCACTCAAAGCAGCATTGACAGGGATTAAATCGCGGATCCAGCCGGCAAAGCTTTTCGAAGGAGAAAGCTTATCCGCAAGGGCTGTTAACCCCAGGTGGCTATGGGCATTTACAAACCCCGGCATCAGAAGATGATCTGTAAGATCCAATGTTGTTTCTGTTTTTCTCTGGGAAATTTGCGGGGAAACTTCCAGAATGGTTCCATTTTCTATTATCAACTCTCCATTCTCAATCGGCTCTCCACATTGGGTGAGTAGCGCCCGGAAATTTATTTTCAAAGTCATGGGAAAATTAAAAAAAGGTGTTATCGCGATATTGTTGATAGGCCTCGCCAAGTTGCTGGCGCAATACCTTTTCTTCTTCTCGGGCGCGGAATACATTCAAAGGGATGACCACCGCAAATACATACACGAGACAAATCGCAGAACCACAGGCTAAAAACAATCCGCCCAAAGTTAAAACAATGCCAACATAAATGGGGTGGCGCATATATCGATACACACCGCGCGTCACCAACCTGTCCGTACCGGGCAAAACAGCAAGCGAAGGACCCAGCGTTAACATGGATAAAATCCACAGGACAACGCCTGCCGCACCGATAGCCAATCCTGTATAAACCAGCTGGTCATAACCGAATCCGAAGTTCTTGGGGCCAAGGTAAGCAAACAACAACGGCAACAGGTAAAGTGAGGGAACCAGGATGTTCAACAAAAACCGCTGATTGGAACTGAGATTTTTGATTTCAAACATCTGAATTAGAATTCTTGAATTTTAATACGGGAGGCTAAAATCCTTATCAGCAAACCGGGCCTCTCCTGGAAACCAATATTAATTAACGCCAAGCCCTGCACTGGTAATTTGTTTATTGAATATTTCCCTGCCTTCCAAAATTTCTAAATCGATCACCACTTTATAAAAGGGTAAAGCAAATTTCATATCCTTTAATTTGACAGCGTCTTTTTCAGAAAGCAGCACGAACTTTCCCCCCTCTGCCAAAGCCCGGGATTCCAATTGCTTAATATCATTCAAACTGTATTCATGATGATCGGGAAAAGTCTTAAACACTTTCAGTTGAACCTGGGTATCCTGCAATATCTGCCTAAAACCTTCCGGGTTTGCGATGCCGCAGAAAGCCACTACCGGTTGATTTTTTAATATCTCAACATCACAGACCTCACCGTTTTCCATATTGATTAAAGAGTCCAACCTGAAATGGGCTTTAATCTGTGGAATAGAACCCAGATATTTCTGGGAAAATTTAATGGGTCCTCCTAAAAACCGGGTAAAGCAAACCATATCTGCTCTTCTCGTTTCGCTGGCAGGTTCTCGAAGTTCTCCCGCAGGAAACAGATGGTTGTTCCCAAGCGGCCTCTGGTGATCACATAACAGGATATCCAAATCTCTACGCAAAGCCAGGTGCTGGAAACCATCATCCAGAATCAAAGTATCGATTTCATAATTTTCCAGGGCAAAACGTCCTGTTTGAAACCTGTCAGATCCTGTGACGATAGGAACGTTCTTCAGCTTTTCAGCCATCATCACTGCCTCATCTCCAACCTGATCGGGTGGAAGAAGTATGGTTTTCCCATCACAAACAACATTCACAGGCTTTTTGGACTTTCCTCCATAACCCCTTGTAAGGATAGCCGGCTTGAAACCATTGCCCCTCAAGGCTTCCGCAATCATCATAACGAAGGGGGTCTTGCCCGTTCCCCCGAGAGTCAAATTTCCAACGCTGATCACTCTGCAATCCAGGCTGCGTTGGGGGAAAATTCCCCAACGATAAGCCCATAATCGGAAATGATGTCCCAGCAGATAAAAAAAGGAAATAAACCTCAACAGCCAGAAAACGGGGAACCAGTACCATTTCCTATTTGGAGATATGATTTTGTAAAAAAGGTTTGACATATTCTCGGTATTTTAAAATCTTTTAGGAGTATACTCTTAGCCTATGGATTTTATGTACTATATTTTAACAATCACCTTGATGCTTGTCGCATCTCCTTTCCTGCTGTTAAGGTGCCTGATTTCATCTGACTTTAGAGAAGATTTTAGGGCGAGGCTGAACGGAGCAAAAGCCCTTCCGAAATTAAAGGAAAGCCTGTGGATACATGCCTGTTCGGTGGGCGAAGTCCGTCTGGCAAAAACGCTTATCACCGTATTAAAAGAGCAGGGCGAAAAGCGTCCTATTGTCGTGTCCACATTCACTCCAACGGGGCATGCCTTTGCGATCAAGGAAAATCTGCCGAATGTTTTCAGGCTGCCGATAGATATTCCCCTGTGGCTGAATCCCGTTTTTGGCCAGATCGAGCCATCACAGCTCATTCTTATCGAAGCGGAGTTGTGGCCTTGTCTTTTGCGGCAATGCAAAAAAAGAAAAATACCGGTATTGCAGATCAACGGAAGAATCACTGAAAAATCTCTTAAGAGTTACAGAAAATTCAATAAATTCTTTTTATGGATGACGGAGGGAGTGACTCTCTTTTCCATGCGTTCCCAAGTAGATGCGGAGAGATTGTTAAAGTTGGGAATACCCGAGGAAAAAATAAAAGTAACAGGAAACATTAAATTCGATACCCTTCCCACCGGGTCGGTGGAAGAACAGTCTGTCCCATTTGATCCCAATTCTTTTTTAATTGTTTTCGGGTCTACCCGGCCGGGCGACGAAGGGCCCGTCATGGAGGCCTGTTTAAAATTAAAAAAAGAATTCCCAAATATAATCGGGGTAATTGCCCCGCGGCATATGCAGCGGATTCGCGAGGTAGAAGATCTTATCCGGGAATTTAAAGTTGAATACACCCTGTTTTCAAAAATGATGGAAGGGGACGGGGCCAGCCAGCAAGGGTCATTAATTCTTTTAGACAAGATGGGGGTATTGAACAGTTTTTACTCAAATGCAAAACTGGCTTATGTGGGTGGCGGATTCAATCCCCGGTTTGGCGGTCAAAATATTCTCGAACCGGCCGCGTTTGGAGTGCCCGTCCTGTTCGGAATCCATATGAATAATTTTGAAGAAGAAGCCACTCTTCTGAAGGAGTCGGGAGGTGGCATTCAACTGCAAAAAGAGGAAGAACTCTATTCACAGCTTAAACATTTTCTTTTAAGCCCCGAAGACAGGCAAAAAGCCGGTCAGGCAGCATCCCAAACCGTCCACCAACACCGTGGAGCGGTACTTCGCAGCATAAAAATTATCGAAGAAACGCGTCACGCTTAAAATCAGGCTTTGGTTTGATATGACTTTTTTTTATCACATCCTCTCCCTGCTGTTTGCTGTTGCAATTGTTCCTCTATTCACATTATTTTCCATTTCTTCCAAATATAAATTTAAATTCCTGAAACATCATTTCGGTTTTGCACCTGGAAGAAAAAAGGAAGGAACCAAAACCGTCTGGCTCTATGCACTTTCGCTGGGGGAAGTTAAAGCAGCCGCACCGGTTCTAAAAAATATCCATGAAAAAAATCCAAATCTAAAAATCGTAGTTTCCGTCACTACCGATTCCGGTTATGAAGGAGCTTTGGAGCATTTAAAGGTGGCAGAGAATATTTTTTTCCATCCCCTGGACTGCCTGCCTTTCACATGGCTGGCTGTTTCCAGAATACAACCTGATTTATATTTAGTTGTCGACACCGGGTTCTGGCCAGGGTTGATAGATCAGCTGCACCACAAAAAAATACCCATGCTGGTACTCAATGGGCGAATTTCGGATGCCTCGGCAAAAAATTATTTAAAAGCCGGGTCTTTATTTCAAGTTATGTTCCAACAATTCGATCGGCTTTGCATGCAAAATAAAAATGATCAACAAGCCTTGATCGCTCTAGGGGTAAACCCTGAAAAAATTGAATTGGCTGGAGACCCCAAGTTCGATGAATTGCAGCCAATGAATCACGATGACAAAATTCGCCTGCGAAAAATCTTCAAATTAGAAGAAAGCACCCCTTTATGGATAGCAGGGAGCACCCATGCAGGGGAAGAAGAAATTGTTTTGGAAGCCCACCTTCGTTTAAAGAAGATGCATCCCGACCTGGTTCTGATTCTTGCACCAAGAAGGATTGAAAGAGTGGGTGATATATCTTCCCTGCTTGAGAAAAAAAATATTCCCTTTTGTCGCCGATCCTCAATGGAGGGCTCGCTGCCGAAATCGGTTATTCTTCTGGACACAATGGGGGAACTGGCTGGAATTTATTCTTTGTGCAAGGTCGCATTGATCGGGCGCAGTCTGGTTGCACCCGGTGGCGGACACAGCCTGATAGAACCTTTGGCAAACGGCGCCGCCGTCCTCCATGGTCCTTATATAGGAAATATAGGCCGTGTAGCGGATGAAGCCCGCAAGCAGGGTTTGGCATTTACCGTAAACAAGGCAGAAGATATCTGTGAAAAGGTTCATTCCTTTCTGGAACAAAAAGAGCAAGATCAGGGCCCGGGTTCAAAAGCAAAGGCTTTTTTTGAGGAACAAAAAGGGGCGGCAGAAAAAATGGCAGGAATTGCCCTGGAGACCTTGAACTGATTTGATTCGCATTTAAATTAACCCCAGGTATCTTTCACCCTTTACCACGCGAAACCCGCAACAGGCTGGAGAAACCCTAAAACAGCGGTTTCCCATAATTGCCCCCCTCTCAACCCATCCCTTGAAACCTTTTAGAAAAGGCCTCTCCATATTAGAACTAAATTTGCACAAAATTTAAAAAATTGTTTACAAAATGTAATTCTGGAGGACTAATATATAGGGTAATAACCTCAATATTTTAATTTGGTTGTATAGCAACGATCTGGTCCAGGGCGCTAAAAAATCCGGAGCGGCTGATGATTAGAAGTTTTTTTGGAAAATCGAAAAACGCAGGAAAACCGGTAAACACATTTGCCATCCTGCTTTTTATCCTTTTGTTTCTAGCCATCGGTAATATCTGGACCCGAAATTCTTCCACTCAACATCAGCTGTTTACCGAGCAGTTTTACAAGCATATGCAGTTGCTGAAATCCCTGGAAAGTTCGATCGAGCATCAAATTCACCTGGCCCAAAATATTGTTATTAAAAATGAGGGAATTGAAAAGTTCGAAAATAAAACAAACAAAATCTTTTCGGCTTTCGGTGATATTGAAAACCATGTGAAATCACATCCTGAATTTGAAGAAGGGCAATCGGAAAAAGAGTTAAAAAATCTTCAAAATCTCAAAAATGATTATACCCTGCATAGTAAAAAGCTAAAATCCTTCCTTATTGATGCCAGGAACTTAAAACTGCTGGAAGCGGAAAAGCAATTAAGCAAAATTATTGAGGAGTCTTACAGCAATAATATCCAAAAAAACTTAATACGATCCGTAGAAGAAGAAAAAAGAGAACTCAGCGAAATAAACCTGGCGGCTGAAGAAAATAATAAACGGGAAGTTTTTATTTTATGGTCTTTTTTAGGCATTTCCCTGTGTTTTTATTTTGTTGTTTACAGGGATCTCAGCACATCCACGGTTTCCAAAAGGGAATTGGAAAAAATCAACCAGGAATTACAGGCAGAAGTAAATCAAAAAGTGGATGCCGAGTCCCGCGCCAAGCATGAAAGGCAGAATCTATATAACATACTGGATTCCCTTCCCATTGCTTTTCACCTGCAGGCACCCGACTATTCCGTCCCCTTCGCAAACAAGGTTTTCAGGGAGCGGTTTGGAGAGAATATCGAAAAACCCTGCTACAAACTTATGCACAATCGTTCCGAGCCCTGTGAAGTATGCACCACGTTCAAGGTTTTCGACCATGGAAAAAATGAGTCTTCCATTTGGGACGCTCCTGATGGAAAAACTTACTTGACTGTCTGCACCCCATTTACAGATATGGACGGCAGCCCGCTTGTGATGGAAATGGCCCTGGATATTACTGAGCAGGAAAACTCCAAACGGCAGGCAGAAATTGCCATGGCAGAAGCAGAAAAAGCCAATCTTGCCAAATCTGATTTTCTGGCGAGAATGAGCCACGAACTGCGGACTCCCCTCAACTCAATTTTGGGATTCAGCCAATTGCTGTTGTTTGACAAACAAAATACCCTGAAACCGATCCAAAAAGAAAATGTAGAAAGGATTGTTAAAGGAGGACAGCACTTGCTGGAACTCATCAACGAAGTTCTGGATCTTTCAAAAATTGAGTCTGGTTCTCCCAATCTTAAAATTGAAAATATTTCCCTGCGCTCCCTCATTGGTGAGGTTCATGAGCTTATTGAACCCATGGTTGAAAAAGAAGATATAAGCCTGAAAAGCTCACTGGAAGCAGGACCGGATATTTTGGTTTCAGGTGACAGGGTTCGCTTAAAACAAGTGCTTCTCAATCTGGCCTCAAACGCCATCAAGTACAACCAGCCCAAAGGAAAAATATTTATTTACTGCAACCAGCCTGAGGACGGGAAAGTCAAGATCACTATTTCAGATACAGGAAGGGGAATAAGCGAAAAAGACCTGGACATAATTTTTGATCCGTTTCAAAGAATCCATGCCTCTGCCGAAAATATTGAAGGAACAGGTATCGGCCTTTCCATTTCGAAGCAATTAATAAAGGCCATGAAAGGAAATATAAGCGTAAAAAGTGAACTGGGTAAAGGCAGCAGCTTTATCATCACTCTTCAGACCGGAGAAGGAAAAGTAAATTCTTATAATCCCGCACAAATAATCGAACCCACCATTCTAAAAAGCGGTATCAAGACAGGCAGGAATTATAAAATCCTTTATATAGAAGACAACCTTGCCAACATGGAACTGGTAGGTTGCGCCTTTTTCGGTTCTGACATTAAATTTTTGCAGGCGCCCGACGCAAGGTTGGGCATTGATATTGCCCGGGCGCATAAACCCGATTTGATTTTAATGGATATTAATTTACCCGGCATGGATGGGTATGAAGCTTTAAAAATTATTAGAAGAGATCCCCACATCGGGTCGATCCCTGTTTTCGCTTTGAGCGCGGATTGCCTGGAATCTGATATTCGGAATGGCATTTCAAGCGGATTCGATGAATATATTTCCAAACCCATTAAAATTTCGGATTTTGTCGAAAAGGTAAATACGATATTGAGTTAACTCATTTCGTTTTTTGGCTGACAAGGTAAATGACAAGACTGGATAAAATAAAAGCAGGAACCAGTTCATAAATCACGGAATCGGATAAACCGGTGATTTTCCAAACCAGTGTCGTTACAAACCCGGTCAACATTCCCGCGACGGCCGCCTGTCGGGTGGTCTCTTTCCGGTAAAGAGTAAATAGAATCAACGGGCCGAAGCTCGCTCCCAATCCTGACCACGCAAACAGCACAAACCAGAATATGACCCGGGTCTCTCCCAGGGCGATCAGGATGGCTCCCAATCCCAGGAATAAAACGGTGATTCGACTTACGAAGATAATTTTTTCATGGGAAAGAGACTGCCTCAGCATTTTCGAATAAATGTCATGGGCAACCGCGGATGCCGCAACCAGAATTTGAGCGGAAACCGTTGACATGATCGCCGACAAAACTCCTGTCAAAACGATAGCGGTCAAAATAGTGGGTAAAAGCTGCTCGGCGGCTTTGGGAAATAAATGTTCGGGATCTTCTAATCCCGGGAAAAGCGCCTGCCCGGTGATCCCCAGTAAAATGGCAGAAGAATAAATGAGCAACCCCCACCCCAGGGCAATCCATGTTCCATTTCTAATGGCCTGAGTATTTTTTGCGGCCATGTAGCGAGTCACAACGTGAGGCTGTCCGGGATACCCGAGTCCGATTCCCAGCAACCCGACCATGGACCCCAAAAAGGCCGAAGTAGACTTGCCCCCCGTCCATTCAAGGGTAGCGGGAGATATTTTTTCAACCTCCTCCAACATAAGGGAGAATCCACCCAGGCTTTCCACCGCAATCAGTGAGACCAAAATCAAACCCAGAACCATGATGAGTCCTTGAATAAAATCGGTCCAGGCAACCGCCCTTACCCCACCCATCATGGTGTAACCCAATACGATGACGCCACCGATGGAAATGCTCCAAACCTGCGGTACCCCGAAAATGGCATCAAAGGTTTTTCCGATGGCCGTGAACTGGGCCGCCACATAGGCCATCATGCATGAAAAAATGATGACCACCGAGATCAAGCGCAAAACGTGCTTCTCGTCGTTAAAATAATTTTCTATATAATCCGGCAGGGTGACAGCGTGAATTTCTTCGGAGCGTTTTCTGAGTTTTTCCGCAATGAATATCCAGTTGATCAGGTAACCCATCAGGCAACCCGGCAAAAACCAGATTGCCGAGAGACCCTCCTTATAGGCCAATCCCACGGTTCCCAAAACAGCCCAGGCACTTTCTGAACTGGCTGTAGATGAAATGGCCGTAACCCAGGCCTTTAAAGAGCGGTCTGCAAGAAAGAAATCCAACGGGGAGTGTGTTTTACGTGAAGCAGCCCATCCGATTCCCAGCATAATCAAAACATAGATTATAAAAACGACCGCTATGGTTCCTGAAAGCTCTGTCATCGCGGAGTCTCTCCGCGGGTCAATCGCAATATCTTCATCATGGATCAAATATTATTCCGGCCTATTTCCCTTAGGTAAGCAACAGGTTTCATTATATCGAAAGGACGGGAATATGCTAAAATCCATCTTCTTTTATGCTGCTTACCAACTTTTGACTCTGGGTTTCCTGAATTATGGATCCTTACGAACCAAATCAAATTGAAGCCAAATGGCAGGCCCATTGGGATAAAAATAAAACGTTCAAGGTAGAGACCGATTCTTCAAAAAAGAAATTCTATCTGCTGGAAATGTTTCCTTATCCTTCGGGCCGCATCCACATGGGCCATGTAAGAAACTACACCATCGGGGACACCTTAGCACGATTCAAGCGGATGAAAGGGTTTAACGTCATTCATCCTTTGGGTTGGGATGCTTTTGGAATGCCCGCGGAAAATGCCGCCATCAAAAATAATACGCATCCTGCTGAATGGACTTTTGAGAACATTCGCACCATGCGGGAACAAATCAAAGCCCTCGGCTTGAGTTACGACTGGGATCGTGAAATCGCTACCTGCCACCCGGGATACTATAAGTGGAACCAATGGCTGTTCCTGAAGTTTCTGGAAAAAGGCATCGCTTACAGGAAAAACTCCACCATAAACTGGTGTGAGGATTGCCAGACGGTTCTCGCTAACGAACAGGTGGTAGATGGTTGTTGCTGGCGTTGTGATAATGAAGTATTGCAAAAGCAACAGGAAGGCTGGTTTTTTAAAATAACCGACTATGCAGATCGCCTTCTCGAAGGATGCAAAAGCCTTTCGGGAAAATGGCCGGAACAGGTCCTCACCATGCAGACCAACTGGATCGGTAAAAGTTTCGGCGCTGAAGTGGATTTTAAAGTGAATGGGAGCGATCAGGTTATCAAAGTCTTTACCACCCGGCCAGACACCTTGTATGGGGCCATGTTCATGGTCCTGGCTCCGGAACATCCTTTAACTTTCCAACTTTCAAGAGAAACAGAACAGGAAGCCGCGGTCGATGCTTTTGTTAAAAAGGTTAAAAACCAGGATACGATTGCGCGCACCAGCGAGACCGGTGAGAAGGAAGGAGTTTTTACCGGAGCTTATGCCACCAACCCGTTAACGGGAGAATCCATCCCGGTCTGGACGGCCAATTTCGTATTAATGGATTATGGAACAGGGGCCATCATGTCTGTTCCCGCACACGATCAAAGGGATCTGGATTTTGCCCGCAAATACAACCTCCCCGTTAGGATTGTCATTCAACCCAAAGATGAAACCCTTGATGCCGATACCATGACCCAGGCGTTCAGCGCAGACGGGGCCATGGTTCATTCCCAAAACTTCGATGGCCTGATAGGGCAGGAAGCCCGCAAAAAAGTTTGTGAATATCTTGAAAAAGAAGGCATCGGAAAAGCTACGGTTAACTTTCGCCTCCGTGACTGGGGGGTTTCAAGACAGCGGTACTGGGGAACTCCCATTCCCGTAGTGCATTGTGATTCGTGCGGAATTGTTCCGGTGAATTACGACCAGCTACCGGTTGAACTGCCATTGGATGCACAACTGGGAGAAAAAGGGCAGTCCCCTCTTCACACTCTTGAATCCTTTTACAAAACAGATTGCCCGAAATGCAACGCTCCCGCCAGACGCGATACCGATACCCTGGACACCTTCATCTGTTCTTCCTGGTATTTTGATCGATATACATCACCACGCCAGGAAGACAGTCCCTTTACCGCAAAAGACAACGGTTACTGGATGCCGGTTGACCAGTATGTCGGGGGTATCGAGCATGCCATTTTGCATCTTCTTTATTCAAGATTTTTTAATCTTGTATTAAACGACCTGGGGCTGACCCAGGCCAAAGAGCCCTTTGACCATCTTTTAACGCAGGGAATGGTAATAAAGGATGGAGCCAAAATGTCGAAGTCAAAGGGCAATGTCGTTGATCCCGACGAAATCATAAAAAGCTACGGTGCGGATACCGCACGAATTTTTATTCTGTTCGCGGCACCTCCCGTTAAAGATCTGGAATGGAGCGACCAGGGAGTAGAAGGATGCTCCCGGTTTCTCAAAAGAGTCTGGCGGATTTTTTGCGAATTTGCGGACGACGTAAAAACAGCCACGCCCCCGGATGAAAACTTTTCCACATCTGTAAAAGAATTAAAAGAACTGCGCCGGATGACCCATGTAACCATCCGGCGTGTAACGGAAGATATCGAAAAAAGAATGCAGTTTAACACTGCCATTGCTGCCATCATGGAATGGGTCAATCATCTCTACCATTTCAAGGAATGGAAAGAAAAACAAAAAGCCCTCAGCGAGCCCGTAAAAGCGGTTATCAGGGAAGCAATGGAATCCCTGATCCTTAGCCTTTCCCCCTTCGCACCGCACATCGCACAGGAAATGGCCGCTATCCTTAATTTTTCTGATGCTTTGGATCAGGAAAAATGGCCTATCTATAAAGAGGAGCTCACCCAAACGGATGAAATATTGATCGTTGTTCAAGTCAATGGTAAAGTGAGACAAAAGGTTCAGGTGGCCTCCGGAATCAGCGATGAAGATTTAAAATCCCTCTCCCTCAGCGACCCACGGATACAGGAATGGACCCAGGGCAAAGAAATCAAAAAAGTCATCATCGTCCCCAAAAAACTGGTAAACATCGTCGTTAAATGATGCCAAAAAAAAATTTTAAATGGCTGTCGGTTATAGCCATTTACTGCCTGGTCTTTTCAGGATGCGGTTATCGCCTGATAGGGACAAATAGCGCGCTCCCCCCGCACATAAAAACCATTCATATTCCCGTATTTGAAAACACCTCTGCCCAACCTGAAATACACCGGCAGCTTACCAGCTTCGTATTGCAGTCCTTTATCAGCGATGGGCGGCTGAAAATAGTAAAAAAAGAGGAAGCGGATTTGGTTGTGGACGGCAAACTGAGTTACTACAATTTAAGAAATGTCGCTTTCAGTTCGCAGGATTTAGTTTCCGATATTATTATTGAGCTCCACATTGATTTAAAAGTAATCGACCAGGTGAAAAATGAAATTTTCATGGAAAAGGAATTGAAACAACAATGGGACTACAAGTCCACACCCGATCTCGCTGATACGGAAACGGCAAGGCTCGACGCACTCGACCAGGCTTATATTGATTTCGGCAACCGCATCGTCAGTTTAATTATCGATCAATTTTAAAACCATCAAAAACCGTGACACCCGAAGACCTGGACCGAAAAATTTCGCAGGGAAAAACGGAACCCTTTTATTTTTTATACGGGCCTGAAACGTTCTACCATGTCGAAGCCATCCAATCGCTTTCAAAAAAGTGGATCAACGAGGACAATCGCGATTTCAACCTGGAAGCTTTTGAAGCAAAAACAAGCAACGTTAACGATTGGCTGGGCTCAGTTAAAACCCTGTCCTTTCTCGGCGGCACCAAACTGGTCATTGTCCGCAACCTGCACGACGCGGTTCCCAAGGATGAAGCCGCTGAAGCCCTGATCGATTATTGCAGCAATCCCGTTATGGAAGCATGCCTGGTCATCACTGCCGACAAGGTAGACCGAAAACGGAAAATTTTTAAAGCCCTCACAAAATTAAAAGGTGCGGTCGCTTGCGAGGCCCCCAAAGAGCATGCGCTGATCAGCTGGGTTCAGGATAGAGCTAAAAACCTGGGCTATGCCATGAATATGAACGCAGCACGTGCGTTGGTATACCGTGTAGGGAACCGGCCGGGAGTCCTTGCCCAGGAATTGAATAAAACCCTCATGTATGTCGGAAAAAATAAACAGGTATCTGAAAATGATGTCCAGGAAGTGGTGGGAGAAACCCGGTTGGAAAACGTCTTTTCCCTGACCGATGCTTTGAAAAATAAAAATCCGCAAAAGGCATTACAGCTTTTACATAACCAATTGGACCATGGAGAAGAACCCATAAAAATTATGGGGACCATCGCCTGGCAATTCCGGGTAATTTGGGAGGTAAAACATTATCAGAAAAAAAATATTCCTCCAGGTCAAATTGCAAAAGCGATGGGTGCCAACCCTTTTGTTGTGGAAAAAGCCCTGCAGCACACCAAAAATTTCAGCAACCGGCAATTACAAAGCGCTTACAAGCAACTCACCAAAGCGGACCGGAGCCTGAAATCGACTTCCCAGGACCCGGTTGCCGTCATGCAGACCCTTGTCCTGGCCCTTGCGTGCAATTAAGCATGACAAAGGTTCAATGACCAGGAAAGTTTATTTGTTTATTTAGATGAATTTCGCAGATTCGCCCGCACGATCGGTGCGGGATTTATTAAATGCGATTGACGAGGCGTGCGAGACTGGAGATTTTTCGAGAAGCGGCTCTGGGATGAAGAATCCCCTTACCCCCTACTTTTGCGATGACCTTTTCCGCTCTCTTTAGCTCATCCCGGGCTTGTTCTTTGTTTCCGGCTTGAGCTTCTGCTGTTACTTTTTTAGTAACCGTTTTTACCAGGGTTCGAAAACTTTTGTTTCTTTCATTACGTTTTGCGTTTTGCCGAATACGCTTTAATGCAGACTTGTGATTTGCCAAAAAACTGCTCCTTAATAAATAACAGGCGTTAAAAACTTATTCTCCGACAAGGGAGAATTTTGATAGAGAATTGATTTTTATACTTTATTCCCCCCTTCTTGTCAAGCCGAAGGAGGCGGAAGGGCTTTCAGGTATTCCAATAACCGGTTGAATTCCTTTTTAAAAACTTTGTAAAGTTGGGGGGCCTGGCTGAGGTCCCCGCTACGTCCCGCCCTTTCCAGCAGCAGGGCCGCCTCACGCACCGGACCCGCGCAAATGTTCGAGGAAGCCCCTTTCAGGGCATGGGCACGCTCTTCCACCTCGTGAGGATCTCCTGCCTCCAAGGCATACAATAAATGTTTGGCATGCTCCAGGGCATCTTCCAGATAAGCCTGTACGATTTCCAGAAAGAGATCTTCATCGTCATCGCATAACTCAAGCGCTGCTTCTTTATTAATGACGGGTTCCTGGTCATCAGCCATCAGAGTTTCCCAGCAGGGCGTCTATTTTTTCCATCAGCCTTTTGATATCAACGGGCTTAGTATCGTAATCATCGCAACCGGCATTGATGGCCTTATCCCGGTCGGGTGTCATGGCATGGGCGGAGAGCCCCAGAACAGGAATATCTTTAGTATCGGGATTGGATTTTAACTGCCTTGCTGCTTCCCAACCATCCATTACCGGAAGACTCATATCCAAAAGGATTAAAGCCGGAGATTCTGAATTCGCCATATTGACCCCTTCCTGGCCATCAACGGCTATTACAACTTCATATCCTTTTCTTTTTAACCGCCGTGACAACATGTCCCGGTTCATTTCGTTGTCTTCGACGAGTAAAATTTTTGTCATCAGAACAACCTGAAAAAACGTTAGTTATAATAAACCCAAAATTTCCGATCAATTTAATTGGACTCGATAATGGGTAGGTATTATAAAGAATTTTTCCTTCCTTGTCATGGGAGGTTTATATTATTTATCTTCTCATATGAGCCTAAATTGAGCCTTATTATAACTATTTAACTATTTGATAAGATGATTAAAGGAAAAGGGGGTGGCTTTCCCGGTCTTGGGTAAATCTAACCAGCCACACTCCACTCCCAAATCCATCAATTTTGGAATCAAATAGTAATGAGGAAGATACATTTCAATTTAATGAAATACTCCTTACTAATATGGACCCAAAAATAAAATCCGCCTACCTGGCACCAGAAGGGTTGTTGGAACCCCTGTTAAAAGAAGTGGATGGCATAGTTTCTGTCCACGACCGGCTGATTCTTTCAAGCAAGCCCTTTATAGATGCACACTGGGCACAGAATATATGGGAAAATCCTATCACCTTGTCCATCGACTCCATTAACGATGCCGCGAAAAAACTCAAGGGCATTCAACGCAACTGGTGTCTCTATTCCTTCACCCTGCATCGACGCGCGAAACTCATTGAAGAGAAATTGAACTCCAGCAAACCCCGTCCGACTCCGTTTCCCTCCCCACTCCCAACCCAGGGAACAGGGTCCTGGTGTCTGCTCGATGAAAACACGTTGCTTGCTTCTTCGGATTGTTCGAGTCCCTTCCCCAACGGCGAACCGTTTTTCATCGAGGATAAAAAGGGACCCCCTAACCGCGCTTACCTGAAACTTTATGAAGCCCTGACCCTGGCCGGGAAAACCCCAAAAGCGGGGGAATTCTGTATCGATATCGGCGGCAGCCCGGGCGGCTGGGCCTGGGTGATCCAGAAATGCGGTGCGGATGTGCTCAGCGTCGACCGCTCCCCTCTCGATGAAAAAATTTCAAGGTTAAAAGGCGTGTCTTTCGAAAAACGCGATGCGTTCTCTTTGCTGCCAGAAGAATTTGAAAAGGAGGGAAAGAAAGTCGACTGGTTTTTCTCTGACGTGATCTGTTATCCGGAAAAGCTTTACGACTGGTTAGCGGTGTGGATCGATTCGGGAATCTGCAAAAACTTTATCTGCACCATTAAGTTCAAAGGCGAACCCGAACCGGAAATCATAAAAAAATTCGCCGCCATTGAAAACAGTAAAGTGGTTCACCTTTTTCATAATAAGAATGAACTGACTTTTATCAAACCGGGCAACGTCCGTTAGAAGCAGGCGAAACGGCTCATCGGGATGAGATCTGGCTGGCCAGCCGGGAAATGCCCAGGGTCGCTCCCAGTATCTCTCTATGGCCGATTTGTTTGGCAAGCTTCTCCGATTCTTCGAGGCAGTTCTTAAAGGCTTCCAGATTTCCCTCGATGAGATGAAGTGCCGTGGATGAAAACAAAGGCTGCAGAATTTTCATCGGCTGTTCCAGTTCCCTGCCAAGCCGAATGCGGTTTTGCAAAGTGGCAAAACCCCGGTCAAACGCCCCATACAAAGAAACAAACCGGTTGTCCCTGTCGGTTTTCAAACTTAAAGCATCGCCCAGTATTTCCAAAGCCGGGTCCCATTCGCATTTTCGCCAATAGGTAACGCCGACGATGGAAAGGATAGCCGCCTTCCCCGCTTTGTCATCCAGTTCCTTGAAAAGCTGCAATGCCTCTTCAAAATTTTCCAAGGCTTTTTTAAGCTGGGCCTTTTCCCAGTAGGCGGTTCCCAGTGCCGTCAACACAACGGCTTTATGCCTCTTCTCTTTTTCAACATCGGGTAATAGTTTTTTCAGGCAGGAAATTGCAGAATCGTATTTTCTTTTCTGCTGGCAGGCGTCCGCAAAGACCACGGCCTTTTCCACCATTTCCAGCGTATCGCCATTGGAACACGCCTTTTCAAAATTTCCTTCCAGTTCTTGAAGATTCATATTAACTCAAAATTTTTAAGACCTTTTATACACACCATCATCTAAAAGGGTGAAGTGAATCAAGTTGAAATTCGAATTTAAACTTTTTTCTATATATAAAGGAACGCTTTTCATGTTCAAAGAAATAAACCCGCATCTTGTGCAGGAAATGGTTGAAGAAGGTACGGTAAACGTCGTCGACATTCGTGATCCCGGTTCCTATGCCGCGGGTCATATTCCCAATGCCGTTTCCCTCAACGATCAGAATGTAAAAGAATACATCGAAAAAACGGATAAGGAAACTCCTTTGGTGGTCTGTTGCTACCACGGCAATTCAAGCCGAGGTGCCGCCGAATACCTCTCGCAACAGGGATTCAAAGAGGTCTACTCGATGACCGGTGGATTCGAAGCCTGGCCCGACTAGCTACTAGGCGTAGGGCCAACTCCTCCCTACTGGAAAAAATTCATCGTAAGGCCATTTTCTCTACTGGATCTCTAAATTTTCCTCCCTCGTTAGAGGGCTGGCGAACCGCCGGGGGCAACTTTCACGGGAAGAGCCCACTCATCCATTCTGGGTCTCTAATATTTTCCTCCCTCGTTAGAGGGCCGGTGGGTGGAGAATAAGTTAAAGACTTTAATAACAACAATTTTTCTGTCATTGCGAACGAAGTGAAGCAATCCAGAAAAGCTGGATCGCCACGCCGGTTAATTCAAACCGGCTCGCGATGACGGGCATGCGTGAAATTCCCCCTGACAATACCCTTGCAGTTAAAGGACCAAGTCTATTCTCGACTACATCTGTATAAATAATCCCCCGCTCACAAAAACCAAACTCCTCTCATAAAATTACGCAACACAAATTCATCTGTTTACTTAGATCAATTCCGATTTTATCAAGCTAGGATAACGTTTGTTTTTTTTAAATTTCCTCTCCCCTCCGAGGGAGAGGTCAGGTGAGGGGGGAATAAAAATCTCTTCCAAAGGAACCTCAAGAAACCTCAGGAACAACTCAACTGATGCAGAAACAAAGTTATGGTCAGCACTTAGAAGCCGGCAACTGGGTAATTTTAAATTTCGCCGCCAAGTTCCAATAGGAAAATATATTGTCGATTTTATCTGCCATGAAAAAAAACTGATCGTTGAAGTGGATGGCGGTCAGCATTTGGAATCTAATACAGATGAAAAGCGCACGGTCTGGTTACAGTCGCGTGGATACCGGGTTATCCGGTTCTGGAATGATCAGGTTTTGAAAGAAACGGATGCGGTACTTGAAGAAATAATTCGGGTATTGAATCAATAAAATCAATGTTAAAAATATTAATGCCCCCTCACCTCAGTCCTCTCCCTCGGAGGGGAGAGGAATATTTCAAGGGAAAATTTTTTTCTACTCGTCCTCTTCCGGGAGGAAGCCCTTGTTTTTATACCGGCGCAGGGCTTCCGGGCAATCGCAGGTCCTTTCTTCCCCTTTTAAACTTTCAAACACGGCGCGGATCAGCATGGGAAACTTCTGGATGGATTCGTCTACCTGCTTTTTTTCTTTTTCCGTCTGCATGCCTTCAAACAGTTCCCCTTTTTTAAATTTCCGGGGCTTGACCCCTTCGGCGTAGTTGGTGAGATAACAAAACGGCGTATAACAGATTTCTTTTTCGCGTGCGAGAAAGGCTTCGGGCGCCAGGGTCATCCCCACGAGGTCGGCACCTAATATGCGCAGCTTTCTTATTTCAGCAGGGGTTTCCAGTCGCGGACCTTCTGTACAGGCATACACCGCCTCTTCGTGATGGGGTAAAGCGGCATTGTGCAGTACGTCGTGCAGGGCATTTGTGATTTGCGGGCAGAAAGGATTGTTCTGCCTTATGAATCCGATTCCCGTACCTTCAAAAAACGTGGAAGGGCGGTTTCGGGTTTCATCGATGATATCGTGCGGCACGACAAAGTCACCGGGCTTGAAAGCGGTATTGATGATACCGGGTCCCGACCAGGCAATCACCCTTTGCACACCGCATTCTTTCAAGGCGTGAATGTTTGCGCGATAGTTGACAAAAGGCGCGGTCAAGGAATAATCCGTCTCCCCGTGGCGGGAAAGGAAAAGAAAATCAAGTCCCTCAAAACTGAAATGGTGGATGGGCGCGCTTTCGCCATAAGGGGTGTTCAGGCTTTTGCAGTTTTTTTCCTGTCCCAGTGACTGGCCGGCAAGAAGATGGTACGCACCACTGCCGCCGATCACAGCGATCGGCACAGGGTTTTTTGCGAACTCGTTCATTCCTGTTTAATCCAGATACGTTTCGATATCGCCGACATAATTGGCCGCCGACTCGCGTATGCCGCGTATCTCTTCTTCTGTCAATTCGCGTTTGACCCTGGCTGGAGATCCTAGAACCAGACTCCTGGGAGGGATTTTTGTATTCGGGGTAACCAGTGAACCCGCGCCGACAATCGACTGCTCGCCTATTTCCGAACCGTCCATCACCGTCGCCCCCATACCGATGAGGCATTGGGAACCGATAGAACAGGCATGCAGGGTAACGTTGTGACCTACCGTCACCTCATCGCCGATTTCCAGAGGCAGGGTTTTGCGTGCGACATGCAAAACACAGCCATCTTGAATATTTGTTCTTTTGCCAACGCGAATGTAATTCACATCTCCGCGGATCACTGCATTGAACCAGACACTGCTCTCTTCCCCGATTTTTACATCGCCGATGACTTGTGCGCTTTCAACCACAAGGGCCGAAGCATCGATTTCGGGTTTCGTACCTTTAAAAGGATGGATCATTTTCACGCCTTTTGAAAAATTAATATATCAGCAGTCTGATTAGGGCCTGCCAATTATAAAATAATGTCCTGTATAAATTAGTCAGATTTTGTCCAGATATCGTTTTCGAACTGCCTCATAACTGGCACTGGCCAGTTGATACCTGTCGGGTCCGGCCTCAATTTCCGGCAATATGAAAACGGTTGCCTTCAACAGGGGATTTTTCAGTAACGATACCATATGTTTGAAAAAAGAGTCCCCATAATACGCGATTGTCGGTCGATTGCCATCATGATACTGAAGGGCCACGGGAACCACAGGCCGGTGGGCCCGCACCGCGGATTCCATTATCGCCGATTTAAACGGCATAACATCGGCACCCTCTGTTGCCTGCCCTTCGGGAAATAATATCACCGAGCAATTGGAATTCAACCGGGTTTCTATTTTTTCGATGAGAGACCTGACCTGTCGTTTATGTTTTCTATCGGCGAAAATAGTCATTCCCAGCCATGCCAGGAGATTGAAAAAAGGCCAATCGGAAATTTCTGCTTTTGACACAAAAAATCCTTCAAAACACGCCCCCAGAATAAAAATATCCGGAGATCCTACGTGGTTGGCGACAATCAGGGACCCGGGCTTCGGCAACTCACTCCCAACAACTTCAAATTGAAAATTTAAAATCCAACAGGATATCCGGGCCCACCAACGGGTAAAAAATGAAATCCAGTGAGACCGTTGAGTTTTAGAGAAATAAAACAGGACATGGACCGTAGTCCCTATTAAAAAGAATAAGACAAAGATCCCTATGTAAGCAAGCAGCCTTATTATCACCAATAGATAACCCATAATTTTACCTAAAAAAACTCACGTCCTTTGTTTTTGAGGCGAAACATATCGCAGAAAATCAAACGCGCAAGATTAGCAGTGATCGATTTTATCGCATCTATAAACCCTAATCTCTTTTGAGAAGATACATTAATAACCTTAAAAATTTCATCAGATACTTTCGACCATGCTGAATGGGTCTTTAAAAGGCTGAAATGGATTTTATCCGATCCTGCAAAAGTCTCCATACCTGTTATCAAATGCACCTTTTCGTTCGTCCGCGATTTTTCTTCCAGGTAGCGGTTTACTTTTGTGACGAACATATCTGCTTCTTCGAAAGTGACTTTGCTGCCGGGATAAAACACAAATCTCAACAGCAAAAAAGTGGTTGGGCTGACATCTTTTTTCAGGTTGACATGTATGGAAGTCAGAAAAATATTCGCTTCCCATCCAAGCATTCTGTCGATCATTGCATCCAGACTTTCAATAAGGGTCTCAGCGGAAATTCCGTACATCAGATCGTTGCCTATATCTGTAACCAGCACAGCGGTGTGCAAGGCGTTCTTTGATTTTTTTTCTGCAGATTCTAATACCCGGCTGTCCAGAATCGGGGAATAAGTGAAATTGAACATCCCCCCTCTCGCGCAAAACCCTCGACCCGGACCCAGCGCATTTAAAAATTCGGTTTTCCCCGGACATTGTGACAGGTGTCGGGTGAGCATCGAATAACCCCGGGCGAGGTTG
>WAIB01000022.1 GCA_009873655.1 Nitrospinota bacterium | reverse complement strand
TAACGTTGATTGATGAGTATACGAGGGAGTGTCTGGCTCTCAAGGTTGCAAGAAAGCTAAACTCTCAGGACGTATTGGAGCAACTGAGTTATCTGTTTATATATCGAGGGTTGCCTGGGTTTATTCGCTCTGATAATGGTCCTGAATTTACAGCTAAAGCAGTCAGAAGCTGGCTAGAACGATTAGGCGTTCAAACGTTATTCATTGAACCAGGTTCTCCTTGGGAGAATGGGTACAATGAGTCGTTTAATGGAAAGCTCAGAGATGAGCTGTTGAATGGAGAAATCTTTACAACTTTACTGGAGGCAAAGGTCTTAATAGAAAACTGGAGGAAAGAATATAATCAGTTTAGACCGCATAGTTCTCTGAACTATCAACCTCCAGCACCGGAAACGATTAAGCAAAACGTGGAAATACTAACTTAAAGAGTGATACAACTTAATGGGGCAGGCCAATTATTCAATGCAATTTTTCAAGCATAAGAGCAATACAGTATCACCCAACTTGAAAAGGGTTTTGAGAAATTAAAACAACTGGATGAGATTCCCAATGAATTTAAACGGCGAATTGAAGAGTTATTTAAAAAATATGATATGGAAGTAATAACGAGATTATTAAAGCAGGTATCAAAAAAGTAGATCAGCCTTTCTTTAACGATAAATTCTATTTTGCAACGAATTTTATGTCTATAACTGTTTACCACAATCCTAAGTGTAGTAAATCCCGGCAAACTCTGAAGCTGCTTGAAAAAAAAGCGACAGGCATCCAAGTTATTGAGTATCTGAAAAACCCGCCCACGGCCCAAAAGCTGAAAGAGATTCTTTCATTACTGGAAATTTCTCCACGCGATCTCATGAGAAAGAAGGAAGACGAGTACAAGGATTTAGGGTTGAATAATTCTGCCTTAAGTGATGAGGATTTGATCGATTCCATGGTCCAGCATCCTGTCCTTATCGAACGTCCCATAGTTCTGGCGAATGGAAAGGCGGCACTAGGGCGTCCCCCCGAAAATGTTTTAAATATTCTTTAATAGGAATATTTTGAGAATGGTAACAGGCAGGAGATCTCTTATTTGCCTTTTCTCTTGGCGACTTCAGCCGCATGCGCTTTTGCTCTTTTCAGCATGGCTGCTTTTTCTGCTGAGGTAAAATCTTTTCGAGGTGTGGGACCTGGAACAAAATTTCCGGAGGGTTTGGGCTTTGCTGGGGGGGCTGCTTCCGCAGCGGGGGCCGCTTCTTCAGCGGCAGGCTCAGGGGTTTCTTCGACCGGTTCCGCTGCTTTGGCAGCAGCTTCCTCGGCGGCTTTTGCTTCTGCTTCCTGTCGGGCTTTTTCTTCGGCGGCGGCTCTTTCTGCTTCTTCGATGATCCTTTGCTTTTCTAACTCTTCTTCACGAATTTCTCTTTTTCGTTCCTGAATTTCCAGGGCACGCAGGTATCGGTCTTCATTATTTGACATGCTGGCTTTCGAGCCAGAAGTAGAACGAATATTTGAGTTAAAATGAAAACTGTTTTTTCCCGCCTCATTCATCACCGAATCTCCCCTCAAAATGGATGCAGCCCAATCATATAATAAACACTTGAAAAGTTTATTTATTTTCTAAAAATTCCGGGTAAATGCAAGGAAAAAAGATACGAGTTTTAGTGTAAAACAGGCTTTGTCGCATTGAAATGATGGAACTTACATTAAAAATACTTAATGTCCCGTTAATAATAAATTAATAAGGATGCTTTATTCTGCAACCATAAAAATATTCAGAATGAGGTGCCCTCATGTTTTTTGAAGTCCGTGTTCTAGATAGAAAAAACAAGGTAAAGAAAGTTATTTCCAGCAAGCAATTGAGCCGAAAATACTGGGACCAGTTTAAAACCCAATTCAATTCCTCTACCGCGAAACCTAAAAGAGGGAAAAAAGAACACCTTCAGGAAGATTATTAAACCCATCCCATTACAGTCCCGTCTGTTTCCTGTTCAAAAAAATTTGGGTCGAAGGCAGGGGGATGATGCAACGGAATTAATTCTCGAAGAGAGAACCCGTTAATTCCTTATCTCAGTAGTCCATTAAGGTTGAGAACCGGATCCAACGAGCCTCTCTTCCCATTTTTATTTTTTAACTTTCCCGTGAACCGCTTCCCAATGTCCCACAGACTGGGGAATCATTACTGAGCCATCAGGAACAGGAGCACCGTCTGGCCAGAGATGAAAAATGATTCCATCGGTCTTGCCAACATAATCGGCGAGCTTTTTCTGCTCAGCAGGATCAGAAGGGTGATGGATGGCAACGCGGCCCGTGGCGATCTCTTCTTCATGATCATGCCAGTTTTGTTTGTGTGACCATTCCGGGATTACTTTCCGCGCAAGTTTTTTGGACACCATATATTCTACTTCCGTCATTCTTGCATTGGGCTCGGTAGACTCGAAAAGAATACATTGAATAATGTCATCGTTAATGGGCTTGCAATAATGATGAAAAGGCCCGACCACTTCACCGTCCATCATATGAGGCGCAGAAACATGGATGGTGTAACCATCAAGGGGGCTTGCCGGTGCATCACCAGCAAGGGCCTGGGATGGAAAGGTCCCCAGAATCAGTAACGATACAAATGCAATTGCTTTGACAAATTTCATTTTTTTTCTCCCTTAAATATTTATTGATGAAAATTTTTGATTTTCAGAGCTGCGCAATGTTCATGAAACAATTTAAGCTCTGAAAGAAAATAATTAAATAGCCGGAATGACTAAATCGAAGAGGCAGGAATTTAATATTTTTTGTAGTAACTTTACTACAAGGGGTTTTGCCCGGGAAAAAGGATAAGGTAGGGATAAATTATTGATTTTTATGTAACCAGTCCCATTTCAACAGCGTAGCGGATGAGTTCGGCATTACTTTCAAAATCCATTTTTTGAAGGATGCGTGATCGGTATGTGCTGATCGTGTTGATACTGAGGCAGAGTTCATCGGCAATTTCCTTGATCTTTTTACCGGAAGCCAGACCCCGGAAAACCTGGAACTCTCTGTCAGTCAACAGTTCATGGGCGGGTTTTTCTGAATCCTTATTGAGATCCGTAACGAGTTTTTCTGTCAGTTCCGGTGAAATATACTTGCCCCCGTTCGCTACTTTTCTAACCGCTTCCACAAGAAGTTCCGATGCACTGGCCTTGCCGAGATAACCGGAAGCCCCGGCTTTTAAAAAACGGGTTCCGTAATGATCTTCAGGAAAAATGCTTAAAATAATTATAGGAAGCTTTGGGTAAGAAGCCCTCAACTCAATTAATGTATCCAATCCGTTTTTTTCCGGCATATCAAAATCGAGGAGAACCAGGTCCACTTCCGAGTTTTGAACTATCTTGATGACCTCGTTCCCATTACCGGCTTCCGCAACCACCTCCAGATCGGAGTTTTCCGAAAGAATGGTCTTAAGTCCCTGTCGGACAATTTCATGGTCATCGGCTATTAATATTTTTATCGAACTGCTTTTTTGTGCGCCCATTATCTATTTAAAGGAATTGTGATGATAAGCTTCGTGCCGGCTCCCGGTGAACTTTCAAACCTTATTTCCCCGGACCAGGGATAAACCCTTTCCTTCATTCCCACAAGGCCTAACGACTCAGAACTTTCTATTTCCCTGGTGGATATTCCAACTCCGTCATCTTCTATTGAAAAAATCAAAGTTCCGTTTTCTTTTTTCATATTAACCTGAACGAGACCGGCCTTTGCATGCCGGAGAATATTTGTAACCGCTTCCTGGAAAACTCGGAACAAAGCCGTCTGCAGGCCCTTTTCCATTTCTTCAGAATTGCATTTGATTCTGAATTTCAGCCCATGCCTGTTTTCATATTCTTTTGCCTGCCAGGAGATTGCCTCGCAAAGGCCAAAAGCATCAAGGATGGGAGGCCGAAGTTCGGTTGCAATATGTTGAACTGATTTTATGGTCTGGTCTATGGTTCGCGTCATGGATTTCACTTGATTTTTTAAACCGGTCTCTTTTTCAGAAAGTTTTTTTTCAATATGCATCGTATCCATTTTTAAGGCCGTCAGTGCCTGACCCAACTGGTCATGCACTTCCCGGGAAAGCCGGGATTTTTCCTCTTCACGCATATTTTGGATTTTCCTGTGAAGGTTTCTGTACTGTTCCTGCGATTTGATCAAGTCCTGAGTTCGTGAAGCAACCATTTCTTCCAGATTATTCCGGTGATTTTCCAGCTCTTCATCAACCTGCTTCTTTTCAATTGTGTTGGCAATCAAACCTCCAATTGACAAAAGAACTTCCTGGCTATGCGAATACCATGAAGGATGCGTGTCGGTGTATAAAAACAGGACACCGACAAGCTTCTCGAAACTTTTTAAAGGAACAATATAGTGACCATGAGGTGTCATGTCTGAAAATTTTCTTTCGTGCCTGGAATCCGTAAAACAACTTTCGCTCATCAATAGTTCGCCTGATGCAGCGGCACGACCACAAAGGCATTCGCCAAAGGGAACCACTTTCTCCTTTTCCAGAAATTCTTCACTGAAATTTCCATAAGTGGTAATAAGCCGCAAAACTTTTTCATCTTCATCCGCTAAAAAAATTCCAGCCTTGTTTTCCACCTGGAGGCCTTCAAACTCTGTGAGCGCTTTCATCGCTTTTTGCAGAATTTCAATCAAGTCTCCGGGAGTCTGCAGAATTTGAGCTGCCTTGTGTAGAATCCGATATTCTTCGGTAATGCGTTCACCGGGGCTGTTCGTATCCATAAAATTTTGTTTAACTGTTTTGGGGTCTGCAGGAGTTTCTCACAGGAAGCGTTTCCTTCCAATAGCTTAACGCGATTATACGTATATCTAATTGAAAAAAAAATCACCCACAATGGCCGGAAAGTATTGAGGGGTTAAATGATAAAGCCCTCCCAGAATAAGAACCTCGATAAAACCAATAGCCCAAATCCAGATTAAAACCGACTTGGGTAATTGGACGCCTTTAAAGGATTGGACTAAATAGAAGCTCCAGACGTAACCCGCAATTGAAACCAGGGCCAATGGAAGGGCAAATCTCGCACCCCATTGCAAAAGCGTCCAAAGAATCGCCTTCATGGAAAAAAGAGACAAGGTGGATACGGCAATAAAAACAAAAAGAATTTTAAGTTTCATGTTCATCGCAAAATTTGGGGTTCCAGGAGTTGAATTTAAGGTGAGGGCGACATTTAAGAAATGAAACAGGTGTACGGGCTGGCTGGGGTTGTTGACACCCGCCAACAGACCAATTTAACCTTTAAAACCCAAGGGTCAAAGCAAAGCTACAAAATAGCGCCATGCTTTTTTAATAAATCCGCAATGTCAATGTTTCCATTGGCAATAGCCAGGTGAAGGGGGGCACGACCATCGGCCCCCTTAACATTGATTTCTGCCTTATTTGAAATCAGGAGTTTGATGATATTCATTTGATCCCATGTTGCAGCATCGTGCATGGGCGTTTCGCCTTCATTGTCTGGAGCGTTTATATCTGATCCTTTTGAGATCAGATACTTTGCGATATTAAGATGCCCTTTTTCCGCAGCCCAGTGTAAAGGGGTGCGGCCCAGCCTGTCCTTTGCGTTTATCTTCCCTCCTTCGTCCAGAACGTTCTGAACCATAGGCAAATTTCCAGATGCGACCGCCGTGTGCAGGGGTGTGTGCCCCCATTCGGCATTACTGTTGACCCGAGCGCCTGCGGCAAGCAATTCGAACGCGGCATCGAAACTGTTTTGGTCGATGGCAAGGTGAAGAGGAGTGTAGCCATATTTATCTGCGGCATTTAAGTTCGCACCATTATCAAGGAGAAGATTCACCATTTCTGGTAAATCTTCCAAAGCCGCGACATGCAGGGGAGCAAGGCCTTCGTAATCGGAGAGGTTTACCTCTGCGTTTTGCTTTAGATAAAAATGGACGATTTCAGCCTGTTTATGAAAAATCGAATGATAAAGGGGAGTGATCCCCCGTTTGTTCTGGTAATTAAAATCGATGCCGATTTGCAAACGCTTTACATCCGCCAACTCTCCTGATTCGATTGCTTTGTATAGTTGCAGAACAGTTTGATTAGCATGCCTGATTCCGTGATCTTTATTTTTATAAAATTCACCGCCTCGATCAGAAGCGGAAACTTCATTTACATGCAAGGCTTTTTCGTTTTTGGCTTCGGGCGCGATTATTACCTCGAGTCCAATTTTATCCATCGCACCCGCAACCCTTATTTCAGGCAACGTCCTGTCTTTTGCATTGAATAATTCCTTTCCGCTTTTCAGGCCAAAGGTATTTGGTTTTTCTTCAGCAGCGAAACCCGCGGTGGCAAGAATAAGTGAGATAGAACAAATGACTGGGATGTAAAAGATTTTATTCATCTAATGATTGTGCCACCGAAACCAGGAAGTGGCAAGCGGGGAAAGAGGAGAGGGAGAGGGTCTTGTCAGGGGCAATAATAAATTATTGATTTATTGTATCGTGATGTTATTTGGCTTTTTTGAGCTTGGCGTTCAGGGACTCGTTCAAAGCCCTGAGTTTTTCGTTTTCTTTTTCCAGTTTTTTAATTTTTTGATTTGCGGACGCCAAAAGATTATTTGCGCTTTTCCACAATCTTTCTGAAACCATATATCCCGCTTTTAATTTTTCCGTCGAATTTCTTAACAAGAGTTCCTGGAACCGGTCAGCGAGAGGTTTTTGCAGCTTGGTAACAGTCCAGTCAATCTCAAGCACTTCGGCGGGGCCTTGATCTGTAACCTGAACGGTTGCATTTCGGTCTTGTGAGTTTACTACCGATAACTCACCAAAACAGGAAATCGGCTTGATGATGGCAAGAACCTTTTTCTCGGTTTTTACCTGCAGTGCGCCATTCATTAACCAGAAAACGGTTTTTCCAGTTTTTCCCTTCTTTAAGATAATTTCATTGGCCTTGAATGTTTTATAGCGGATATACGCGGTTCCATTTTCACTCTCTAATTGTGATACGGATTTGATGATTTTTTCATCATCCGAAAAGGTTTCGGTGAAATGGGGGATCTTTTCTAAAACCGAAATAGAAACAGGATATTTGGCTTTTCTATTCTTAGTGGCTTTTTTTAAAGAATCAAGAAAACTTTTTTCAGTTACTATGGAGTTCCCTGTTTATTGGAAATAGGGCTTTATATTCAATTTTAACGGGCCTTTTTAATCAGGCAACAAGAAAATTTTCAGAGATATTAAAGCACCCCTCTCAAAATCGGCATCAGCCGTTTGGTGAATTCGGTGGCGTCCTGACGGTTGAGATGAGACCATTCCGGGCAATCAAAGCCTTTAAGTTCCTCATAGTCTTCAAAATGGATTCCCGGTGCTCCAGTGGTTTTGAGGATACGGTCCCAGAATTGTTTTCTTGGCGTAAACTTATTTTCCATTTCGCGTAAATGTTCAGTCGAAGGCAAACGGAGAAAGAGGACCTTCCCTCCTTTTTTGCGGATTTTGTCAACATGGGTTTTGGTGTTTTTCAAAATGGTTTCGACTGCTTTATTAAAATCGGCTTTTGCCTCCTCCGCTGATTTTCCTTTGGGTGGTGGAGGAGGGGTGAATAAGGGAATCCAGATTTGCTGAATACGTTTTTGCAGCGGAATATTTTTTGCTGCAAACTCGGTCATACCGCCTTGCCTTTCTTCGTCGACTTCGTGGAAGTAAGGCGGCAGTTCGGGTTTGGTTTTTACATTTTTCCGATTGGGAATTTTAAGATCAAGTAAAAGTTGATTGAGGGTCAGGTCGCTGTCATTTAAAAACGCGAACCATTTTTCCATGATCCGGGATACCTGGTGACTGAACTTTTGCGTAGGACTCCAATCGCGAAAACGTTTTAAATGATTTTGCGGACTCTTCATCGGAGGCCCTCCCGGGGCGAAGAAAAGTCCAGGCACCACGCCCACAATAACCGTGCCCGAATAATGGGAATGGTTTGCAAGGTCTTCAAGGTAAGGACCGGGATTGGTGCCCACAGTGGCGAGTTGCAGGGGACGATTTCCAAATTCTTTTTCATAAACATCCATATCAAAGTCGAAGAGGATTCTTGAAGAACCAATCAAAACGGTTCGGTGGGGTTCCGCGTCAACAATAGTCCGGCGACTGGCCCATAAATCTTCGGTGTCATTGAGCGCAGGCGCGTACCCGATACTGCGGACATGTATCTCCCAGCCCAACGTCGATAAACCGGTAAAAACAATTGTAAGAACGGCTAGCAGCAACCAGTGGTGCCTGGGAATGATCCGCGTGAGTTCGTATGTTTTAAAACTGGAAGTAGATGAAGGCATTTGCCCCTCCCTGCATTATAATTAATCCAAATAACATGGCAGTCCAGATGACCACCACCCACCATGCAGGCATTTCCTGCATCGCGTGTTCCAGCCGTTTTTCATGTAAATACCAATGGGTTCCAAGCAGGGCGCCGACAACGAGGGTTACCTGGATCATCTCCAACGTAGGCAGTAACTGCACTCCGTTGAAATTAAAAAGGGAGCCCAGCATCATCCATGCCGCGGGAAAGTCTCCGGCACGAAAGAAAACCCAGGAAATACTGACCAATATAAAAGTTATGCCCGTTAAAAACAGCCTCCCTGCCTTGGCTTTCACCCATTGCACATCCGGGAATTTTTGTCGCAGCAAATGTTCAATGACAAGATAAACCGCGTGAAGAATTCCCCATGCGATGAAAGTCCAGGAAGCCCCATGCCAGAGTCCACCGATGAACATGGTAAACATGAGATTTAACAAAGTTCGCGATGTCCCATGACGATTTCCCCCCATGGGGATGTAAAGATAGTCCCGCAACCAGCTGGAAAGGGTGATGTGCCATCGCCGCCAGAAATCTGAAAATCCGATTGCGGCGTAGGGAGATCGAAAATTATCCGGCAATATAAAACCCAGACATAACGCCACGCCGATGGCGCAGGTGGAGTAACCGGCAAAATCGCAAAAAATCTGTGCGGAAAAAGCCAGTAAACCCAGCCATGCATCTACAATGTACAGGGACTCCCCTTTTGAATTGAATACCGTATCCGCAGCGGATGACAGCATTCCGTCAGCGAGAACCACTTTTTGGAACAGGCCAAGGGTGACGAAGTAAAGTCCCCAACCGAACTGATCGCGAGTTGCCCTTTTGGGTTCTTCGCACTGGGGAAGAAAGTCTTTGGCCCTGACAATGGGTCCGGCTACCAACTGCGGAAAAAAAGTTACGTAAAGCGCGAAGTCCAGAAACGAATGACAGCGCTCCGCCTTTTTAAAATAAACGTCAAGGGTATATGAGAGCGTTTGAAATGTGTAAAATGAAATGCCCACGGGGAGTATGATATCCAGTTTCTGGGGAGTGTAAGAAAGTCCGAAAAGGTTGAGGAGTTCTATAAAGTTTTCCAGGAGAAACTCACCGTATTTAAAAAAACCGAGAAGACCCAGATTCACCCCAAGACTGATAGATAATAATATTCGTCGCTTTATTTGTACCTCTTCTTTCGCGAGAGCTTTGGCCGCATACCAGTCAACCAGAGTGGATATCCAGAGCAAAATGACAAAGGGAGGATTCCATGCCGCGTAAAAAAGGTAACTTGCAATAAGGAGTATGGATTTTTGTATCCGCCAGGATGAAACCGTGTAATGCAGGCCGAGTATGACAGCGAAGAAAACGACAAATGTGAGCGAGTTGAATAGCATTAATGGTATTTTAAATTTTTGAAAAAATTTACAAAAGTATTTTAACTGAATGAAAGATCAAAATAGTTTTAAAGATCCCATCCGAAAACCCTGGGTGGGTTTTGGAATTTTTATCCTGTTTCTGGCCATGGTACCCGTGTGGCCCATAACAGGAAACTGGTTTGGGATTCCCGCCTGGGCTGTATTTGCTGTTTCAGTCAGTATCCTTGCGAGCCTGTTCACTGCCTTTGTGATTGTCCGGGTTTGGCGTGACCCGGATGAGATGGAAGAAAATAATGATTGAGGCACTTCCTTTTGGTCCGGGTGCGTTGGTTGTTGTGGCCGTTTATGTTTTGAGTCTTCTTGGCATTGGTTTTTATGCCTACAAGCAAAGGCAGAAAGACAATATGCAGGATTTTTTCCTTGCAGGGCGCAGTCTGGGTTTTACGATTCTTTTTCTAACCCTTTACGCAACACAATATAGTGGAAACACCCTATTGGGATTCAGCGGAGCGACTTATAGAAACGGATTGAGTTTTCTGGTTTGCGTCCATTTCATGACCGCGATCGTTGTCTGCTATTTGCTGTTTGCACCTCAACTTTATCGATTGAGCCGGCAAAACCAGTTTCTGACTCCAGGTGATTTTATTTTTCATCGATACCAGAATCAGTTTTTGAGAATACTGGTGACCCTGATTATGGTTTATGCCCTAGCAAACTTCACACTGGCACAAATGCGAACATTGGGAACAGCTTTTGCCGGAATCTCGCAGGGGAGGATTCCCATGTGGGCAGGAGTGATCGGTCTCGCACTGGTTATGCTGATCTATGAATCTCTGGGGGGAATGCGAAGTGTCGCATGGACCGATGCGATTCAAGGCGGGATGCTGCTTGCCGGGTTTACCATTCTTATTGGAGTCGCATTCTCCCAGTTTGGCAGTCTTCCGGAAGCGATTGAAAAACTCGCAGGCAATCCGGATACCCTGCACAAAATCAAGCCTCCCGATGGCGATGGAGCCAGAAACTGGATGAGCTTTGTTTTACTGGTGGGACTGGGTGCGGCTATTTATCCCCAGGCCATCCAAAGGGTTTATGCCGCGAGAAACGTGGGTACTCTAAAGCGTTCTTTGGCAGTGATGGCTTTCATGCCGTTGGTAACCGCCCTGGTTTCCGTGATGATAGGTCTGCTGATGGCAGCCCATCTTCCGGATCTGGAAAAAGAGTTTCTGGGTAGTGGAACCATTCCTTCTGAAACCGTTTTGACGCAAATGTGCCTGGAAATAATGCAACAGTCTGTTTTTGGTTACTGGCTGGTGGTGATCCTCTTTTCCTCTTTGCTGGCGGCGGTGATGTCGACCGCGGATTCCGCCCTGCTCAGCATCAGTTCCATGATCACTCACGATATCTATGGGCAAACCTTCCGGCCGGACGCCGATCAGGCCCATTTAACCCGGATTGGGAAATCCGTAACATGGATTCTAATGATTCCCCTGGTTTGGGCGGCTTTGGTCTATGAAGGAAATCTCATACAATTGCTGAAGATCAAATTTGAATTGTTGATTCAATGTGTGCCGGCAATTTATCTGGGCGTTCATTGCAAATCGCTGAATGCCCGCACCGTAATAACAGGAATGATAGTGGGTCTGGCAGTGACCCTGGGAATGATAGCCATGGGCTGGAGCCGGGTTTCCGGAATCCATTCCGGAATTATCGGTCTGGCTTTTAACCTGGCAATCTGTTTTTTCTCTATTTTTAAGGCAGTTTTACCCGGGAAGCAATCTAAATAAAATGGGTGTGATTTTAGAATCGGAATTTTATTTTCTGTAATCCCAATTGCTTGTTAATTCTCTCCGATGTATGATAGCCGCCGAAAATATATGTTCGGAAAAATAAAATGACGAATTCTGACAAATCCCAATACGATCAAAGCGGCGTTTCCAGCCAGGGAGCAGAAACAGCGCTTTCGGGTTTGCTCAACCATGTTTTACCGACCCGCAAGTTCAGTAGTCGTTATCCGCTTGCCGCGGATATCGGTTATTTTGCAAATGTAATCGATCTTGGAAACGGGGAAGGCATTGCCTTCGGAACGGATGGGGTCGGAACCAAGGTGCTTGTCGCTGAGATGCTCAATCGTTATGACACCATTGGTATTGATTGCGTGGCAATGAATGTGAATGACGTCATTTGCGTGGGCGCCCGGCCTGTCAGCATGGTGGACTATATCGCCTGTTCGCATACGGACCCGGAAGTTTTTACCCAGCTGGGCCAGGGTTTGGCTGAAGGGGCACGGCAATCCGGCATCAGCATATCCGGTGGCGAAATCTCCCAGATCAAGGAAATCATCTCCGGGATAGACCTCATTGGTGCCTGCATCGGCCACGTATCTCTGGACAAGGTCAATACCGGAAAAGATATAAAACCCGGGAACCTGATTGTCGGGTTGGCATCGAGCGGCGTTCATTCCAACGGCCTGACACTGGCCCGCCGAGTTTTACTGGGGGAAACCCTTGAGGAACAGAAATCCCGTGTTAACGATTACGAAGAATTTCTTGATCAGACCCTGGGAGAAGCTTTATTGGTTCCCACACAGATTTATGTGAAACCGGTTATGGAAATGTTGGATTCAGGAATGGATCTTAAAGCTATGGTCCACATAACCAGTGGCGGGTTTTGCAATCTCAATCGTGTGGAATGCGATAACATTCGTTTCGTTATAGATAACCTGCAGCCCGTTCATGAAATTTTTAATCTCATTCAGGATAGGGGCGGGGTAAGCGAGGCCGAAATGTTTGAAGTTTTTAATATGGGAACCGGATTT
Source organism: Nitrospinota bacterium (assembly GCA_009873655.1). Taxonomy (GTDB): domain Bacteria; phylum Nitrospinota; class Nitrospinia; order Nitrospinales; family VA-1; genus UBA8687. The sequence goes on along the minus strand of WAIB01000022.1, from coordinate 29,703 downwards.
TGTCTCATTGTCGAAGGTGATAAAGAAGCGGATGCTATCGCTGAAACCTGTAAAACGCACAACCTTTCCTCGCAGGTCATTGGTCAAATAGAAGATTTTCAGGGTAAAGAAGTTTTTCTCCCGCAAAAGCAACTCACCGGAAGAGGCAGTCGTTTCAGTGGTTCCTGATTGAGTGGTTTGAAATGCAAAGCCATTGATTATGACCTCAGAACTTACCGACATACTCGGCCCTTTCCCGAACCTCCGTCTTTCCAAAGCAGATAAACTCCTTTTCAGACAATTTCTTTATATGGAACCCAATCTGGTCAGCCTTGTCGGTGACGGCAATGTCGAGGAGGAGATTTTAGTCCTGTATAATCAGGATCAACCGGTAGGAACGGCTTCGATAGTGATTAGAAAAAATTTAAACAAGTCTGTTTTGCCTGACCATTACGCGAGGCTGGACGTTATAATTGTCGGCAAAAAATATCGCAATCTGGGGATTGGCCGCCTATTAATTGTTTGTGCGCTCATTTATATCTTGAGAAATTTTGGGAAACAGATTTATTCCCTTAGCTGTCTCGCGGCTCACGATACGGTAAAGAAAAAACTAAAGAACCTGTCCTTTGTCGAACACCATGCCACAGAAAAAAATTTCTGGCAGGGAGCATTAAACCTTGAAGAAAACAAACTGGAAGATTTATTGGAGCTTTTCCAGGAAGATGCCAAAAAGTGCCTGCAATGGACCGCGTATAAACTTCGAAACAGGGATTGTGCGAAATGAATCATTTCAAAATTCGGTGAAGCAGGTTCAATGGATTGCTTGTGGGCAGGTTTGATTTTCCGGAAAGTTTAAAAAAGCAGTTCGACTCAACAAAACCATGAACCGTTTAATGTGTTACTCGCTACCCTGGCCGATTGTGCAAAACTATTTCTAATTGGGTTTGGGATTCACCTCGACTGATGGCTGCCTTTAAAATCCCCTTATGTTTGTGTTAACCTGATTTCCAAAAACAACTTTTCCCGGAAATTTTATGCAGCGTTTTTTCTTTCTGCTCATTCCCATTTTAATGGCGATAATGGTCTTCTTTTTTTATGACGAGGCCTTCCCTGAAAAATCCTACAATCGCCTGATCCATGAAAAAAGTCCTTACCTGCTGCAACATAAGAGCAACCCCATTCATTGGTACGCATGGGGTGAAGAGGCACTGCGCGCTTCCCGCGATCAAAACAAACCTGTATTTTTGAGCATAGGCTATTCGACCTGCCACTGGTGCCATGTTCTTGAGAAAGAATCTTTTGAGGACGAAGAAGTCGCCGCAATGCTGAACAAAAATTTCATATGTATAAAAGTGGACAGGGAAGAGCATCCCGATGTGGATCAATTCTACATGAACGTGGTACAGGCTATGACCGGGCGCGGAGGCTGGCCGTTGACCGTGATCATGACTCCGGAAAAAATTCCTGTCTTTGGAGGTACCTATTTCCCCAAACCTGAACTCATAAAAATAATTGAGGCTTTGGGTTCCGCATGGAAAGAGCAACCAAAAAAAATAAAGGCTGTGGGAGATACGGTTAGAAAATATATCGAAGCAGGGGATCGTATATCCACGCAATCGGTCACACTGGACGAATCGATGATGAAAGGTTTTTATAAAAAATTTCGCATCAGTTTCGATGAAGAAAACGGGGGTTTTGGTCTTGCCCCGAAATTTCCACCCACCATGAAAATGCGTTTGCTTTTGCGTATCGCGAAACGGACAGGAGACAGGCAGGCAATAAACATGGTGACATCTACGTTAGAGCATATGGCGCGGGGAGGAATCTATGATCACCTGGCAGGCGGATTCCACCGGTATTCAACAGATGAACTCTGGCTGGTTCCGCATTTTGAAAAAATGCTCTACGACCAGGCCGCGTTGGCAATGGTTTACCTTGAGGGTTATCAGGTTGCTGGAAACGAAAACTTCGAATCGGTCGCCCGTGGCGTTCTCGATTATGTTTTAAAAGATATGACCTGTAAAGAGGGAGGATTTTATTCCGCAGAAGACGCGGATAGCGAGGGAGAGGAAGGGACGTATTATGTCTGGTCCGATAAGGAGCTTAAAGAGTTGCTGACCCGGGAGGAGTATCAACGGGTCTACAAACTATTTGGTGTCACCCCGGGCGGTAATTTTGAGGAAACAGGGAAAAATATTCTCCATATAAATAAAGAAATAAGTTGGAAGGAAAGCCATGGTGTAGAGGTAAAAACATTAAGGGATAAATTATTAAAATACCGTGAAAAACGCGAGCGTCCGTTTAAAGACGACAAGGTCATCACCGCGTGGAACGGATTAATGATAAGTGCCATGGCGAAAGCCGCTCAAGTACTGCAAGACGAAAAATATTTGAAAGCCGCCCAAAAATCGGCTCAATTCATCAAGGCGAATCTTTATGATAAGGGGAAACTGGCTCGCCGGTTCCGGGAAAAGGAGGCCAAGTTCACCGCAAGCCTGGATGATTATGCTTACCTCATTCAAGGATTGATCGACCTTTATGAGACCAATTTCGATGAGCAATGGCTGAGATGGGCCAATGACCTGCAAAAAAAACAGGATGAACTTTTCTGGGATGAAGAAGCAGGAGGATATTATTTTTCGGAGGAAAAAGAGAGTTTATTGCCCGGCCGTAACAAACGCTTTGAAGACAATGCCCGGCCCAACAGCAACGCTGTAGCGGCGCTCAACCTGTTAAAGTTGTATAATTTCACCCTGCACCCACCTTATCGTGAAAAATCCAGAACCATTTTTTCCCTTGCCGGGGAAATGATGAGCCGGGCCCACAACGCGTTTGCGCAAATGTACATTGCCCTGGATTTTTATCTCGATAGATCAAAAGAAGTGGTGGTGGTCGGTCCCGGGCAATCCAAAGAAAAAGACGCCATTTTAAAAATGTTGCGGGAAGAATTCTTACCGAATAAAACAGTGGGTTATATTTCGCCCAACCAAAAATCCTATTTCCCAGTGTTTGAAAACAAAACCACGGCTGATGGACGGACGATTGTTTATGTCTGTGAAAACAACATTTGTAAATTCCCAACCGAAGATCCTGCCAAAGTCCGACAACTTGCAGGAGAAAACAAAAAGTATTCTTTAAATTGAAAAGTTTTTACAAGCCCAGTGGGTCAGGAGATTCTGATTTTGGATTTTTAAAATTTGTATATGGCTTATTTTTGTCAACTTTTCATAAAATACCCGTATTTGGTTTCCTATTTAACAGGAACAGAATAGAATCTAAAAAATTTTAACAGGATCCATTTTTTGCTATGGGACTATTAACCGCCAGACCTTCTTCCGCATATTTTGCTGTGGAGCATCCTTTCTTTCTGGATATTAGGGAAAATCCCGATTGGCAAAACCAATTCGGAAACTCCCATCCTTTAAAATTAGAAATCGGTTTTGGCATGGGAGATTTCTTAATTGCCATGGCCCGGAAGGAACCTGAAAGTAATTTCGTCGGTATTGATTTTTCCCAGGACTGCGTATTAAAACTTTTAGAGCGCATTGATTCTTTCCAGCTGAAAAATATCCGGGTTGTTTTTGGAGATGTACGGGAAAAACTTCCTGTCCTCTTTCAAGACGAGGAATTGGATTCCGTTTATATAAACCTCCCTGATCCCTGGCCGAAGAAAAGACATTCCCGGCGTCGGTTAATCCAGCCCGGGCTGATAAAACAAATTACGAAAAAGCTGGCTGACCGGGGGAGAGTCTATCTTGCTACCGACAGCCAGACCTATGCCCATGAAATGCTGGAATATTTTTTAGAAGAACCCTTGCTGAAAAACAGGAACGGCATTCTCAATGAAAGAAAACATCTTCCTAAATCGAAATACGAAAAAAGTTTTATTTATGCGGGGGATAAAATCCATTATATCGAATATTGCAAATCGGATAGGAAAGAGGAGCAATCAGAAAATAAGAACCCGCCGGTTTCTTTTGATGAAAATTCAATCAGCAACGATGAATATCTCACCCGGAAATTTAAAGCCGCTGAAGCCAGCGCCAAAGATTCATGCGACCTCAAACAGGTGGCAGACCAATTGGTAGAGGCGGGCGACCGGGACTGGGCGCGAAGCGTTTACAAAAAGGCAGAGGAAAAAGCGGAAGATTGCCTGGATCTGAATTGGCTCGCTTACAGTGTTGTTTTTGCCCTGAATGAAACGGATTGGGCTGTCAAAATATACCGAGAAGCGGAAAAATGTGTCGAAAACAGTCTGGACCTGAATTGGCTCGCTTACAGTATTTTTGAATCCCTGAATGATAAGCAATGGGCGGAAAAATTATTCCAGAAGGCGGAAATTAAAACAAATAATATTCGTGAGCTGTGTGACCTGGCAGAAAGCGTTTCGGAGATTCTTGAGAATAAAGAATGGCAATTCAAAATTTATAAAAAAGCGGCTGAAGAGGCGAAGGAGTTTTCAGAGTATTATGAGCTTGCCGATAATATTTTTGCAAAATTAAATGACGAAAAATGGGCCAGGGAGTTATACCTTGGCGCCGAGGGCAAGGGAGAAGACTTTTGTGATCTTTTGAGTTTGGCTGAAAGTTTTATAGAAAAAATGGGGGATGGAGAAGGAGCCAGGCGTATCTATAAGAAGGCGGAGGAGAGGGCCCAGGATGGTTTGGATTTTTCCTGTCTCGCCGAGAGCCTGGAAGAAAACCTGGGAGATAAAGACTGGGCTCAAAAAATTTTCCGGAAAGGAAAGGATTATCCAGAAAGATGAACTCCCGCATGGAAGGGCTGTCTTTTTCATCCAATTGGTGATTGAAAAGACAACGGGTTTGTGTTTGTCCGGGATTAAAAGGTCCCCAGCTCAATACTCGAAAAGTATTAGGAAGACGTACAACAAGGGTTCTTTCGAACAGGTCAATTTTAACCGGGGGCGTCAGGGAAGAACCTTCGCGAGAAAAACAATACCCACAGCCACAGGGGTTATGTACCGGATTAAAAACTCCCAGCATTGCGCCCAGGGAAATCCAAAAAGGTTTTCATGTTTTTCTATTTCTACATGCGCGTTTTTGGTTCCCCAGACCCAGCCTACGAAGATGGCCGTTAACATTCCTCCCAATGGCAGCAGGTAGTTGGAAGCAACATTATCGACATGATCGAAAAAGGTCATTCCCATGAGTTTCCATTCAGCCATGACGCCAAATGACAAACCGCTGGGTACCCCAAATGCAAAGATAGCCAAACCCACAATGACCACCGCTTTTTTGCGCGGCCATTCCCTTTGGTCTATGAAATAGGCGACAACAACTTCTAATAAGGAAATACCGGAGGTAATCGCGGCAATCGCAAGAAGGGTGAAAAAGATAACCGAAACCAGATGGCCCATGGGCATACTTGTGAAAACGGCAGGCAATACGCTGAATACCAGGCTTGGCCCTTCTGCCGGCTCGAGGCCCATAGCGAATACAGCGGGGAATATAACCATTCCTACCAATAAGGCAATGAGGGTATCGAATATCACAACATAAACCGTGGAGGAGGTCAGATTTTCCTTTTCAGAAAGATAACTTCCATAGGTGATCATGCACCCCATACCCAGGCTGAGAGAGAAAAAAGCCTGGCCTAAAGCAATGAGAACCGTATTGGCGCTGATTTTGCTGAAGTCAGGACTCAAATAAAAAGTCACTCCTTCCATTGCCCCATCAAGGGTAAGGGAACGGACCATCAGGAGGAAAAGGAACAAAACCAGGGTTGGCATTAAAATATCACAAGCCCTTTCTATACCCCCGTGTACTCCCCTGAGGACGATGCCGATACAAACTCCCATGAACAAGGCATGGTAAAGAAGGGCCTCCCCCGTACTGCTGATAAAGTTCCCGAAAAAAACGCCTGCTTCCTTAGGAGAAGTGAAGGACAGAACGCTCCCGGTTATGGATTTGACCACATACGCGAAAGTCCACCCGCCCACCACACCATAAAAGGAAAGAATGAGAAATCCTGCCAGCACTCCCATATAACCGATTCCGGTATAAGCCGATTCCGGTTTGAGGGAATTGAATGCACCCACGGGATTAAGGTGGGTCTTTCGTCCCAAAGTAAACTCTGCAAGCATAATAGGAGTGCCAATAATAAAAATGCAGACGAGATAAATTAAGACGAAGGCGCCTCCCCCGTTTTCGCCGACAATATATGGAAACTTCCATACATTACCGAGCCCGATTGCCGAACCTGACGCGGCCAGAATGAACCCCAACCGGCTTCCCCAAAACCCGCGTTGATTATTGCTTTCGGTCTTCATGAAAATAGGAGTATATTTTTAAGATAACAAAAGAATGCCATACAGGAGGTTTCCCTGGAAAAAAAAATCAAAGATATTATAGAGAAAATTCCCAGATTACCCGGAATTTATATCATGAAGGATCGCCGGTCGGAAATCCTTTATATAGGCAAGGCCAAGGTTTTAAAAAACCGCGTACGTTCTTATTTTCAAAATTCCCGGAACCTTCATCCCAGAACGCGGATGTTTTTAGGCAAGGTGGATGATATCAAGTTTCTGACTACAAATACAGAAGCTGAGGCCCTCATCCTTGAAAGCAATTTCATAAAAAAACATCAGCCGAAATACAATGTCCTGCTGAAAGATGATAAGCATTATCCTTATTTGCGTTTGACCACGCAGGAAAAATTTCCCCGTTTAGAAGTTGTGCGTCGAGTTAAAAAAGATAAAGCAACCTATTTTGGCCCTTATACCATGGTGAAGGAGGTCCGAGAGACCATTCGCCTGATTTATAAAATTTTTCCGCTTCGCCAGAGTAAAGATAAATTAGATGGCAGCCCTGTACGACGTCCCTGCCTGAATCACCAGATGGGACGATGTCTCGCACCTTGTGCCGGTCTGGTTTCCCAGCAGGACTATTCCGAAATAGTAAAGGACGTTTCCCTGTTCCTGAAAGGAAAAAATACGGTTTTGATAAAGAACCTTAAAGCCAAAATGGAAGCCGCATCCCTTGAAACCCGGTATGAAGAAGCCGCCGTATTACGCGATAAAATTGCGGCGGTGCAAACGGTACTCGATAAGCAAAAAATTATTTCCACTTCACTCGAAGATCAGGATGTCATTGCCTATTGCTCTGAAAAGGAACAGGCCATGGCACAGGTATTGATCATTCGATCAGGAAAAATGCTGGGTGAAAAAATCTTTAAATTGAAATCGCTTAACGAAATGGAAGAAGACGAAACCCTTTCCTCTTTCATCAAACAATACTATGCTGAAGAAACCATGCTGCCCGCGGAAATTTTATTGCCACATCCCATAGAAGATTCCGATTTGATTGCCAGTTGGTTATCAGAAAAAAAGGGAACCCGTGTCCGCCTTGAAGTTCCTGTGATAGGAAAAAAACGCGACCTGATAAGAATGGCGGAAGAAAATGCCAACTTCGCAATGAGAATGGAACAGGATAAAGGTGAAGTAGGAACCCGTTCACTTGAAGAACTGCAAACTGCTTTGGGTTTGAAAAATTTTCCCGAGGTCATTGAAGGATTTGACTTGTCAAATATTTCCGGATCCCATGCAGTTGGCTCAATGGTGGTCTTTGAAAACGCCTTCGCCGAGAAATCCCGGTTCCGCCGATATAAAATCAAAACAGTAAAGGGCATTGACGATTATGCCATGTTGAGAGAAGTGATGACTCGCCGCTACAGCCGCTTGCTTGAAGAAAATGCTCCCTTGCCCAACCTCATACTCATTGACGGGGGCAAAGGCCATCTGCATGCGGGTCAGGATGTTCTGCAGGCACTGGACCTTGAAAATCGTATAGACCTGGCGTGTATTGCTAAAGGAAAATTTCGAAACAACCTTGCCACCGATGAAGTTTACTTGCCTCAAAAGAAAAAACCGGTCCTCTTTAAAGAAAACTCTCCATCCCGTTTTTTAATGCAACGTATCCGCGATGAGGCGCATCGGTTTGCGATTTCCTATCACAGAAAATTGCGGGGCAAGAAAACTTTGGAATCGCCTCTGGAATCCATCCCTGGAATTGGAAAAAAACGGCGCCTGATGCTGCTGAAGCAATTCGGAAACCTGGAAAATATTCAAAAAGCATCGCTTGAAGATTTAACCGCCCTGCCGGGAATCACCCGAAATTTAGCAGAAAGGTTGCAGACAACCCAAAATCAGGAAAAGGCGAAAATTTAGATTTAAAGACCCGTTTTTTCAGGAATCGGTTTAGAACTCTCAACTAAAATTTGAGGTTTGCCGTTAAGACAACGATGCTCTATGCAGAAATAGACAAAAACCTTGTTAACGATCTAGATTCAAGTCGCAAAAGCAGTTATTTGAACAGGAGAATTAGAATGAAAAAGCTTTTAAAAATAACAGTTTATCTGTTTGCTGGATTGTTGTTTCTGAGTGGTTTCTCGACAGCGAGTGCCAGCTGGGCGGAAGTGGGAGATGCCGTCTTAAAGGAAGCCCGGGAAATCAATAAACTGGAAAAAGTATATTTTGATAAACGTTTGAAAAATGACTTGAAAGGGGCTTACGAATTTCAGCATCCTGAATACAAGAAACAGGTGTCACTGGAAGAGTTTTTATACTTTGAAGGACGTCTTGTTGCGGGCTACCGGGAAGGAGTGATGGGCCATATTTCCGGAGGAATGCTTCCGCCTTTGGATTATATTAAAAAGAATTATACAAAAAAAGATGCTTTGGGATTTCCAAGACCAAACTATTACAAATGGTTTTATAATCCTTTTATTAAGGTAAAAAGATATGAGCTTGAAAAAATCTCCATTAGTAAAGATGGAAAATATGCCATGGTAAAAATAATGTTAAAGGGACGAGAAAGAATCAACCCTGCCCTGGTCCGTGAGGATATTGCATTTGACATGATCCGTCCGCATGTAGATTATTGGGAAAAGGTCAATGGCAAATGGGTGATTACGGTTCTCACAGACGCTTCTTCTATCAGCGGTGGAATGAAAACCCTGTACTTTATTCCCAATAACAATGATGCATGGGAGAAAAAAGAATATGTACATTTTGACCCCGATAGTTTATTGGCCATGCCCGACACAGATCGTCATGCAGTTAAATAGTGGATGAGAAAAGAATGAAGATTGATTTGCCGTTTCACAAGTCCTGGCTTGGGAAAGAGGAACATCTTGAAGTGGAAGATACCTTAAATTCAGGATGGTTGACCACGGGGCCAAAAACCAAAAAGTTTGAAGAAGCCTTCAGCGATTATATTGGGTGTAAACACGCTATCGCTCTAAATTCCTGTACGGCTGGCTTGCATCTTGCGTTGGAAGCCCAGGGTTTTCCCGAGGGAGATGAGGTCATTACGACTTCGATGACATTTCCCGCAACGGCAAACGTGATTCTCCTGCAAAAAATGAAACCGGTGCTGGTGGATATTGAGCCGGGAACTTTGCTCATCGACCCCAATAAAATTGAAGAAAAAATCACACCGCGAACCCGGGCCATCATACCGGTCCATTATTCCGGACACCCCTGCGATATGGATGCCATCAATGCAATCGCCAAAAAATATAATTTGCTGGTGATTGAAGATGGAGCCCATGCCCTGGAAACAAAATACAAGGGAAATAAAGTGGGGAACATGGGCAATACAACCTCATTCAGTTTTTACGCCAATAAAAATATAACCACGGGTGAGGGGGGAATGGTGGTCACCAATGACGATGAATTGGCAGAGAAACTCCTTGTCATGCGCCTGCAGGGAATCAGCCGGGATGCATGGAAACGATACGGAAAAGCAGGCTACACCCACTGGGAACAGAAAATGGCAGGACATAAATGCAATATGTCCGATATCAATGCGTCGATTGGAATCCATCAACTGAAAAAAGTCGATTCGTTTTTGAAACTAAGGCAGAAATATGTTGCCATGTATGACCGGGGTCTTGCCGATGTTCCCGAAATAGAAATTCTGACCCGTCATGAAGATATTGAACATGCCTATCATATTTATGTGGTTGCATTGAATCTCGAGCAGTTAACGGTCGATCGGGATGGATTTCTCGATGCCATGCAGGGATCGGGCATTGGGGTTGCCGTTCATTATATTGCATTGCATCTGCAACCTTTTTACATTGAAAATTTCAACACCAAGCCACAAGACTATCCAATTGCCTCAAATTATTCCGAGCGTATTCTTACCCTTCCGCTTTACCCAAAAATGTCTGAAGCCGATGTAAACAGGGTTATCGACACGGTGCGGGCCCTTATCAAAAAATTCCGACGCTAGCCGGGCAACGCCCGGTGGTATTGGGTAGCGGGTAAAACCATTTGCTCCTATTACTATTGTCCCTTTATACTTTCTATCTTCATTAAACTTGAAACGTAGACCGCTAAAACCTTTTAAGTGGGAAAATGATAGATAAGTTTAAAGCCTGGTTTAAAGGGGTTATAGAAAAACTATTACTTTGGGGAAAAGCCAGCCCCGCCGAAGAGGAGGTAGAAGTACGCAGCCCAGCGGAGCTCAAGGCCCTGGCAGACAGGCTTAAAGAAGCCTCTCTGAAAAACCCTGAAGATACAAAAATTTTATATGACCTTGGCGAAGTTTATATTGAAATGCATCGTTACGGGGACGCCATCCCCCCCTTACGTGAAGTAGTTAATAAGGAACCCGAAAATAAAAGCGCCCGTTTGCAATTGGGCCGGGCGCAAATGGAAATGGGCCGTGACGATGACGCGGTAGAAAATTTAAAAGAAGCCATGCGCCTTGATCCGGAAAGCGAGGCGGTCAAGAAAGCCCTTTGCCAGGCCCATTCCAATTTGTCCACATCTTACGGACGCATGAAGAACCAGCGGGAATCCGAAAACCATTTTAAGGAGGCGGTCAAAATCATTCCTACTTTTGGTCCTGCCCATTTGTCCATGGGGATTTGTTATACCGAGTTGGGGCGTTACAATGAGGCACTCGGAAAAATTCAAGACGCCTTGAACCTGGATAAAAACCTCGCCGTGCAGGCCCATTACAATTTTGGTGAGGTTTACAGCAAACTGAGTAATACCAAAAAGGCAATCAAACATTATAAAGAGGCCATTTCGGCAGACCCCACGGCTTCCATGCCAAACCTCAGGTTGGGCATGCTTTATTTTAAACTAAAAGAATATGAGGACTGTATTGTACCTTTACGGCGGGCCATCAAGCACAGTCCAAAGTACGGTGCTGAGGGTTATTTCAAGCTGGGGGCGGCATTGATGAAATTAAAAAGATACCGGCCCGCAGAGGAACCTTTGCGAAAAGCAGTGGAGTTGAGCCCTGACAACGAGACGGCCAACGATGCCTTGGCAGAAAACCTTTTCCAGATCAGTATGGATGTAAGGTTCACCGGCCAGCCGGGTGAGGAAATCGATATACTTCGCGAGGTGGTCTATTTTAATCCCGAACATATCAAAGCCCACGAACGGCTCAGCGAAGCCTACGATGAAAGACTATCAGGTGCGAAGGCGATCACTCATTGCATCATCACCCAAAGGTTTTTGTCGGAACAGCAAATGTTAAAAGAGTTGGCACAGTCACGCGCCCGCCTTGAAGAACTTTATAAAAAATATAAAACCGGCCCGGACGAATTTAAAAAAGTCATCACCCCCCGCAAACGCTACTTCTAGCAAGCGTGATGCTGGACTCAATTGTTCCCTTTGCTGCGATACAATTCCCCTGATACCCTTGATGAATTCCGGTCTCCTTTATCCCCTTATTATTTTTATAAGCTTTTCCACCGAACCCGATTGCAGGGCATGAAAAATTTTTTCTACCTGTCGGGAAAGTTCCCGTTCATCTCGAAATTTTAACTCCAGTTTCATTTCATCGCTTTCAAAAGCTTCATGATATTTGAATCGGGTTTCATCGTCCAGTTTCATTTCATCAAGAGCACGTGCGACCTGTTTTTTTAAATCCGAAAAAACCGGATACCTTTTTTCCCGCAAACTTTCCTGGATTCGGTCGTATTTTTGTGGAGGGGTGAGACCATTGTCATTGAGAGTTTCGTGAGTTTCGGGCGATGAAAAAATATTTTTTGGAGGTACGCCATCCCGCCTGGATATTTCCTCTATTAATTCCAGAAGATCTCTCCATTTATTCACCCCCGGTCGCGTAACGGAAAAAAATTTTTCCGCCGCTTCCTGATTTTCAGGGTCCCAGGAAAAGAAAACCTGGAAAACTTTGACGGGTACATTGGATCGGTGCAATAGTTTTTGTAATCCGGGACGTATCTTTTCCACAGAAGCCAGTTCGCGAAAAATCTTTTTACTGCGTTCCAATTCCAGTAAAGGCATATATAATTCGATGATGGTTTCTTCCTGGATACCTTCTGCAATGAGTTTGTTGAGAATACGTCCCTTTTCAACATCGCTATAATTTCTCAATGCAAAATTTTCTTTCAGGTTTTTCACCAGGGCATCATCCATGGACGGGACTAAAAAAGCCGGGATGCTTTTAAGACCTGATTTTATTGCGGCCTGAACCCGTTTATGACCGCTGATAATTTTATAAGGTTTATTTGCAGAGCAAATGCTTATAGGATGGCGTATACCGACTTCTTTAACAGAGTCCAGTAATTTTTCCGGACAACCGGCGGGGTTAATAGAAAAGTCGGTCAACCGGTCTTCCCGATCAAGGTCACTGATAAGGACAGTTGTCAGGGTTTCAGAATTCATGGGTAAAAAAATTAAAAAGCCAGTTTTCGTAATTTTATTTCTTATCCCGGTACTTCTTACCGGGTGTTTCGAAAATGTTCCTGAGGGAATGGTCTATATTCCGTCAGGTGAGTTTACCATTGGCACAAATAAAGTGGACTCGGAAAACCACGCCCTCTCGTTAGGCCTTGACAAACCCTGGTATGCAGATGAGTCTCCCGAGCGTCGCATAGACATTCCCGGATTTTATATCGACCGCTACGAGGTCACGAATTTACAATACTATATTTTTTGCCAGGCGACCGACCATAAACCCCCTCGCTATTGGCGGGGACAGAAATTTCCCGAAGGAGAAGACCGGTTCCCCGTAACTCAAGTCAGTTTCTTCGATGCCGCCGCTTATGCCGAATGGGCCGGTAAACGTCTGCCTACCGAGATGGAGTGGGAAAAGGCGGCCCGGGGGCGTGCCGGGTTCATCTATCCCTGGGGTGATGATTTTAAAACAGGAATCGCCAACCTCGCAACGTCACCAAGAAATAAAACCGGAAAGGGACTCAAACCCGTAGGCAGTTTTCCCAAAGGGGCCAGCCCCTATGGTGTCCATGACATGGTGGGCAATGTCTGGGAATGGGTTTGGGATTATTATCTGCCTTATCCCAACAGCAAATTTAAATCTCCTGCTTTTGAAAAGAAACACTATATCTTACGCGGGATGTCCTATATGGGAGTGGGACATTTTAATAAAAAAGATTTTAAAAAGGTGGTGGCTTTGAAATCCCGCGCATCCTTTCGCGAACATCTCAACCCGTTGTCCCATAAAAACGATATCGGTTTCAGGTGTGCCAAAGACCGCCCGCCTTTTATGGAACGGATTTTTGGTGTCAAACCGTCAAAACCAAAAAAAGAAGAAATATGAATTTTCCTTTTCCTTCTTTAAGAGTATGAAATTTATAATAATGTCATTGAAAATCTGCAGATTTCCTAGTAATTTGAGCCCTAGGATGGGCTCCTCTTAAGTTTAGCCTTTAAATTTTCAATCCTGAATGAAGACCCGCCTTTTAAAATTTTGAATCACAAAATGAGCCATATATGAATTTTGAGGATGTATTAGGTAAGCAGGTTCTCATTCTCGATGGTGCGATGGGCACCATGGTCCAGAACCTGGAACTCGATGATGCCGCTTTTGGTGGCGCCGCTTTCAAGATGTTAACCGACTTGTTGATTTTTTCGCGGCCCGATGATCTCAAACAAATTCACCTGAAATATTTGCGCGCCGGGGCAAACCTGATCGAAACCGATACCTTTGGTTCATCCCCTTTGCGATTGAAAGAATTTGATTTTACTCAAATTGATTTGACAGATATCAAGGCGATTCCAAGCGGACTGGACTTAAAAAAATCAGATTACGCAGCCATCACCCACCATCTAAATATGGAAGGTTGTCGGATTGCCCGAAAAGCCATCGAGGAATACAAAAGCAAACCGGAATACGATGGCCGTCCTTTGTTTGTGGCAGGGTCCATTGGCCCCTCCAATTATGTTCTTTCCAAAACCGAAGCCGATCTCAATAAAGCAACCTGGGACCAGATCGTTGACAATAATTATCAACAGGTAAAAGCAATGATTGGAGGCGGCGCCGATGTTCTGCTGTTCGAAACGCAACAGGATATTCTGGAGTTGAAAGCCTCCCTGAGGGGAGCCCACAAGGCATTTGAAGAAACGGGCGAAACCCTTCCCATCATCGCCCAGGTCACCGTCGATGGATTTTCCAAAATGCAGATTTTCAACACGGATATTCATGCCGCCTTAGTAGCTGTTGAGGGCATGGGCATTTCCGCGTTTGGAATCAACTGCAATACCGGCCCGGAACTGATGGAAAAGACCGTGGAAAAATTAAGCCGGGTTTGCAGTTTGCCTGTTTCCATTGTGCCCAATGCGGGGCAACCCGTTTCAGAAGACGGCAAGACCTGTTACAAGCTCGAACCTGAAGATATGGCGAACTATGTTGAGCGTTTCGTTAAAGATTCAGGAGTCGCCATCATTGGTGGATGTTGTGGAACCACCCCGGAACATATCCGGGCAATATCGAAGCGATTGAAAGGAGTGGTCCCTAAAAAAAGGGAAATAGAAAAAAAGGTTTTTGTTTCCGGCCCGCAGGAGTCCATGCCTTTAAACAGTTCCGAGTCTTTGATCCGTATTGGTGAAAGGTTGAACGTGCGGGGCAGTAAAAAAGTCCGCGAAGCGGTGGAACGCGACGATGAAATTCAGATGGCGGTTTTAGAGGAGGTTGTCGAAGAGCAGGTGAAAGACCTGGGTATCGATATCATTGACGTTTGTATGGACAGCAATATTGTTGATACCGAGAAGGTATTGCCGAAGGTGATTTATGAGTTGACCAGCGACTTCAAGGGAGTCATGTGCATTGATTCATTTTCGGTTGAAGCGTTGCAGGTGGCGATTGAGACCTATCCCGGAAGACCCATCATAAATTCCATCAGCCTTGAAGAATATGAAAAGGGAGTGAGCAAGTTGGATGCCGTGTTGTCGCAAACCCGCCACCACAACCCGGTTTATGTTGCATTGGTTAACGGGCCTGAGGGACCCGGGCAGACAGCCGATGAAAAGTATGAGCTGGCTGCGGAAATTGTAAAACAGGCCAAAGAAAAACATAACGTGACACCCGACCAGATTCTTATGGATGTCAATGCTTACCCCATTGGCTCGGAATCCATAGAAGGTCTTAATTTCTGCGCTGAAACCTTAAAGTGCCTTCCCCGAATCAAGGCGATTCATCCCGATTTAAAAACCAGCATCGGTGTCGGCAACCTTACCAATGGTCTGGCTTCGAAACCCTATATGCGTAAGGTTCTGACCAGCGTGTTTCTGGATGAAGCCAGAAAAGCCGGGCTGGATTGTGCCATCTTGAATCCCAACCATTATGTCCCTTTAGAAAGTCTGACCAAGACTGATGTTGAGCTGGCAAGAAAAGTCATTCTTGATCGGGACATGGCGGCGTTTGAAGAGCTGGAGCAGATCGCGCAGACAAAAAAGACCGGGACTCAGGTAAAAAAAATCGATTATGAAGATCTTTCGCTGGAAGAAAGCATATGCCAGAAAGTAAAAGACGGGTTCAAGCAAAAGCAGGAAGGGATAATAAAAAAAGAGGGAGGAGAATTTCCCTATAAAGACAAAATTGTCGAGGATGTTGCAAAGGTTATTGACAGGCACCCGCCTTTGGGTTTCATCAGTGGATACCTGATGAAGGCGATGCGCGAACTGGGTGATGCGTTTGGTCGAGGCGAGGTGAGCCTGCCCCATTTATTGAAGAGTGCCGATGTGATGCGCCATGTCATGCAGTTTCTTGAGGGTTTCATGCGCTTTCAAAGCGGTATCGAGCCCGGAGCGGCCATTGACTATAAAGGGGTCGTAGTGATCGGCACCGTTTACCAGGATGTGCACAGCATAGGAAAAGACCTGGCCAAGACCCTTCTTGAAAATTATGGATACCGGGTCGTTGACCTGGGTGTGCAGGTTCCTTTGGAAAAGTTTATTGAAACCGCGCGCGCGGAAAAAGCCGACGCCATTGGCATGAGTGCGCTTTTGGTTCAAACCTCCAACCATATGATCACGGTGGCGCGTATGTTGGCTGAGGAAAAATTTTCTATTCCGGTTCTCATTGGCGGCGCGCCCGTGAATCTCAGACATGCAGGTTATGTCGCCATGAAGGGAGGCGATGATTCGGACGCCATTCTCGATAATGTTTTTTATTGTGACAGCGGTATGGACGGGGTAAACACGATGGGCCTTTTAATGGATAAAGAAAAACGTCCTGCTCTACTGAAAGAAAACCAGCAGGTCTTGCTCTTTCAATACCAGAAGGCAAAAGGCATTCAAGAAGAGAAAGACAAGCTGTTGGAAACCCTTCCCAGAAGGAAAATAAGTTTTCGCCATCATGAAGTCCCCGCCGAAGGCTATGGAATCCAAAGGGTCGAATTTAAATTGCATAAATTATCTTTGGATAGAAAAAGTCTTTATTCTCTGAATTGGAAGTTTGGAAAAAAATCGAGCTGGCTGCAAAAAGGAATTACGGTGGAACAATTGCAGAAATTAGAAAAGGAGTGGATTGAAAAGGCTGAAAAGAATCATTGGATCGTTCCCAAGGCCCGCTTTGGACTTTTCCCCGCTCAGGCAGATGGAGATGAAGTGATCTTTTATGAATCAGAAAAAGGGGATAAGGAACTGGGCCGGCTGAATTTTGATGTGTGTATTGGAAAGGGAAGAAAAGACAAGTTTTCTGTCAGTCAGTATTTTCATTCGGTGGACTCAGGCCAGTTTGATGCGATTGGCCTTCAAATCACCACAGCCGGTGCCGGGGTAGAAGAGGGAATCCAATCTCTTAAAGAACAGAATGAAAGCGAATCTGCCTTATATTTACAAGGTTTGAGCGACAGGGTTGCTGAGGACATGGCGGAATATATTCACCAGCTGATCCGGGCGAGGGCGGGATATAAAAAAGAAAATCGGGGGCAACGATACAGTCCCGGTTACCCCGCCTTGACAAATTTGAAGGGCAATCACATTATCTGGAATGCCCTTAAAGCTGAAGATTTAGGGGTCACTTTAACGGATGCAAATGAGTTTTATCCGCCCAGCACCACTGCCGCTGTAATCTGTTTTCATAAAGATGCGGGTTATAGTTGATTTCTAGGCATTTAGGCATCCTGAGGTTTATTCGGGTATGCCTTCAGAAATAAGAAAAAAATGCCGATAATCAGGAAGTTAGGGGGCCCTGAAACCAGGAATTGATAGAACGTTTGGGCTGGAATAACCCCTTTATTATTAGTGGTTTATGTCTTCGGAGAGGGGTCTAAATAAAATCTTTCTATAATGGCATTCATTTGTTAGAATGATATTGGCATAAACCAGAATATAAAACAGGGATGTTGACCCGCATTTGAGTCAAATGCGGGCCTCTTTCACATTATAAATCCGCTTTTTTTAAGGAATGTTGAATCATGTTTAAGCGATTCACCGAGAGAGCGCGTAGAGTTATTATCCTCGCCAGAGAGGAAGCAGAACTTTACCGCCATGAATATTTAGGTACAGAACACATTTTACAAGGGGTTATCAAAGATGGTGGCGGCATCGCCGTGGCCATTGTGCAAAAAAGCGGAGTAGATTTGACCCAGTTGAAAAAAGAACTGGAGAAGAGTTTGCCGCGAAGTTCGAACTCCCTCATCATTGGCGATATTCCATTTACTTCCAGGGCTAAAAAAGTTCTTGAATTTGCCGTGGAAGAAGCACGTTCGCTCAATCACAACTATATCGGCACAGAGCATCTTCTCCTGGGTCTTTTGAAAGAGAAAGAAGGAGTGGCATGTCGGGTGCTCAATAGTTTTGGAATGTTCTTCGATGATGTCCGTGAAAAAATTGTTGAGATGTTCAAAGAGCCGACGGAAGCCAATCGGGAAGTGGGGAAAACCCCAACCCTGGATGAGTTCAGTCGAGATCTCACAAAGATGGCCCTGGATGGAAAGCTTGATCCCATTATAGGTCGCGCGAAAGAAATTGAGCGGGTGATCCAGATACTGAGCCGCCGTACCAAGAACAACCCTGTTTTGATTGGTGAGCCAGGGGTTGGAAAAACCGCGATTGTGGAAGGTCTGGCCCAACTGATTGTCGAGCGCGAAGTGCCCGATACTCTTTTTGAAAAAAGAGTGGTTTCCCTCGATTTAGGTTCGCTGATTGCCGGAACCAAATACCGGGGCCAGTTTGAAGCCCGCTTGAAAGGCATCATGAAAGAAATCATGCAAAATGAAAGCATCATTCTTTTTGTGGATGAGTTGCACACATTAGTGGGCGCAGGAGCCGCAGAAGGCTCGGTAGATGCTTCCAACATGCTGAAGCCGGCTCTTTCACGGGGTGAAATTCAGTGCATCGGCGCCACCACTTTGGAAGAATATCGAAAATACATTGAAAAAAATGGTGCCCTGGAAAGGCGTTTTCAACCCATTATTGTGAATCCTCCAACGGTTGAAGAGACCATTGAAATCATAAAAGGTCTTAAAGTTCCCTATGAACTTCACCATAAGGCCAAAATTTCAGACGATGCCATTGTCACCGCGGTTCGTTTTGCAGAGCGGTATATTACTGACCGTTTTCTTCCTGATAAAGCCATCGATGTTATTGATGAAGCGGGTTCCAGGGTTCGTTTGCGGGAGATCACTCAATCTCCGGAAATGAAGACCATTCAAAAGGAAATGGACCTGGTTGTACGCGATAAAAAAGTTTGTATTGAAAACCAGGAATTTGAAAAAGCAGTCGAGTTGCGTGACAAAGAAGAGGCGTTGATCGAAAAACTGGACAGTGTAAAAGAAGAATGGAACAAAGAGCGAGACACCAGTGAGCCGAGTATCACAGAAGAGGATATTGCCGATGTTGTCTCAAGCATGACGGGAATTCCACTTTCAAGGATCGAAGAAAAAGAAAGTATTCGCTTGATGAATATGGAAGAAGAGTTGTCCAGCAAAGTGGTGGGTCAGGGAGAGGCTATTAAAGTCCTCACCAAAGCCATACGCCGTTCTCGATCGGGATTAAAAGATATGAAGCGTCCCATTGGCACCTTCCTTTTCCTCGGCCCAACGGGAGTCGGGAAAACCGAGCTGGCGAATGTGTTAGCGGAGTTTATGTTTGGGGATAGAGATTCCCTGATTCGTCTGGATATGTCCGAATACATGGAGAAATTCAATGTGTCTCGCTTGACAGGAGCGCCTCCGGGCTATGTGGGTTACGAAGAAGGCGGTCAGCTGACAGAAAAGGTACGCCGCAAACCCTATTCGGTTGTCCTGTTTGATGAAATCGAAAAAGCGAACCCGGACATTTATCATCTTTTACTGCAAATCATGGATGACGGTCGCTTGACGGACAGTTATGGTCGCGTTGTTGATTTTAAAAATACCGTGATCATTCTCACATCCAATATCAGTTCAAGAATGCTTGAAAAAGGCACCAGCCTCGGGTTTCACAAGGATGATGACGAACTGAACTACGATAAGATGCAAAAGGAATTGAAGCAGGACTTGAAACGGACTTTCAATCCTGAATTCCTGAATCGATTGAGTGAGACAGTAGTATTTCGTCCATTGGAGTTAGACAACATTGTTGAAATTTTAGACGTTCAATTACAAGCCTTGAATGAACAACTGATTCAGCAGGGTCTAACCCTGGATGTAACGCCGAGCGCAAAACAATGGATTGCGGAAAAAGGCTATGATTCTCACTTTGGAGCACGACCCTTGAAACGGGCCATTCAAAAGCATCTGGAAGATGTGTTGTCTGATGAAATGCTCAAAGGCCGTTTCAAAAACGGAGGGCTGATTGAAGTCAGCCTGCAAGACGATAGCCTGGTGTTTGTAGAGAAGACGGATGCCGTGAATGTTGGATAAAAATAATTTTCTCGCTTAAAAAAGCGCCAATGCATAAAAGCAAATAAAGTATTAAGTTTCAAAGGGTTGTCCCGATGAAGCTTGATACTTTTTTTTGGCTAAAACTCGGGACGCAAATTTTTCTCTATAACTCATAAAATTTCAGATAGTTCTGGCAGAATGGCAAAATTTTTCCACCCAATTTTTGTCGCAGTATTGGCGATGCTTTTCCTCATCGGGACTCCTCCTTTGTCCGCTCAGGAGGGAGATGTCATCGAATCCTTAAAAATTGTGGGTAATAAAAGGATAGATGAATCGACCATCCTGTACTACATCCAATCCAAGCCGGGAACCGTCCTTTCTAAAAACAGAATTCGCAAAGATATAGAACAGATTTTTAGCCTGGGGCAATTTAAAGATATTCAGGTGGATACACAAAGTACCCTGAAAGGTCTTGAACTGCAGTTTATTGTGGAAGAGATTCCATCTATTGGGAATGTGGAGATACTTGGAAATTCTCAGCTGGAAACAAGTGATATTCGCGAAAAAATCGGATTGAGACGAGGAGCCACTTTTAAAGAACATCTGGTTCAAGAGGCCAAAAAGGAAATACTCAAAGCTTATGAAGAAAAGGGTTATTTTTTCGCTGAAACAAGAATCGAAACCCACATGGGACCAGACAACCTGGTAGATGTTGCGATAAGAATTCGTGAAGGGAAAAAAGTAAAGATTGATAAAATTCGATTTTCAGGAAACAAGGCTTTTGAGGATAACAAGCTTGCGGAACAAATGGAAACCGAGGCAGAGACCTGGTACTCCTTTATAGATGATTCCGGGGTTTATCAAAAAGATATTTTGAAGCTGGATATGTTCAGAATTGAAGGCTTTTACCAGGACCATGGTTTTTTAAGAATCAAGGTTCTGGAACCCAGGATTGATATAAATAAACAAGCCCGGCAAATTCACATCACCATACCCGTAGAGGAAGGCCCGCAATTTCGTATTAAATCAATTGAAATAAAGGGAGATGACACGATCCCCCATAATGAAATTATCAAAAGTCTCCAAACTAAAAAGGGCGACATCTATAATGTGTCGCAACTCAGGGAGGATATTATAACTGTAACCGATTTGTATTCCACTAAAGGTTTTGCTTATGCAGAGGCAAACCCTGTAACCAAAATTGATGATAAAACTCGTAGGGTTGAACTTTCCATCGACATTGACAAAGGCAAAAAGGTTTATGTCGGAAAAATCAATATGCTGGGTAATATAAAAACCAAAGATAATGTGATCCGGCGTGAGTTCAGATTAAAGGAAGGGGAAGTTTTTGATGGTTCAAAACTAAAACGGAGCAAGCAGCGAATCAATAATCTGAATTACTTTGAAGATGTCAAAGTCGATACCCAAAGAGGAGAAAACCCGGAGCTTATAGATATTCTTACTACGGTGACCGAGAAACCCACCGGGAATTTTACGGTCGGGGCAGGTTTCAGTTCCGTTGAGAATCTGATTTTTACCGCATCCATTGCTCAGAATAATTTGTTTGGAAATGGTCACAGGGTGAACCTCACCGCTTCTTTATCATCCATCAGGGCCGATTTTAATCTCAGTTTGACAGAGCCGCGTTTATTCGATTCCGAAATATCCGCCGGGATTGATTTGTTTAATACGGACCAGGATTTTTTAAGTTTTGATTCTCTGTCAACCGGGGGAGGCCTTAGACTGGGAAAAAACATTACAGAATATGAGACCGTTACATTTGGTTATAGGTTCAATAACGTTGAAGTCACAGGAGTTTCTCAACAAGACACCACTGATTTTCTAAGAAATGAAACTCGCACAACCAGTCGCATTACCCCCACTTATATATATGACAGTCGAGACAATTTTTTAAACCCTTCCCAGGGGTGGAAGCATGTGCTAACATCCGATTTTGCGGGGTTGGGAGGAGCGAAGTTCACTCGTTCCATGTATGAGATCATCTATTACCGTCCTTTGGTAGAAAAGCTGGTATTAGGGGCCCATGGAAGGATCAATTATGCTGCGGGTTATGACGGAGAAACGCTCCCTGCATTCGAAAGGTATTTCATGGGTGGACCCACTACATTAAGGGGTTTTACACTTCAAGACGTAGGACCTAAAGACAGGGATGGAGATCCAGTGGGCGGGAGCAAAGGGCTACTCCTAAATTTGGAGCTTCAGTACCCCTTCACAAAATCCCTGCGAGGTTTCGTCTTCTATGATAGGGGAAATGTATATGGCACAGGCCCGGATTTGAGTGTTACCTCTGAGGATTATGACCTGGCAGAAATGAGACATAGTATAGGAGCTGGATTTCGTTTTATCAGTCCGTTCGGACCGATGGGATTTGCTTACGGTATCAAACTTGATAAACAGAGTGGAGAGGAAGTGGGGCAATTCCATTTTTCCGCTGGCAGCGCATTCTAATTTTAACCATAAGTTAAGGATTTGGATAATGCAGTTATTTTCTTTTAAACCGTATAATTTTTATTTTTTATTGTTCTTTGTTGGGCAGTTTTTTTTCGGACCTTTAGCTGCATCCTCTTTTGCGGCCGAAAGTCGGGTGGGGTTCATTGATGTTCAAAAAGCCGTTATCAGTACAAAGGAATGGAAGAAACAATTTGAAATTTTTAAAAAAGATTTTGCGAAAGAAAAAAAGAAAATTAAAGCCAGGGAAAAAAGAATTAAAAAAATGCTGGAAGATTTGAACAAACAAAGTTTTGTTCTTGATCCCGAATTAAAGAAAAAAAAGGAAGATCAATTCCGTAAAGAAAAAGTAGCTTTTGAAAGATATGTGCAGGACCAAAATACGGAGTTTGGAAAAAATGAACAGGAAATGACCCAAAAAATTCTGCTAAAGATGATGAAGGTAATTCGAAAAATCGGTAAAGAAAAAAAATACACGATGATTCTTGAGCAGAAAGCAGTTCTTTATCATGACAAAGGCAATGATTTGACTACTTTGGCAACCAAGACCTACGATAGAAGTAACAAGTAGCTTCTCCAGAAAATTTTGCCGCGTACTTACCCATGGCAATTAAAAAAATGCGTGAATGAGTATCTGTTAAAGGTTACCTTTCTTAATGATGGATATAAATGAAATAAAAAAAATAATCCCCCATCGATATCCTTTTCTGCTGGTAGACCGAATAATAGAATGCGATTTTGAATCTCGAATCGTTGGAATTAAAAATGTTACCGCCGACGAACCTTTTTTTCAGGGCCATTTCCCGGAATTTCCTGTAATGCCTGGAGTCCTGATTATTGAAGCCATGGCCCAGACTGCCTGCATTCTAGGATTGAAGATTCTTAAGTTAGAGGGGCAGGGTTCTGTATTTTTCACGGGCATTGATGGGGTTAAATTCAGGAAACCTGTAGTCCCCGGAGACCAGTTGCGTATGGAACTCACAAAAATCAAACAACGAAAATCCATCTTTCGATTTGAGGGGAAGGCCTTTGTGGAAGAAACGCTGGCTACGGAATGCACTATTCAAGCCATGATGGGTAAAGATTGACCGGCAAAAAGTAAAAGCTTTAAAACCTGAGTTGGTCTAACAGGCTTAACCCAATTTGAAAATCATACTCCTTTCTAAACCTTGACCATTCATCCAAGTTCAATCATTGACCCAGGCTCCAAGCTGGGCGAAGACGTTACGGTAGGGCCTTTTTCAGTTATTGGTCCAAATGTAAAAATTGGCAGGGGAACGGTTATTGGTTCCCATGTGTTAATTGAGGCCAATACAAAAATCGGCGAAAACTGTAAAATTTTCCACGGTGCCTCCATTGGCGGCGAACCTCAAATAATGAACTTTGAAGATGTTTCCTCATCCGTAGAGATTGGTGACGGGACGGTGGTGCGCGAGTATGCGACCATTCATCGTTCGGGATTCAAGGATGGAGTAACAAGAGTTGGAAAAAATTGCCTGCTCATGGCATATTCTCATTTAGGCCATGATTGCGAATTGGGCGATCAGGTTGTTGTTGTAAATGGCACGGGTTTGTCCGGACATGTAATTGTTGAAAATCAAGCTTTTATATCCGGCCTGGTGGGAATCCATCAATTTGTTCGAATTGGCAGAAATGCCATGGTAGGGGGAATGGCCGGCGTGAATCAGGATGTTTTGCCGTTTTCAACCGTTGAGGGGACTCCAGCGCGTTTATTGAGTGTGAATGCGGTAGGATTGAAAAGAGCCAATTTTAAACCCAACGTCAGGGCGGCAATAAAAAAGGCTTTTAAAATAATTTCGAGCACGGATCTCAATACCACTCAGGCAGTGGAAAAAATAAGCTCAGAGGTTGAAATGTGTGATGAAATTAATTATCTTTTAGATTTTATTAAAAACTCAAACAGAGGGGTCACTAAGTAGTGAGTAAGGTTAAAGTCGGGGTCATTGGGGTTGGAAGAATGGGGAAATACCATGCCGGTATTCTTTCCGAATTGCCGGAGGTAGAACTGGCCGCGGTGGTTGATATTGACTCCAAAGTCCGAAAAGTCATTGAGGATAACTTTAACGCTCCCGGCTTTGAAAGTTATAAAGATTTATATGGCAAAGTGGATGCGGCCGTAGTCGCGGTTCCGACCGGACTGCATTTTCCCATCACTAAAGATTTATTGAATGCCGGGATACATGTTCTGCTTGAAAAACCCTGCGCAAACAATCTGGATCATGCCCGGGAACTTTTTAAAATCGCGGAAGAAAAAGATTTAACCTTGCATATAGGCCACGTGGAGAGATTTAACGGTGCCGTTCAGGAATTGCATAAAATTGTGGAATCCCCCATTTTTGTAGAGTGTAAACGAATGGGACCTTTTACGGACAGGATCAAGGATGACGGGGTTGTTCTCGACATAATGATCCATGACATTGATATTATTTTAAATTTAATAAAATCAAAAGTAACAAAAACCCATGTTTTAGGTGCATCGGTTTTTTCGGATAAGGATGATCTTGTAAATGCCCAGCTCGAATTTGAAAATGGTTGTATTGCAAATATTATTGCCAGCCGGGCTTCACAGAACCAGATAAGAACCCTTTCGATTACTCAAAAAGATTCCTTTGTGGTTTTGGATTACACGGATCAGGAAATATATGTCCATAGGAAATCCTCTTCGGAACATAAATTGAGTAAAGATTCTTTAAGGTATAAACAGGAATCAATGGTTGAACGCATTTTCGTTCATAAAGATAATCCGCTGAAATTAGAACTCAAACATTTCCTGGATTGTGCTGCAAATGGCAGCCCTCGAAAAGTGGCTATTGATAGTGAATTGTATTCTTTAGAGATCGCACTGAATATTCTCAGCCAGTTTAACAGCAGGCTTTAGACCCTGGTTTGAACCCTTCAAGTATTTTTGCTGTTCCCTCAACGATTTTCCAAATTTAAAAAATGTCTTCCCATCCAACAAAAAAAATCGGATTGATTGCGGGAACCGGAGAAATTCCAATATATTTCGCAAGAAAAGCCCATCAAAACGGGACCCGGCTGATTAGTATCGGGTTCTCGGATGAAATTGAATCCAACCTTTCTCCTTATTCAGAAAAAAGTTATTCATTTGGGGTGGGCCAGCCAACTAAAATTCTTGATGCCTTGAAAAAAAATGATGTTGAAGAATTATTGATATTGGGAAAAGTTGATAAGACCATTATTTATAAACTTCAATTACCTGATTTAAAATTTATAAAGTTTTTTAAAAATATTATTTCTAATGAAGACAAAGTTCTGCTGCTGGGAGTCATTGAAGAGTTGGAAAAAGAGGGAGTCCGTGTTTTGAGTCAAAAAGATTTTTTAGGAGAGGTTTTTCCAAAAAAAGGTATTTTGACACGTCGAAAACCTTCGGAAAAAGAATTGCAGGATATTGAATTTGGTTTGCCCATTGCGAGAAAACTGGCGGATATGGAAATCGGCCAAACTTTGGTGGTAAAAGACAAATCCGTAATTGCTGTTGAGGCTTTTGAAGGCACGGACAAAGCCATTCAAAGGGGATGCGAACTGGCAAAGGGAAATTGCGTGGTTATAAAAGTCAGCAGAACCAACCAGGATTATCGATACGATAGCCCGGGAATTGGCCCGCAGACAATAAGTACTTTGATAGCAGGTGGAGCTTCCGTTCTTGCTTTAGAGGCAGAACGGGTCATGGCGGTAGAACAGGAACAGGTGGTAAAAATGGCTGATGAGGCCCGGCTTTCTGTGACCTGTGTTTAACATCGCTGGCTCTTAGGGATTGCTGAAGGATTATGAATAAAGACGAACCTCATTTCTTGATAATAGCCGGCGAGGCTTCCGGAGATATTCATGGGGCGAGTCTGGTCCAGGCGTTGTTGGAAAAATATCCCAAAGCCCGTTTTACAGGAATGGGAGGAGTACGCATGCGTGATGCGGGAGTCCAAACCCTATTCGGGATAGAACGGATGGGAACGGTAGGACTGGTAGAAATACTTTCAGAGTTTGGGCATTATTTTGGAGTCTACCGCGCATTGAGGAGAGAAATTGGCTCAAATAAATATACCGCTGTTATTCTTATTGATTACCCCACCTTAAATTTAAGGCTGGCAAAGTACAGCCGCAGACACCATTGTCCCGTCTTTTATTTTATCAGTCCTCAGGTTTGGGCATGGAGAAAAGGGAGAATAAAAGATATACGTCAATCCGTGCATAAGATGTTTGTTATTTTGCCTTTTGAAGAAAAGATGTATCAGGAAGCAGGTGTCGATGCTGAATTTTTAGGTCACCCTTTTATTGATATAGTGCATCCGACTCGATCCCGCGAAGAGAATATCGAGAAGTTTGCCCTGGATCCGGATAAAAAAATTGTAGGTCTTCTGCCAGGAAGCCGGATGAACGAAATCAATTCCCTTTTGGATGAAATGCTGGGGGCGGCGGTAAAAATCAAGAATGAATTGGGGCAATGCCAATTCCTGCTGCCCATCGCGGAATCGATTGATCCAGCATTGATCCGGCAGAGGCTGGGCGACAATCCATTGGATATTAAAATTCTTACAGGTGAAACTTATAATGTGATGAACACCTGTGATGCTTTAATAATAGCATCCGGTTCGGCCACTCTTGAAGCGGGTATAATAGGTTGCCCTATGGTGATCATTTATAAACTTAAGCCATTGACATACTGGCTCGCCTTAATGCTTATAAACACTCCTTTTTACGGATTGGTCAATATTGTTGCGGAAGAAAGCGTAGCCCCTGAACTGATCCAGAGAGAAGCAAATGCAAATAACATTGCTTCAGAAATATTGAAGATTTTAAAAAAACCTGAATATTGTCAGGAAGTAAGAAACCGGTTGTCACTTGTTAGAAAAAACCTGGGGAGGCCGGGAGTGATGAAAGCCGTTGCGGCAAGCATGGCGGAATCATTATCCAAATTGACCCAACATGAAAAAATTCCTTTTTAATTATGTAATTCCCTACCTCTTATATGGAGTGGTTTATCTCTGGTGCTGGACACTTCGTATGAAGAACCTGAACAGCGAAGCGGAAGAACATATCCAGAAGTTAACCGGACCTTATATTCTGACTTTGTGGCATGGAAGGATTTTTTATTTATTTTATTATTTAAGAAACCGTCCTGATTATTTTTTACTGATCAGTCCCAGCGTGGACGGGGACCTTTTGGCAAAGCTTGCTCGTTTAATGGGTTATTCCGTAATTCGCGGATCCACATTTAAAAAGGCCGTGCCCGCCGCCCGTTCACTGATTCGAGTCTTACGCGAAGGTCAAAGAATTATCATCATTGCAGATGGTTCCAGGGGGCCCCGTTGTGTGGCCCAGTCGGGTTCAATACAATTGGCAGGGATTACAAAAACACCTTTATTTCCAATGACTTTTGGGGCAAAAAACAAGGCGGTGCTAAACACCTGGGACCGTTTTATCCTCCCCCTTCCCTTTACCCGTTGCAGTATCAATTTTGGCCCCCCCATTCACATTTCCTCCCGTTCTTCAGAAGATTTGGTTGAAGAAAAGCGATTGGAACTGGAATCCAGCCTGAAACAGTTGGATGCGGAAAGCGATTCCGCTTAAAAACGCTTAAAATTTAGCCATTTTTCCGGCAAATTGTTTAAAATTTAGGCATGGGTTCCTGTTTGAATTTAGGGGGACGGTATGGTATAGTTTCCCCGCTTCTTAAACTCCTTTAAATTTATAGGTTTTCAGCAGCGTTCCTTTGAGGACTCCAGTCCGCAGGGTTGGCATGAAAATTGAATTCCTGAAGTTAAAAAGTGTTTTCAAGGGGTTTAATGAAGCGAATCATTCAGGATTAAATATTAAACCTGATAGCAAAATCGTCACCAAGCCCTGATCCGTTCTGAACTAATTGGCAAGAGGTCACTTATGAAAAAGGTTGAGGCGATAATTAAGCCTTTCAAATTAGACGAAGTAAAAGATAAACTCAATGAAATTGGAATAAAAGGCATCACTGTCAGCGAAGTAAAAGGCTTTGGCCGGCAAAAAGGCCACACAGAGCTTTATCGTGGTGCGGAATATGTCGTGGATTTTCTTCCAAAGATCAAGATGGAAATAATTTTGGGTGATAACCAGGTGGAGGACGTGATCAACACAATTATGCAGGCAGCACAAACGGGAAGAATTGGTGACGGAAAGATTTTTGTGACCGATCTTCAGGACATTGTTCGTATTCGTACGGGCGAACGAGGAGAGGACGCAATTTAGGGATATATAAACGGTTCCTTTTTATCTGGGAATAATCAAGATCCAACGAATTAAATTTTTTAGGTTCAGCAATCGCTTAGCGGTGCTGGACTTTTGTGTTTTTTTTAGTGAATCAATTTAATCAATTTTTGCAGGAGATACATTAATGACCCCCAAAGAGGCAGTAGATTTCGCAAAAAAAAATAACTCGCGAATCCTGGATTTGAAATTTATGGATTTGCTGGGTTCGTGGCAGCACTTTTCAGTTCCCATCAGCGAGCTTGAAGAGCATCTTTTTGAAGAAGGGTTGGGTTTTGATGGCTCCAGTATTCGGGGCTGGCAGGCAATCAACAACAGCGACATGCTGGTCATTCCAGATCCGGCAACCACGGTAATGGATCCTTTTATGAAAGAGCCGACCGTCAGCATGATCTGTAATATCGTGGATCCAATCACAAAAGAAAAATACAGTCGCGATCCGCGCAATATTGCGCAAAAAGCAGAAGCCTATTTAAAATCCACCGGAATTGCGGATACCGCTTACTTTGGCCCGGAAGCCGAGTTCTTTCTCTTTGACAATGTCCAATATGATTCAACAACGAATGAATCATTCTATTCCATCGATTCTGTAGAGGGAACCTGGAACACCGGAAGCGATGAAGGCCCGAATCTGGGACACAAACCGCGCCATAAAGAAGGTTATTTTCCCGTTGCCCCTTCCGACACCCTTCAGGATATTCGTTCTGAAATGATGTTGCTCATGGAACAGGTGGGAATTTCAATGGAATGCCACCATCATGAAGTCGCAACAGGGGGACAGTGTGAAATCGATATGCGTTTTTCACCTCTGGTAAAATGCGCGGATAACCTGATGTGGTATAAATACATTGTGAAAAATGTAGCACGTGCGCATGGCAAAAGTGCTACGTTCATGCCCAAGCCTATGTATGGGGATAACGGAAC
>WAIB01000021.1 GCA_009873655.1 Nitrospinota bacterium | reverse complement strand
TGCAAAATCCGCGGATTTTGCATTATACTTTTCACCATCAATCAGCATATAAAGTTCCCCGTCATGCTGACGGGCAATGAGGGATATATAAGTTGAGGGTCGAGCATGGAAACCGAGGGGTTGTGGAATGTTCACTACTGCACGTGTATTTTCAATTATTCTTCCGAGAATTGCGATTGCAATTTTATCTCCTTCACGCAAAAAATGTTTGCTGAAGTGAAAACCGAAATTCACAACATGCCCAAGAAGTTCATCCTTGTTGACCATCCTTGAAATGCTTTGTTTGCTTTCTCCATGACGAATATCATCTTCATGTCTTTCATAAAAATGGCAAAGCCAAAGCATTACTTCAAGCAGATGCAGGGGCATGGAAACATAACCCCTGAAATTTCCTAATTCTTCAACTTCTTTTTCAAGAGAAGTATTTTTCACATAGGTGTCATATTCCGACTGCACACTGTGGATATGCTCCTTATACATCCTGACAATCTTTTCATCAAGCCGGGAGGGAATAAAAGCCCTGAAAGTTTTAACATCATCTGATTTTTCTATTTTTGTTTCTTGAATCAATTTGGCAATTTTCCGATATTTCTGGCAAAGATCAATTACCCGTTCTCTTTCTTCCTTTACTTCGTCATCGAGAATATTTTTGGGTAGCCGCTTGTTTGATTCGATCTTGAAAAACTCGTCATCGGAACCTTTATCAACAATACAAACCAATCCGTTGGCCTTGCCTGTTCTAATAACCTCTCCCTTTAAATTCAGTATTGATTTGTTTATAAACTCCAGGGAATGGTTCGCGGCGGAATGAAAATCCATATCTATTTCTTTTGGCTCTTTCAGTTTGTAATAGGGGTACCGGTCGAGGATATGCTTGATATAAAAAGCTGCGATTGCCAGGTTTCGAATACTCGCGATATATTCAGAAAAGAAAGACCAGGCCTTATTCTCGCGAGCACCATGTTCATCTAAAACACTTTCCAGATATTCCGATTCCTGCATTAACCTTGAATAAATTTTTCGGGAAACACCCTTGTTCCTTTCAACAATTTTTTCAAAGTCATTGCTAACCAGAAAAAAGAGCTCTGAAGGTTCCTGAACAATATGAAGGAACTCTTCCTCAGAAATAATCTGGACTAGTGATTTTGGTTCCATGTTCCCTGCTTGATCGAGGTGTGGAAATTGATTCAGTACCAGTTACAACCTTAACATAATAACAATTTAAGGATGCTAAAAGCTTGAAGATTTTGCCAGGATTTTTTTGGGAAGGTATTTCTGCCAGGTTTCAAGATGAGAATCCGGGCACGGGGGTATGACAAACGGAATAAACTGGTAATCTGGTTTAGTGGGTTTCCGTTTCAGCGTCATGTTTATTTCAAACGGGGTCCGATTTCCCTTTTTCAAATTGCAACTTTTGCAAGCGACGACAACATTTGTCCAATTTGTCTTGCCGCCTCTTGATTTGGGCATGACATGGTCAACCGTCAAAGGATGATTGGAGGAACCGCAATACTGACAGGTATAATCGTCGCGCCGTAAAATGTTTTTCTTGCTGAAGGCTATTCCGTTCTTTCGATTACGGTGAACCATTTTCAGGACACGGATCACAGTGGGAATGGGAAAACTGGCCGAAGGGGTGCGCACACAATAGTCCGAGTTGTCCAGTTCTTCAGCACGACCCCCAAATACCATGATCAGTGCATGGCGAGCACTGCAAAACTGCAGGGGTTCATAGGAATAATTTAGCACCAGGCTTTTAAATGAATCCAGCATAATTCCAAACCCTTTAAGGTTGAACTGCATGAATTAATTCATTTCACCAATTACGCATAATTCTGCAAAGTTTACTCTTTCTAACATAAAGCTGTCAACCGATTAGGAAAATCAGGCAGGTTAAAACAGGTTTCCTTTACCCAATCTTCCCTTTGGGTCCAGAACACTCTTTATTTTTTTTAATTCATCAATGTTTTTTTGACCCACCATTTCATATAAATATTTCCTCTTTTTTTTGCCGATTCCATGCTCAGCGGATACCGTTCCTTTCCAGGATATAATTTTTTGGGCAATTTCATCATAAACAGAACCGGCAAGCGGAAGCTGATCGGGTTTTGGAAG
This sequence comes from Nitrospinota bacterium, assembly GCA_009873655.1. Lineage (GTDB taxonomy): Bacteria > Nitrospinota > Nitrospinia > Nitrospinales > VA-1 > UBA8687. The sequence continues at coordinate 41,628 of WAIB01000021.1, read as the reverse complement.
AAGGTTTATATGCAGGTGGTTGTCGCCCAAATGACCAAAAATGACATAGGGAATCTGGGATTGGGAAAGTGTCTTCTCATAAAACTCCATCATTTCAATAAAAAAGTTGTCAGACACAGCCATGTCCGTGCCAATTTTCTCCCTTCCGGCTCGCGAGTTTTTTTCATTTATCAAAATGGGTATTTCATGCCTGAATTCGTGAAAGGTCTTATTGTCTTTTTCATTTTGGGAGAACCAGGATTCATCTAAAAGAATATTTTTGTCTTCTAAAAAATTGAACCAGTTTTCCAGTTTGGCATCGTACATTTCCTGTTTTTCTACATCCTCCTCAAAAAACAAGGCCGCTTTTGCCTGTGAGGGAATATTGGGGTATTTTTCTCTTAATACTTCTAACGAATACCGGTCAAAATATTCAAGGGAGCAGGGAGAAACAAAAGATTGCGATTTTATTGCTGTAGTAAGGTCCCAACAAAATTTCTCTTCTCCAAAAAACAATACCCCGCTTAAAAATGCTGCAGGTTGAGGTATCAGTTTCAGACAAATCTTTGTAAAAATTCCCAGGGTTCCATCTGAGCCGATAAATAAATCCAACCAATCCATTTCAGGTTGCACATAATACCCGGCTGTATTCTTACATTTCGGGCTTGTATAGGTAATTTCCGGAAACCTGACCTGACTTCCATCGTCCATGCAAAGAGGCTCCGATATTTTATGCCCGCGCTTTATCAGCACCTTCCTTCCATCGGAAAGGACACATTCTGCGGCATGGACAAAATCACGGGTTACACCAAATTTAAAACTTCTGGATCCGGAAGCATTGGTAGCCAGTGTTCCCCCAATGGATGCATTGGTTTCTGTGGGATTAGGGGGATAAAACCAGTCAGAATGATTCAGAGATTCTTGTAATTCAGTCAGGGTTAAGGCAGGGCCAACCCATACTTCCCCATTCTCAGGTGACTCCATTTCATTAAACTTTTCCAGGGAAATGATGATTCCCCCGGAGGGAATCCTGGAAGCAGTTAAACCCGTTCCTGCTCCCGCAATGGTAACAGGCCTGGAATCGTTTTTTAAAACTTCGGTGAGTTCCTCCGGGTTTTCGGGAATCAGCACCTCTTCCGCCACGCCGCCGGAATAATTGGAAGCATCCCTTAAATAAGGGGCTATGGTTTCCTTACTTGTTTTTCGAATCATACGAAGGCAATCGGGTTTGATTATGAGTTGCTGTTGGGGTTTTCCTCCGAATTGGAAAGTCCTTCATCGTTCATTTTTTTTCGTTCGGCTTCAACTTTTGGTTGGGTATGAATGAATTTTGCATATTTAACCATCAGAACCATCATGCCTATTGCAAATAATCCCCCCAGTATAAGAAACAAATTTTCCACGTAACTTTTCTCCCTGAAATAAAAGAAATATTATAACATTTCTGCAGGGTTGCAAGAAGAGACGGTCTGGATGGTCAAGGCATCCTGTTATTGCCGCTCAACTTGACATCAACTACTGCCTAAAAGTATTCTTTTCAAATTATAAATAGCCAGGAATACCAAATTGAATAAAGAAAATATTTCAAAAGAAACCAAAGTCATTGATGGTGTCACGTTGAATTTGAGTAAACCGGACACAACACAGCCAACCTGGATCGGACAGGATGAGATCCTAAAGCAGATTCATGCCTGCTGGATGGTCGTTTCTGAAAAGGACTATCCGCTTTCACCAAGAATAACTGGAATGCCGGGAACAGGGAAAACCACTTTGGCCATGGTCGCGGCTCAACAACGCAAGCAACCTTTATATATTTTTCAATGCACCAGCGACACCCGCCCGGAAGATTTGCTGGTGACCCCTGTTCTTTCAGAAAAAGGTTCCATCTCCTATCATGCTTCTCCCCTTGTTTGCGCTATGATTACAGGGGGAATCTGTATTCTAGATGAAGGGAACCGTATGAATGAAAAGAGCTGGGCTTCCCTTGCACCGTTGCTGGACCACCGAAGGTATGTGGAATCCATCATCGCGGGCATACAAATTCATGCTCATAAAGATTTTCGGGCGTGTGTCACCATGAATAATGATGAGTCTACTTTTGAAATTCCTGACTACATCCTGTCAAGGTTACAACCCACCTTGAACATGTGCATGCCCGGTTACGAAGATGAATTGGAAATACTCCGTTATCACCTTCCCTTCTCTGAAGAAGACTTGCTGAAGATGACGGTAGATTTTTTGCAGAAATCTCACCAGTTGGATTTAGAGTTTTCTCCCAGAGATGGTATTCATATCCTGCAATATGCGCTAAAACGCCTGAGCCAGGAAAAAGACCACCCCCTGTCAAAGGATGAAGTCTGGAAAGAGTCTGTCAGCAAGGTTTTGGGGGAAGACGCGATGGATTTAGACAGCCTGGCTGCTAAAAACCGCAGGTCGCTGCAGGATAAACACCTGCCTATGGGACTGGGAGACTTTTTCTTCAACGATGATAATCCCCTGCATCCGGATAGCGATACCTAGCCTGTAATATGGATAAAATTTTCAAACTTAGTGACCGTATTCATTTTCTACCCGTAGTCCATGGTAGCGGCAGTTTTGCAAGAGAAATCAGGAACCGAATTTTGACAGAAAAACTCGACTGCCTCGCCATAGCCCTGCCCCCCGAATTTCAAAATTCCGTTGAAAAGGGGATTGACCTCCTCCCGCAAATCACACTCAGCACCCAACAGGAGGAAGGAGGAGAAATAAATTATGTCCCGATTGATCCCAGTCAACCCTTCATCTCAGGGTTGCGAGTGGCAAAACAGGAAGGGATTATACGTCGTTTTATTGATTGGAGTACTGACAATTATGAAACCCGGCATGTGAATTTTCCTGATACTTTTTCGTTGCAAAAGGTTTCCTATGAAAAATTATCCAGCAGTTTACTTTTAACCTTGAAGCCTCCCAAAATTGAATCGCAGCATTACTGGCGCGCCTGTTGGATGGCGTATCAGCTGCACTGCCTTGAACTGGAATTTTCCAAAATTTTATTTCTTTGCTCAGTATTGGACTGGCCCTGGGTAAAAGCGGCTTTCGATGAACGCAGGAAATATAAAAAGCCCGCAGTCAGTTCCGGGCTGCCCATTTTAAATCGTGTCCATAAAAATACACTTTTTTTTGCTTTGAGTGAATTTCCTTATGTTACCTATCTTTATGAAAAAAGACGCCAGCAAATGCGGACCGACAGCACCGCACCCATTGACGGTGTTAAAGAAATTTTACTCAGGGCCCGCGACCTGTTCCTGAAAAAACATAAAATCCGGTTTCATAACCTGACTTCACAAACATTCCAGATTCTCCTGCAATATGTGAGAAATCTCACCTTGATGGAATCCCGGTTATTACCGGACTTATATACCCTGGTCAATTCCGCCAAACAGTTTGGCGGTGACCCCTTTGCCATCGCTGTTCTCGAAGCGGCCCGGGATTACCCATTCGAAGAATCAGAAACTGATATCAGTTCCATGTCACTGGGTATAGACCAGGGAATGCTGGATACAGAAGATGCCTCACCAACCCGCATGAAAAACAGATTACTGGAGACTCAATTCGAATGGCGATCCTTGAATTTAAAACCCGAGCCTGATTTACAGCAGAAAGAAAACTGGAAACATAAATGGGATCCCTATGGACAATGTTCCTGGCCCCCGGAGGATGAAAAAATAGAAAATCTGAATACTCATGTCCGCGAACAGACCCGTCTGCTTCTCAGTCATGATCTCGCAAGAACGGAAAAATTCACTTCATCCGTCAAAGATGGAATCGACATTCGCGACACCCTCAGACATTGGTACACGGGCGATATTTACGTTAAAGAAATTCCCCCCTCTCGGGGTGAAGTAGAAATCATCGTTTTTCTTTTCGATTCCGAACCCGATCCAAATAAATATAACTGGCGGCAGACCTGGTACGCGGAACATAAAGAAGAATCCACTCTATGCTTTTACGCAACAGAATATATGGAAAATTTGATTGGACCTGGAATTGGTCAGGCTACCTATGGAGGCTGCATGATGCTTTTTCCACCCCGCCCTATCCTGGACATCTGGAAGGATCCCCGATTGGGGATGTCTCAAACTTTAGAAGAAAAACTTTTGGAAGGGGCCTTTTTCCATTCCCGGGAAAAGCATGTGACGGTGGTTTCCGCCTGTTCTCCACAATTAACATGGCGCCGCCTGGCCCGCCGCTATGGCAAAAAAATCATTCATCTTCCGCTCAAACGTTTCTCCAACCAGACCATTGAAAAGGTAAGGCGATTTCATGTCCTTAATGGAAAGGATATCCGCTCATACGCCAAAAGGTTTATTCAGGAACTGTAAATATTCATGTCAATAAAGTTAATAATCAGGGAAGCTTCTGCTTCCGATATCACGGTCCTTGCTCAAAACAATCAGGCATTGGCCCTCGAAACAGAAAACCTTCAGCTCAATAGCGAAACCATTCTTGCAGGTGTTTCCAATGCTTTGGAGAAAGAAGATTGTCATTATTTCGTTGCAGAACTAAACGGTGAAGTGGCAGGCCAAACGATGATCACCTATGAATGGAGTGACTGGAGAAATGGGGTGATGTGGTGGATTCAAAGTGTGTATGTGCGGCCCGAACATAGAAAAAAAGGGTTGTTTCGGGCCCTTTTCAATCATATTGAAAGCCTTGCGCGGAACGATCCGGAAGTAAAGGCCTTGCGCCTTTACGTCATGGAAAATAATCCATCAGGAAAAAACACCTATAAAAACCTGGGTATGGAGGACTCGGGATATATCGTTTATGAAAAAGAGAATCTGGATTGAGCGCAGTTCAATTCAATCTTCGGGAAGAAGGCCCTGTTTGTCTCAATGAAAAAAGATTTGAGGATCGGCGGGAAAAGGCCTGCTGTACGGGATCGGGAAAATTCTGGTCACATTCGTTTAAATACCTCATGACGGAAATCATCCAATCTGTCTCATGAGGCGAACGAATTAAAGCAATATTTGCTTCTTCATATTCAGCGCAAACTTTGTCCTCACCATTTTTTCCTGAATAGGTTTCCTTTTTTATTATTGTGAGCGGTCTTAAAGGATCTACCTGAATGATTTCCAGCCCTTGATATTTTTCGGGAATATCTTCCTCAATAAATTCTTCTATGGGAATGCCATTGACGTCGGTCAACCCCGACTGGGCCAGGGAGGCAATATAAATGGGTGCGCGTTTAATGGATGCGTGTTCTGCGAATCCTTCCCTGAAAACGGTTTGGTTTTTACCTGCGTGCCCAAAAACCACAAAGTCCCAGCGCCCGGCTGCCAGTTCCCTTTGTCTTTGGACAATTTCTGTTTTTTCGTAGGCTTCGGTAATTTTGTCATAAATCACCTTGTCCTTTGCACGTAATTTGATTTTAGGCACTTGTTGCTCCGGTAACAGATCCTTTTCCAAATTAGTATATCATGTTAAATAAAGACAACACTTTTTTTACATTTAATGGTGTTAGCTTTGCTATACTATGCACCGTGAAGCCTCGGATAATTATACGCCAATCCCTCCTTCCTTCTAGATGAAAAAAACCCTTAGCAAAGCTGCCGGCGCTGTAAGCGGAATGACATTATTATCTCGAATGTTCGGATTTATTCGAGATCTTTTCATCGCCATGGCTTTTGGTTCTTCGACAGCAGCCGATGCGTTTTTCGTTGCCTTTAGAATCCCCAATATGCAAAGGCGGGTACTTGGAGAAGGAGCGGTCTCCTCAGCATTCATTCCTGTTTTTTCTGAGACCTTGACACAAAAGGGAAAGGAAGCGGCCCGGCAACTCACTGCAAATATTTTTAATATACTGCTGATCTTATTGTCCACCGTATCTTTTCTGCTTTTCATTTTTTCTCCAGCTGTGGTGACCATATTTGCGCCGGGGTTTTTAAATCAGCCGGAAAAATTTGAACTCACTGTTGACTTGACCCGCTGGATGGCCCCGTATTTGTTTTTTATCGGACTCGCCGCTTTTTCCATGGGAATATTGAATTCCCTGAAATCCTTTGCCCTTCCTGCAGCCACTCCAATCACACAAAATATTTCGATGATTGCAGCGATTTTGTTCATTGTTCCGCAAATGGATCAACCCATTATCGGTCTTGCAATTGGAGTTGTTGTTGGTGGCGCCCTTCAAGTCATTATTCAACTGCCTTCAATTTTTAAAAAGGGTTATGGATGGGGCAGGCATCTCAATTTCAAACAACCCGAAGTCATCAAGATTGCCAGGTTAATGGGTCCCGCAATTTTAGGATTGGCAGTCTATGAACTCAATATAATGGTCGATACTTTACTGGCATCTACCCTGGAAGAGGGATCCATATCTTACCTCTATTACGGAAACCGGCTGGTCCAACTGCCCCTGGGAGTTTTCGCTGTTGCAATGGCGGTGGTTCTTCTGCCAACCCTTTCCGGCCATGCGGCAAAAGGTGAGTTGAAGGAATTGGTGAAAACATTAAGCTTCAGCATTCGACTTATTTTGTTTATCACTATTCCTGCAACCATTGGCCTTGTCATCCTCCGGGAACCCATTGTCAATACTCTTTGGGAGCGGGGTGAATTCATGCACGCTTCAACCCTGGGAACAGCCGTTGCATTGCTTTATTACTCCATAGGCCTTTGCGCCTATTCGGGAATTAAAATAATCGCCCCTGCATTTTATTCCCTGCAAGATACCAAGACCCCGGCAAAAATCGGCATTTATTCAATGGTCCTCAACATTGTTCTCAACCTGGTTCTTATGGGTCCGCTTGAACATGGCGGGCTTGCATTGGCAACATCCCTTTCGGCCCTGTTTAATGTGGTTGTTTTAATACATTATTTAAGGAAACGGTTGGGACTTTTGGGTGGAAGAAAAATTCTCAGTTCTGCAATTAAAATGTCGGTTGCTGCCGGGGTAATGGGTGTGGCGACATTCTTCAGCAAAGAATTCTGGTTCAGCTTCAATGACCCTATTGAAATCAGGATAATTATTCTCCTGGCTTGCATATCAACAGGAATGCTGGTATATGCCTTAGTTTCTCATATCTTTAAAAATGAGGAGTGGCTGTTTCTGTTAAATTGGAAAAATAATAAAGCCAAAGAGCTGCCCAATGATTCAACATAAAAGTTAAAAGGAAATTTTAAATGATTGTTGCCTGTCTTGATCTTGAAGGAGTATTGGTACCCGAAATCTGGATTGCTTTTGCAGAAAAAACCGGAATTGAAAAACTTCGACTTACAACGCGGGATATCCCCGACTACAATGAGCTGATGCAAGGCCGTTTGGATATTCTAAACGAAAATAATTTTTTACTGTCCGATATTCAGGACGTGATTAAAGGAATTTCCCCTTTACCGGGAGCCAAAGAATTTCTTTCCTGGCTGGAATCGGAATTCCAGGTGATTATTCTTTCAGATACCTTTAACCAGTTCGCGGGACCCTTGATGGCTCAACTGGATTATCCAACCCTTTTCTGCCATGACCTGATCGTTGATGAAACAGGAAAGATTAAAGATTTTAAACTGCGGATACCTGACGCCAAAACGAAAGCGGTTAAAGCCTTACAGGGAATAAATTTAAAAGTTATTGCGGCAGGAGACTCCTATAATGATACAGGGATGCTGAAGCAGGCCGAGGCTGGAATCCTTTTCCGGGCGCCCGAAAACGTAATCGAGGAGTTTCCCCAGTTTCCCGTAACACGGGACTATGAAGAGTTTAAGAAGGCCTTTATCGAAACCGCAAAAAGCCTGGAAGGTAAATAGAATAAATTCGGTTATTTGATTTCAGAGTCGAGAAGTTTTGTGGCAATCCATCCTGTTTTGGCCTTAACTCCCGGACCCGGTTTATAGATTACCTTGGACCAGCCTCTTTCCGTTCCAACCACTTCGACCTGAGTTCCCAAACTAATAGTATCTATAATTTTGCTGGATTTAACATTTGGAAGGCTTCGCAAATTCGCCAAACCGGTATTAACTTTAAAAAATATTTTGAAATCTTCATCCACAGCAATTTTTAATGGAGTTTCTTTCGATCCAGAAGAAACAACCTGCCCCATGTCAATATCCAACCTGAAAACAGCAATGACCACAAACAAAAGAGTTAAAAGTGCGATTCTCAACATTGCCTGGGAAAAAGTGAGGTCCGCCTCAGAAAATGAATCTGGGCCTTTGGGAGGTTCGCATTTCACACAATAAAATCCAGGTTCCGGAAGTAAAGAATTGCAGCTGTCGCAATACAAATATTTATGTTCAGGTTCATCCCTGAAGCTATTTAGTGCGATCTGATCCATAACTGATTAGTTTAACCTGTAAATGGTTCTGTACTTTGTTTTAAGATAGTTCAAAAAAACCGTTGGGTTCAAATTATCACCCGTCACCTCCTTAATAAGCTCAGGAACAGAGAGCAGGCGCCCCTTCTGATGAATTTTCTGGTTCAACCATTCCCGGATTGTTGCCAGATTCCCGGATTCAATCTCCTTACCCAAATCCGGCTTTTCATCAATCAAAGTTTGATAAAACTGGCTTGCATATATCGCCCCCAGCGTATAAGAAGGAAAATAACCGAAAGCGCCACCACTCCAATGCGTATCCTGCAGAACGCCCAGTGTGTCGGTGGGAGGCTCAACGCCTAAATATTCTTTCATCTTGGAATTCCACAGCTCGGGGAGTGTTTTAACTTCAATGGAGCCGTCAAATAAACCCTTTTCAATTTCATATCTTAAAATCACATGCATCGGGTAAGTCACCTCATCCGCTTCGACCCTGATAAAAGAGGGCTGACTCGTATTGACCGCTTCATAAAACTGGTCAACGGAAACCCCATTAAAATTTTCTGGAAATGTTTTGGCTATCAGGGGGAAATAACGTTTACAAAAGGGCCGGTTCTGGGCAATCATCCGTTCCCAGAAAAGGGACTGGGATTCGTGGACTCCCATGGTGAGGGCTTCAGAAGCAGGAAGGTCTCTACCCTCTTTCATTCTCCCCTGTTCGTATAATCCGTGTCCCGTTTCATGGATGACCGCATAAAGGGATTCAATAAAATTGTCCGTCCGGTAGCGGGTCGTAATACGAACATCCGTTGGGTGACTTCCTCCACAAAAGGGATGAACAGACACATCCATCCTGCCCCGATCAAAAGCAAATCCCATTTCTTCACTGATGGCTCGTCCCAACGCTTCCTGTTTGTCTACAGAGAAATCTCCAGATAGAAAAGCGGAATCGGGTTTGTAGTCCGAAGCCTGGATTTCGCGAATCAGGGGGATGAGTTCGGATTTAAGCCTTTCAAAAACCGGGGTGATATCATCCGTTTTCATGCCCCGCTCGTAAACGTCTATATTCGCATCGTAGGCATGCAAATTGGGGGACACATATTCAGCCCAACGTTTCTTCAATTCGATCAACTGCGACAATACAGGGGCAAAATCTGAAAACCTGTTTTCAGAACGAGCCTTCACCCAAACCTGATGGCCTTTTGAAGAAAGTTCAGCGAGTTCCATAACCAGGCTTTTAGGAACTTTGGTTTCCATTTCATAGTCCCGCCGGGCTTCATCTATATTGCATCTTTCAAATGAATTGAAAGAATTCTCCTGATTTAAATTATCAAGTAATTCCCCTATTGCCGGATCGGTACTTTTTTCATGAATTATTCCGGCCAGAACTCCCATTTGTTTGGCGCGTGAATCTGCCGCTCCTGTGGGCATGATGACCTCCTGATCCCAATGCAGAATGCCCATTATCCCACCCAAACGACTGGTTTCTTCAAGTCGCTGAACTAACTTTTGATAATTGGAACTCATAATATTAATTTCTGATTATTTGCTCGCAGTTTTATCTCGCACAATTCGTAACTTACCCGACTCCAATATCAGTACCCTTTCCCCTTCTTTCAAATCTTCATCATTGACCTGGACTATTGAATAAGGTTCGCCTTCATCGGGTTGGATAATAAACTCAGACGCATCCCCGCCTGTGATCAGATTTTCCGTTGTATGACCTACAATACCACCTATGACCGCTCCCCCAAGGCCACCCAGTGCCCTTGTTGCGGTGTTTCCTCCCAATGTTGAACCTGCAACTCCTCCCGCGGTAGCACCCGCAGCTGCCCCCACGCCTGATTCGGTGCCTTTAATTGTCACATCGCGAACGGATAAAATAACCCCCTTTTTAAAATAGGTAGGAGAACCCATTTCCCCTTGCTCAAAAGTAGAACCTGAATGCAGGGAACAACCCGCCAATAAACCTGCGAAAATTAAAAACGGTATAAATTTATTCAACATTAGCTTCTCCATAATTTTGGTAAAACATACCTAAATATATTTTTCGTTGTAAATATTTTACCTCAAAAAAGAGTTCAAGATGATTTAGATAGTGAAACAATTTTAATTGTTTTAACTTTGATGATGAAAATGTTGGAATCCGTGTTTTTCTCATAGTAAATATCAATATATGAGTTGGAGTCATTTTCATTATTCAGAAATTTCAGATCAACTGTTCAGGAATCGGGCTGATCCATATCACGGGAGTTGGAGCCTAAAAACCTTTTCCCTTTAATTCAGTTTATTTTTTTCCAAAAACCCTTTAAATTAAAGGTTTAAATTGACTTTCTAAGGCCACTGAATTATTATTGATAATTATTCTCATTATTATATTTAATTCCAAGCTATATTCCACCTATTGTTTCTTTTTCCCATAAATCACATCAGGACCCCTTGATTATGCGACCTATTTTATCAGTTAAATTTATGCTCACACTGTTGATATCTCTCCTTTTTCAAATAGGTCAACCTAATCTTTCGCAATCTTACGCTCAGACCACCCAGGAAAAAGTTAAAAAGATTGTCATGATGCTGAACATTGCCGCAAAGGAATTTCAAGATGGTGTGGTAGAGGGAAAAGTGGTCATACCCGCGGAATATGAAGAGTGCCAGGTATTTTTAAACCAGGCATCGGAACGGTTCTCTAAATTATCAGATCAAATCACAAATAAAAATGAATCTGAAACCTTGAATCGACAGCTTTCAGATTTATCCGAATCCATAAAAAATAAAGTGGATTCGCAAATAGTATGGGATGCCGTCAATAATATTAATTCTCAATTAATGTCATCTTTCGGTATTGAGATTAATAAATCCCCCATCACCCCCGTTTCCCTGGAAAACGGGAAAAAGGTTTTTGAAAAGAACTGTGCTGTTTGCCATGGTTTGAGCGGAAACGGGGACGGGCCCAGGGCTAAAGAACTGGATCCGCCTCCTGCGGTTTTATCCAATCCCGATTTGACCGGAGATAAAAACACATTGGCTTATGACAACTTTGAGGTCATCAATGTGGGAATCGCCAATACCGCAATGAAGGCCTGGGCGGATGTCTTATCTGAAACACAAATTTGGGATGTCACTTATTATATTCGCACCTTTTCAAATAAAGAGGTTCAGCTACCTCCTGTCAATAAAGAACTGGCAGCTATGGAAGGGGGTGCCGACTCGGAACTGGCCGATCAGGTGGTAGCGGAAGTCCGCGAATTATTAGCAAAAAGTATGGAAAAATTTAAGGAAGGAAAAAATGAAGAAGCGGCTGAAATAGCCTTTGATGCCTACCTTGTCTATGAAAAAATTGAATCAAACATAATAACCAAAGACAAACCGCTGGGTGTGAAACTCGAATCCGCTTTCAGCCGGTATCGGGGTGAAATCAAACGCAAGGCACCCCTGGAGAGGGTTGAAGAGCTGCAAAAGGAGGTCCTTTTAGACCTCTCCAAAGGATTGGAACTGTTAAAAACCGATCTTGGTTTTACAGGATTATTCATACAATCCTTTTCTATTATCGTACGTGAAGGTTTTGAAGCAATTCTTATTATTGCTGCCTTGATCGCCTTCCTTAAAAAATCCCGAAACGAGACCCGCATTAAAAATATTCATATTGGGGCCATCATAGGAATCCTGGCAAGTTTTCTAACTGCATATATCATTCATGAAATCCTCCATATCAGTATGGCCAGCCAGGAAGTTCTGGAAGGTTGGATCATGCTTGTAACCGTCGTTATTTTATTCTGGGTCAGCTATTGGCTTATCTCAAACATAGACAACAAACAATGGCAGAAATACATCAATCAAAAAATGAGCGGTGCCTTGTCACAAGGAAATGCTTTTACGTTGAGTGCCGTTGCTTTTATTTCTGTATACCGGGAAGGGTTTGAAACCGTCCTTTTTTACAAAGCCCTCTTTTTATACGCGGGGGAATCAACCGGAGGGATCATTCCCGGATTTTTAGCCGGTTGCATACTGCTTGCGGGGGTGTTTTATTTGATCAATCACCTGGGAATGCGAATTCCCATAAAATGGTTTTTTGGGTTTACCAGCGGTCTCCTTTATTACATGGCATTTATATTTATGGGCAGGGGAATCCATGAATTACAAATGGGAGAACAATTCTCGATGACTCCCGCAGAATCTTTACCGAGCATTTCATGGTTGGGGATGTATCCCACCTGGGAAACATTTATTGGGCAGTTTATTTTGCTCGCCGCTTTTGTCTTTGGGGTGATTTACACTTTTGTTATTAAAGGTGGCTCAAGCTCCAAGCAATTAAAGCAGGAAACCTAGTTTTGCGGAAAGGGAAAAAACGGGAGTAAAGGTTAGTGTAGAAGCCTTTTGTCTTTTCCTTTAAAGCTGGAGGGGTGCGACTGGTCGCGGTTCATCATATCCATTTTCTTATATTCCTCCCAGTTGTCGCGGAACAAATTGAAACCCACAAAATCCAAAGCCTGCATGATTTCCAGTTCGGAGACCTTACCTTCCCCTGCTTCAACATCTCTGATTGCATCTTCAATCTGTTCGCAAAGACCCGCAAACCGCTCCTCGTCTTCAAACATCATAAAATCTTTCATAAAATCAAAACTCATTTTTTGTCTCCACTTGTAACTGGCGGTTTGTCAAATCTTCTTAAGTTATTTTAGAGTAAAAACGATGGACTGCAAACATAAATTCCTCGATATCTTTCTGAATTTCATTGAACCTTTGATTTTTCATGCGCTGAACCGAAAAAATGGAACCACCCAATGCCACGGCGTCGGCTCCGGCCCCCAGATAATCCTTAATATTAGCGGGATTTACGCCACCCACCGCCATGAGTTTTATATCATTAAAAGGGCCTTTAATGGTTTTGAAATAGTCGGGTCCCATTTGCGAGGCAGGAAAAACTTTAACCATCGTCGCGCCTGATTTCCAGGCTTTCTGAATTTCTGTAGGGGTCAAGGCACCCGGGAAATAGGCAATTTTATTTTTCACACAAAATGCCGCAATTTCCTCTTCGAAATTGGGAGCGACAATGAACTGGGCGCCACTGTCAGCCGCCTTTTTTGCTTCATCTACAGTAAGTACCGTACCGGCACCGATCTGTATCTGCCTGTACTTCGATTGGATACTTTTTATAAGGTGAAAAGGGTTTGGGGTATTCAGGGTGATTTCCAAAGAACGCAGACCCCCGGCAAGGGAGGCCTCCACGACCCCTTCCAGAGATTCCTCGTCTACCCCTCTGATGATGCCTAAAACGGGTTCAGATTCAAACAGGGATAAATCAAAACCCATCCGTTAAACGTTGGCTTCAGAAGTTAGTTTTTCATAAAAACCCAGGTATTCGTCTTTTTCTTCGGAGTTTCTCAACTTCATTCCTGCGCGTGGATGCAGATCTAAAATACCGGTAATCATATACGGGATGGTGTATCCCCATTCGATTTCATCTCGCAGTTTAACAAAGTCTTTTCCCAAAACATCCAGGATAGGCCGAATATTAAATTTCGGATTCTTTAGAAAACCCAGTAGTAATTCAAGAGGGCAGTTTCCAGCCGCACGACCAATGCCAAATATGGTTCCATCCAGGAAATTGATCCCTTGAATAATAGCCTCTATCGTGTTTGCAAAAGCAAGCTGCTGGTTATTATGAGCGTGAATCCCAATTTCCCTGCTGGGCATTGCCGTCATGTATTTCTTGGCAAGGTGACAAATTTGTTCTGAATACAATGCGCCAAAACTATCAACCAAATAAACCACGTCCGTGGCGCTTTCTTTTTCTACCTGCTCCAGGGCTTCATCCAGTTCCCTTTCTCTTGCATGGGAAACAGCCATGATATTTATGGTGGTTTCATAGCCTTTTGCATTTAAAGTATTAACGAAGTCAATGGCCTTGTCGATATCTTTGACGTAGGAAGCGACACGCATCATGTCTATATAACTTTCACCTTTTGGAATCACGGATTTTGGATCAAACCTTCCAATATCCGCCATAACAGAGACTTTGCACTTCACCTCTTGGTCGCCAATGACATTTTCCAGATCTTTCTCTGTGCAAAATTTCATCGGGCCGAATTCGCCACGCTTAAATTGATTTTCATCCGCCTTGTAACCTAATTCGATATAGTCAACGCCCGATTCATTCACAGCTTTAAAAACGCCACGAACCAGATCATCACTGAATAAATGGTTGTTCATCAATCCACCATCTCGAATGGTACAATCTAAAACTTTTATTTCTTTTCGGTACATGATATTAAAATCTCCCAACGGGCATTTAAGGCACCCGAGCAAACTAAATTGCAGTATAATTTTCAACAGATTGGAGAAAACGATTATATTTCTATTGAAGTTTTCCGTCAATGAGATAATTGCAACATCCATCTTTAACTCCTTTATTGACAGAGGTTTTAACAAAATCGCCTTTCCAGAAAAATTGTTTCTCAATGAATAAATTTAAAGTAAATTCTAACTAAAACACCTAAACTATGAAAAATAAAGAATCTTTTTGGATAGTAAAACAGGAGCCTTCCAAGTACAGCTGGCAACAGTTTGAAAAAGACGGGTGCACTTACTGGGATGGAGTTCGCAACTACCAGGCAAGGAATAATTTGAAAGCCATGAAGAAAGGAGACAAGCTTCTCTTTTACCATAGTGTCATTGGTAAGGAAATTGTGGGGATTGCAGAGGTGACTCGTGAGGCTTATCCCGATCCCACAACGGATGACGAACGATGGGTTGTCGTGGACTTAAAACCTTTAAAGGCTTTTAAAGTTCCTGTCTCCCTTGAGGTCATAAAAACACATAAGGAGCTTTCAGATATCGCATTGATCAAGCAATCGCGATTATCCGTTATGCCCATTAATAAAAAGGAGTTTCAAACGCTGCTGAAGCTGGGAAAAACAAGCCTTTAACAATAAGCAGGATTGCAAACTAATTAAAATCAGGTCTCTTTTTATTGTGATTGACTTAAATGATTATTAGCTATAAATTCAAAACCTCTTGATTCTGGCCGCGGCGCAAACATGAAATCCATTCTATTCATTTTCTTATTAACGTTTTCAATATCCTGTTCAGGTGAGGCCGAAAAAAAACAAGCCTCCGAGAAAAAATCAAAGGTCATTGAAAGCCCGGCTGCAAATCCCCTTGAGCCCCAAACAAACATAAGCCAGGAACATATCAGCGGCAGTGGAAAAACCCATATTTCCGGCGCGCCCTCCTCTTCTCATATCAGCGGTCAATAAATTATGATGGAAAGGTTTTTTATTTCAACGGTCCTTTTATTATTTCTGTTTGTTCCAGAATTTTCCCTTGCAAATAAAGATGAAGTTTCCCAATGCCATGCGAATATCAAACCTTTGCATCAAAAAAGGGAGCGGGTAGCGGAATTGGATGGCATATGGGGTTTATTTGAGAAAAATCGCGAACTCCAGGGACACTCTGTTATTGCAATTAATCTCGATAGAAAGGTGAATTCAATCATTTTTCATCTTGAATATCTTTGTGACACTCTCAATGGGATTCCCATGAACGAGGTGGCCCGGTATGTCCGAGACGGAATTCATAAAAAAGGTGAGGAAGGTTTTAGAAAGGAATTGATTATACTAGGTAAAAGCGAAGCAGAAATTGATATATGGTTTGAATTCACCCGGTTTTCCCTGAAAAACAGGAAGCGTTCATTAAATCCTGAATTCATATTGGAATCCATACAAAAATCAATTCCCCATATCGATGCTTATGAATCTTTGGCAGCAAAAATCCACCGCCGTGAAATAGATGAAACCATTCCTGAAAAGGTCTCAGATCTGACCCGTGAACTGGATAACTTGTTTGAAAAAGACAATTACTTGAATCAGGCTTTAGCTGAGAATGCCAATATTCCATATGTGGATATCAACGAAAGCACGGGTGGTTCCTGAAAATATATACTTAAAATAAAAAACTGAGGTTTATTATGAGCAAATTTTTAGTCATTGGTGGCAGTGGTGTAATGGGTCAGGCCGCGATTAAAGCGGTTCGTGAAAAGTTTGGTAAGGACGCAACTATAATCGCCAATTGGTTTGGCAAACCGGATCCCGATTATACTGTTGAAGGTGCCACAAAAACGATATTTGGTGATATTTCCGACCCCAATTGCGTAAATCAAATCAAGGCTGAAAATCAGGAGCCATTTGAATATATGTTTTACGCCACCGCTCTTGGAGAAGTGGGAGTACCCATAGCTGAAGCCAGCAAAGAATCAATAGCGCAGTCGAATCGGCTGTCGTTTGATCCCATCCCTAAACTCGAAGAACAGCTTGACATAAAAGTGATAGTAACCTATTCCACTTTTTATGTAATCCGCCACCAGTTGGCCACCTATGGCGCAATGGGCTATTCCAAAGAAGCCATCGAAAAATGGACCTTGGAATCGGGTAAATCCAAACGCGCCTGCATTCGAGCGGGACTTTTCGAATCTCAATCATCAAGGGGAATCAAACTTCTCCTCCGCAAGTCAGCGAAAAATCCGGAAAATCTTAAAGATCCATTGCTAAAGTCATATTTTGTCGGGAAAAGCTCCAAGGAAGGAATCAAAGAATTTGAGGAAGGAATATTTTCTGAAGAAAAGGAGGCCTATGGCGATTGCCGAACAAATGCGGAAGACCTTTATCAATCGCATTTGACCCTCTTCGAATCCAACAACCCCTTGTTCGTAAATGTGTGTGGAAAGAAAATTTGGTTGTCCAAAGAACCCCAATTATTAAAAGACTACTTCTAATAATCAGCAATTTCTCAATATTTTTGGATTTGAAAGGGTATTTGGAAAACGGCCTTTTTCCCGTTTTTTTCAATAGGATTGATTTAATTTATTTTTTAATTCATAATTAGTTATCTAATTTGTATAAATGCACGGTGTTTGGAAAGATCCTTGTAAACCCGTAAAGGCGAAAGACTTATGAACGATCAAGCGCCATCAAATCCTGTTCCAGGAAAGATACGGCTTTCTCCAGATGAAAATCTAAATGCTCTACTCCATAGTGTTGTCGATGAAGTTAGCGCCTACGCGGAACGGCTGGGAAACCAAATAAGAAAGTTGTCGGATATAGGTCGGGCTCTTTCAGGCGTATACGATCTGAACATATTGCTTGAAATGATCGTTGACCAGGCACGCAGCTTTACCAACGCTGACGCCGGTACTTTGTATATTGTTGAAGACAACACCCTTCGCTTTCAAATTGTTCAAAATGACAGTTTGAAAATCCGGATGGGAGGGAAAACCGGAGAGACAATTCCCTTTCCACCGGTCGAACTAAAAGAATCCAATGTCTCCGCCTTCGTAGCCCTCAAAGGAAAATCCGTCAACATTCCTGACGTTTACGATACCGATTTATTCGATTTCACCGGACCCAAAAAATTCGATCAATCCACTGGATACCGATCCAAGTCCATGCTCGTGGTTCCTATGAAAAACCACGACAACGA
This sequence comes from Nitrospinota bacterium, assembly GCA_009873655.1. GTDB lineage: Bacteria > Nitrospinota > Nitrospinia > Nitrospinales > VA-1 > UBA8687. Next base: position 23,887 of record WAIB01000021.1, on the reverse strand, counting down.
TGTGATTGGAGTCCTTCAATTGTTGAATGCCACAAACCCTGTCAACAACCAGGTAATCGAATTTTCCCAGGATTATGAAAACCTGTCGGAATCCCTTGCTTCCCAGGCCGCTGTTGCTATAACCAACGCCAAGCTAATTTCAAATATGACCGAATTGTTCGAAGCTTTTGTTAAAGTCATGGCAACGGCGATTGACGAAAAATCACCCGTCACCGGGGGTCATATTCGACGGGTAGCCGATCTCACCCTGACCATGGCTGAATTCATTCATGATTATGATGAAGGGGTATTCAAGGATGTCAAGTTCAACCCGGACCAAATGTATGAACTGAGAATTGCCGCGTATATGCATGATATTGGCAAGGTAACCACCCCTGTTGAAATCGTTGAAAAAGCCAAAAAGCTACAAACCATTTTTGATCGCATCCATTATGTCCGGCTCCGGATAGATTATATTATTCAAAAAGTAAAACTGGAGAGCCAGGAAAAGAAAGTTGAAATGCTTCAGAATGGGTCCGACCCGGCCGAAATTAAAAAACTGGATGCCGAATCAGAAAGTCAAATCCAGGAATTGTTTGATATTCGAGGATTCATCAACAAGTGTAATGAACCGGGTGAATTTCTGGAAGATGAAACTCTGGAAAGACTTAAAGAAATATCTCAAAGAAAATTTATCGATAGTGAAGGAAATGAACAACCTTTCCTATCCGAAGACGAGCTCCTAAACCTTTCTATCCGTCGAGGCAGCATTACAGAAGCAGAAAGGAAAAAAATGCAGGATCATGCCGCTGTCACCCTGCGCATGCTCCAACAAATCCCTTTCACCAAAAAGCTGAAAAACATCCCCAATTTTGCAGGGGCGCATCATGAATTCATAAATGGAAACGGCTACCCGCTCGGGTTGAAAGGGGATGAGATTCCCTTTGAAGGAAAACTAATGGCTGTGACGGATATCGCTGAAGCCTTGACCGCGTCCGACAGGCCTTATAAAAAGGCAATGCCCTTGGAGACCGTCTACCGGATACTCAGGTCCATGTCAGAAAAAGGGGAATTATGCAACGACCTGGTGGAATTATTTATTGAAAACGAGATTTACAAGATTTACCAGGAAAAACACGAAAACGGTTCCGCCAAGAAATAGCCCTTCCCAACCCAGTGTCACTGGGCTTTCAGTTTCATACAACCCGGCCGCAAAGAAATTCCGATTTTTGTATTCAACCTATAAAGACAACTATTTTTTCTTGGGTTTGTAAGGCCCCGTTCGCAAATAATTGTCATTCATCTTCACATGAGGATCAATTTGTGGAGCATCCTGCTCTTTGCCCTCGGGGTGCCCGTCATCAAATTTTTTGGATAACAGGTTTTTGGTCTTATCTGATAGTATGGTTGATCTTTTTTTCCTGGTACTGGTTTTGCGTTCGGAAAATGTTTTCTTATATCTTTTTTTATCCTCGTGGGACATATTTAGAATCATAGTTCCTCGTAAGAGCTGAATAGCCAATAATATTCGAACATAGGTAGATTACGCTAATTTTAGCCAAAGTGAAAAGATTTTTATGCCTGTTGATAAAATAAAAAATTCATTAAAAGATGAAAATATCAATGAAGCAGACCTGGCTGCCTTCATTAACGAATTGGACCCCTTCGAAATTGCCCGCAGGCTAAATGAATTTTCAACAGAGGATAAAGTTCGTATATTTCACCTGCTGAACGACGATAGTAAGCGACAAGTACTGCTATACGAGACAGATATCGACAGCAGGATGGAAATCCAGGAAACTCTGGATAAAAATTACCTGGCAAATCTGCTTGATGAGATGGCTGAAGATGAAGCCACCGATATAATTCAGGAGCTTTCCGATGAAACTCAGGAAGAGATCCTGAGTAAAATGGAAAAGCAGGATGCGGAAGTAATAAAAGACTTGATTCAGTATGGAGAAGAAACCGCTGGCGGCTTAATGACTCCGGAGTTCAACAAAGTATCATGGAATCAACCTGCCGCTGAAATTTTCACGAAAGTCCGCCAGGAATCAAGTTCGGATACTCAACCCTATTTTTATGTGGTGGACAACCAGGATAAATTACTGGGTTTTTTTAAGCTTCGCGATTTACTCAATGCGCCGGCTTCCGCATCAGCCAAAGAGTTCATTCGACCCGAAACTCCAAAAGTGGATATAAATGATCCCTGCGAAAAAGTAGCCAACGTAATGAGCCAGGAACATCTTAGTATCTTACCAGTAGTTGACGAAGAAAACGTAATCCATGGAGTTGTTACTTTTGATGATGTAATCCGTGTCATGGAAGATATCGCCAGTGAAGATATCTACACCATGGTGGGCACGGCAAAGGTGGACCCCTTTGCGAAAAAGACGGGCAGCAAAATAATTGCCCGAGCGCCCTGGCTTTTTACAACCTTTATCGGGGGAATCATAAGTGCATGGGTACTGGGTGCTTTTGACAGCACCCTTACAGAGTTTGCCGCAATAATACTATTTATACCTTTTGTAATTGGACTTGCAGGCAATGTTGGAATTCAAGGGGCAACGGTTATTGTCAGAGGCCTCGCGACAGGGGATATTCAAGAAGATAATATCGCGCACATCGTTAAAAATGAAATCCTAGTGGGAATACTTAACGGAACTATTTTCGGCGTTTTATGCGGAACATTAATAGGACTTACAGGAGAAGTGTTATTAAAGGCCGACCCTTTATTGGGAGTGGTAGTGGGTACCGGGATTATTTTAGCGGTGTCTTTGGCCTCCCTGGTGGGTTCTCTGACACCCATTCTTTTTATCAATCTGGATATTGACCCCGCAATAAGCACCGGGCCAATTATTACGGTCGCCAATGACATACTCGGTCTGGCTGTTTATCTGGTCACGGCAAAAATAATTCTGTCCGCTTTTTAGCTATTCTTCTTCAGGCTCCGTCAATTCAACTTCAATGATTGCCGTATCTACTTCTACATATTCTCCCTCTTGAACATAAAATTCTTTCACCACTCCCACAACTTCTGAAAGCAATGTGAAATAACCCTCAGAGATTATTTCGGCAACAGCAGTACCAGGTATGACTTTATCCCCTTTTCTTACCAGGAACTTATCCACCTTTCCCGAAGTCATGGTGGGATACATCGCACACATGACAATATAATCCTCCATCATCCCTCCCTTTATAATTCACGGGGCCGGGTATAAAAGAAATTAATACCCTTATCCCGGAATTAAAATGCAATTCCCGTTTAAAATGTATAAACTAATTCCACCATCAACCTTGGAAATATAATATGAAAATAAATACTGGCGACACGCTTTATGAACCCATGTCACGAAATACCGGGGAAGTAATTTCGGTCACCGAGCACCCTGATGGAAAAATATTAAAAATCCGCTGGCGGCTGGATGGACAACTTCCCCATGACACAGAATTATTTTACAAGAAAGTCAAACGCTGCATTCGTGATGGCCTCTATGAACATACACCTGCAAATTAATGTTTATAGACGGTATGGGAAGGTCGTCCCGCTAGAATATTTTCTTTTCCCCAGTTTACAACATTCTTGAATTTATCCGATGCCATAAAATCGTTAAATGCCTGCTCCTCACTCCATTCAGAAACGATCAAGTAGGACTGTGGATCGCTAACATCTTTATACAGGAAAGATTTTGAATGGCCTTCCATTTCCTCCATCACACCCAATACAGCAGTGAAAGCGTCCTCAAAAATTTTTTCCTTTCCAGGTATCATCTTGTAGTTCATTCCGATTGTAACCATTATTTTCCCTTTCAATAATAATTTAAAAACTCAATTGATCAGGCAACCAATTGCAATTCTTCCTGATTAGCCGTATGGTCAATAACTATTTTTTCAATTCCAAATTTATTTTTTAAATTCCGAATATTATCTTTTTTATGACCCAGATACAAAGAAACTTCCCTTGATGGCACTTTAAAAGTTATATTATCGGGAATAGTTTCCAGACGATCTATCAAGGCCGTCATTTTATCACGGGCAATCAAACTGTCCACCAGGTACCTGAAAGAGGGATGATAGGGGCCCGCAACGAGATTTGCAAGCATGGATGGATCTGCATGCAAACCCACCCGGATCACAGGAATATTGGCATTTTTAAATTCGTTCATAGCTTCCTTTACCAACCCGACCATTCTATCCAGACTCCACGGTGTGTATTTTCCGTCCTCATACATTTTATAGAGTTGAGTGTTTTTTATAACCAGGGTGGGATAAATTCTTACGAAATCAGGCTCAAGTTCAATCACATCCTTTACAGATTGCATAAATATGGATTCTTCATCTTCCGGAAGACCCGGCATCAACTGCAACCCGAGTCCCAACCCGTTTTTTCGAATTGAATTGACAGCTTCTTTTACCGTCTCCATCCCACAGGGTCTGCCCACGGCATCCAAGACCCGGTTGTTCGTAGACTGGATTCCCAACTCAACAATCCGCACATGATTGTCTTTTAAAAAAGAAATATTTCGTTCATTTACCAGCAAGCTATGTGTTGACACCCTGATTAAATGGATATGACCTGAGTCAATCCAGGGTCGAACTGCGTCAAAAAGGTACTTTTGCCTTTCAATTTCCAGCCCGGTAAAACTACCCCCGTAAAAAGCAACTTCACGCACATCCGGCAAGCTATTCCTTTCAAGGGCACCCAAATATTCTTTAATTGCATTACGAACTATTTCCTGGTCGCTTTTGCTTTGGGTTCCTGAAATTTTTGACTGGTTACAAAATGCACAACGGTAGGGACAACCTTCATGAGGTATAAAAACAGGAACGATTAATTGTGAGCGTTTTTTCACCTTGATTTATATATCTGGTTATTAAAATAAGGTTCCTAAATAATCAAGAAACTGATTGAAGGATTGCCAGATTCCTATGGCGACCAGGGAAAGAAAAAAAATTCCCAGGCAGACACTTATGCCAAAAGTTATTCTGGACGCAAGGGTTTCAGGTTCAAACTTTAGCGGCTTGTTATCCTCAGGAATGGGGTCTCGTTCGTATGGCAGCTTTTTATTAACCATATCCATTAAACAGGCGCTATTATAGGCGCCTATACATTTTTTCAAATTCCTGTTTAAAAGCAGCCATGGCTGAATTCATTTCATCCAATCTACTGATCAATATTTTTAAAAGATGATCTTTAAATTTATTTAATATTACGGGGTCCAATGTCTTTAAAAGATAACTATCCATTTTCAAAACAATGACTTTTTTCTTTGCGATGACATTGGTTGAACGAGGCTTCCCTGTAATTAAAGGAACCTCGCCAAAAATGGCCCCTGCACTTAACGTGTTCAGTTCTGCATCGGGAACTTCATTTTTGGTAATAGCAAGATTCCCCTTGAGCAATACAAATATCGTAGAGTCTTTATCGCCTTGACGGATCAGCTGCTCCCCCTTCCTGAATTGGACTATGTGGGTATCAGTGGATGCCAGTATTTTCTTTTCTTTCAGGGTGAAAGGTTTGAAAAATGGAATATCTGCCATCAGGTCAAGGATATCTTTTTCTTTCATAACATGGATTTCCTGCAACTAATTATTTTCGATGCATTCACAAAAACCATCCGATGACCATTTAATTGTTATATAGTCAGGAAAAATCGTTTCCTTGTCATAATTTGCCAAATCAATTTGATCGCAGGTGAGGTTAAGAACGTCTTTTAGATTGGCCCCATTTAAAAAGGTGTCCGTAAGTTCGGCTCCTTCCAGATCCGCTCCAGAAAGATCCGCTTCACTCAACACAGCCTGGGTCAAATCCGCTCCAGAAAGATTAGCTTTGCTCAGATCCGCCTTGATCAAATAGGCGGCTGTTAAGTCGGCATCTTCCAAACAAGCCCCATTTAATTTGGCTTGCATGAGCTTGGCGTTGCAGAGATCCGCGCCTTTTAAATCATTTTTGGAATTTTCAATTTCCTTCTTTTTAAGAATCCACTCTTCAAGCATATCCGCTAACTTTTTATTCGTCGCAATAAATAGAGGTGTTTATTTTATCCCAGTCTCTTTGTATGGGTGAATATTAAATCAGAATTCTTGAGAAAAATTCTCCATGGCGATTTTAGCGGCTGCCTGCTCTGCCTCTTTTTTGCTTTTGCCAAGCCCCTTTCCCTGAACCTCATTTTTTATCATTACTACCACTTCAAATTCTTTTGCGTGATCCGGACCCATTTCTCTGACCACTTTATAGGAGGGAATGCAAACAAGTTTATTCTGTGTATATTCTTGAAGGTCACTCTTGAAATCTCTGAAAGACCAGGATTCAGCAGTGTTTTCAATTTCCTCTATCAGCAATGGAAGAAAAATATTGGAAGCCGCATCCAACCTGCCATCGCGAAATACGGCACCTGCCAGTGCTTCAAAGGCATCCGCAAGTATAGATGGTTTATTTCTCCCGCCTGAAAGGTCTTCCCCTTTTCCTAATAGCAGGTAATCCCCCAGGTTGATTTTCCTGGCTAATTTTGCCAAACAGGATTCATTGACAACAGCGGCCCGAATTTTTGACAAGATCCCTTCTGCAAAGTCACTATATTTATGGACCAGGAAGTCACTTACAAGAATATCCAGAACTGAATCTCCCAAAAACTCCAGACGTTCGTTGTGTTTCAGGCTTTTGCTTTTTTCGTTTGCGTATGATTTATGGGTGAGGGCTTTATTGAGTAATTCCAGGTCAGAAAACTTAAAGTTGATCTTATTCTGCAGAGAGGACAACTCTTTCATTCGGTTTTCGGAAAAATCTATATTCAAGCCTATCCGTTGAATTTTTTAAAGACCAATACTCCATTTGTTCCGCCAAAACCAAAAGAGTTGGATATGCAAATATTTAAATCTGCTTCGCGGGCTTGATTCGGGACATAATCCAAGTCACATTCCGGGTCCGGTGTGGTGTAATTGATTGTAGGAGGCAGTGTTCCATTTTTAATTGCCATGAGTGTGTAGATGGCTTCGACTCCTCCCGCTGCACCCAAAAGGTGTCCCGTCATGGATTTGGTTGAACTGACTGCAAGGTTTCTGGCGTGATCCTTAAATACGGTCTTTATAGCCTGGGTTTCGGTGGCATCTGCTGCTGTTGAAGTTCCGTGGGCGTTGATATAGTCTACATCCTCTTTATTGATCCCGGCGTTATTTAATGCCATGTTCATACAGCGGGCCGCCCCTTCGCCCTCGGGTGCCGTAGCAGTAATATGGTGAGCATCACCATTTAATGCATAGCCGATTATTTCTCCAAGTATAGGGGCCCCTCTTTTTTTGGCAAATTCCAATTCTTCAAGGATCAACACGCCACAGCCTTCGCCGATTACGAATCCATCCCGGTCCAGATCAAAAGGTCTACTGGCCCCCTGAGGATCATCATTACGGTGAGACAAAGCCTTGGCAGCATTGAATCCGCCTACACAAAGGGGAGTAATGACGGATTCTGTTCCACCCGCAAACATAACATCGGCATCTCCGTATTGGATTAGCCGGGCCGCCTCCCCAATAGAGTGGGTGCCTGTTGCGCAAGCGGTAACAACGCAGGAGTTGGGACCTTTAGCGCCCTTATGAATGGAAACCTGACCCGATGCCAGATTGGCGATCAGCATAGGTATGAAAAAAGGGGTGATTTTTTTCACCCCTCGTTCTTTATAAATATCGTGGTATTTTTCGATTGCGGGGAGACCGCCAAGACCGACTCCAATAATGACCCCAACCCTTTCCGCATTGGAGTCATTTATCACCAGACCCGATTCTTCCATAGCCATATCACTGCAGGCCATGGCATAGTGGATAAACCGATCCATTTTTTTAATTTCTTTATGATCGATATAATCCTTCGGATCAAAATCTTTTACTTCACCCGCAATTTTAACAGGGAAGTCATCATCAGGAGTAAAGCTTTTTATAAAATCAACACCTGAAAGACCTTTGAACAAGGCCTCTTCATTGGCTTTCACCCCTAACCCTAAAGGAGAAACGATCCCCAGCCCGGTAACTACTACTCGTTTTTTCATTATTCACCTCAGGGTTGAGGAAGGAAATCTAATTTGTTTGATCTTTAATATAGTCGACTGCATTTTGAACAGTAGCTATTTTTTCAGCATCTTCATCAGGAATCTCAATATCAAATTCCTCTTCAAGAGCCATGACCAATTCTACGGTGTCCAAAGAATCTGCACCCAGATCATCAATAAAGGAGGCATCCGAGTTTACTTGCTTTTCGTCTACTCCCAATTGATCGACAATAATTTCTTTAACTTTTTCTTCAACAGACATAATTTTTCAAACTCCTAGTTGGAATTACATCAACATACCACCGTTTATATTTATAACTTGTCCCGTAATATAACTCGCCTTTTCGGAAACCAGAAAAGATACGCAACGTGCGACATCTTCAGGTTGCCCTAATCTGGCGAGTGGAATCTGCTCAATCAGTTTCTCACGAACGGATTCTTCCAAAACCCGAGTCATTTCAGTATCAATAAACCCGGGCGCGATGGCATTTGCACGAATTCCTCGCGGCGCCACCTCCCTGGCCAGGGTTTTGGTAAAACCAATTAAACCTGCTTTTGATGCCGAGTAATTAGCCTGGCCATAATTCCCCATGACACCGACAATGGATGCAATATTTACAATCGCACCGCTTTTTTGTTTCATCATTTGTTTTGCAGCTTGCTGGCTGCAAAGAAAACTGCCTTTTAAATTTATGTTTAATACAAGATCCCAGTCCACTTCTTTCATACGCACCAGCAGACCATCCCGGGTGATCCCAGCATTGTTTACTACAATATCGACGGGTTTATACTCTTTTATAATCAAATCAAAAACACCTTGGACATCAGAGGCATTTGAAACATCTATTTTAACCGCAGATGCTTTACTTCCCTTTTCCTTTATTTCGGCAGCTGTTTTTTCAGCACCCTCCAGGTTGACATCCCCCAAAATAACATGGGCACCCTGCTCTGCCAACTCTTCACTAATGGTTCTTCCTATACCTTGTGCGCCCCCTGTTACGAGAGCAATCTTTCCATTTAATTCCATCTGCTTTCCAGTTTTATCTTAATTTAAGGCAGAAAGTGTTTGTGAAAGGGAATCCCTGTCACTTACTTGATAACAATTAACACTTTTATCAAACCTTTTCATTAACCCGCTCAACACTTTTCCTGAACCCAGTTCAATTACCGTATTTATTTTATGATCTATAATTGACTGCATTGTTTCAGCCCAGCGAACCGGAGAGCATACCTGTTTAACTAAGGACTCTCTTGCTTCAATTCCTTTAGTAATGGGTTTTGCCTCGATATTGTTAATAATAGGAAAGGACAGATCGTAAAACTCGGTATCTTCTAACTCTTTTTGAAGTTTGACTTCTGCGGGTTTCATGAGCGCACTGTGAAATGGCGCGCTAACTGGAAGCACAACGGCTTTTTTTGCCCCTGCCGCCAATGCATCTTTTGAAACCCTATCTACGGATTCCTTGTGTCCGGCAATTACGGTCTGAACCGGACTGTTCAAATTTGCCGGTTGGACAAGGTTAGAGTCACTGGAAACCTTATCGCATAATTCCTGAATGGTTTCTACAGGCAACCCGATAATAGCGGCCATAGAGCCAACCCCCACGGGCACTGCTTCCTGCATAAACTGACCACGCAATCGCACCAAACGGACAGCATCCCGAAACTTCAGCGCGCCTGCGGCTACCAATGCCGAAAATTCACCCAGACTATGACCGGCAGCAAGTACGGAATTAATACCATTTTCCCTTATCATTTTCAAGGCCATTGTACTGTGTACCAGCAAGGCGGGCTGGGTATTTTCCGTCAACTTTAGAGACTCTTCCGGACCATTAAAACAAATACTTGCAAGATCATACCCGAGGACTTCATTGGCCTCTTCGAACAATTTCTTTGCTTCCGGGACATGGTCATAAAAATCCTTGCCCATACCTATGAACTGCGATCCCTGACCAGGAAAAACAAAGGCTATTTTTACCATTTGATCACCGCCGATCCCCAGGTCAAACCCGCACCCACCACGCCTAAAACGGATACGTCACCCGGTTTTATTTTTCCTTCCTCCATGGCATCCGCAATACCTATGGGGATGGACGCAGCCGATGTGTTTCCATATTTTTGAATGGTCATATAAATTTTTTCCTCTGGAAAGTTTAATTTTTCCGCCACGGCACTCACGATTCTCTGATTTGCCTGATGAGGAAGAAGCAGGCTGACCTCTTCCATCTTAATTTCATTAAAGTCTAAAGCCTCCTGTATGACGTTCGCCATCCTTTTTACTGCGACTTTAAAAGTGGCATTACCGGACATCTTTATAAAATATTTATTGTCATCAATATCCTGTTTGTTAACACCCGTCGTACCAATCCCCCCTGGAACCACGATAAGGTCGGTCAAAGCCCCATCGGAATAAATGTGCGAAGACAGGATTCCAACCGGTTCTTCCTGATCAGTTTTTTTCAACAAGACCGCGCCTGCTCCATCCCCAAAAAGAATGCAGGTAGAACGGTCCGACCAATCCACAATTCTTGAATTCGCTTCACTCCCAATAACGAGAATGTGATCATAGCGCCCTGTTTTAAGGTATTGTTCGGCAATGGACAACCCGAAAACAAAACCCGAACAAACGGCAGAAATATCGTAAGCAGCTGAGTTTACCGCTCCCAACTCCTTTTGGACAAAGCAGGCCGTTGAGGGAAACAAAACATCAGGGGTGGAAGTGCATACAATAACCATGTCCACCTGTTCCGGTTCCAGCCTGGCAGACGAAAGAGCTTTCTTGCCTGCTTCAAAAGCCATGGTTGAAGCTGACTCATTATCTGCAGCAATTCTTCTTTCTTTAATTCCTGTCCTTGTTGTAATCCACTCATCCGATGTGTCCAGGGTATTTTCCAAATCCTTATTGGTAAGGACTTTATCCGGCAGGTAGGACCCGGTACCCGCAACCGCAGCTTTAAATAAAGAAGAAGGATTCATTTTAGAAAGAGATATCAGCTTTCTTTAGAGTTTGAGTCGGTGGGTGGGGGGTCGTCTTCTCCCTTTGGTTCTGAGCCTTCATTTCCAAACGCAATATTTTTTATCTGCTTCCAGAGAGTTCCTTTTTGACTCTCTACATCGGCAAGGTTCAGTTCGATATCCTGCTTGATATGATCGATTAAATTTTTCTCACTCAGTTCATGGGCACGGTTTATGGCATTTTTAATCGCCTTCGGTGAGGAACTGCCGTGTGCGATGATCACCACTCCGTTCACCCCCAACAAAGGAGCGCCTCCTGTTTCAGAATGATCCACTTTCTTTTTAAACTCAACCAGCTGGGGTTTTAAAAATAAGTACCCCAGTTTGCTGAGCCAATTGCTCTGAAACATAAGTTTGAGGTTGGATCCTATCATTTCAGCCAGGCTTTCACTAATTTTTAAAGCAACATTTCCCGTAAAACCATCACAGACAATGACATCCGCATTCCCACGATAAACCTCTTTTCCTTCAACGTTTCCCATAAAATTAATATGGCTTTTTTTCAACATCTGAAAAGTTTCTTTTACAATCTCATTACCCTTGCTATCTTCTTCGCCAATACTCAAAAGTCCAACACTGGGATTTTCTTTTTCCAGAATATACTCTGCAAAGACATGCCCCATTATCCCAAACTGGAAAAGCTGATTGGCTTTACAGTCCACATTTGCGCCTGCATCCAGAAGAATGGAGGTTCCTTTTAAAGTGGGCAGCTGAATAGCGATGGCTGGACGGTCAACCCCTTTTACCGGCCTGAGAATTACGGTGGAATAAGCGAGAACCGCACCCGTGTTTCCCGCGCTTACAAAAGCTGAACCCTCTTTTTGCTTTAAAAGATCCAGGCCGACTTTCATTGAAGATTTCCGCTTGGAACGTAAAACCTTTCCGGGTATTTCATGCATTTCCACAATTTCGTCTGCATGAACTATATCAATGGATAATGTGCGGTCAGGATCGTGCTTATCTAATTCGGCTTGAATCCTTTCAGTTATTCCTGTAAGGATGATATTGGTATTGAACTCGCGCGCTGCCAGCACAGCGCCTTCAACAATGGCCTCCGGGGCATGGTCGCCTCCCATGGCATCAACCACGATTTTCATCCCAGACTCCTTCCTTTTAACTGGACTGCAGGAAACCTTTAGTGAGGATTACGAAATAACCAGAACAAAGAAAATCAGACCGCTTCAACTTCCATTATTTCTTTGCCCTTATAATAACCACAATGAGCACAAACATGGTGGGGCCGCGCCATTTCATGGCACTGAGGGCACTCCATATAGGAGGGGGTACTAAGACTCAAATGAGATCTTCTTTTTCCCTGTTTTGACTTTGATGTTTTTTTCTTTGGGACTGCCATGTTCTCTCCCTATTTCAACTTGTCTTTAATATTTTTTAACACTGCAAGACGCGGATCTATTTGTCCTTCGTTTTGACATTCACATTGATTCGAGTTGAGATCGGTACCGCATTCAGAGCAGATTCCCTTGCAATCTTCCCGGCATAAATGCATCAAAGGGACTTCGAGTAATATCTGGTCTCTAACCGGGCCTATTAAATCAACCTGGCCCCCTTCATAGATCTCTTGTTCGATATCTGTTTCTTTAATTTCAATTTCATTTCCTGGTGAGGGGTCTTTCCCCCGGGGAATGAAATGAATTTTAATCCCTGTTTTTACATTGTAGGGAAACAGTTTTAAACATCGGGTGCAAGCCACCTGAAGGGTCGCCTGCAAATCGCCCGTAAAACTGACATCCTGCTCTAACCTTACAAGTCTTCCTTTTACCTTTACATCACCCGCTAAAGAACAGTCCTGTTGGTTTATTTCAAATTGCCCTTTGCCTGCGAGCAAATCCAGATTTAAACCCCCTTCAGGAATATCCTCAATCTCAAAAATCATCTTTGACCTTTGATTTCAAAACCTTTAAAAACCCGGAAGACCAAGATCAGAAGGAAGGATAGCAAAGCAGAATGTTAGCTTTATTGGGAAAACCAGTCAAGAAAATAATTCCCCGGGAGCGGTTCACGAGCGGGGATGAAATTGATGGTGAATTTCCAACATTCTCTTGCCGAGTATATGCGTATAGATTTGTGTGGTGGAAATATCAGAATGGCCTAGCATCTGTTGAACAGAACGAAGATCGGCACCTCGTTCCAACAGATGGGTCGCGAATGCATGCCTCAGGGTATGGGGAGAAACACGGGCTCTGATTTGCGCTTGAGTCACATAACCCTTTAAAAGTTTCCAGAATCCCTGCCGGGTCATGCCATATCCCCTGCGGGTGACAAACAGTTCATCTGTTTTATGACCGTCTCTCCGCTTTGAAACAAAAACGGGACGGGAATTCAGAACATAATTATTTACAGCATTTTTGGCCAGGCTTCCTATGGGAACAATACGCTCTTTACTTCCCTTTCCAAGGACACGCAGATACCCTACCTCCAAATCCAACTGGTTGACCCTGAGCTTAACCAACTCCGAAACCCTCAAACCGGTAGCATAAAGGATCTCCAGCATGGCCTTATCTCTAATTCCTCTACCCGATTCCATATTGGGGCTTTTCAATAATATATCCACATCGTTGAGGGACAGGGTGTCAGGCAGTTTTCTCAACCTTTTGGGAGATTCTAATATCTCTGCGGGATTATTTTTTAACCGTTTGTCCTGACAAAGATAATTGAAAAAAGACTTGATAGACGACAAACTGCGGGCAACAGTTGCGGTAGACAAACCCTGATTTTTCAAGGTGATCAAAAATTTCCGGATATCGGCAGTGGATACAGAATCCACTAATACTCCTGAATATGCAGCGGAAAACCGACTCAGGTCACGCCGATAAGCAGATATTGTATGAGGTGAATTTCTTTTCTCAATCCGCAAATAATCTGAAAATTCCTGGATTAGATCGTCCATGATTAAATTATGATATAATAATCAATATGTTACAAATAATTATTTTTATTTAGGAATATTAAAATCTATCTGTTATTCTAAATCTTTGTTGAATTTAGCCTGTCAAATTTTATGCGTCCATATGGGTTCATCCCATCCCAAAAGCTTCGCTCCAGTTAACCTCAGGTTAAATTGGCAGCATTTATATAAAATACCCTTTATATCAACAACGCAAAATATTTAAACTTAAATATAGTTTTCTATACTTAAATTATTGAAAGTAATAATTAAATGGCAGATCAGGAATCCATAAGAAATATCGGAATCATAGCTCATGTAGACCACGGAAAGACAACCCTGGTGGATTGTTTATTGAGGCAAAGTGGAATGTTTCGCGAAAGCGAACTATCCGGCACTTGCATCATGGATAGCAACGAACTGGAAAAAGAGCGGGGAATCACTATTTTTTCAAAAAACGCGGCGATTTTTTACAAAGGGCACAAAATCAATATTGTGGATACCCCCGGTCATGCCGATTTTGGGGGTGAAGTCGAGAGAATATTGAAAATGGTCAATGGTGTTTTGCTTTTGGCGGATGCCGTGGAAGGCCCCATGCCGCAAACTCGATTCGTTTTAAAAAAATCTTTGGAGCTTGGGCTCAATCCAATCGTTGTGGTCAACAAGATTGATCGCCCTGCATCTCGAACCGAGCAGGTGGTGGATGAAATTTTTGATTTGTTCGTCGATCTGGGGGCAAACGATGAGCAACTTGACTTTCCTATAATCTATACATCTGCCAAGCAAGGCATTTCGAGAACCACCCCCCTGGGATCAAACAATGACATAACCCCTCTCCTGGACTTGATCATTGAAAAAGTTCCCAGTCACAATGGGGATCCTAAAGGAGGATTCCAAATGCTTGTCTCCAGCATGGATTATGACGACTACGTCGGAAGGATCGCGATCGGAAAAATCAATCGCGGTTCCGTTCAAGCCAGGAAAAATTACACCCAGATAAATAGAACAGGGGAAGCCAGAAATTTTTCCTTATCCAAGTTGTATAGTTTTGAAGGCTTAAAAAAGGTTGAGTCTGAAGAGGCCGTGACGGGTGATATTATCGGCATTGCCGGCATGAAGGAAGTTGAAATTGGTGAAACCATCACCGACATTGAATTTCAGGATGCCTTACCGGTCATTGAAATTGACGAACCCACTCTGGCCATCCACTTTTCATCTAATTCTTCCCCGTTTGCCGGGCGTGAAGGAGAATTCGTAACCTCCAGGCAAATTCGTGACCGATTATTCCGGGAAATTCGATCCAATGTTTCATTGAGGGTTGAAGAAACCGAGACACAGGACACTTTTAAAGTTTCCGGCAGAGGAGAGCTTCATCTAACCATTCTTATTGAAACGATGAGACGCGAAGGTTACGAGTTTTGTATTTCGCGCCCGGAAGTTTTAATAAAAACGATAGACGGGGTCCCGCACGAACCGGAAGAGTTTGTCATCCTGGATATAGAGGAAGAATATGTAGGCACCATTATGGAAGCCATGGGCAAACGAAAAGCAACGCTTCAGGATATGGCACAAAATGAAGGAACCGCACGCCTTGAATTCGTCATTCCCACAAGAGGTCTTTTTGGATTCCGCTCCGAATTCCTTACCCTGACAAAAGGTACGGGAGTAATAAACAGAACTTTTCATAAATTCATTCCCCATTGCGGGGAAATTGCGCAAAGAACCAATGGTGTTCTAATTGCACTTGAAACCGGCTCGACGACGGGTTACTCCCTTTTTAATCTTCAGGAAAGAGGAACCTTGTTCTGGGGACCGGGTGTGGAAGTGTACACAGGAATGATTATTGGAGAAAACAATAAGGACAATGATCTTGTTGTAAACGTGTGCAAAGAAAAAAAGCTGACAAACATGAGAGCATCGGGTTCAGATGTAAATATCATTTTGACTCCGCCTACCAAAATGAGCCTGGAACAAATTCTTAGTTTTTTGAACGAAGATGAACTTGCGGAGATCACTCCAAAAAATATCCGGTTGAGAAAAAAAATCCTCAATGAAAACGACAGGAAAAGATATTCGAAAAATCAGAATCAGGTTGCCACATCATTCGGTTAACAATTGGAATAGTGCCATCGGCAACTCCTGGATTAGGTGATATCATTCGTTCTGGGGAGCTATTTAAAAGGATGATCTCTACCCAGGGAATAGAAAATTCAATTTAAACCCCGGTCAAATCAGAATTTCAGGCTGTTCCATTGTAGATGAGGGTCCCGACAAATCAGATGGTCGCGTGTCTCATTCCATACTAGGAGCCGGATTCAAATAGCAAAAACTTGACTGTCCGTCATATCAACAAACTTACGGAAATAAATGGAATATAGATAACCAGGAGCGAGCGATTAAATTTGACAAATCCACACCCCCGCCCCATTTCAATTGCTCAAGAATGGGAAATAATGTAGAATTCCCCACCATTCCAATCGTTACTACCTTCTATTCCAAAAGGTTTTGATATTTTATTAATAGGCACAGAATTTATTTAAATCATTTCGAGCAGATCAAAATAGTTTATGGAACGGACCACACTTGTTCAACATATACGACAGCAGGAAAAGTCCAACCCGGGCGCAACCGGTGAATTCACCAGTTTGATGACGGAAATTATGGTCGCTTCCAAGATCATTTCTTTGGAAGTAAACAGTGCCGGTATTGGTGAAAATATCCTCGGGCTCACCGGAAAAATCAATGTGCAGGGAGAAGAAGTTCAAAAGCTGGATGAATTTTCAGATATAACCTTTACCACCATTGTGGGCAAATCCGAAACCGTATGCGCCATTGCATCTGAAGAAAAAGAAGATCCATACATAGTTCCCCAGGAAGATAATCCAGGCAAATATATATTTATGATGGATCCTCTGGACGGGTCATCCAATATTGATGTCAACGTGAATATCGGCACTATCTTTTCAATATACAAAAAGAAGAGCGAAGGAAATGAAGTAACGGATGAGGATTTATTACAAAGAGGTGACGAACAAATTGCTGCTGGGTATATCGTCTATGGCTCCAGCACTATCTTTGTTTATACATCAGGTAATGGTGTATATGGTTTTACCCTCGATCCCTCTTTGGGAGAATTTTTTCTATCTCATCCTGACCTCAGAATCCCTGGGCAGGGATCAATATATAGTGCCAATGAAGGCAACTGGGGAATATGGGATGAAAACCAAAAAAATCTGGTTTCGAATTTAAAAGAAGACAACCCCTCTTCCGGCCGTCCTTACAAATTGCGTTATATCGGTTCTTTAGTCGCTGATTTCCATAGAACGTTATTAAAGGGAGGAATTTTCATGTATCCGAAGGACAAAAATAGTCCCGAAGGAAAATTGAGATTTTCCTTCGAGGCGGCGCCCCTTGCCTTCATAGCTGAAAATGCTGGTGGAAAAGCCTCCACGGGATCCGAAAGGATTCTGGATATTGCGCCCAAAGGAATTCATGATCGCCTACCTCTGTTTATCGGTAGCAAAAAAGATGTGGAAATGGCAGAAACTCATCTCGCAGCAGAAAAAGGTAAAAAAGGGGGCTGGTTTAAATGGTTGAGTGGTTAAAAAACAAAAATGAGCTTCAAGTTACCCTTCCCCCGCCTATTGCATTTAAGTATTTAACAATCATCCAATCTGACTTTTAAAAAGTTTATGAAATTACAAAGTATCCGTGGTGTGAAAGATATATTGCCTGAAGAAATCTGGAAATGGCAATGGGTAGAATCCGTCGCGCACAAAATTTTTTCACGCTATGGCTTTAATGAAATACGTATTCCCATTTTTGAAGACACCCGGCTGTTTTCACGGAGCATTGGAGAAACAACCGATATCGTTGAAAAAGAAATGTATACCTTCGAAGACAGGGGTGGAGATTCCCTGACATTGCGACCGGAAGGAACGGCGTCGGTGGTCCGGGCTTATATTGAACACAAGATGTATGCTCCGCCATCGGTTTGCAAAATGTTTTATATCGGCCCCATGTTTAGATACGAGCGGCCACAGGCAGGACGTTTACGGCAGTTTTATCAAATCGGGGTCGAAGCCATGGGTTCGCCCAGTCCCGCTGTGGATGTGGAAGTGATGACAATGCTCCTTGAGTTTTTTAATGAACTGGGACTCAAAGATTCCAGGCTCCAAATTAACAGCCTGGGAAACCAGAATTGCCGGCCTCAATACCGTGAACTTTTAAAAGGGGAAATCAAAGGTCAGCTCGATCGCCTTTGCAAAAACTGCGTCAACCGGTATGAAAGAAATCCCCTGCGCGTTCTCGATTGCAAGGTAGAGCAATGCCAGGAAGTAGCCAGAAACCTGCCCAAAATAATTGACCATCTGGATGATGAAAGCGAAAAGCATTTTTCGGAAGTGCAAAACCTTTTAACTATTGCAAAAGCCCCTTACACGATAAATCCCAATCTGGTACGTGGATTAGACTATTACAATATGACTGCTTTTGAAGTGACCTCAGAAAATCTAGGTTCGCAAAACGCCGTTTGTGGTGGCGGCCGATATGACACTCTGGTAGAGGAGCTTTCAGGCCCACCCACCCCATGTTTCGGATTTGCTCTGGGATTGGAGCGATTGGTATCTTTAATTCCTTTTAAAGAAGAAAATACCGATGCCAATCCTGATATTTTTTTGGTTTGCCTCGGTGAGGCAGCCAAAGTTCCCGGGTTTCAAGCGGCTCATGAACTTAGACTTGCAGGTTTTAAAGTAGAACGCGATTATGAAATGGCGAGTATGAAAAGCCAAATGCGAAAAGCTAACAAATCCAATTGTCAATTCACTCTTATTCTTGGAGAAAATGAAATAAATTCAGGGAAATACATTTTGAAGAACATGAATAACAGTGAGCAACATGAAATTGACGCCAAAAATTTAGTCTCCGAAATCGGGAAAAGTCTTACTTAAAAAAGTTAATCCTTCCAAAAAGTTGCAACCTAATAATTGCAAACACATCTAATCACTGCAGGACAATATTGACCCCTTTTGATGACCATGCTAGATTACGGATGGTTGTGTAAATTCACATTTAAGAGTTCTCTATGGCCAGTAAAGAATTAGAAGTTTTGGAAGATTATATAGTCCAGAACAAACTAAAAATTACCAAGCAAAGACGCGCAGTGCTTAACGCATTTACTGAATGTGAAAATCATGTAAGCGCGGAAGAACTATATAACCTCGTTACAGCAACCGAACCTAAAGTCGGGCTCGCGACGGTCTACCGGACATTAGCCCTTTTAACCCAAAGCGGGCTGGCCTCAGAATTGGATTTTGGTGATGGACAAAAAAGGTATGAACATAAATACATGCATAGTCATCACGACCACATGATTTGCACTGAGTGCGGAAAAATAATTGAATTCAATCATCCCCTCATTGAACAGTTCCAGGAGGAAGTGGCAAGCCGGAACGGCTTCACGATCACATCACACAAGCTGGATATGTTCGGACTTTGCAGCGAGTGCCGATAACCGATTTCAACCCCTTTTTTTATCCCTGAGCAGCCTGAATTCAAGAAATGGATTTGGCACAACGAAAACCTATATAGTTATAGATTTCGTTCATAATCTGGCCGTAGGTCGTGACTTTTGGAAAAACTTTATTTTTAGGATGAAGCCATACGCGATTTGTAATTCGTAATGCCCCTGCTGAAGAATCAAAAGATCCACCCCTAACCACCTTCGATTCACCGGTCTCAGGTCCCTTAGGGTCGTTTTTCGTTCGAACCTTATAATAAGGTTCATACCAGTCGTCCACCCACTCCCAGACATTTCCCATCATATCGTAAAGTCCGAACTGATTGGGTGATTTGCTGCCAACGGGATGGGTCTTTCCATCTGAGTTTTCTTCATACCAGGTATATTTTTCATTGACCATGTTGCCCCAGAAATATCGAGTTTGGGCATCCCCCCGTGCTGCGTATTCCCATTCCGCTTCAGTCGGTAACCTGCAGGTATCCCCGGATTTTTTTATAAACCTTTGGACATTTTCATAATTAACCTGTTCTACGGGTAAGTCGGGTCCTATGAATTTGGAAGGATTGAATCCCATGACCTTTTCCCAACGGGCCTGAGTGACCTCAAATTTATCCATGTAAAAGTCACTCAAACAAACCTCATGTTCGGGTTTTTCATCTTCCTGGGTATAATCATTGCCCATGATAAAACAGCCCCCTTTGATAAAAACCATGCCCTCAGGAGCCTTTTTTGCCTTTTCCTGATCTTCGGCGCTGAGCTTTATGGGAACAACGGCCTGCTCGGAAGATCCGACAGATTCCTCAACAACCTCCGGTAATTCTGAGAGGCTTGGGTGCAAAGCATCTTCTGCTTTATCAGACGGTTTTTCAGAACAGGCAAATAAAGTGAGAAAAAAGGTAAATAAAATGAAAAATTTTAAAAAACGCATTGTTTTTAGCAGGGATTGTAAAAGGCTTGAATCATAACATTTTAAGCAGATTTTACAAAAAAAAATGGTCCCGGAACACCCTTTTTAAGCAATTGTTTCTGCAAAACTCCAACCTCCACCCAAAAATCAACTTTTTCACTCAAAGTTTTCAGCAAAATACCGATAAATATTGGAAATAACTTGTTTTATAGAACCTATTATTCATGGATGTTATGAAAAACCGGGTTATAAATCTGGCCATTTTTGCTTTCATGGGGCTGCTCTCTGTCAGTTGCACCTCAATGAAAAATACGATCCTTGATGCCAAAGACAGTATCGTTACCAATGTTAAAAAAACTTTCAAGGGAACAAAGAATAGCCTCGTATCAATCACCCAAAAAACAGCCATTACAAGAGATGATAAAGATCAGGACTTTTTATTTGCTCAACACCAGTTTAACCGTCATGAGTTTTCGGTTTCCGAATTTTATTTAAAAAAGGCTTTAGCAAATCGCCCGGGAGATATACGCGCTCTAAGATTGCTTCCCTGGGCCTATTTTTTCCAGAAACGTTTTGACAAAGCACTTATTGCTTTTAAACATTCCCATACTTTTAAGAAAAAAGACCCCGTCGCACTCATAGGAATGGGATGGTGTTATTTCAGCCTCAAACATTATGAGAGGGCTTTAGAAAGTTTCGACCGAGCTGACAGGTTAATGCCGGGTTCTTATGAAGTCCATAAAGGACGTTCCTTCATTTATCTGGAGCAAAAACGTGAAGATCTTGCAAAACAGGAATTGAGCCAGATCTTCAATACCCGGAAAATGGAAAGTGTTTTCAAAATGTGGAATGAATGGACGGAAGAAAACCCGGATAAAGTCTGGGAAATTGTACCCTCCAGTGCCGATTCCACCTCCATTTTCACCCTTCCCGTAGAACATCCGCGTTATAGAAGTTCTCTCTGGGGACGCCCGCTAAATAAAGAAGGTGCTGAACTGGATCAGGCATGGAAAGCTTATTACGAAGCGAAATACAAAAAAGCCATTAATATGTTTGAAAAACTTTCATTGAGAAAAAAACCATCACTGGATGCAGTAAACGGTTTGGCCTGGAGCTTAATGAAAGCAAAACAGATTAATAAATCTGAAGAGGTATTCAAAGAAATTCTCGAGCTTTACCCCAGGTTCATTGGCGCAATCAAAGGAATGAATGAAATAAGGCAGATTAAAAAGCATCAGGCTGTGTACGTGCAGTATTACCTGGACCTTGGAAAGTACAGGCTGGCAAAAGAAAAACTCGACGAACTTTTGTTCCGATATGAAAACTGGGCTCACCCCTATAATCAACATGGAAAAATATATCTGGCGCAAAAAGAATACGATCTTGCCAAAGAGTATTTTCTCGAAGCATTGGAACAGGAACCGAATAATTCCGTTGCAAAAAATGGCCTGGAAGAAATTTTAAAGGCTAAAGATAAATATCTATATAAAGCCGATCAGGCCTTAAAGCGGGGAGATTATAAAACTGCGGCGCTCATATATTACGATTATGTACAGGAGGACGAAGACTGGCCTTCGGACAGGTTTCATGCGGCCCACGCCTATAACGGTTTGGGGTGGAGCCAATTCAAGAAAAAACAATACCGCTATGCTATTGAAAAATTTTCAAAGTCCGTTCAGCATGACGACTACAAGGTGGATGCATCAAAAGGGCTGGGACTATCACTATTTGCAATAAAAAAATTTCAAGAAGCGGTACCTTTTCTGGAAACAGCCCTTTTACACGATCCTGGAAACAAAAAGCTGGCTTATAAACTGGACTGGGCCATTTTACAAAGTCTGGGTCCTGGAGAAGCCAAAGCCTACTTTGAAAACATAAAAAACGAGCATCCCCTGCTCGCTTCTCCCTATATGGCCCTGGGCTGGGTTCACTACAGGCAGGGTAATCCTGACCTTGCTATTGAATACTTCCTGAAAGCCATTTCTTTAGATCCGGATTTTGCTTTAATCCGGGATTTTATAGATTTGCTCTCAAAACAGCGTTTCGGCTGGCAGGTATATAATTCACTGGGATGGACGTATTATCATAATGAAAAAAATGCCAAGGCTATGAAAATGTTTCAGACATCCCTGGAGATTCAGCCAAACAGGTCCGAAGCTCGTAAGGGAATGGGTTATTTGTATTTTCGACTTGGAAATTACGGGAAGGCGATCCAGATGTTTGAGCAGTGTCTGGCTTTAAACCCCACACCTAACCCGGTTTTCGAACTCATCACCGGAAAAAATGCGATCGCTCCTTTTAAACTTCAGACCACCCCTCGCACCAAACTGGGCCGAATCCACTTATTCAATGGGGATAGTCAAAGGGCTATCACCTATTTTTCCGAGGAATTGAAGGAGCAACCGGATCAGCCTTCTGCCTATGAAGGATTGGGATGGGCTTATTTGGTCCAAAATAGAGCATTGGAAGCCCGGGCTGCCTTCACGATGGCCATCCGTCTGGAACCCTTGAATAATTCAGCGCAGAAAGGTTTGCGCCAGGCAAAACAAGCCATTGCGGAAAAAAGATTGGGTCAGAAATCCGCTTCCTCCGCGCTTCCCCCCCGCACAAGTCTAAATTAGCTCATTTACGATTTATTTACGAAAAATCAAAACTTTCAATTGACACTAGCTCCATTTCCCTTAAAATATATAGCTATCCCACTGGTTGCTAAGGAATTACAAACACTCAAACATTTGGGGGGGGAGGGGTACCTTGCTCTTTTCACTGGATGAGTGAAAAGTCATGGAGTTGAATTCGTTCAACTCCATGATCCCGGTAATGGTTTGCCTTAATCAATCTAGCCCGGAAACATTTCCGCATAAGAAGCCTTTAAGTTTTCCACAACAGAAGGATCCGCCAGAGTAGAAATATCTCCCAGTTGTTCCGCTTCGTTAGCTGCAATTTTTCTCAGAATACGTCTCATGATTTTACCTGACCTCGTCTTGGGAAGAGCAGGTGCCCAGTGAATCACATCAGGTGCCGCGATGGGTCCGATTTCTTTACGAACAAAATTCACTAAGGTTTTTTTCAATTCATCGCTTTCGTTGACCCCGGCCATGAGAGAAACATAGGCATAGATCCCCTGCCCTTTAATCTCATGGGGATAACCCACTACAGCGGCTTCGGCTATGGCTTCATGCAGGACCAATGCAGACTCCACCTCCGCAGTCCCTATTCTATGCCCCGAAACATTGATGACATCGTCGACACGGCCCGTAATCCAATAATATCCATCTTCATCACGCCGGCATCCATCACCTGTAAAATAAAATCCGGGATACAGTTTGAAATAAGTTTCCTCGAACCGTTCATGATCTTTATAAATGGTTCTCATCTGGCTCGGCCAGGGTTCTTCTAAAGCCAACACGCCTGTCACACCATTTCCTTCCACAACCTTTCCCGTTTCAGCTTCGATGACGACCGGTTTGACTCCAAAAAATGGTAATGTTGCCGAACCCGGTTTTGCCGGTGTGCATCCTGGCAAG
>WAIB01000020.1 GCA_009873655.1 Nitrospinota bacterium | reverse complement strand
GGAAAGCTGGTTCTAGCCGGCGAGCCGCCGGGGGCAACAGGTCGATGCATTTATTGCGATACAATGATCTTTGCGCTTCTGGAAATACCCCTTCAATAATTTCGAACCATGCTAAAATAAAACATCAAGAAAAAATGAGGATTCAGTTATGGTTCCTACCCGGTTACTGGGAAAAACAGGGCAGAAAATTTCCATTCTCGGCTTTGGTACCGCCGCGGCGGGAACCCGCCTGAAACTCAAAGAAGCCGTCCTCCTTTATGAAGAAGCCCTCAACCTCGGCGTCACCTATTTCGACACCGCTCCCGAATTTGCCGGTTACGGCAACGCGCAAAAACAACTCGGCTATCTGCTGAAGGAACGACGCAAAGAAATATTTCTCGTCACCAAATGCTGGGAACCCCGTGGAGAAGACGCGCTCAAACTTCTGCAGCAAAACCTGCATGATCTGCAAACGGATTATGCCGACCTTGTCTTCGTGCACAGTATCGGCTCGGACAAGATGGATCCCAAAATCGTGTTTGGAAGAAACGGATGTTACCACGCGATGATGAAAGCCAAGGCCCACGGGCTGGCGAGGTTCGTCGGGTTTTCAGGCCACAACCGCCCGGGCCGGTTTGTCGAGGCCATCAAAAATTTCAAAGCCGATGTGCTTTTAAACGCGGTGAACTTTGTTGACCACCACACCTACAACTTCGAGCAGGATGTCTGGACGCTGGCGAGGAAAAAAAATATGGGATTGATCGCCATGAAAGTTTTTGACGGACAGGACAAACTTGAATCCAGGAAGTTGAGCCACAGCATGATGCTGAGCAACAGCGACCTTTCTCCCAGGAATCTTGAAATGGCGTTTCGCTACGCCCTCAGCCAACCGGGCGTCGCGTCGGCCGCAATAGGCATGGCAACACGGGCAGAATTGCACCAGAACCTCAAATGGGTCAACAATTTGAAACCTCTCACTTCAAGGGAAATGCTTCAATTGAGAGAAAGAGGCCGGTCGCTCGCAAAAAACTGGGGGGCCCATTTAGGCGCAGCCGTGTAAAAATAAATTCACATCACTTTTTTGTTTTTCTTTTTCGGGAAATGGGCTATACATAAACACATAGGATTTTTTTCTACCCTCCGTTATTTTCATCCCTGTACGTTTTTTCGGGAATTGAAGTTCAATCCTTCCTTTTGACCGGGCCAAGCCCCTCAAAAAGTTTTCACCCTAAAATTTTTGGAATAAGAATGAAGCGTTTGCTGCTGGCGGTTTGCGTTTTATGCTTCACAGGCTGCGCTGCAGGCAAGGTTTATGTGGACCGAACCAATGACCCGCATGCCTCCTGTATAGCGATCGAAAAAGAACTGCAACTCGCCGAAAAAAGAATCGATGTTCTCGAAGAGACGGACCACACTTTACAAAATGTCAGGGATGCATTCCTGAGTGTTGCACAGCTTGTTTTTGCTCCCATCGGGGTGGTGAATGCGGTATTGACCTTGTCCGATTCGCATATTGCGGATATAGCTGAAACCGCGGCCCTGAAAGGTCGACACGATGGGATGGTCGCCATTTCAAACCAAAAAAGCTGTGGCTACAAGTACGCCATGATCCAGCGTGACACCGCCCAATAAACAGGAAAATAATGAGTTTGGCTTAAATGAGGGCAGTCTTACCTGGCTAGGAGCAGCTCATTTTCATGTTTCCCTTGGGAACCTGTGCGCCTTGAGCTATGGGGTCGATGGGGTTCACTACGAGTTCCACCTTGCATCTTTTGTTTTTTGTTCTTTTGTGGCTTGCTTTTTGTTTTTTAGTACTTAAAAACTTTTGTTCAAACTTCATGGCGCCTTTGTTGCCGTTCAATACCGCCTTCGCCCCTGATAATGTTTTTATATGAGCAAATACCGTTGCGCTTTCCACACAACCGTTGACCTTTGTGTCATACGAATTGATAAAACCGTTGAGTAGAAACTTTTTGCCTTCTTCGTCAGGCTTTCCCGTAAGCATGTCGTAGGACCGGATGATCGCTTTTTTACCATCACTGCCAAAACTCCTTACGATTCCCTTCAATTCCAGACCTTGAAATTCTTCCCAGCGCATGTTCGGGTTTTTAATTGAGAGAGTCATGTTGAACTTCGGCTGGGCTTCATAGCACGCATCCGGAAGCTTGAAAAAGTCGGTGTACATCCAACTGATGCAGGCAATCAGCACAAGGGCGTAACCACGCAACATTTTTTTGCTGATCAAAAACCCTAGAGCGGCTTTTACCTGCTCAAGTGCCTCGTTAACCTCTTCCTTTTCTTTCGATTCAGGATCGTCGTCAAAATCTTTCATCCATTCCCCGCCTGATTAAAGATTTGTGTTTGCCCACCCCCATACTCATATATTTACAATATAGGTTTATTTAATTCTAAATCAAGAGAAAATATTCTGCATTCCTATAATTATTTCTCCATTTGACCCTGTTTGTCGTTTGGATTATGCTGGAATCCTAAAACTCCCGGAATTTTCAATTTCATTTTTTTTGAGTCTTGTTTTCGCTTTTTGTTCGCATGCATGTTCCTTTAAATTGTCATAGTTTCTATTCTTTGCTACGCGGGACGGCGAGTGTCGAAAGTCTCGTCCAAAAAGCGGTGGATATGAAGTTCTCCACTTTGGCTTTGACCGACACCAACGCAACTTACGGCGTGGTGGATTTCCAGAAAGCGGCTTTATCTCATGGCATTCGCCCGATATTCGGAGCCGAAGTCGACGATCCCAAAACCGGAGCCCACGCGGTCCTGCTCGCAAAAAACCTGCAGGGTTTTGGCGAAGTGTGCCGGGTCGTCACAGACCGTAATCTGAAATCCAA
The DNA here is from genome assembly GCA_009873655.1 of Nitrospinota bacterium. Taxonomy (GTDB): domain Bacteria; phylum Nitrospinota; class Nitrospinia; order Nitrospinales; family VA-1; genus UBA8687. The sequence continues at coordinate 43,840 of WAIB01000020.1, read as the reverse complement.
CTTCTCCCTGGCTTCACGGCTTCGCCATTGCAACGACGAAGTGATCATTTTAAGCCCGTCTCTGGGAATCATCGACACGGTGGCAAAAGCGCGTGGAGGTCGCAACCTGGGAATCGAACTCATACCCTGGCAAAGTGGTGAAGTTCAACGCTGGGAGTTTTCACAAAAACATCGCATTCCGCTGGTGGCTTCGAGCCGGTTTTTTTTTCCGGAGCCCGAGGACTGGGAAACACACAGGCTCTTAACTGCCATTCGTCTCAACACCCCCTGTCTGCATTCAACAGACACGGCCCATCGCGAGGCCTGGTTAAAACCGGAGTCCCTCATGAAACGTCTCTACCGTTACATTCCGCAGGCGTTAAAAAACACCTGTCGCGTTGCCGAGCAATGCGACATGACACTCCCTATCGGCCAGTTACAGTTTCCCCCTTTTGACCTTTCTCCCGGTCAAACACATATCGGGCATTTACGCCATCTCGCCTGGCAGGGAGTCCACAAACAATACCGTTCTATCAACACACGCGTTCGCCAGCGTTTGCAATACGAATTGAACATCATTGAGAAGATGCGGTTCGCGTCTTATTTTCTTCTGGTGTGGGACATTGTTCGTGAAGCGCATCGGCGCGGCATTCCCACGGTGGGTCGCGGTTCGGCTGCAAACAGTCTCGTGTGCCGGTCGCTCAACATCACAGAAGTGGACCCGATCGAAAACAATCTTTACTTTGAGCGGTTCCTGCACGAACAGCGCGAGGACTTCCCGGACATTGACATCGATTTTCCCTGGAACCGCCGCGATGAAATGATTCAATATGTCTTTGACAAATATAAAAACGTTGCCTTGATCTCAACCCATACCCATCTCGGCAGCCGGTCTGCATTGCGGGAGGCGGGCAAGGCCCTCGGCTTTTCCATTACCGATATCGACCGGATCACCCGGCGTCTGCCCCATTCCGCCGACCTGCAGAATCTTGAAGCCATACGCGACACCATTCCCGAATGCCGGAATCTTCCTTTCGAAGACCCTCCGTATTGCGACATGATCGCTGCCGCAAAAAAGATTGCCGGACTGCCGCGCCACATCTCGATTCATTGTGGAGGACTCGTCGTCAGCACAAAACCGATCACCGACCTGATTCCACTGCAAAAAACACCGAAAGGATTTGAAGTCACTCAATACGACATGTATCCCGTCGAAGATCTGGGACTGCTGAAAATCGACCTGCTCGCACAACGAGGGCTTGCGGTTGAAATCGACACCGTCAACGCTGTTCGGGAAAAAATTGATTTTTCATGCATCGATCCAGTGACCGACCCGGCAACCCGGGCTTTGATACGCGAAGGAAAAACCATGGGCTGTTTCTATATTGAAAGCCCGGGAATGCGCAACCTGCTGCAAAAGCTTCGTGTGAATTCGTTTGAGAAGCTGACCGCCGCGAGTTCCATCATCCGTCCAGGGGTCGCGTCCAGCGGTATGATGCAGGCCTATATCAAACGTCATAACGGAAAAGAAGTGGTCACCTACCTACATCCCAAGTTGAAAGAAGTGCTTTCTGAAACTTACGGCATCATGATTTACCAGGAAGACGTGCTTAAAGTAGCGCACGCGGTAGCGGGTATGAGCCTCGGCGAGGCAGAAGGTTTGAGAAAATGCATGAGCAAAAAACGCGACTGGGAACGTATGGAAACGTATCGCGAACGGTTCTTGAGAGGAGCCAGGGAAAACGGGGTGCCGGAAACGGTTCGAAACGAAATCTGGCGGCATATCGACAGCTTCGCCGGGTATTCGTTTTGTAAAGCGCATTCAGCCTCGTTCGCATTGGTCTCCTGCCGGGCGGCTTATCTTAAAGCACATTATCCAGCAGAGTTCATGGCCGCCGTGCTCACAAACGAAGGTGGGTTTTACGATGCCTGCGCCTACACGGAAGAAGCCCGGCGCCTGGGGATCGTCATCCTGCCTCCACACATCAACCATAGTCGTTGTGAGTTTTTTGCCGAACGATCAGACACGATCCGGATTGGACTGATGCAGGTACGGGGACTGAGTCGCGGTACCATCGACCGAATTGCAAAAGCCAGAAAGAAAGAGATGTTTGCGTCCCTCAACGATTTTCTGACACGCATCGTACCGGACTTATCTGAAGCGGAAACACTCATCCACTGCGGTGCGCTCGATGGTCTTGGACTGTCACGTCCCTCCATGTTTATCGAAGCACTTCTGTGGCACCGGAAAAGTCCACCAGACAGAACACAAAGTTCGCTGCCCCTGGATATGGAACCCCTCCCCGAATTCCCCGATCCTCCGGAAACAGAAAAGCTGCTGGCCGAAATCAATGCGCTTGAATTAACGGCAACGGCCCACCCGATGGCTTTGTATGGAATCACAAACGAGCATTGGCCGGAGGGTTTTACACGAGCAAAAGATATGGGGAAAGCCAGCCGCAGCCTGGTGACCATGCTGGGAATCCTTGTCACTTACAAAAGCACCCGCACCGCCAAGGGAGAGCTGATGAAATTTATCAGCCTTGAGGACCCAACGGGAATATTTGAGGTCACCTTGTTCCCTAAAATCTATCAACAGTTCGGACACGTCCTCGCAGATAAAGGTCCCTTCATCGTCAAAGGCAGAATTGAAAACGATAGTGGCAACCGAACCTTGACTGCCCTGTGGCTGGGCTCTTTGTTCAAGAAAACATTAAATTCAATAAGTTAGCCCTTGATTCTACCCCGCCACGGCCCAGGGAAATCTAACAGTCCGACCTGGGTTTGGGGAAAAACTGTGAAAAACTAAAAAAAATCTTTGCGACCAAACCCTTCCGGACCTATACTAGATTTACTGCAATAATCTATTAAGAGAGCTTTGGGTTCCCATAAGAAATCCTGACTTTCCCCTTTGCTCATATTGTTCAAAGCTTTGTCATTTAAACCTCAAGGGTAAATAAAATGACAGAATTTTTAAAACTCTATTTGTTGGGATTTTTGATCAGCGTACCGGGTGTCTCCGATCAAAATGAGACGAAAATTGCCCAGGCTGAACCTGAACCAACGGCAGTTGTGGCAAGGGTGCCTGTTCTCAACAATTACAAATCCTGTCTTCTTTCCGCCAAAAAACAATTTACCACCTGCACAACAGGACTCAATAAGTCCATAAAATCTCATACCGGACCGACTCACACTATTTTCAAGAAACAGCGCAAATGTGAAATAAAAAGGGAAGAGAATATATCCACCTGCAAAAGAATTTTTCTGAAGTAAAACTATTTCGACTGGGAGTCTGAGGGCGGAAGAAGGTCTTCGAGAAAAAAAGCAGCGAGTTCCGACCGGCTGCCAAGCCCGGTTTTCTGATAAATCGACTGGGACTGCTGTTGAGTGGTTTTCAGCTTTGTATCCCTGACATCCGCGATTTCCTTCAACGAAAACCCTTTCAGCAACAGGAACCCCACTTCCGTTTCCGCCTGGGTCAGGTTCCAGTGTTTGAATTGATTTTCTATTTTCACTGAAAGTCCTGCCAGGAGTTGCTGAGTTTCTCCTTTCCACCTGTCTTTTTCTTCCGAGAGGTTTTCAACATTGACCTTTAGAGACTTTATTTCCTGCCGGGCTTCGTTCAATTGCTTCAACCCCACAATAAACATGGCGGCACTGACCAGCAAAAGGACTCCTTCCAGAGTGACGTGTGCACCGGTTCCCCCTTTCAGATAATCCGTGAGGAGGTCGGCCCCGATCAGCACGAAAAATATGCCACTCAACACCAAAATGAGTTTTCCCTTATCCTCCATTTGACCTATAGCCTCTATAAATATTTGAATCTAAAAGATAATTTCATAACCCAAAGTGCCGATGGAAGCATTTCATTTTTGGGCGAAAACTGGTTGCAAGATAAATTTTTCTAGAGGAGGTTACCATGTTTAATTTGCCGTTGCACCCAGTTGCCGCTCATTTTCCTATCGTTTTAGGAATACTTTTGCCTCTGGCTTCCCTTGTATTTTGGTGGGCCATAAAACAAGGGCATTTGCAACTTAAAGCCTGGGTTTTGATTGCGGTCCTGGCATTGGGCTATGGAGTTTCGTCTTACGTGGCGGTTGAAATGGGAGAAGAAGATGAGGAAAAAGTAGAAGAGGTCGTATCCGAAAGAGTCATTGAAAAGCATGAAGAAGCGGGAGAGTTGATCCTCTGGGTTTCCGGAGGCCTGTTCTTATTTTCCCTTGCCGGATTTGCAAGAAAAGATTGGCATGCGGTTCGGTTAGGTGTTGCCATCCTGGCCTTGGCTGCGGTGATTCCATTAGTGGATGCAGGCCATACAGGTGGAAAACTCGTTTATCAGTATGGAGCGGCCAACGCACACCTGCCTGAGGAACACCAGGCCATGCTGAACTCAGGCCGGTTCATGTTCGATGATGATAAGGATAAAGATAAAGATAAAGACAAGGATAAGGACAAAGATGATGATTGAATCAGCCTGTTCAAGGTGGGGAAGGGGTAGAAAAAGTTTTAACTGCCCTATTCCTCACCCGGCAGTTTTATTCGGGAGACGCACCGGGTTTTCTTTGCACTTTGAGAGGTTCACAAATCTTTTTCACAGGTTCCAGGGCCACCTTTTCCACCTGCACTTTCCATTGGTCCAGGGATCGGGTGTTTCTTTTATAAAAATCCTGAAATCGACCCATATCCCAGTTCGAGATTCTCAGGGTCCCCCATCGTTCGATCAATTTCTCAAAAAGCTGGTCGCTGAAAAACAAAATCATTTTAGGATTCTTTGTGAGTTTTCCGGCTAATGGAAAAAAGTCTTTTGCGTGAATGGCCAATCCATTTTTACCTGACTTACTTAATACGGTTATTGGCATATCTGGCAATGGAGAAAATCTCAATGCCCCGTTGGGGCTGAATGTACGAGTCGGCCATTTTTCATCGGGCAAGGCCTGGGTGACCTGGTAGTTGCCTTCAGGAATCCCTTTTTCGGCCAATGCTTCCAAAAAAGAAATGTCGATCAACCCCGATGCATCCTGGCCCAGGAAACACAGCCGCTCGAATTTTTTATCCACTCCTGCATCCATTTTCAAAATTCCGGGGAAGTCCAAATCTCCTGTCATCTGCAGTTTAATTTCAAAAGCCTTTACAGGGAGTGGATAACATAAAAGAACCCCCACTATTAAGAATTTTAAAACCAAAACAAATTTGGTTGAGCTTTTGCCCATAACAGTCGTTTCTATTTTTGAATTTCGATCTCAGCGAGAGATGAAATCAGGTCACCTGATTTTTTTTCCTTCTTCTCAGATCGTTTTCCTCTTTTCCTGGGTCCTTCCAGCGAACTTATGTATAAAGAAAATACACGCTTCAGATAAGAGGATTTCAAGGCAATTTCTCCTTTTGGCGCCATCCCTGCAGCTTGAAAATTTTTGGTAATCTCCGGCGGGGAAAGTATGATGCCTACAGCCTGGTTTTGGGCATTCAACAGAGGCATTCCCTCAACACTCTTTCCGCTCAGGGTCAACTCAAAAATATTTTTATCGTTCATAATAGCGCGCAAAGCTTCCATCTTTCCCGTCAACACTTTATTTTTTGCGTCGATAAAACGGATGGGGTCTTGCACCCTAAAAACAGAGGCATCTCCAAATGCCAGACCCGGTGGAGGAGAGTCGACATCCAGTTTCAGGAGAGCCAGGTCATAGACAATATAACGCTTTACGACCTTTGCCTTATAGACAGACTGATTGGCAAAACGGACTCGCACCTCATCCTCTTCACCCAGATTATGCAGCAACGTAAATAAATACCCTTTTTCACCGAACAGGAAACCATTCCCATTACGGACCCAGGATTCCTTTTTGCCTGCCGGGCGAAGGTTTTCCAAATCTTCGAATTCATTTGAATCGAGATCAAACGTGGCATAGGTCTTTTCCAGGTTCCGTTGAACTATGGCGCGGTTAATCTTGTCATCTTTCGGGTAAAACTTTTTCGCCATGCGTAAATGGTGAGCCGCTTTGACTCCGTCTTTCAGTTTGAAATACATGACAGTAAGACCATGATGCGCTTTGGCCCAGTCTTTTTTGAGTCGGAGTGCCTGTCGGTAGGATTGAATCGCTTTCATATACTGCGAGTCGAGAGACTGTTCGAATGCCTGTTCATACCACTGCTCGGCGGTTTTCGCAGGGGCAGGCGAAACGGTTGTGAAAAAAAGAAGCAGGCTTCCCAGAATGACAGGAGTGGTTTTCAATTGAATTCCCCACTTACGGAATGGATAATGGTTTTCCAATTATCAAAGGAATGATCGCATAATCGTATGTCGAAAACAAACACCGGTCCAAGAGAAGGTCTTACATGGGCTAAAATTTCCCGATCCCTGGCTCTCCTCTTCCAACCTTCGCGGTTAACAACCTATCTGGCCTTCAATCGATTCGAGGAAATTCCTCTGAGCAAACTCCTGCAGGATGGAATGCAAGGCATCCTCATCGATGCCGATGGCACGATGGGTCCGCACCACACACGCGAATTCAACACATCTATTTTGGAGCACGTACAAAAAATGTTGCAAAAGGGATTAAAGGTGGCCATTTATACCAACGCTTTCGAAGACCGGTTTCAATCTTTTGAAAAGCTTGGGGTCAAAATTGTAAGCGATGTCCCCCCCAAACCCGACCGGGAGGGATTCGAAATCGCCATGAAGGAGTTTCTGCAGTTGCAGGATCCGTCTAAAATTTGCATGGTGGGCGACAATTATATTACGGATGGCGGAGCTATTGACGCAGGTATGCATTTCATTTATATTCAGCCCGTAAAGGGAAATGAGCCGTTCGTTCACGCTTTGACTCGGTATCTGGCTTATTTATGCGCCCGTATTTATGGAAAAATTCCATAAAATCGCCCCATAAATGGGTTTACTTCTTTGGCAAATCAAAGAATAATTACCATTAGTAAATACCTGAACTAAAAAATCATGGACAACGCACAGATTAAAGAGTTTTGTGAGGAAGCTTTGAAGGTTTCCGAAACGAAAGGGATTCAAAACGGGCTTTCCTACCTGATTGGTGAAAAGTTCGGCAGAAGCTTCCTGCAACTTAAAAAAGCGCGGCAAAAACTTCAGTTTCTTTATCCAAGTGAGGAGGCTTCCGACAATCACCCATTGAACAAGGGGGGACGGACTTTAAAAATGAGTTATGCCCTGGCCATTCAAGAACACTACAGCACTCCGCTTGAGCAGGTAAAACATTATGAGCTTTTTCTAAAAGATTTCGTTGCCGCCATTAAGAACACCTTTTCACAAGAAGATATTCGAAATTATTTTGACTCTTCACCTCAGTTGAGTCCCGAGGACGAAGGGTCATCCGATTTGGATTTTTCTGATGTTTTGCAGGAAGCCGAAGAAATTCTTGCCGTTGAAGAAATCAAAAGGCTGTTTTTATAAATAATCCGGTTTTACTTAGCGGTTGAAACAACATGGATCAAGAACCTGAGCCAATTTTAAAACAAAGAACCCGGCTGATAATCGCATTCTTAATTCTCTGTGCCGCATCCGTCCTGATATTGTTTACGGGACCTGAGTTTGATTTTGTGTGGCAGGTCATCCTCTCCAGCTTTCTCTTCTTTTTCCTCTTCTGGCTCATTACTTAGAGGAACATCGTGTTCCACCTTAAAACCATCCTTGTTTCGGTTGTACTTGTCCATATGTCTGCCCAACATGAGTGACGCGAAAATCTATAAATAGCGCGATGAAAACGGGAAAATACATTTCCCGGATGATCCCGGCAAAATTTCGGACCAATCTCCTTCCCCTGCAAAACGTCCAAAAGCCCCCCTTTCCAGCCCCAATGGATTTGAAGGTGGTATGGAAAAATCAGAAATCTGCTCCAGGGACGGACTAAAAAAGAATTCTAAAACTGGCTGGAAAGTGGATAAGGACTCAGATATGAACAGGATAATAAAAAACCACTTGATAGAGATCGACCCAAAAAGGAACGCGCGCAGAAATCTATTAACCAAAATGCATCAAAACAACTCCAAAAATGTCTGGCAAATAACCCACGAATGAAAAAAATCGATCCAACTTTTCTCGGCAGCGGAACCCGCCAAGTGAGAGGTCGCTGCTCCCTTGCAATCAGTCGTGCTAACTTATCAAGAGCCAGGCCACCCCTAAAAGGCCCAGTGCTGCGAGACCCATGGAAATCATAGAGAGGGTTTTTGCCGAGGACAGCTCACGCTCGAGTTTTTCTTCAAGAGGGGTTAATGAGGACTGAACCGTTTTCTTGAGCTCTTCTTTAATCTCATTGAGTATTTCTATTTTTATAAACCGGGTGTTCTCTGCAACCAGCTTATCGAGATCTGCGAGAATTTTTTCTGAAATTCCCGGTGTGGCTTTTTCCAGTTCCTCCCGGACGGCTTCCAGGCTGTCTTCGTTCAACCTCCGCATTTTCCGGTCGATTTCCTCCATCTTGGTGTGGATGGCTTTCTCTACTTTGGGAGCAATGTTTTCCTGAATCCGTTCCATTGAATCACGGGCATTGGCAAGAGATTCGTGAAGATGTTCCTGGATTTCTTCCTCAAGCCCTTCTTTACGGGATTCCACATGCTCTATCAGAATATCCAGCCGCTGCTGAATCTCTGAAATTTTTCTAAAATCTTCCTGGTTACTGGAATCGGTCATGTTTTTTCTCGGAAAAGTATCGTTTTTTATATTAGATGGGATTTTTTGAAAATGAGTGCATATAATTATGACCCCAACACCAGATAGTTTCAAATACTAATGATAAATCCCCAGCCTTGACTTCGGCGCGGCATTGTTCTACCTTTACACTATTGATAAATAAGAGGTTATTTGTGGAACGCTATATCAGAGAATTCACGGAATATTTGGTGGCCGAGAAAAACGCCTCTCCCCACACCCTGGAAAGTTATCTCAACGACCTTTCGCAATTTGAGGAATTTCTAAAACAATCGGGGCACGCGGGGGAATCTACCGATTTTAAATTGGAATCGATAGACCGTTTGGCGGTTCGTTCCTATCTGGGATTTTTATATGATAAAAAGTTTTCCGCCTCCACCATGAGAAGAAAACTTTCCACGCTAAGTTCCTTTTTCCGTTTTTTATGTCGCGAAGGTTACTTGTCCAACAATATCGTGAAAACCGTTCCCGCTCCAAAAATGGAAAATAAACTGCCCTCCTTTCTTTCTATTGATGAGATGTTTCGCCTGATCGATTTACCCCGGGGAGAAGGGTTTCTGGTCGTTCGTGATCGTGCCATACTGGAGTTGTTTTACAGCACCGGGGTCCGAATCAGCGAACTGGTTTCTCTTAAAACAGAAGACCTCGATCTGGCGACCCATATGGTTAAAGTGCTTGGCAAAGGGGGAAAAGAAAGGGTCCTCCCTTTCGGTCGAAAATGTGTGGAGGCCCTGGAAAAATATATCCGGGTCCGTTCGGAAAAATTAAGCGCCACGAAAACCAGTTCGGAATTTTTCTTTCTCAACCACCGGGGTAAAGGCATTTCAACTCGCGGGGTTAGAAAAATCATCGGGAAGTACGTTACAACGGGGAACTTTCCCGGAAAAGTGTCACCCCATTCCATCCGGCACTCTTTTGCCACCCATTTGCTGGAAGGGGGAGCCGACCTTCGGTCCATTCAGGAACTGCTGGGCCACTCCAGCCTTTCCACTACTCAAAAATACACTCATTTGACGATCGACAAACTGGTCGATACCTATGACCGGGCCCACCCGCGCGCCAAAGAATAATCTTAATAAAGTCTTTATTTTTCCTGTGCTACAAGTACAATACTTCCTATGATGCATGCTACGACAATTTTAGCGGTTCGCCACAAGGGCAAAATCGTTATCGGCGGAGATGGTCAGGTGAGCCTGGGCAATACGGTGATGAAACACTCGGCCAGCAAGGTAAGGCGAATATTCAATGATAAGGTTGTTGGAGGGTTCGCCGGTTCAACTGCCGATGCGTTTTCCCTGTTCGGCCGTTTCGAGGAAAAGCTGGAAAAATTTCAAGGAAACCTTTACCGGTCTGCCGTTGAGATGGCAAAAGACTGGCGAACCGATAAAATGTTGCGCCGACTGGAGGCAATGCTCATCGTTGCCGATAAGGAAAACTTCCTTTTATTATCGGGAACCGGGGATGTAATCGAACCGGATGACGAGATTCTGGCGATCGGTTCGGGGGGAATGTTTGCCCTTTCCGCGGCCCGGGCTTTAGTGGCCCACAGCGATCTTTCCGCGCGAGAGATTGTGGAAGAGGCCATGAAAATTACAGAATCCATTTGTATTTATACCAATTCAAACCTCACGATTGAGGAACTTTAATTAATGCACGAAGTGACCATGCCACAGAGCGAACAAAAGCCCAAAGACGGGGATTTCGTGGCTTCCTTAACTCCGAAACAAATTGTATCGGAGTTGAATAAATTTATCGTCGGGCAAAACAATGCCAAACGCGCGGTTGCCATTGCATTGAGGAACCGGTGGCGAAGGCAACAACTTTCGGATTCCTTACGGGATGAAGTCGGCCCTAAAAACATCCTCATGATCGGGCCCACTGGAGTTGGTAAAACTGAAATCGCCCGGCGATTGGCAAAGCTTTCCAAATCCCCCTTCATCAAGGTGGAAGCTTCCAAATACACCGAGGTGGGATATGTCGGTCGAGATGTCGAATCCATGGTTCGCGACCTGGTCGAACTCAGCAAAACCATGGTTAAAGAAGAAATGCAGGTGGAGGTTCGAGGCAAAGCCCGTGAGCAGGCGACCGAACGGTTGCTGGACCTGCTTTTGCCTCCTCCGCCCGGACATTCCGGGAAAACAGGGTTCAATTCAGACCCCAACGGCAAATTACATTACGATCAAACCCGGGGGAAATTTCGGCAAATGCTGAAAGAAGGAAGCCTCGATGAACGGGAAGTAGAAATCGATGTGACTGAGAAACGATCCCCCATGATCGATGTGGTATCCGGAGCCGGGATGGAAGAAATGGGAAACAATTTAAAAGATATGATTGGCTCTCTCATGCCGGGCAAAACAAAAAAACGCAAACTCAAAGTTCCCGAAGCATTTAAAGCGCTATGCCAGGAAGAAGCAGAAAAACTGCTGGATGAAGATTCAATGATTCAAGAAGCCTTAAACCGCGTCGAGCAAAATGGAATTATATTTATTGATGAAATTGACAAAATCACCGGCCGTTCCAATCAGGGTACAAGCGGACCGGATGTGTCGCGTGAAGGAGTTCAACGAGACCTCTTACCGATTGTCGAAGGCTCATCCATAAATACCAAATACGGAATTGTAAAAACAGACCACATCCTTTTTGTTTCGGCGGGGGCGTTTCATTCATCAAAACCTTCTGATTTGATCCCAGAGTTTCAAGGACGATTTCCCATCCGTGTCGAACTGGACTCTCTTACGAAAGAGGATTTCGTTCAAATTCTGACGGAACCGAAAAACGCCCTGGTAAAACAATATATGGCTCTATTAAAGGCCGAAGATGTGAACCTGACCTTCCAGGAAGATGCCATTGAACAGATCGCGGATATGTCGGCCCAGGTCAATTTTCGCACCGAAAATATTGGAGCGCGCCGTCTACACACCATTATGGAAAAACTTCTGGAAGATATTTCGTTCGATGCTCCCGATCTGGAAGATAAAAATATTACTATTGACGCAGCTTATATTCGTGAAAAATTAAAAGACATAATTCAAGACGAAGATTTAAGCCGATATATCCTCTAATTCCTCCCGTGAAAAAACTCATACAAAAAGCAGAAATATTGCTGGAAGCTTTGCCTTTCATCAAAACTTTCTATGGCAAAACTTTCGTTATTAAATACGGAGGCAATGCCATGGTATCGGAAACCCTGAAGGATAATTTTGCGCTGGATATCGTGATGATGAAATATATCGGAATCAACCCGGTGATCGTTCATGGAGGTGGACCGCAAATAGATAAAACCCTTAAAGCGCTCGGAATAAAATCACAATTCTTTGAAGGCCAGCGCGTTACCAACAAGGAAACCATTGACGTGGTAGAAATGGTTCTGGGCGGTAAGGTGAACAAGGAAATCGTCTCCCTCATCAATCGTCACGGAGGAAATGCTGTGGGGATTACCGGAAAAGACGGAGATCTGATAATGGCCAAGCGTCATAAAAAAGGTAAAAAACATTCAGTTGAAACAGACCGTCCCGAAATCATTGATCTCGGGTTAGTAGGCGAGATCACCCAGGTGAATCCGCGAATTCTGGAAACGCTGGATAAAAATGAATTCGTCCCGGTGATCGCCCCCATCGGGAAAGGGGAAAACGGAGAAACCCTGAACATAAATGCTGATTTTGTGGCAGCCCAGATCGCATGTGCCTTAAAAGCCGAAAAACTGATTCTAATGACGGATACCGAGGGAGTAAAAAATAAATCCGGGAAACTTCAATCGGGACTGACCAAAAAAGAAGTCATGGCAATGATAAAAGAAAAAGTCATCAAAGACGGAATGTTGCCAAAAGTAAATTGTTGCCTTGATGCCTTGAAGGCAGGGGTGCATAAAACCCATATCGTGGATGGACGAATACAACACGCTTTATTGCTGGAAATTTTTACCGAAGACGGAATTGGGACCCAGATTGTTGAGAAAAAACCAGACCTTGCCCCAATTGCTCCTCCCGGCTGAACTCGATACAGGCCAATAATAAAACAACGAACCTCAAACCGGTCCTCGTAAATATTGACATTAAATTTCCCGATTGCTACCTTAATAACAGCTGTTATTTAATCTTTAAGAAAATATTATGAACTCAACCATTCTCGATGAACGAAGCAAATCAGTTCTGCTTGCAATCATCGATAAATATATTGAAAAGGCGGAGCCTGTTGGTTCAAGGACCATCGCGAAAAACCATCCTGAACATTTGAGTTCGGCCACGATCCGAAACGCGATGGCGGACCTGGAAGAAAAGGGGTTTTTAAACCAACCCCATACTTCGGCCGGCAGAATTCCAACAGATAAAGGTTATCGCTTTTACGTGGACCACCTTTTGCGTCCGCAAAACTTTTTAGTCCAGGCTGAAACCCTGGCTGAAACCCGGAACCTGGAATATCCATCCGGCAAACAAAACCTGCAAAGCGTCCTGGAAAAGGCCTGCGACAATTTATCTACGGTATCCCAGCAAACAGGACTGGTAATGCTTCCGGGATTTTCTGCCACCTGCTTCAAGCATATTGAATTTACGAAAGTGGCCCCGAATACTGCATTGGCCGTTTTTTTCTCGGAAGAGGGAATATTGCAAAACAAAATTCTCCCCATTGAACCAAGCATGACCCAGGACCAGCTCACTTCTATTTCAAATTATCTTAATGATGAGTTCAGCGGTAAACCCATCAAGTGGATCCGCAAAGAACTGTTGCGGCGGTTGCGTCTGGAAAAGGAGCATTATAATCAGTTAGCGCAGAAAGCCCATGACCTTTCTGCGGCACTTTTTGAAGACAACAATAACGAGCTGCTTGTCCAGGGAGCCTTAAACCTCCTGGATCAACCCGAATTCAATGAGGATATAGGAAAAATTAAAACATTATTGAAGACCCTTGAAGAAAAAACCAAATTGATCAATTTGCTCGATTTGTGTTTGGACCACGAGGGCATGACCATTCTCATAGGTGAGGAAAACCTTCAGGAGGAAATGGGCAATTGCAGCCTGATCGCGCAAAACTACCAGATAGGTAACGAAAAGGCGGGAACCCTGGCTGTGTTTGGATCAAAACGAATGGACTACAAAAAAATCATTTCGATCGTCAATTATACGGCCCAAAAGGTATCGAAATTAATTTCAGAAAATCAAGGAGTATAAAAAAGTTTTATGGCAACAAAAACCGAAGACAACCAAAACCAGTCTGAACCGGAAGAAATTGAAGCAGCAGACCAGGAAAACGATGAGACTTCAAAAGAAGAAAAGGAAGTCGAAGAAAAAAAAGAGCTGACTCCCCTGGAACAACTTCAGGAGAAAATTCAACTGAAGGATGAGGAAATCGCAAAACAGAAAGACACATTCCTACGGGAAAAAGCCGAACTCGAAAATTTCAAGAAACGACTCACCAAAGAAAAAGACGATTTTGTACAGTTTGCAAATGAGCGCCTGCTTAAAGAATTGATCCAGATTGAAGACAACCTGGAAAGAGCCCTGGAAGTCCCCAACGCAACACTTGAAAGCCTTAAAGAGGGAGTGGAGATGATACAAAAACAATTCTCCACCTTCCTGAAAAATCAAAAGGCGGAACCCATTGAAGCATTGGGAAAACCCTTCGACCCAAACCTTCACGAAGTGCTTAACCAGCAGGAATCCGAGGAGCATGAGGAAAACACGGTTATCCAGGAGTATTCCAAAGGCTACACCTTAAATGGAAGGATCCTCCGATCGGCCAAAGTGGTTATCGCAAAAAAGCCTTCCGAAAAAAAAGAAGATTCCTGACAGCAAAAACCCAACTAACTCATGCCCGAATTGCCTGAAGTAGAAACTCTTCGGCGGGCACTGCTACCCCTTGTCAAAAACAATATTTGCACTGAGATCAAATTTTTCCGCAGTGACCTCAGGTTCCCCATTCCACAGTCGGCCCTGATCGAAGGGTTGCTCAACAATAAGGTCTCCGACATTACCCGCGAGGGAAAATATCTTTTGCTCCAAACCCCAAAGGGTTCCATGCTCCTGCACCTGGGAATGAGCGGCCGTGTCGTATCACATCCATCTATTGAGCCCCGGGAAAAACATACACACGCTATTTTTAAATTCTCCACGGATACTTATTTGCACTTTGTAGATCCGAGACGTTTCGGAAGTATTTCCTGGGTCCCTGAATCGGGCAAACATCCCTTGATCGACAAACTGGGTTTCGATCCCTTCTCTGCAGAATTGACGCCAAAGGCCATAAAAGCACTTGCCGGAAAAAGCAGATCCCCCATAAAGTCATTTATTATGAATTCGCAAAAGGTCACCGGAATTGGAAATATCTATGCCTGCGAATCGCTTTACCACGCGGGCATCCGACCCACCAAACCAACGGGGAAAATCACTTTGGCCCAATGGGATAAATGGATCGAGTGCCTTCGTAATGTATTGAACAAAAGCATTGCCAGCGGAGGCACCACCTTGAGGGACTTTTTTGACCCCAACGGCTCGAAAGGCTATTTTTCCATCAACCTTTCGGTTTATGGAAAAGAAGGTCAGCCCTGCCCTGAATGCTTCCAGGCCATATCTCGAATAGTTCATTCGGGCCGCTCCACTTTTTTTTGTAAAACCTGCCAAAAGTAGCCTGAGACGGCCCTGGTGAATAAATTTGCCTAATTAATTTGCAACCCAAGGTGAATCTATTTACACTGGTATTACACATTTTCAGAATTTAATAAGCATTTTTATTGTTCGTCATACACTTCCGCCTTAAAGGACAGGGAGCTATAAATTGGACAACAAAAATAATCTAAAAAAAGTATTGATCATCGATGATGCCGTTGTGGTTCGGGAGGTCATCAGAAGATATCTTTTAGAAATGGGGTTTAATAACGACGGGATATTTGAAGCGGAAAATGGTTCAAAAGGTCTCGATTTACTTCAAAAAGAAAAAATAGATTTAATCATTTCGGATTGGAACATGCCGCAAATGAGCGGGCTGGAACTTTTAAATATGATTAAAGAATATAATATTTTAAAAAATATCCCCTTCATTATGGTTACGTCGGAAAATGAAAAAGAAAAAGTAGATGAAGCATTTAAAGCCGGGGTTAGCCAGTATATTTTTAAGCCTTTCAAGCCAAAACATTTCAAAGAAAAAATACAGCAAACTCTGGAGAAAAATTTATACGGAGCCAAACAGGTAATGGTCGTGGATGACTCCATGGTAATCCGAAAGATAATAGAAAGGCAATTGAGGCAGCTTGGTTTCGGGGACTTCAACTTTATCAATGCCGATAATGGAAGAAACGCCCTGACCTGCCTGGAAGAACAACCCATAGATTTAATTATTACAGATTTGCATATGCCGGAAATGGATGGAATAGAGTTTATCCAAGAGGTAAGAAACAATGATAGAACGGATTATATCCCAGTCTTAATGGTAACCTCCGATTATGACCCGGAAAAAATGCTGGAAGCCTACCAAGCCGGAACCGACGAGTTCATGCAAAAACCCTTTAAAGTAGTAGAGCTTGAGGAAAAAATCAAAACTCTTTTCGACCAATAAACAAGGTATGATTTGGAATTATCAATCGGTCTTATCACATTAAACGCCAAGTTTATCCACTCTTCCCTAAGCCTCAGGTATCTAAGGAATGCAGCCAGAGATGCCGGATACAAAAATGTCTGGATCAAAGAGTTTGTAATCAACCAACCCGTCTGGAAAATTGCTTCAGAAATTCAAAAGCTTAAACCGGATGTTTTAGGGGTAGGAATTTATATATGGAACCGAAGCCAGAGCTTCGAGCTTATAGAACGATTACAAAAACAAAACCCAAATTTAAAAATTGTTATCGGAGGACCGGAGGTATCTTTTGAAACAGAAACCTCCCTCGATTGCCCAGTGATCTCAGGGGAGGGCGAAAAAAAATGGGTCGAATATCTCCAGATTATAAATAAGGGAGGAATCCCTTCCAAGGAAATACTGGATCGCTGGAAAACCTATGGTTCTGATCTTCCCGAATTGAAGCCGGCCTACCTTGAAGAAGACTACCCGCAACTTAAAAACCGGATGGTCTATTTTGAAACCTCACGAGGCTGCCCATACCTTTGCTCATTCTGCTTATCGGCCCTGGATAAGACCGTCCGTTATTTTGATGATGAAATTGTTTACGACCAGATAAAAAAACTGGTTGGCGCCGGGGTTAAAAAATTTAAATTTGTCGACCGGACCTTCAACCTCAAACCGGGCCGAATGAAGTCCCTTATGCAGTGGCTTTCACAATTTGAAGGATCGGAGTTTCATTTTGAAGTGGTCGGCGACATTCTCACTCCCGACATATTGGATTTCCTGAAAAAGGTTCCACCGGGAATGTTCCAATTCGAAATCGGTATTCAGACAACGGACGAATCAGTGCAGGAAAATATCCAAAGAAAGCAGGACAATAAAAAACTATTCGATACCATTAAAAAAATACTCGAAGAAGACAGAATCCATTTTCACTGCGACCTGATCTTTGGTCTCCCGGGGGAAAATATGGAGAAAATATTAAAGTCCTTCCGAGATGTACTTTCCCTTCGTCCCCATGAGCTGCAGTTGGGATTCCTGAAGTTTCTACCCGGTGCCCCTGTCAAAAATAATATCGAATCCCATGGTTACCAATACCTGTCCACTCCTCCTTATGAATTAATTTCAAACAAGGATCTGAGTGCTGAAGAGGTGGACTACTTAAAAAAATTTGCGGATATTTTTGACCGGTTTTACAACTCAAAAAGGTTTCGGTTTTCCATAAACCATCTTTTACAAAAAATGGATGCGGTCGTACTCTTTGATCAATTACTGGCCCACCATGAATCAAACAAATTATTTATGAATCCGGTGGGTTTGGATGAACAATACAAAATTTTCCTGGATACGTATTTTCCAAATCCATCCTGCAGTGAAAAAGACTTATTAAAACTCGACTACCTGTATTCCCAGCGAACCTACCGGCTTCCATCCTTCTTGTCTGAAAAGTCCAATTTTCCCGGAAAAACCTGGAAGGAAGACAGAAAAACTCCTATCATCCCTTTTCAACATAAAATCGAAATTTCCGGCACTCAAGCCCATTTAAAATTAATGGAACATCCTGTATACTACGCCATCTCGCACTCCAATAACGGCGGCGGTTATTTTCACAGGCCTGTATTGAATCGGATAGAAGAACCGGGAATATAAATCAGCTTAAAATCATCTCTTATTAAATGGAACATGGCCCTGTGAGGGCGAGTGTTTTTAATCGAGGAGTTTTTTATGTCGCAGAAATCGTTAAATTCTAAAAGCCAAGCCATAACCCAGGGAGATAGACGGGCTCCAAACAGGGCAATGCTTAGGGCGGTGGGGTTTTCCGATGAAGATTTTCAAAAACCCATCATCGGGGTAGCAAATGGCCAAAGCGATATCACTCCCTGTAATGCCGGACTTGGAAAACTGGCGGACATTGCTGCAGACCAAATCCGAAAAGAAGGCGGAATGCCACAAACGTTTGGAACCATCACTATCAGCGATGGAATTTCAATGGGAACAGAGGGAATGAAATGTTCTCTGGTCAGTCGCGAAGTCATTGCCGACTCGATTGAAACAGTTTGCCGTGGCGCAAGCATGGACGCGGTTATTTGTATTGGAGGTTGCGATAAAAATATGCCAGGAGCCATGATCGGTATGGCACGCCTTAATATTCCCGGAATTTTTGTTTATGGGGGAACCATCAAACCGGGACACCTTGATGGAAAAGACTTGACCGTAGTCAGTGTTTTTGAGGCCGTTGGTCAGTTTGGCGCAGGCACCATTGACAAGAACCAACTCACCGAAATCGAAAAAAATGCATGCCCGGGATTTGGCTCCTGCGGAGGAATGTACACAGCCAACACCATGTCTTCCGCTTTTGAAGCCATGGGTATGAGCTTACCCTACAGTTCCACGATGGCAAACGAAGACAAGGAAAAAGAACTCAACACAGGGCTTTGCGCTGAGTCGCTGATGAACATGTTAAAACATAATATTCTTCCTCGAGATATCATGACACGACAGGCCTTTGAAAACGCGATAGCCGTTATCATGGCCATTGGCGGGTCCACAAATGCCGTATTGCATTTATTGGCAATTGCACATTCAGCGGGTGTTGAATTGTCTATTGATGATTTTGAATCCATCAGAAAAAAGATTCCCCTCTTCTGCGATTTAAAACCTTCCGGGAAATACGTAGCTGTCGACCTGCATAGAGCGGGTGGAATCCCTCAGGTTATGAAGATGATGCTGAACGCAGGCATGATCCATGGAGATTGCCTTACCGTTACGGGAAAAACCATTGAGGAAAATTTAAAAGATATCCCGGACGAGCCCCCCGCAAACCAGGATGTCATATTGCCGATCAACCAGCCCAAATCCACCGAAGGGCACCTGGTTATTTTAAAAGGAAATATTTGTTCGGAGGGTGGGGTCGCCAAGATATCCGGGGTGAAAACAAGAAAAATTACCGGAACTGCAGTTGTTTTTGATTCCGAGGAAGAATGTTTGGACGCCATACTGGAAGATAAAATAAAGGCAGGAGATGTGGTTGTCATTCGTTTTGAAGGTCCCAAGGGAGGCCCTGGAATGCGCGAGATGCTCGCGCCCACCGCTGCCATTGTTGGAAAAGGGCTCGGAGACAAGGTTGCTTTGATAACAGACGGAAGATTTTCCGGCGGAACTTATGGAATCGTAGTAGGTCACGTTTCTCCCGAAGCTCAGGTAGGAGGTACCATTGCGCTATTAAAGAACGGAGACACCATCAACATTGACATTGAAAATAACCAGGTGAATGTTGACCTGACGGATGAAGAACTCCGTAACAGAAAAAATGAGTTCAAACCGAAAGAGATTAAATACAAAAAGGGTGTTCTGGCAAAATATGCCAAGCTGGTCAACTCTTCCAGTAATGGTGCCGTTACGGATTAACATAAATGGAATATAAAATTCTTCCCGGGCATCTTTACTCCCAAAACAAGCACATCAACCTTTACTACCTGCACAATCTGTTCAGAGAAATTGCCGCCTATATTTCTGTCCAAATGAAGGAGCTTTACAATCTCGACACTCCCATTTCTGCCGGGATGTGGGGCGGCTCCTATATGGTAGCTTTGGATGATGGAGAAGCCCGCACCAACGTCGTTCGCTTATACTCTATAGTCAGCCTCCCCCAAAACAGCCCTTTGGATGAAAAAGAAAATTTTGAAAAGTTAATGCAACTGTACCAAAAGAATTTTAAAGAGGTTTTCGGGCGCTATGGATTGGACCTGGTTAATCCAATATGGGGTGAAAAAATCCCTTATTCCAACAAAATTCGGCCCACGACCGCATTGCAGATGTGGGACGCCAAGGGACGGGCAAATTACGTGCGTGCTTTTTTCGTCTGGAACAAGGCCAGTTGGGAGGAGTCCATTATCTACGACATGATCCGAAATATAAAAACTTTAAAGGAATTGTTGAATATCAATACCCGCCCGCCAAAAAAGGAAAGCTCAGAGTTGAAGTTTCTGCTTCAGGATGTGCTGATCACCTATGTCACCCTGCGGGCAGCCCTGACACCCGATTTTGCCGAACATGCAGAACCCATTATCAACAACCTCTTTGAACAGTTTATAAACGGACTGCATTCCGAAGAGAGTATAGAAGAACAATACCATCGGGTTTATTCTTCCGCATTGGCGTATGGGTTTGAAGAGGCTTTACTAGGGCCCTATAAAAAAGAAAACCTGGATATCAGGAGGGTAGAAGACTGGCCTGTCGAAAAAATCAATTATGTTCCGCAAGAATTAAAAGAAAAACTGATTCCCGCTCTGCAGGCGCCGTGGAAAAAATTTCATATGAATTTGGAAAAAAAATCTGGAAAGGCCAATTCAATCAACTGAACTGCAATAACATCCAGCCTGCAATACCCTTCTGACCATTCAGCTCCTTGTTAGAGCCATTCCATACCGCAACGGCCATCAAAACCGATTGCCTGAATTGAACGTCATTTAAATCGTCATCAATGAGGTTTCGCTTGAAAGTCAATCGCCACATATTATCTTTCCATATGGCAGTTCCCTTTACATTTTGCTTGTCTTGATAAGTCAAGGTGCTGAACCCTTCCGCGTTCAGGTCTTCCACCGTATGGTAGGCCAGCACCTTTTTTTCTTTCACACCGGGCTGTCCTTTTTCTCCTCCAATGGATTTCCATTGCCAGATATTCACCGGCACTCCCGGTTCGCCCATGGTTATGGAAGGAGCTTCAATACCGACCTCAACCGGAAACATCACCGCGGCCCGGTCAACATACAATGAAGAATGGTCGAAGTTGCCGTCCCGGGTATTGTCTTTCCATTCAAGCATAACCGCAAGCTCACCTCTGTTTTTAACAGCCCGGATCGAAACCTTTTGGGTAGAGGGGTTCGGCCATTTGGGATTCGTTATCATTTGGGGTCCCAGTTCAATTGAAATCGGAGCGGGAGCCTGACCGGTATTCCAAAAAGAATCAAAAGGGTCATCCGGCAAATTTCCGTCAAAATCTGCGACCTTAATTACGGGGCCACAACTGCCCTCTTCCAGGCAATCTTCAATATTTGCAGAGCAACCAAAAATATTGAGAAAAATAATAAGGCCAAAGGCCAGGGAGAAATTCTTTTGAAGTTGCATTACTGTTTTGAGGCTAAAATTGGCGAATCAACTCTTCAAGTTGAGATTTAAGCTGGGAAGTGTAAGGACCCACTAGAATTAGATTGAGCCTTTTAGAATCAAAAACCTTTTCTGCAACTTCCAGCATTTTTTCTGCAGTAACAGATTCTATAAGGCTTCTTTCTTCGTCCAGGGACATTTCCCTGGAATAAAGGTGCGGAAAGGCATATCGTACAACCTGCCTGTAAGGGTCATCCAGTTCCGAATCAAGATCAAAAAAGTACCTTTTTTTAATATGGGCCAGTTCACTTTGCGTTGGCCCCTCCTTGGCAAAAGATTTTATCTCTTTCAGCAGGATCCTGGTCACTTCCACCACTTTTTCGGGGCGCATGGTTACATCAAAATCTATGGTGCCAAGGTCCGACATGCTCGTAGCTCGGCATTCTATTGAATAAACCAACCCCCTCTCTTCACGCAAAACCCTTTGAAGTCGCGAGGTGAACCCGTCATCAAATACCCGGCTTATCAAGGCTAAGACCAGAAAGTCAGGGTCATTATAGGAAAAGGAGCGAAAACAGATTTGCAGTTCAATTTGGCTGTCCGAATCTTCCTGAAAATGGAGTCCCGGCTTCTCCTGATTTTCAGTTATGCTCCCAATAAAATGATCTTTGGGAAACGGTTTTACTCCGTTTGAAAATCCAGAAAAATATTTTTTCGAAAGCTCGAAAACCTGACAATGCTCAATAGGGCCCGCAAATGCAAGCACCATATTTCCGGGTACATAATGCCGGTCAAAATATTCTCGCAACATTTCTGTTTTAATTGATTTGATCGTCTCTTCCGTGCCGATGGTAGGCCATGCCATGGGGGTCCCGGGATAAAGTAATTGACAGGCTTGATTATTGATATCTATATTGACACCTTCTTCATTGAGTTCTTCAAAATATTCCTCAAGTATAATTCCCCTTTCCAATTCAATTTCCGGAAAAGTGGGTGAGGAAAAAAACTCCGAAAACAATTCCAGCCCCTTTTCAAGTTGGGACACATGTGGGCTGAACCCGTATTGCGTATATTCCCCTAACGTTGAGGCCCTTAAATCACGCCCGATACTCTCAAATTCCATGTTCAATTCGATTGAATTGGAATATTTTTTATTTCCCCGGAACATCATATGTTCCAAAAAATGGGATATCCCGTTATTCTGAGCGGATTCATAACGCAACCCGGCACGCACAAACATGGAAATTTCCATGGTATGAATATGGGGCATTTCAACCGTAACCACGGTGAGGCCATTAGGAAGGGTGTTGCAAAAATATTTTAAAGCAAATTCTTTAACTTCCATGTTTCCTTGGGTATCATACAAACCCTGGTTTGCAGTTTATTAAAAATCCGGACGACATTATCCCATAAAACAACATATGAGTCAGGAAAACTGGGCAAAAAACGATTACCAGATTGCCTTAAATTTTATCGCGGAACAGGAGGACGAAGCCTCCCGGGATCCCATATTAGTTACAGATAAAAATGCAACTGTCATCCTGCCAAGCGGCCTTCCTCTATATGGTGCAGGATTCTACGGCATTTTCATGCTGGCTCCAATAATTCTTTTTATGTTCATTATCGTCTATTTCACTTTCATCATTCTTGATGCCCAGTCCTTAAAAATTCAAACCCAGATACTGATTTCCGGAGGGGGTTTATTTTTTCTTTTGGGCCTGACAAAAGTGTTAAAACTCGTGACCTCTTCCCGAGATCTATTTCCCCGGAAATATTTTACGGTACTGGGACCCCAGGGCATTTCCGCGCATTACTCCGCCTGGCACTTCCCCGCCCATTCCAAAACCGCAATAAAATGGGAAGAAATCAGGTCCACCCGCGTTTATTCCTCTTTTTTCTTACCTGGATTTTTAGCCGGGTTTCTGAAAACTTCGTTCGTGGAAATCACTTCCAAAGAGGGAACCATCCTTAAAATCCCCTTTTACGCAAAAACCGAACAGACTCCGAGTATTTCTCAAAAGATTTTAGATCTTATCCATCAAAAAATGTAATCGGATATTTTTTTTCGGCTTGAGGTAAAGAGGGCTTACTCAAATAGAATTGCGTCTTCGCCAAGCAAAGATTGGATCTGCTCAATCACTTCATCAGAAGGTTGGATACGAAGGTCATCCGAAACGGTGACCACCCGTTCCTTGTTATCGGGGGAAATAAAATGGAGCCGGGTATCGTTGTTACCTTTATTTGCTGCCAGAATTTCTTTAACAGCCAGGAGTGTTTCTTTTTCCAGACCCAAAGTTCGGAAATGGATCATGACCCTTCCCTGAAAACGCTGTTTCGCTTGAACCAGGGGAAAAACTTCCTTGGCAATCACTTTCGGCAAATTGCCTTCAGAATCAACCTCTCCCTTTACAAGAATGGGTTCTTCAGCAAGTAGAATAGATTCCACCTCTGCGTAAATTTCCGGCCATAAAATAACTTCTATGGACCCGTGTAAATCTTCGAGTGTGATTATTCCCATTTTATCTCCCTTTCTTGTTGTCTTTGGAAGATGTTTGATGGGAATACCGGCAATGCTGACCGTCTTGCTGCTTCCCGATTCAACAACCGACGCTGAAGTGGCATCGGTGAACCATGAAAGGTCTTTAGTAAACCGGTCGAGGGGATGGCCCGTAATATAAAAGCCAATGCTTTCTTTTTCAAATTTTAACCGGTCGGTTTCGCTCCACTCCTCAACATGATTCCCGTTTTTGTTCTCCTTTGAAATTTCTTCGTCAAAAGTATCAAACATACTCGATTGCCCTAACTGCCGGTCTCGCTGTTTGGCCTGTCCCTGTTCCATTGAAGCCTGAAGATCTTTCAACATCTGTGCCCGGCTTTGACCCAGCGAATCGCAAGCTCCGCTTTTTATCAAACTTTCGAAAACGCGTTTGTTTGCCAATTGCAGATCCACACTTTCACATAATTGGCTCAATGATTTAAATTTTTCCAATCTTTTCCGAGCTTCAATAATATTGTCGATGGCTTTACTGCCAACGTTTTTGATCGCCCCCAGGCCGAAAACGAGTTTATTGTCAGATACGGAAAAGTCCCGATCACTCAAATTCACATCCGGTGGCTGTACGGTGATTTTCATCTCCCGGCAATCGTGGATATAACGCAGAACCTTATCCGTGTTATCCATATCACTGGTAATCAGCGCACCAAAAAACTCCAACGGGTAATGCGCCTTAAGGTAAGCCGTTTGATAAGATACCTGCGCATAAGCCGCACTGTGAGATTTGTTAAACCCGTATCCTGCAAACTTTTCCATCAAGTCGAAAATTTTCTCCGCTTTTTTCAGATCGATTTTGTTTACTTCGGATCCCGTCATGAACTTCTCGCGCTGGGCGGCCATTTCTTCGGGCTTCTTTTTACCCATCGCTCGACGCAGCAAATCCGCATCACCCAGGCTGAATCCCGCCAGGACACTTGCTATTTTCATAACCTGTTCCTGGTAAAGAATCACCCCTTGGGTTTCTTTCAGGATATCCCGGAGTTGGGGGAGGTCGAACTTCAACTCCATGGTGCCATGCTTGCGCTTGACATAATCATCCACCATCCCGCTTTCCAGGGGACCGGGACGGTACATGGCAAGCAAAGCAATAATGTCTTCAAAACAATCCGGCTTCAATTTTTTTAGGAGGTCGCGCATTCCCGAGCTTTCCAGCTGGAACACCCCCAAAGTTCTCGCATCACATAAAAGCTTGAACGTTTCATCATCGTTTAAAGGGATCATGCTGATGTCCAGATCTTTTCCCTGGGATTGCTTAATGAGCCTCAACGCGTTATTGATGACTGTCAAAGTACGAAGCCCGAGAAAATCCATCTTCAACAGGCCTAGTTTTTCGACACTCCCCATCGCGTATTGCGTCACAACTTCGTCATTTCCGCCTTTGTATAACGGACAAAATTCCGTCAACGCTTTTGATGAAATCACAACCCCCGCAGCATGGGTTGAGCAGTGGCGCTGCAAACCTTCCAGGCTCTTGGCAATATCCAACAGTTCTGCGACCTTGGTGTTTTCCTTTCGCAGTTTGTCAAACTGCTTTTCTTCCTTGAACGCATCATCCAGGGTGATATTCAGTTTATTCGGAACCAGCTTCGCCAGTTTATCCACCTCGCCATAAGTCATATCGAGCACCCGGCCCACGTCACGGATCACCCCCTTGGCATTCATACTGCCAAAGGTGATGATCTGTGTTACGTTCTGGTTGCCACCATATTTTTCCGTTACATATTTGATAACATCATCGCGTCCATCCATACAGAAATCAATATCGATATCCGGCATACTCACCCGTTCCGGATTCAGGAAACGCTCAAACAGCAAACCGTATTGCAGGGGATCAATATCCGTGATTTTCAAGGCATAGGCCACAACGCTTCCCGCAGCCGAACCCCGGCCCGGCCCTACGGGAATCCCCTTTTCCTTCGCATGCCTGATAAAATCCCAGACAATCAGAAAGTACCCGGGGTATCCCATCCGCTGGATAATACCCAGTTCTTCTTCCAGACGCTGTTGATAGATGGATTTATCAAAATCAATTCCCAGGCGGTCCAGTTCCACGAACCGGGCTTTGAGTCCCTCGCGCGATATCTCTTCCAGATAAGTTTCCAGGGTATAAGATTCCGGAACCGGGTAGTCCGGCAAATTGAGCTTGTCGAATTCCAGTTCCAATTCACAACGTTCCGCGATTTTCAGGGTATTTTCAATGGCCTCAGGGGTCTCCTTGAACAGCTCAATCATCTCTTTAGGAGATTTGAAATAAAATTCGGGTGCAGGGTATTGCATACGGTACGGGTCGTTGATCGTTTTTCCCGTCTGCAAACATAGAAGAATTTCATGGGCGCGGAAATCCTCCTTATTGAGATAATGGCAGTTGTTGGTTGCGACAATGGGAAGTTCAAGTTTCTTTCCTATGCCAGCAATTTCCCTGTTGATACGGTCCTGGTTTTCCAGTCCGTGGTTTTGTAACTCGAGGTAGAAATTATCCGGCCCCATAATTTCCGCATACTGGGCCGCAACCTTGGTGGCACGGGGAACGTTCTCGCGGTTGACATTATGTGCCACCTCTCCGCGGATGCAGGAACTCAAGGCAATCAACCCTTCCGAATGTTCCGCCAGCAACTCTTTATCAATACGGGGTTTGTAATAAAACCCTTCCAGATATCCCAGGGTGATCAGGCGTAACAGGTTTTTGTATCCCGTTTCATTTTTAGAAAGGAGGATCAGGTGGTAAGAAGCATCTCGCAGGTTATCTTTCGATTTTTTTTCATGGCGGCTTTCGGGAGCCACATACACCTCACAACCCAGAATGGGTTTGATCCCATGTTTTTTGGCGGTATTGTAGAACTCGACTGCCCCGAACATATTCCCGTGGTCCGTCATGGCAACCGCAGGCATTCCGAATTCCGCCGCCTTCTTGATCAAAGGTTCGTGACGAATGGAAGAGTCGAGCAATGAGTAGGAAGTATGAAGATGAAGGTGAACAAAATTGCTCATAATCGAACTATTTAGCAGGTTCAATGGCCTAAAGCAACCACCTCAAATAACTGCCTATAAATCAACTAATCAGACAGGAGACTTCTTGGACTTCGATTGTGAAAAAAGAAGGTTTGCTTTGGTTAAACTTTGAAAGGCGGGAAAAGGGGGACTATTGTTCTATTAAATCCTCACCGAAAATTTCTTCGGGGGTTTTACCTTTCCACTTGGATAGGGTTTTTGCATCGACGCCGAAGACACTGGCCATTTCCTTGAACACAACATCCTGGTTTTGTCGATCCTTATTGGACAATTCTTCAAGCCGGGCTTTTAAGATTGGGTAACGTTTTTTAAATATTTTCTTTTTTAAACGTTTTCCCATTAAAGATGCAGGTAACCAAAATTACTAATAATGGAGTTTATAACTCTTTGAGAGCCCCAAATCAACCGAACTTTGAAAGAAGAATTTCTTTTAATGCTACCCGAAAACGAATTGCCAGGCGAAGTAGAATTGGCCGAAAAACTAAGAAGAAAGGTCAAAGAGGATGCTCCTTTTTCAAGAACCAGAAAATTCATATTACTTTAAGCCTCGGAGTGGCCCAAATGCCGCAAGGGGGTGATTTGGAAGAATGCCTGAAAAGTGCCGACATGAGATTTTATGCTGCAAAAGCAGCGGGCCGAAACCGGGTCATTTCCACTGATTGAGCAGCAGGCTTTCTTTTGAAAGAGTGCCCCCTCAGGGTACCCGGCAGACAATACGGATATTGATCACACCCCCACTCTAATCATCCTATCGGGCGCGACGGGATGTCCAGTTGTTGCAACGCGTCGATGCGTTCATCCAACGGGGGGTGACTTGCGAACAGGGCCTGCACCTTGCCCGCATTGAAAGCCAAAGCCGCCATTTCATCCGGCAGTTGAGGGTTTTCATGAGAGGCCTTGAGTCGCTGCAGGGCATTGATCATATTCTCGCGTCCCGCAATCGCGGCTCCGCCTTTATCGGCACGGAATTCCCTTCTGCGTGAAAACCACATGACGATCATCATGGCGAGAACACTGAACACCACCTGCGCCACCATGGATACAATCCAAAAAGCAGGTCCATGACCGCGTTCTACTTTGAATACCAGACGGTCCACGAGGAATCCCACAACCCGGGAAAGGAAAATAACGAAGGTGTTGACCACTCCCTGGATCAGTGCGAGGGTCACCATATCGCCGTTAGCGGCGTGGCTGACTTCATGCCCAAGAACGGCTTCAACTTCCTCGCGGCTCATGCTTTCGTACAATCCAGTGCTGATAGCGACCAGGGCGTCGTTTTTATTCCATCCGGTGGCGAAGGCGTTCGGTGCCGGGCTTTCAAATATGCCCACTTCGGGTTTTTCTATTCCCGCCCAGTTGGCCTGCCGGCCCACGGTGGAGACCAGCCACTGCTCCATTTCATTTCGGGGCTCGGTTATCACCCGCACTCGCATTGCCATTTTTGCCATCTGTTTCGACATCAACAGGGACACAAAGGACCCGATGAACCCGAACAGGGATGAGTATATGATAAGAGCGGTGATATTGAGATCCACCCCGTTTTGCTGCAACAGGCTTTCAAACCCCAGCAACCGAAACGTCAGGCTGATAAGAAATATGACGGCGATGTTTGTTCCTAAAAATAAAGCTATCCGAAGCATTTTTAATCCTCAATTGAAATAAAAAATCCTAACACAAACTTATTTTTCCTACAATCGGACCCACCCCCATTTTCAATGACGAAAAACCCAATATAATGAAAATAAGATTCCTGCCCGGTTTGTCAAGGAATCGCTGAATGAAAAAAAATAATTCAGGTTTCTGATGTTCCTGATAATGCCCGTTCTTTAGAGTTTAAAGGAACCTTTGAAGAGCCTTATGTTGAGTTCAAATAATTTCTTACAAATAAGTTTCCGGCTCAACAAATTCTTTATCAAGCGCTTTTGCCACCGCGGGGTGGGTGACGGACCCGAGACAGACGTTGAGCCCCCCTTTCAACGCGGGGTCATCGGCCAGGGCTTTTTTATAACCTTCATTAGCCAGTTTCAAAGCGTAGGGGAAGGTAGCGTTGGTGAGCGCGAATGTCGATGTGCGTGCCAGGGCTCCGGGCATATTGGCAACGCAATAATGAATGATCCCTTCCACTTCAAAAATAGGATCGCTGTGCGTGGTGGGCCGTGAAGTTTCCAGCATACCCCCTTGATCTATTCCCACATCGACAATCACCGAGCCCTTTTGCATATCTTTCAGCATATTGCGAGTGATCAAGCGCGGTGCGCGGGCACCGGGAATGAGAACGGCACCAATAACCAGGTCTGCCGTGCGCAAGGATTCGATCAGGTTGAACTTGTTCGACATCAGGGTTTTCAGCCGGCTTCCATGAATGTCGTCGAGATATCGCAATCTTGGCAAACTCACATCCAGCAAAGTGACCGATGCGCCTGTCCCGATGGCCATTTTCGCGGCATTGGCACCGACGATCCCTCCCCCGACAATCACCACATGACCCGGGTCGACCCCGGGAACCCCGCCAAGAAGAATTCCCCGTCCTCCATTCTCTCGTTCGAGATATTTCGCGCCTTCGTGAACGGCCATTCTTCCCGCCACTTCACTCATGGGAATCAGTAAGGGTAAAGAATTGTCTTTCAACTGAACGGTTTCGTATGCAATGCCTACAATTTTTCTATCAAGCAAAGCCTGTGTCAATTCTGGAGCGGGAGCCAGATGAAGGTAGGTATAAAGGATCTGCCCTTCACGTAACAAGGCATATTCCTTGGGCACAGGTTCTTTGACTTTGACGATCATTTCCGACTTGGCAAAAAGATCCGCCCTGGGAACGATCTCCGCTCCCTGTTCCATGTAGTCCTGATTGGGAATACCGCTCCCTTCCCCGGCTTTGTTTTCCACCAGCACCTTATGTCCATGAGCTACAAGCTCATGCACACCTGCCGGAGTCATGGAAACCCTGTATTCATCGGCCTTGATTTCTTTTGGGATACCTACAATCATTTCAATCTCACAATAATCCGTGCCTCATAAGTATTATAAACGAAACCGGGGTTTGAAATTTCAAATAAAATACATTACAGTGGTAACCCATTCATTAAAAGCATATTTCTGGACGCTTCGAAAACGTGAGTTTTGAACAAACCATATCGGCAAACCTGGTCGACAACGGCAAACTTTTAGATCTGGAAGATAAAAATATCGGAATAGAAGAGTTGCGTCTTTTAGCCGCCAGTGACGAACTGTCTTCCGTAGAACAACTTTACCTGAGCCAAAACCAGCTTTGCGGCGAAACCATCGAAATTTTATGCCAGGTAAAATGTCTGACGAATCTGACTTCCCTCTACCTGAACCACAATATCATTGGCGACGAAGAAGCAAAATCTCTTGCCCAGGCCGATCTTTTGAAAAATTTAAAATGCATCATGCTCGAAGCCAACAACATTGGCCCAAAAGGGGCCGCTGCCCTGGCCGAGTCTCCAAACCTGAAAAATATGGAAATCATTTTCCTGGATTCGAATCCTATTGGCCCCGAAGGCGCACGTGCCATTGCAGCATCGGACAAATGGCCCAGCCTGAAAGCCCTGCATCTGGACAGCACCGCCATAGGCGATGATGGAATTGTCGCTCTGGCTGAAAGCGAGCACCTGGCGCAACTTCAAAAACTGTATTTGTGCTCCAATAAAATGGGCAACGCCGGAGCGATTGCCATAGCCAACTCTCCCTACCTGAAAAACCTGAGCGCGTTGAGCATCTGGCGGAACGAAATAAGAGATGAAGGGGGGAAGGCCATTGCGGAGTCAAAAACTTTTTTGAATCTGGACAGGCTTTATATGAGTCTTAATCTCATAGAACGTCCTGTTAGAAAAATAATTCGAGGCTCGGACCTGGCAAAACGTTTGACCACTCTGGTTATGGATTGAACGGCTATGACTGAAGAAAATAAAGACGATTACGAATACAGCCACACTAAATTCTTCAACGTATTCTTCCACATTGGAGTGATTTTTAATGTCCTGCTCGTGATCTGGATGGTCCTCGTCTATACCGGCCTCCTCTAACGAGGAGAGGCAATGGGTCAATTCCTACAGTGTCAAAACGCTAGTCCAGTGTCACACTGGTAGGGGCCGCTTTTACAAGGAGGTCGGAGTTCTTCCATTGCAACCGCTTTTTGGAAATCAGGTAATCTCCATTGGCATTTCGGAATCGACGCCATTCCCGGCCCATATAAACCTCATTGGGACGAAAACTCGCCTTATAAGTCAGGGAGGCATTTTCGGCAATATAATAGCCCAGATAAAAATACTTCATGCAATACTGCTGCGCATATTCCAGTTGTTTCAGCACACTGTAAGTGCCAAGGCTCATTCTCTTGCTGGGAACATCATAAAAGGTATAGATGGCGGAAAAGGATTTTGAGGTTTTATCTCCCAACGCCACGCCCACCAGTTTTCCATCCAGATAATATTCGAACTCAATTCCGAATGGAGTGTTTACATAAAAAGACATTCTAAAGTTTTGCTCATCCTCCACATCGTCCTGCAAAGAGTTGAATCTTTCTTTATGCTTCAGGTACAGCCTGAACTTTTCTTCTGAATAAACGGGATCTCCTATTTTCATTTTGACATTCTGGCAGGAAACAAGGGCGCGTTTCTGGTTGCGTGTCATTTTAAATTCATTGACACGAACCCGTATTGGAATACACAGGTAGCAGTTTTGGCAACGGGGACGAAAATAATAATCGCCAAAATGTCTCATGCCGTGCGCCAGCAAATATTCGAATTCCACTTCTGAAACATCTTCCAGCAGATATTCCTCGAAGAGGGACTGGCGGTCTTGAAAATAACCACACTGAAAGGACCGAGAATCTATAAAATGCGCTAGCATAATTACCGGGCTTTATGAAAACAAATGAAAGCGGGTTTAACTTATCACTATTCTATAATATATTGATGCCGGATTACAAAGAAGGAGTGGCCTCAAATGATATATCCCAAAGCTCTGCCCCCTTTCAGCAATTATCCGCTACCCTTTGCCACCGCTACGAGGGGGTGATGGCAGACGGTTCCCTGAAAATCTCGATCATCGTCCCCACCTTCAATGAGGAAAGGTGTTTGGGCGATACCCTGGCACAAATTCAACAGCTTTCCCCACACGAAGTGATTGTCAGCGACGGGGGCAGCGATGACAAGACCCTCGAAATCGCAACAAAATTCACTCAAAAACGGGTGACGGGGCCTGCCGGGCGAGCATTGCAAATGAACGCGGGCGCCAGAATCGCGACCGGTGATATTTTTCTCTTCCTCCACGCCGACAGCCGTATTGATCCTGAAAGTTATAAAAAAATATCGGTTTCCATGAACAATTCACAAGAAATCGGGGGGGCCTTCTCCCTTTGTATTGATTCCGATAAATGGAGTCTGCGGCTAATTACCTGGCTGGCAAATCTGCGCTCAAAATATCTGGGAATGGCTTATGGCGACCAGGCCTTCTTCGTGAGGAATCCCGTTTTCCAGAAAATGAACGGATTCTCTGAGTTCCCCATCTGCGAAGATATCGACTTTTTCAAACGGCTGAGAAAACTGGGGCCCGTAATTCTTCTTGATGAAAAAGTTTTCACCTCGCCTCGCAGATGGAATAAAGAAGGAATCTGGTTCACCACTTTTCGGAACATTCTAATTGCCATCCTGTTTGAGCTTCGGTTCCCGCCCCGCATCCTGACCAAATGGTATCAAATCATCCGCTAACCACTGGGCGTGGGGCCAATAGGTCAAGACAAGTAAAACCAGATACGCCGTTAGGCCTTTAACTACTATTTCATCAATTTTTCTTCCCTCGTTACAGGGCCCGCCGCAGAGGCAATGGGACAAACTTCCTTAAAGCCGACCAAATCAGCTGGCTTTTAACTATTGTTTCTCTAATTTTCCTCCCTCGTTAGAGGGTTGCATCGGAGGGTGGCAGTCCATATAATTAGATATAGCCAAAAACTTTATTAGACCTGGCGCAAAAAATGGCAAAAAAGAAATCCGGAAAAAAAACGCCGAATAACAATAAGAAGCGTATCTCTTCCATAGCCATGGGAATTTTTGTCTGCGTTGTGGTTGCCGGGGTATATTTAGGCACCAAACCTTCAGTAAAGGTTACCCCCGTGGCACCCGCGACAGGGCAATTAATTGAAACCCGTCCTGTTTTGACCGATGCAATTTTCACAGGAAGGGTTGCACAAGCCTATCGGATTGCAGCAGAGATACCCAAGGTGATCGATAGCCTGTTTTGCTACTGCTATTGCAAGAAAAACCATAACCATAAAACCTTGTTGACCTGCTATACAAACAAGCATGGTTCGAAATGCGATATTTGTATGAACGAAGTGTTTTATGCCTATGAACTTTACAACCAGGGCAAAACTCTTGACGAGATCGTAATTGCTGTAGACAAAAAATTCTATCGACCTTATCGCAGAGCCTGAGCCTTAAAAAACTTCTCGAAATAAATAAATGGAAAACATAGCCCAAGAAAAACCGATCAGCATCTATATTCCCTACACTTTTCTGGTAGCAGCGCTTTTATCGGTGTTTGTGGTCTCGCTAAACAAGCAAGAGCTGAAACCCTATGAAACGGAATATCCTGCAGAGGCATTTATATCTCCTGATTTTGAACTGCCTTCTTTGGCAGGAGGTAAAGTAAAGTTATCTGATTACCGGGGTAAAATTGTTTTCATAAATTTCTGGGCCACCTGGTGCGGTACCTGCGAAGTCGAAATGCCTTCCATGGAAAAACTGTACCGCAAGTTCAAAGATCATGGATTCGAAATGCTCACCATAAGTGTCGACAAAGACCAGAGCCTTATCGAACCTTTTATGAAAAAATTCAATCTGACTTTTCCCGTATTGCTGGATCCGGAAGAAATCGTCGCCAAAAAGATATACAAAACAACCGGCGTACCGGAAACCTTTATAGTAGACCGAGACGGCCTTATTCGTCATAAGGCCGTTGGTCCAAGAGACTGGGCCAACGATGAAACGCTCGAAGCTTTCACACAACTGGTCCTGGGAAGCTGATTATGAATAAACTCACTTTAGTTGTTGCAATAATCTTCATCTTCATTGCTCAAAACGCAATGGCACATGGGGGTCATAAAAAAGAACCCGCTCCCATCGTAATGGAAGAGGAACCATCTACAATTGACCCCATGTACGCTACCCAGGAAGAAGAATCCGATCCCCTGGGAAAATCCGATTTGTTCTCGCCCAATGACCTGTTCATGGAGGGGGAGATCGTTCCCGCTGATCCGGTTGAAAATGCCGAAATGAAAATGGAAGGCAGCCACAATGAGCACGCGGAACATCAGATGCCAAAAGTGGAAAAGGCAAAACACAAAAAGGTGGAAACATCCGCGAAGGGTTATGGAACAGCAGTCGGTATCACACTTTTCGCCGGACTTGTTTTTGCAGGGCTGACTTTCATCAGACCGGGAGAATGAAAGCATGGCCAACGGACTTACAAAAACCCTGGAAGACCGGCTGGGCATTCACTTACTCGAATACGACATCCCCGAACATGCTAACTCCATAAAATATTCCCTGGGGGGAATGACCTTGTCGGCGTTTGGGGTTCTTGTAATCAGCGGAATTCTTCTGGCGCAATTTTTCATCCCGGACCCCGAACGTGCCAACCGCAGTCTGCATTACCTCGTCGACCAGGTATACCTGGGCTGGTTCCTGAGAGGCATCCATTTCTGGGCGGCTGAAGTTTTAACGGTTACCATGACGCTGCATGCCATTCGGGTTTTCTTCACCGCATCCTATAAAAATCCGCGGGAGATCAACTGGCTCATCGGAATCGGAATCATGCTGATGATGGTAACCCTGCTGTTCACCGGCACGGTTCTTAAATGGGACCAGGAGGCCTATGAAGCTTTGGCTCACTTCCTCTGGGTAGCGGAACAAATGGGGGTATTTGGTCTGCCGCTGACCGAAGCGTTTGCCCAGGGAGTCCCTCTTTTAAGCCGGATTTACATGGCGCATATATCCCTGCTGCCCATCATTGTTTTAATGATGATCGGATTGCATTTGTTCTACGTTAAATACCACAAGCTCTCGCAAGTGCCCGAAGCAAAGGAGCCAGCAAAAAATATTCCTTTCACACAGCATATGGCTTATTTGCGAAGAGCGGGAGCGGGAATATTTTTATTAATCTGTATTCTTGCGCTTACCATCGCACCTCCCCTTGGGGAAGAACCGGTACTCGGACTCGAAGTCACCAAACCTCCCTGGCAATTCGTCTGGATATACGCTTTGGAAAATGTATGGGTGCCTTTCCTGATCGTCGCGCCCCCTGTCATCATCGGTTTTTTAGCGGCGATTCCGATCGTCGACCAAAACAAGGAACACTACTGGAAAAAACGTCCATTGGCAATGGCGGTTCTGGTTGGATTCATCAGCGTTTTCGCGGCCCTGATTATCTGGGGAACCGTAACAACCATGACGCACTCCATGTAACCGGGCAGCCCCGGTGGCAATAAGTCGAAACCTTTGAGGGCGGGCTAATATCAAAAAGCTTCTAGTAATCATTTCTGCTTCCGATAATATATGCAAATTCAAATCGAAATTCTGACGAAAAAAGATTGCTGCCTTTGTGACGATGCGAAGGAAATTATTGAAAAGGTATTGCCCGATTTCCCTGCTTCACTGAAGATGACGGATATCGAATCGGACCCCGCCCTTTTCGAGATTTACAAAGAGCGTATACCCGTTGTTCGTCTCAATGGAGAGGAGAGCTTTGTCTATAAGGTGCATGAAATCACTTTAAGGAAAAAACTGGAAAAACTGATTTAAATATTTACCTTGCCACGGCAAGTTGAACTGGAGAATAGAAATGGTAGAAAAGACCGCATTAACCGAGCAGGAACTGGAAGAAAAATTAAAAGAGATGGCCCCGGAATGGAAAACCGGAAAAAACGATAAGGGTGTGCCTTTTATTCAACGCGTACACCACGCCTCAAAATTTATGGAGGGAATCAATTTTGTACAAAAAGTGGCGGAAGCCGCGGAGGAGAATAACCATCATCCGGATATCATCATCAACTACAAACGGATTTCCGTAAGATACTGGACACACACAGTCAGTGGAGTAACCCTCGCTGACGTACAGATGGCGCAGAAAATTGATCCCTTATTTTAACTCCACCAGGCATGGGACCAAGAGGTCATAACTTATTTAGCCAGACACACCGTTAAGCCTTTAACTATCGGGTTGCCAATTTTTCCTCCCTCGTTAGAGGGCCACCAGGCGTGGAGCCAAGAGGTCCGGCCTCAACAAGCTAACCAGATTCATATAGCTTTTTATCATGGATAATTAAGTAGCGGACTTTTAAATTTCTGCCTGCATGATGTCATCCAGGGTCTGACGTTTGCGGGTCAAGGCGCACTGGTCGCCATCGACAACCACCTCCGGAATAAGAGGCTGTGAATTGTAGTTGGATGACATGACATGGCCATAAGCCCCTGCCCCACCGATCACAATTAAATCCCCTGCCTTCGGCATCGGCAATTTTCGGGGAACGGGCTCTTCGTTTTTCTGGGTCAGCACATCGCCTGACTCACAGACCGGGCCTGCAATGATCAAATCCTGCTCCGGCCCCAGGTTTTCACCGTCGAACCAGATGGGATGAAACGATCCGTAAGCCATGGGCCGAATCAAATGGCAGAAACCCACATTGGTCAAAACATAATCGATGCGTTTTCCTTCATCATCAAATGTATGATTGAGGGAACGCACTTCTCCGATCAGGTAACCGCAACCTGCGACGAAACGTCTTCCGGGTTCGATTTCACAAACCACCTCCCTGCCGAAATGCTCTTTCAACACCCTCGCACGTTCATCAATAATGGATTTGTAACCTGAGATATCTTCCTGGGGCAGATCGGGATCGTACTGGTAGGGCAATCCCCCGCCGAAATTGATCGTCTCCACATCCGGGAACTCTTTGGCAAAGTCCACCAGCTTGCCAGTGATTCGCTTGAGGTGCTCCATGTCCCCACCGGAACCGATGTGCATATGCACTCCCGATAAAGTGAGGTCGTATTTCTTCAATAACTGTTTCACTTCATCGAGATTCTGATACCAGATTCCATGCTTGCTGTAGGGTCCACCGGTATTGGTTTTTCTGGAATGCCCTGCCCCCTCACCGGGGTTGATTCGGATGGATATTTTTGCGGAACCGGCCCCCTTCTTTTTTAAAGCCTGACCGTACTCTTCAACCATCCCCAGCGTACCGCAATTGCAATACACATTGTTTTCGAGGCAAAAGTTAACATCATCTGCATTGAAAAAAACATCACTGGTAAAACAGATATCTTCTGCTTTGTAACCGGCGCGCATCGCACGTTGAACTTCATAAACACTCACCGCATCGATCTTGACTCCATTCGCCAACATCTCCTGAAGGATTTTAACGTTGGAAGAAGCTTTCATGGCGTAGCGTGTGACGGGAGACAGCTTTTTTATCTCATGGATCGATTTGCGCAAAATTTCCAGGCTGTATACATAAACAGGGGTGCCAAACTGACGGGCAATTTCCTGCACTTCGACTTTTTCTATTTTCATTTTCTATCTCTAATTGGGATGGCGGATTCAATTAAACAATCCAGATTTTATAGCACAGTTTTGTTATTCAAAAAAACGCTTTGTTTTCAATTGACTTTTCACAACCCTTAGGGCCAAATAGCAGTAATTCACAATATATTTCGCAAGGACATCCCATGCCGAAGTGGACCATTGAAGAGGCTCGCGAGCATTACAATATAAGCGGCTGGGGTGCGGGTTATTTCGATATCAACTCCAAGGGCAATATCGTTGTCCGATCCAACCGTCAAAGCCAACAGGACATCGACCTCAAGGACCTGGTGGATGACATTCAGTCCAGGGGTTACTCATTGCCGGTTCTCATCCGTTTTTCGGATATCCTGAAAGCAAGCATTGCCAACCTTGCCGATTCATTCAGCAAAGCGATTAAAGAATACGAGTATAACGGAAAATACCATGGGGTCTATCCCATAAAGGTCAACCAGCAGCGGCAGGTGGTGGAAGAAATCGTAAAGTTCGGCCAGCCTTATAATATAGGACTTGAAGCGGGGTCCAAACCCGAACTGCACGCCATTCTTGCCATCCTCGACAACCCGGAAGCCTTGCTCGTCTGCAACGGTTATAAAGATGAGGCTTTTATTCGTCTTGCCTTAATGAGCCAGAAGTTGGGAAAGAAAGTTTTTATCGTCGTGGAAAAACTCGACGAACTTTCTTTGATTGAAAAAGTAGCTAAAGAACTGGGAGTCGAACCCAATATTGGGTTTCGCATAAAACTGTTGAGTAGCGGTCAGGGGCGCTGGTCTTCTTCAGCGGGTGAGCATTCGAAGTTTGGATTGAATTCCATCGAATTGATGGAAGCTCTGCAAATTGCAAAGGAAAAAAATATTCTGGACTGTGTCAAGTTAATCCATTTTCATTTAGGCAGCCAGATCACCAATATTCGCCGCATCAAAAACAGTTTGCAGGAAGTGGGTCGGTTTTATTCAGAATTAATGCGGTTCGGGTGCGGCATTGAGTATATCGATGTCGGTGGCGGTTTGGGGGTGGACTACGATGGTTCCCGTTCCACATTTGCCTCGAGCACCAACTATACCGTCCAGGAATATGCAAATGACGTGGTTTATCACATTCTGGAAATTTGCAATAAGGAAAACCTGCCGCACCCTAACATCATTTCCGAATCGGGCCGGGCAATGACGGCCCATCACTCCATACTTGTGGTCAATGTGCTCGATGTCACCCGTTTTCCAGAATGGAGCGATAAAATTGAGATCGACGAAAATGCTCCGGAAGTAGTTAAAGAAATTTTTTATGTTCTCGACTCCACATCCAACAAAAATTTAAACGAGTCATGGCATGATGCGGTGCATTTGAAGGATGAAGCGCAAAATCAGTTTCTAATGGGGATGATCTCTCTAGAAAGCCGGGCGCTGGCGGAAAGAATTTTCTGGGGCATTTGCCGTAAAATTGAAAAACTGAGCACACGGTTGAAATTCATGCCCGATGAAATCCGCAGTTTGAAAACCCGTCTGGCGGACAAATATTTCTGCAACTTTTCCATATTCCAATCCGTCCCCGACTCCTGGGCCATTGACCAGGTATTTCCGGTGGTCCCGCTTTACCGGTTGAATGAAGAACCGACCCGAGACGCAACTCTTGAAGATATTACCTGCGACTCGGACGGCCGAATAAACACTTTCATAGGCAACCATCGTGGAACCGA
Source organism: Nitrospinota bacterium (assembly GCA_009873655.1). Lineage (GTDB taxonomy): Bacteria > Nitrospinota > Nitrospinia > Nitrospinales > VA-1 > UBA8687. The sequence continues at coordinate 4,681 of WAIB01000020.1, read as the reverse complement.
AAACACCCTTCGCGTTCACCCTCTGGAGCCTGGCGAAACCTATCCCCTGTGTATTTTTCTAACAGGTGCTTACCAGGAAATCCTGGGCGACCTCCACAATCTTTTCGGAGACACAAACACGTTTCATGTTTCCCTGAATGAAGACGGATCTCTAAAATACGAGCAGATTATAGAAGGTGAGGATGTGACAGACGTGCTGGACTACGTGCAGTTTTCCGCGGATGAACTCGCCGGTCGAGTGGATGGGTTCCTCATCGGCTGTGTTCAACGGGGTGTCGTGACTCAAAAGGAGGCGGATGACTTTTTGAGTTTATACAAAGAGGGCCTCAGCGGTTACACTTATCTGGTAGCCCCCGACAAACCCAAGTAGCTCCTATCAGTCGCCAGGCAGTTTCATTTCTCGGATTTGCCGGATCCGCTCTTCATTGGTGGGGTGGGTAGAGAAATAACTGGCTTCTTCAGGTTTTCCTCCCGACCTTTTCTGCAGCACCTTTAACATTTTAAGATAAGTTTCTTTAGAAAACCCGGCCTTTTCCAGGTATTGAACTCCCAGCTTGTCGGCTTCCAGTTCTTGTGGACGTGAAAATCCCCCCATCAGTGCGGGCTTGACGACATATTCGCTATAACCCGCGCCGGGAATAAACATATTCAGCACGGAAAACCCTACCGATGTCAGAATGGAAGCGCCCAGCTTGGTGTAATAATGACCTGATTTTAGATGCGCGATTTCATGGGCTGCAACGGCAACCCTCTGCTCTGTTGTAAGTTCATGAAGAAAATTTTTCGTGATGTTTACTTTATTGCCGGTAGTCACCCAGGCGTTGGAAAATTTTTCATAATGCACCACCGAAACGTATTCTTCTCCGGGGAAATTTGCTAGGGCAATCGTATCTATCGCCGTTTTCCACAATAAAAGATCGTGTGCACATCCGACACATTCTTTATTGCGAGTCGTCTGACACGCGGCTAACAGAAAGAGAATCAGGAGTATTATGAAAGGTTTCTTCATGGATGAAACCAGAACAATTTTTAAATTTGGCCTTTTTGTAAAACGTCCACCATTTGCTGGTGCACCAGGCCGTTACTGACCAGGATTTCCTGATCATAAATATGGGTTGGACTGCCATCAAACTTACTGGCTTTACCCCCGGCTTCGAGAAGGATCAAAAGTCCCGCAGCGACATCCCAGGGGTGGAGCCCCCTCTCCCAGAAGCCCTCGAAGCGTCCCATTGCCGTATAGACGAGGTCCATAGCAGCCGAACCGGGCCGGCGCACGGCCTGGCAGGCTTTCATGAAGTTACAGAAATGATCGAGATTGTCCTTCTCCGATTTCACCACACGGGGCGCAAACCCGGTGACAAGTAAACTCTTTTTCAAAGTGGGAATGGTTGAAACACGTATGGGCTTGCCATTCAAAATGGCTCCCTGGCCTTTTTCAGCAACAAACAGTTCGTCAAGGCAGGGATTATAAATGACTCCCACCTTAACCTCTCCTTCCTGCTCCAATGCTATTGAAACACAATAGCAGGGATAACCATGGGAATAGTTCAGTGTCCCATCGAGTGGATCGATGATCCACTTACTGGTCGAGTTGTTTCCCTGCGTATCTCCCGATTCTTCGGCGAGGAAATCGTGGTCCGGGAAAGTGTTTTTGATGGTTGAAATGATTGCCTGTTCGGCAAGGTGGTCGACTTCTGTTACCGGGTCATGGAATTCCTTGAAAGAGATTTTTCCGATATCATCGGCCCGCTCGCTGAGAATCTTTCCCGCTTTCAGGGCCGCTTCAACGGCTACTTTTACCTCCTGGCTCATTCAAGCCACCCGCCACCGATAATACAGTCATCCTGATAAAAAACAGCAGACTGACCCGGTGCGATGGATATCTGAGGCTGGTCAAATTCCACCTTGACCCGGGAATTATCTAATTTTTTGATGGATGCAGGTACGGCCTGATGTCGATAACGAATCTGCACCAGTTGACCTGGGACACAAAACAATCCGCCCGCTCAAGTTCTTTTTTAGGTCCAACGGTGATTCGGTTATTCACCGGGTCAATATGAGTTACAAAATGAGGCTCTTTGAGTCCACCCAGGTTCAAACCTTTTCGCTGACCCACCGTAAAAGAAGGGTAGCCCGGATGCCTGCCCAACACCTCCCCTCTTGAATTAACAATATCTCCCTGATTGAACGCATCTCCATTTAACTGCTTTGCTATAAATTTGGGGTAATCGTTATCGGGGATAAAACAAATTTCATGGGATTCCGCTTTCTCGGCAACATTCAATCCCAGTTTCCGTGCCCGTTCGCGGACTTCGTTTTTATCCATATCCCCCAATGGGAATTCAAGGCGTGAAAGCTGGTCTTGTGAAAGGTTGAATAGAAAATAGCTCTGGTCTTTCCAGCGATCCCGGCCCCGGCGAACCAGATACTTGCCACTGGAATGTTGGACGATGGAAGCGTAATGCCCCGTCGCTACCCTGTGGACCCCAAACGATTCGGCTTTTTGGATCATCTCATCGAATTTTAATTTCTGGTTGCATAGCGTACAAGGGATAGGTGTGCGGGCCTGCATGTATTCGGATATAAAATAGTCGACAACCTCTTCCTTAAACTTTTTCTCCATGTTGAGAATATAAAAAGGAATTCCCACCTTTTCAGCAACGCGGCGCGCATCTGCAAGATCATCCAGGGAACAGCAGGTACCGAACCGGTTATCCGACTCGGAATAATTCCACAACTGCAATGAAATGCCAACGGCCTGATAGCCCTTCTCTTTTATTATGGAGGCTGCAACGGAGCTGTCGACTCCTCCGCTCATGGCTATGGCTATTTTTTCGGGTTCATTCATGGTTCTATTTTGAAAAACGACAGACAGGAATCTCCCAGACGTCTGTCTTTGAAAGTTTTCAGTCTACCATAACTTTCCTGCAATCCATTCTTATGGAAATGTTCCACGATGACCCAGGCCTCTTGTTTCAGTATCTTCGAATCGGATAATTGAAAAAGGCAGGGTTCGTAAAGATTTTCGGCGAACGGAGGGTCTACATAAACGAGGTCAAAGGCCAACCCCTTTTCTTCAAGTGCCGGCAAACATTTAAGGGCATCTGATTTTACAAGCTGCCAGCGTTCCTTTTGATTATCCAGGGTCATCCGGCATTTTTCCAGGTTGCGGGCAATGAGGGATTGTGCCTGGGAATGGCGCTCAACAAAAACCACCTGTTTGGCCCCTCGGCTGAGAGCTTCAATGCCCATGGAGCCCGTACCGGCAAAAAGATCGAGAAAATGAAGTCCTGCCAGGTCGGGTCCCACCTGATTGAAAAAAGACTCCTTCACCCGATCCAATGTAGGGCGGATTTCAGTATCGCCCAATTCAGCCAGGCGTGTTCCACGTGCTGTTCCGGAAATAACTCGCATTTAAAAAGGTCTCAAGTAATAATGAAGGCAATCCATCTTGACATGAAAAATTAATAAAATTATTATAAATCAAGTTCCAAGGGAATTAATACTCGGGTATCGTCTAACGGTAGGACGTCAGATTCTGGTTCTGAATGTTGGGGTTCGAATCCCTGTACCCGAGCCAATTCCCCTTTTACAGGGATTGGGATATTTTAATTTATCCGTTGAAAAGATGACGGCATGAGCCGTTATTTTTTTGAAAAATTAATTAAAAATTTGTTGGCTTTGCGATCTTAAACGAACCCCAAGTTATTTGAGGCAAAATGAACATTTATAGAAATCCATTTATTGTTGGCCTTTGCGCACCCCTTTATCAATTGGTCGCCACCATCGCCATTACCAACGACTTTCTGATGGCGGCAATTTTCATCATGTTCACATTGGGGCTCATCGGTGCCTATGTCAGCGACTTTCCCTTATTACCATCGCTATATATGAACGAAATTGCGCATAAGACCTCTGTTTCTTCGCTGATGGGAATGCTGCTTGGCCTCATGCTTTTTCTGGCGTTTGGCACAGGTGGAAATGAAGCGGGCGATGGGGGAATGATCTCAGCCGGGGGAAAGTTTATGCTGACCTGGGGGATATTGTCTTTACCAGCCTATCCCTTGATGGTCTATCTGGTTTCAGGGGTGAATAAACGGGACCTCGAAGCGGAAGACGTTGTCAGGAAAGAAAAGAAGAAGAAAAATAGCGGACCCCCCATCATGAAACGCGACGGATTTTAGTCATTGCATTGCATCAAGCATGGCCCCATCGTCTAACGTTTAGTGGCCTGCCCCTGTTAGTTGTACCACTTCCTAAGTTAGTATTTCCACGTTTTGCTTAATCGTTTCCGGTGCTGGAGGTTGATAGTTCAGAGAACTATGCGGTCTAAACTGATTATATTCTTTTCTCCAGTTCTCAATCAGCACTTTAGCTTCTAGCAAGGTTGTAAAGATTTCTCCATTAAGTAATTCATCTCTTAGTTTTCCGTTAAAAGATTCATTATAACCGTTTTCCCAGGGACTACCTGGTTCAATAAATAACGTTTGAACTCCTAATCTTTCCAGCCAGTTTCTGACTGCTTTAGCTGTAAATTCAGGGCCATTATCAGAACGAATAAACCCAGGCAACCCTCGATATATAAACAGATAACTCAGTTGCTCCAATACGTCCTGAGAGTTTAGCTTTCTTGCAACCTTGAGAGCCAGACACTCCCTCGTATACTCATCAATCAACGTTA
>WAIB01000001.1:119675-219467 GCA_009873655.1 Nitrospinota bacterium | reverse complement strand
CGAACACAGTTTTTACAAGTATCAGGGGAAATTAGGATGTTTAAAATTAACAGAGGGGCAGCCTGTTTTTGTCGGATCTTGATAAGTATCGCAGTTTTAATGGGATATACTTCTGCCATTCAGGCAGCGGAAAGGAAAGAACAGCATCATCCCTGGGGGGGGGGTATGAAGGGGGAACGGGTCCCTCCCACTGGGGAGAAATGGAACAGGATCACGAGAAGCACCTGATGTGCAGGGAGGGAGTCCGGCAGTCCCCCTATCGATTTCAATCATGTTCCAGGACTCAAGCAGGGCGGTCTTCACATCCTTTACTCAAAGACCCCCGTCCGTTTAATCAACAACACCCATACCATTATTCCAGTTTCATCAAAATAACTATTAATTCCTCCAAAAGAATACCGCCAGGAAAAAAGATTCAACGTCACGGATGATCGGAAAATGATTATAGGATCCGCCTTACAGTCTCTGAACCAATCTCAAAATATAGACAATCTTTTTATCAAGGGACAGACCCGGGAAAAAGACCCTTTGGTAAGACTGCTGAATAAAAACGACCAGGCTATGGAGAGAGACGACAATATTCTTTTTTCCACCACCGATCCCAACCGTTTGATTTATGCAAACGAAAAAACATCTGAAATTTCGAACCGCGAAAAAACCGGGAAACATATAAACATCGAAGCGTGAAAACCCCGGTTTCAGGGTCAAAAAAAAAGGAACCCAAACCAGAAAAGTTTTAATGAGAAAAAACCAAACCTGCTTGACTGAGTGTCGTGTTTGGGGGTAAATTTGTGGGCTCAAACGCCCGTTTCTATAACAAATATCCCAACGGTTTTTTTCATTTTTAAATCGTGTTTTTTAAGTTTCCATTGAAAAATACTTTCTTTCTGGTTCTCCTAGTTTACTTTGCGCCCTTTTTGCCAACCGGGAGTTTTGCGTCTGCTTCAGACTTCCACAAGAACCTTCCTGAAAACAAGCGGGAGGAAATTACAATCGTCGATGATTTTACGGTTAAGGTAGGGCTGGGTCCCGACCAACAATCGGTCAGCTGCACCATTCTGGATGCAGTGAGCAGCCTTCCTTCGATTGACGGAGCAATGGAACCGGAGGTGGTTTATGTAAATAAGGAAATGGTTCACCATATCCGCAAAGGGCTTTATACCTGGGACCGTGCCGGGAAATACCGGGTCCGGTTAACCACGAAATACATCCGCGAATTTGGCGACATTTTAATTCGGGTTCCTGATCCCAACGCACTCCAACCCGTTATTGAAGAATCGAAAAGTCTCTCATCTTCTTTTTACCAATCCCTTCCGGAAAACAAGCAGGAGGAAATCACCATCATCGACCCTTATATGGTGGAGGTGGGCTTGGGGCCGGACTTGAGGGTCGTCGAATCCAATATTCAGGATGCGATACAAAGCATCCCCGCAGTTGAGGAAGAAGGGTTTCCTGAGTTTGTTTCTGTGAACGGGGAACCTATATTTTTTATTGGTAACGGACTTTATAGTTGGGATTCGGACGGATCGAACCCTGTAAGGCTGACCACACCTTTCATCAAAAAGTTCGGGAATATCAGAGTATCCATCCCGGGAGAACCCCCTGCTCCACCAAAAGAAAAGCCCCCTGCTGTTGTTTTAGAGAAGAAAAAATCGACGACAACTTCTTTCAAACAGGAAAAACCCAAAAAAGCTGCGAAAGCTCCTGCAATGAAGCCGGCCAGCACACCAAGAGAAACCGAGATACCGAAGGAAGAAGTCATCGCAAAGGCTCATGTGCCGTCTAAAATCATCAAGCGGGAACCACTCTCCCCTGTTCCAACAAGAAAAAAAGTTGTCGGGTTAAAAGGATTCCGTCTGGCACATTTCGGAATGGATATCTCACAGGTTAAAAAAGCAATTCAGGATGATTTTAGTATCGAGGATTCATTAATCAAAGTCACAGGACAATCAAAAAACATCATTGCCATTTCAACAAACAAACTTTCTGAAAAGGGAGAGATCGCATCTGTTCAGTACCTTTTTACAATTAAGGATAAAAAATTGATAAGGATTCATGTTATCTGGGAACCGTCTGAAAACACGGATAACCTTGCAGCGAAACTGACCCGGCAATTTTCGAGTTCGAAGTTTCTGAAAAGCCAGACTACCGGAGAGAGCGACCAACTTTATTCTGGAAAAGATTCCCACGGCAATGAATTAAAACTTTCCTGGGTAAAAAACCCGACAGGAAATTCGTTGAAGAACCGCCCTCTTTCGTTGTCCTATCTCGCCTTTATTCCTGAAGGTTGATTATTTTTTCTTGTCAAACCACCCATCCATGATAACCTTAGGTGTAAACATATGACTTTCTTGGGAGAACAAGTTATGAAAATTCGAATCATCCTCTGGGATTTTCACTTCAAACCAAATCACAATTAATGAGGATGGAGTTGTTATAAACCTCTCTCATTGGCGGTTTAGTTTCCCCTCCCCTTTTTAAGGGATACCCAATTCAGTCAATCTATATTAGCGCTTTCGTGGACCTGAGGTATTGCAGGGAAAGGTTTATTGAGTGGAGATTCAGGAGTTATTTCAAGGGGATGTCGAAATCCCAACGCTGCCGGATATTTACTATGATTTTAAACAGGCCATGGAAGATCCGGAGGGTTCCTTTGACCAAATCTCTACCATTATTTCTATCGACACCGGGCTTACCGCTCGGCTCCTCAGAATCGTAAACAGCGCATTTTATGGCTTTCCTTCCCAAATAGCAACAATCTCGCATGCCATCAGTGTGGTGGGCCTTGAGCAATTGAATAACCTTGTTCTTTCCACGGTGGTAATGGATCGCTTCAAGGGCATTCCTGATAGCGTGATAAATATGGAATCTTTCTGGAAGCACAGTATCGCCTGTGGGCTTGCGGCAAGGGTTCTCGCCGGACATAGAAAAGAAGTCAATACTGAAAGGTATTTTGTCGCTGGAATGTTGCATGATTTAGGGCGATTGGTAACAGCCATGTCTTCTCCTTTCAGCATTCTTTCCGTTTTTATGCGTTGCAAATCGGAAGAAATTCAACTGCACCAGTCAGAAAAAGATATATTGGGGTTCAGCCATACCGATGTCGGAGAACAGCTTCTTAAAAACTGGTCCCTTCCTAAATTCCATCAGAAAGTTGTTGGGAACCACCACCACCCCTCCACCGATCTGGAGTCAGGTATTCTGAATATAGCCGACCACATAGCCAATGACTTGAAATTGGGAGATAGTGGTGAAGCTTTATTCCCACCGCCTCTGGATGAAGAAGTCCTGGCCCTTCTAAAACTGCCTGAGGAAATAGATATAAATATAATAAAAGAAGAAGTTGAAGAACTCTTTAATTCGACCAGTTCCATTTTTTTACAGGCTACATAACCGGGATTAACTCAGAACCCAGGCTACCTGCCCCCACTTCAAACTGTTTTTTTCTTGACTCATACTTAATTCCCAATCGGTCCCCTCTTTATTCAAAAGGTCTATTTGACCTCAGAATTGAGCCTTTATAACCATAATTATTAATAACTTATGGAATTTTATATTAAAGCTCCCAAAAATAAACTCCGATAAAACAGTTATAAACGAGGAAAATGTTATGAAAATCGATCCCATATACGGAAAAGAGTTCTTCAGGGTAAACCCTTTGCCGCAAAAAAAGAAAAGGCAGGGAAAAATTTCCAGGAACAATTGGAAGAAAGCCTGAATTCCAAAACAAAGAAAATCCAAAAGGAAATTAAAAAAAGTATTTTGGATATTTTGGTTTGAAAACCCCTGAAAATCATCTACGTCTCACCCAAGCCTTTCAACAAGTACGCCTTTAAGCCTTTTCAACGGTCACTCTCCCTTTTTTGCCTCAAAATTTTCTTTTATTATTTCACGCCCATTTTTCTATAATTTTTTTTGACCGGGGTGCTATAATTTACGGTAACGTTATAAACAGCAACAAGCCTTTTATGTCAAAATTTCAAGTTGAAGAGGGGGAGAAACAATGAAAAAAGGAATGGTTTTGCTGGGAACTTTACTGGTGCTTTTTTTTCTAACTTCCTGCACTACAGGAACGGTAGTCCCAAAGGCCTTTCCTGGCTCTGCTGAAATGTTTAAAGTTAATGATTTAGGGACAGTTGAAGTAAAAGGATATGATTTGAATAACCAACCCATGCATTGGGTTTTTGTTGATTGTCCCCATTGGAGTGGTTGTTATATGCGTTGCCAGGGACCCCAAAAAACATGTGCCAGCATAGCAACTAAATCTGACTTGAAGGTCAGCCATATCTATAGCAATCATTAGTTTCCAATCCAGGCAGGACGTTTAAATACAATTTTGACATTTGCCTTGATTTAAGTCATTCTTAAGAGTGCGTTACCCGATGGGTTTAACAGGGGAACACATGGGGTTTATTATGGACGCCCTGAGAAGGAGGTGATCCCATGCTATCTGACAGTATTAGGGGAGCTTCCGGAGTAATTTGTTAACGCCAAGTTAACGGAAGCTCCTTTGCTTCTATAGCGCCCCACTTTTAACGGTGGGGCGTTTTTTTTTAAAACCTGTACTCCCTCCGGGTTGAAGATGCAAATTCTTTAAATCCAGAACCACAATTTTAATTCCTTTTTAATTGACCTGGACGATGTCTTTAATGAATCAATGGATAAGTAAAGAAAACATCTATCTGATCGAAGTGCTTCTCGTTCTGGTATTTGCCTTCGTTGCAGATTTGGTTCAAAAGAATTCATTTAGAAGACTGGCGGCTAAGGCAGAGAAAACTAAAAATGTATGGGACGATGCCATTCTGCTTTCCATTCCCAAACCTCTTAGCATTATTATTTGGGTTTCAAGCGTCGCATTTGCGGCGGAAATCATTCAAAACGCCACTAATGCAAAAATATTTGAAGCATTTTATCCTTTAAGAAACGCCATCATAATAGCCGCTCTTGCCCGGTTCATTATTCTGGTTTTAAGACATATTGAGAAAGCCTACCTTTCCAAGGGAGACACCCTAGACCCCACCACAGTGGATGCCATATCGAAACTTGCCAGCATCTCCGTGTTCATAATTGCCGCATTGATGATCCTGCAGACAATGGGTTTCAGCATTTCAGGAGTCCTGGCATTTGGGGGTATTGGAGGTCTGGCAGTGGGTTTCGCGGCAAAAGATTTATTATCCAATTTCTTCGGCGGGTTCATTATATATATGGACCGGCCTTTCGCGGTAGGAGATTGGATTCGCTCACCGGACCGGGAAATAGAAGGCACCGTGGAAAAAATAGGCTGGCGCATTACCCGAATTCGGACTTTTGACAAACGGCCGCTCTATATTCCCAATTCTATTTTTTCCCAAATTTCAGTTGAGAATCCTTCTCGCATGTCCAACAGAAGAATTAAAGAAACCATTGGCCTTCGTTATGATGATGCTTCCAAAATAGAACCTATCATTAAACAGGTAAAAGAAATGTTGCAAAACCACCCTGACATTGACACGAATAAAACCCTTATTGTAAACTTCAACAGCTTTGCGCCCTCTTCTCTGGATTTCTTTATTTATACGTTTACCAAAACAACAGACTGGATCGAATTTCACGATGTCAAACAGGATGTTCTTCTAAAGATTGTCAATATCGTCGAAGAAAATGGCGCGGAGTTCGCTTTTCCAACATCCACAATGCACCTTGCCAACAAGGAAATTTTTAAACCCTCCGGCCCTTACGACAGCTAAAAAAACACCTCGTCAAATGATATCTTCTTTCCCCAACAAAAACCCAATTGTATTTTTTATGCTCGGAGCATTTCTGGTGTTCTCGGCCGGTTGTGCAAAGCTGGGACCCACAACATTAAAAAGTGAACGAAGCAACTATAATCTTGCGGTACAAAAAACCAACGATGAGCAATTGTTGCTTAATCTGGTACGCCTAAAATATAGGGACACACCTTTTTTCATGGAAGTCAGCAGTGTCGCTTCTCAGTTCACCCTGTCGACAACAGGAAATGCAAGTGCAACTTTGCAGGAAGGCGTTAAAGGCTTGTTTGGCCTAGGAGGATCTTTAGCTATAACAGAAAGACCCACCGTAACCTACTCCCCCCTGCAGGGTGACCAGTTTATTCAGCGTGTTCTTTCGCCTTTGCCATTACAAACCATTACGCTTTTGTATCACTCCGGCTGGAGTGTCGAAAGAATTTTTCGCCTTTGTTTTCAACGAATGAATAATTTGAAAAATGCTCCGGGCGCTTCGGGTCCCACACCTAAAAAAGCACCCCAATTCGAAGAATTCATTGAAGTATCCAAACTTTTAGGAGAACTTCAATCCCTAGATGTTTTAAATCTTTCCTACCACAATAAAAACGGGATCCCCCAAATTATTTTAAATATCGCCAGCGCTGCAAACGAAAATGAAATATTTCCCTTAGCTTTTAATACTACCCAAAAGCTCATAAAAGCTCTAAACTTAAAAGGCGAGTTTAAAAATTACGTGATTACTTTTTCTCGCAAAAAAAACAAACCAAATCAAATCAGAGTTGTTACACGATCATTATTAGGAATTTTATTTTATCTTTCGCATGCAGTGGAAGTACCCGAGCAGGACAACAGAAAAGGTAAAGTAACCCGCACACTTAAAACCTCTGGAAAAATTTTTGACTGGAAAGAGGTGACGGGAGAACTACTCAGAATCAGATCCGATTCTTCTCGACCTGAAAACGCAACTCTAATGGTTTTTTATCGAGGAACGTGGTTTTATATTGATGATTCGGACCTGAAATCAAAATCTACCTTCTCCTTGCTATCCCAGATTTTCTCACTTCAAGCCGGAAAAATTAAGGATACAACTCCTCTTTTAACTCTCCCGGTTGGACAATAAATAAAACTATAATTCATTCCTCTTTTTAAGGCTGTTTCTGTTTCCCACCAGATTATCAATGAAAAGTTTTCCATCCAGATGGTCTATTTCGTGTTGAATGGCACGCGCCTCATACCCTTCCATCTGGAAAGCCACTTTGGAACCAAACCTGTTTAAGGCCTTGACCTCTATGAATTGGGACCGGTTAACCTTACCCGTGTAGTCAGGGACCGAAAGGCACCCCTCCCTTCCAACACTGCTTCCTTTTTTGGATGTGATAACCGGATTAATCAGAACCAGATGACCGTGGTTTTTGTGCTGCGGGCGGGAGGAAACATCGACAATGATAATTCGCAAAAAATTACCCACCTGAGGAGCCGCGATCCCAACACATCCCGGCTGTGAGCTTAGAGTTTCTTCGAGATCAGCAATAAAACCGGTGATTTTATCATCCACCGCTTTAACCGGTTGTGAAACCTGCCGCAATCTATCGTCTGGATAGACAAGGATTTCAAGTTGCACCATTAATTCAACCCACCATGGTATCAATGGGAAACAAGTGCACGACAATTCCTTTTTCACTTATTAATGGTTGCAAACTTTTTTCCAGGCTTGACAGGCTGCAATCCGCAAACCCTTCAATGTGCATTATATAAATTGGTTTTTCCGGGGTACCGCCTACATCTGACTCCAGATTTAAAATGTTAAATTCCAACAAAGCCAATGAACCCGTCACTGCCGCAACAATACCAGCCTGATCGGCCCCATGAACACTCAACCTGAAATTAGGATCAACGTGGTGGTGCAAATCACCGATTATTTTATCAACGTGAACAAACAATTTTAATTGATCCGCCAGGGGATTGAGCAGATTTTCAACCTCTTCCTTCTCGGAGCTAATTTGCAACATAATCATTACGGTAAAGTTTCCTCCCAGCCTTGCCATGGACGCTTCGCCTAAATTCCCACCGGCATCAAACAAAACCCGGCTGACTTCAGCAACAATCCCAGGGCGATCCCTTCCTACAAGAGTTAACATGTACCAGTTTTGCATTCTGTTCCTTTACTGAGTTTGATCACTCAACACGCGTTGAAATAATTCAAGAGCCTCATTCATTCTCCCAACAACAAACCTCTTTTCTGTTGGAACGCCATTGCCCTCATCAACTGAAACCACGATATGTTTTTCATGGAGGCTTTCCCTTTCCATAAATGCGGAAATCTTTTCCCCCATGACAAAACCCGTCCCGCGAATCAATTCATCCTGAATCGCCTTCAAATTATTTTTCACTTCCAATCCGTTTTTATTAAATAGTTGTGCCATCATTTTTTTAAATTAATTTCTTTTCAATTAATCTATAGCATTTAATTACGAATAACCGAATTAAATTATCAGAAGAATTCTCTAAGTGGTTTTTACTTTTTTTCTAATAAGCTCCCCCTTTTTTAATAGCTATTCACCGGTTTTTAGGTTAAAGTTGAGTGCTTATACCATTGATTTTTTGTGCTTTATCTAATTTACTGGTTTTAAATTGATGCGAAAAATACGAATTCTGGTTGTTGATGATGCGGTGGTGGTCCGAAAAATCGTTACTAACACACTCAGTTCAGATCCAGATATCGAAGTGGCTGCTACCGCCGCGAACGGTAAAATTGCCCTGCAAAAAATCCCTCAAATCAAACCCGACATCCTCACACTTGATATTGAAATACCTGAGATTGCATTTCGATATGCCCGAACGGGAATTCATCATGAAAATTGCCGGGGCGAAGTCAGGTGAGATAGTGGGAAGAAAACCAGGGACCTAATTTGGGAACCTAGAAATTTATTTTGTTACACGGTTGACCTTTATATTAGAGATTGTAATCAAAGGGCAGCGTGCCAGCAAATGTGGCGATTGAGATTCTAGACGCGTTGTCATTGTCACAAGCTTATAAAGTGGGGGGCATGTGATGAGTAAAGAAGAACCGGTAGCACCGGATTTAAATTCTGAAGAAGGAGGTGGAAATGGTGATGCAATGGGTAAAATCATCAATGAGTTTTTGGTTGAAAGTTACGAAAACCTAGACCAGCTCGACCAAAACTTGATTGAGCTGGAACAAAATCCAGATGCCACAAGTATTCTCTCCAGTATTTTCAGAACCATTCACACCATCAAAGGGGCCTGCGGATTTATAGGTTTTAACAAACTCGAGTCCGTGGCTCATGTTGGAGAAAACCTGCTTAGTAAGTTAAGAGATGGTGAGCTTGATTTAGATCCACCCCGAACCAGTGCGTTGCTGGCTATGGTCGACGCGATTCGACAGATGCTGGGTTGCATTGAAGGAGACCGAAGTGAGGGTGACGTTGATTACACGCAACTCATAATTAATCTCGAAAAACTGTTAACTAATGAGGATGCAAAAGAAGTAGCTGCGCAAACTACAGAAGCCCCTGCACCAGCCCCCACTCCTGCTGTGGTGAAGAAAAAACCAGAACAGGAAGCTCCCGCTGCTGGGCCTGTATTGAAAGAAAAAAGTGGTGATCGTAGAAAATCCACTCCTGCGGAGCAGGCAGCCCACGTTGCCAAAGAGGGGGAAAAAAGAGTCAATCCCGACCGGCGAAGCGAAACGCGAAGCGTTGCTGATTCCAGTATACGGGTTGATGTAGAAATCCTCGACCGACTGATGAATTTGGTGGGTAAGTTGGTTTTGGCACGAAACCAGATCCTTCAATTTGTTCCTACCGGGGCAGATTCGCATTTCCTTGCTACCAGCCAACATTTGAATCTGGTAACCACGGAACTCCAGAAAGTGGTTATGAAAACCCGAATGCAGCCTATTGGAAATATCTGGAGCATATTCCCCAGAGTAGTTCGCAACCTTTCCATGTCTGTCGGTAAAAAGATTCGCCTGGAAATGGAAGGAAAGGAAACTGAGCTGGATAAAACCCTGATTGAAGCCATTAAGGATCCTCTCACGCATATTGTCAGAAACTCCTGTGATCATGGAATTGAATCCCCTGAGAAACGAGCCGAAAATGGAAAGGATGAAGAGGGGGTTTTACTTTTGAGAGCTTTTCATGAAGGCGGCCAAGTTAATATTGAGATCGTCGATGATGGTGGAGGAATTGATCCGGAAAAAATTAAAAAGAAGGCGATAGAAAAAGATGTCATCACCCCGGACCAGGCAGAACGTATGGGTGACCAGGAACTGGTCAACCTGATTTTTACGCCTGGATTTTCCACCGCTGAAAAAGTAACGAATGTTTCGGGTCGTGGAGTGGGAATGGATGTGGTTCGCACCAATATCGAAAAAATTGGTGGGACAGTAGATATCCAGAGTCGATTGGGCAAGGGAACCACTATCCGGGCAAAAATTCCTCTAACCCTGGCAATTATTCCAGCTTTGATCGTGACCACTGGTGGAGGGCGTTATGCCATTCCTCAAGTTAATCTTCTGGAATTAGTTCGGCTGGATGGCGAAGAGGCTAAAAAATCTGTAGAGCAAATCCAGGGTGCCCCGGTTTATCGATTGAGGGGAAACCTTCTACCACTTGTATATCTGCATAAAGAATTGCAGTTGAAAAAAAACAATGAAGATGAGGCGATCAATATTGTTGTATTGCATGCAGATGACCGTCAGTTTGGACTGGTTGTAGAGGGAATTAGCGACACGGAAGAAATTGTTGTAAAACCTCTTGGTGAACAGTTGAAAGGGTTAGTCGCTTTTTCAGGTGCTACGATTATGGGAGATGGAAAGCTGGCATTAATTCTGGATGTGATGGGGCTCGTCCAAAAGGCCTTTCTTTATAAAATTAAAAAACATTAACCGCCGATTTCCACCTAAAATAAAATTAACCCTTTTTTATAAATATTTTAGACTTAATTTTTCGTTGAATTTTATAAGCCAGCAAAAAGATACCGTCAATGCAAATAAATAAATAAGTCCTTATTTTTCAATAGCTAATAAAGTCCGACCTTCAAGTTCCGTAGCCCCAACAAAATTCCTCTGAAACCGCAAGAAGCAGTCTTCCCCCCAAAAAAAATCTCTAAAGTTTAATGGCCTTGATTTTTTCCTCCAACTGCATTGCATTAAAGGGTTTTACAATATATTGATTTACTCCTGCCTGAACTGCCTCCATTATTTTTTCTTTATCTGCTTCAGAAGTTACCATTATGAAATTGGTTCCCTTCAACTTGTCATCCGCTCTCACCGCTTTGAGAAATTCCAACCCTGTCATATTTGGCATGTTCCAGCAAGATACAATCAGATCAACCTCTTCTTCGCCCGCCTTTTTAAGACCCGCGGCACCATTTTCCGCTTCTAATGGCTCCGCAAATCCCAGTTCTTTCAGGTTTTTCTTAATAATTTGACGCATAACTGTCGAGTCATCAACCACTAGCACTTTTTTGCTTTCATACCCCATGTCTTTATTCTCTTTTCACAATTGCGTTGGAAAATTGTCCGAACATCATGCCCAAAGCGTTTAAACCTCAAATACACCAAACACTTATAAAGTGTGACTTTGTAACTCTACAATAAATTAAATACACCATAAATATAAAAATTAAATCAAGCTACTGTAACCATTATGCGACATTTGATAATAATTGACTCCACCCCCCCCATTATCAGAACTTAGATTTCCATTAAACCGCTATTTCCCTAATGTCTACCTTCTCATAAAGGGTATCCCTTTCCACTGCCTTTCTCCCTGCTTCAGAAATCATATTTATGATCTGATCCTGATGAAATATCTGATCCGTAGCCGCTCCGGCGGCATGAATGATTTTTTCTTCGACCACGGTTCCATCCATATCGTCCGCACCAAACGATTGCGCTAACTGGGCAATTTTTGGCGTTATCATTATCCAAAAAGCCTTGATATGTGGAAAATTATCCAGCATCAATCTGGAAACCGCCAACGCCCTTAAATCCAACTGACCGGGTGTCGTCTTTAAAAATTCCAACACCGTATTTTCAGGATGAAACGCCAAAGGAATAAAAGTAACGAAACCCTTTGTGCGGTCCTGCAATTCCCTCAATCGAACCAAATGGTCAACCCTTTCCTCCACCGTCTCCAAATGACCGTACAACATGGTGGCGTTGCTTTTCAGTCCCAGTCCGTGGGCCGTTTCATGAACCTTCAACCAGTGCTCCCCAATTAATTTTTCACCGCAAATCTTTTTTCGCACTCTTTTGGCAAAAATTTCAGCTCCCCCTCCCGGGATGGATCCCAATCCTGCATTTTTAAGTATTTTCAGGGTTTCTTCCAACGGAAGCTTGGCCAATTCCGCCAGGTAACCCAGTTCTATTGCCGTAAAAGCTTGAATATGGACATCAGGAAACCGCTCTTTCAAGCCCTTCAACATATCCAGGTAATATTCAAAAGGAAGATCGGGATGAAGCCCTCCTACAATATGAAACTCGCTGACATCGCCCCCATTGTATTTTTCGGCATCTGAAAATATCTCATCCAAAGATTTTTCATAAGCGTGAGGATGGTCTTCTTTAACCCCAAATGCGCAAAACTGACAACTGTGGATACAAATATTGGTGGGATTAATATGACGGTTGTGGATGAAATAAGTCGTATCCCCATTCATCCTCTCACGAACCCGGTTAGCCAGATAGCCTACCCCCAGGAGATCAGGGCTATTCCAAAGGGTCACCCCGTCCTCAAAGGATAACCGCTCTTGCGCCTTAACCTTTTCACCAATGGATTTTAGATTTTCATCTTCGAATTCAAAAAGCATAAAAAGTCATCCCTGTTAATTGATGCTTAAAGAAAAATTATACTCGATTTCAAGTTAATGAGAAATAAAGATGTGGGCTTAAATACTCCCTACATCCACACACAATCCGCGATAACAAAAAACATGAGGCCAATACTTATAATTCCATTGATATTGAAAAAGGCAACATTTATTTTTGAAAGATCATCCGGGCGTACCAGCGAATGCTCATATATCAGCAAACCGGCAACAATAACCACCCCCGAAAGGTACAACACCCCCAACTTACCGGCAAAAAACATCAGCACGAACAGAAAAAGAACCATCAGGCCGTGCGAAGCAAAAGCAATCCGCAAAGCCATTTCAACACCGAATTGCTGCGGGATGGATTTCAAATTACTTCTTTGATCAAACTCCACATCCATGCAGGAATAAAGAATATCAAACCCAATCAGCCAGAAAACCACAGCCGCGCCGAGCAACAGGGAAACAAAAGAAATCTCTTCACGAATTGCCACCCATGCCCCGACGGGAGCGATTGAAATAGCAAGCCCCAACCAGAAATGCGAATACGCTGTGAACCGCTTCGTTACCGAATAAAAAAATACAATGGCCAATGCTACCGGAGACAGAATTAAAGCAAGTCGGTTCAACATACCTGCGGCAAAAATAAAAATGGCAGACGAGACGATCAGAAATAACCAGTAACTCTTCCCATCCACCAAACCTGCAGGAAGCGCCCGGTTCTGAGTACGGGGGTTCTCTTTATCGAATCGCGCATCCATAATACGGTTGAATGCCATGGCCGCGCTTCTTGCCCCGACCATGCAAACCACGATCCAAATCATTTTCTCCGTTTCCGGCAGTCCCCCCGCCGCTATAAAAGCGCTGATGACCGCAAACGGCAATGCAAAAACCGTGTGTTGAATTTTTATATCCGCAAGTATTGCAGAAAGCTTCTCAAACAAAGAAACCTCTCCCCAATTAACCGCTCATTAAATAAAATATGCTACATTAACCAACTTAAATAAAGCCGGCTCGATTTCAATGAAAAACTACAGACAACTTTTAAAACTTCTCGTTCCCTACAAAACCGCATTGTATGTGGGAGCTGTCTGTCTCATCATCGCATCACTGACCAATCTCGCCGTCCCACTCTATATCAAAAAGCTTGTTGATGTCGTCATGGTTGAAAAAAACATGGCGCTGATGAACAACCTGACGCTCAGCATTGCAGGGCTCTTTCTCCTGCAGCTTGTTTTTTCGACGACACACAACTACTTATTTGATCTGACTGAAAAACGCGCCATCACGGATTTTCGAAAAAAACTGTTTGAGCATCTGCAAACCCTTTCCCTCAGCTTCTTTGTAAAACGCCGCACCGGAGAAATTGTCTCCCGCATGACAAACGATATTACTACCATCGAAAGCATCGTGACGGACCTGCCTGCAACCCTGCTGCAACAGTCCATTCGGCTTTTCGGAGGAGTCATTATCATCACCTATATGAACTGGAAACTGACTTGCCTGGTTCTGGTGCTTGCTCCCATTCTCGTTCTGTTTGCGAGAACCTTTGGTCGTAAATTAAAAAAGCTGTCGACGGAAATTCAAGACAAGCTCGCAGTATCAACCACCATACTTGAAGAAAATATTTCCTGCATCCAGGTCGTCAAATCCTTCGTGCGCAGCAAACTGGAAAACGAACGCTTTGGCAACGCCATTGAAGACAGTTTTCAATCCGCTAAAAAGCGGGTGATTATCTCTTCTTTTTTCGGCCCAAGCATCGGGTTCATCGCCTTCACCACATCACTGATACTGCTCTGGTATGGAGGACGCGAGGTCATCCTTGGAGAGATCAGTCCGGGCGAACTCATCGCATTTATCCTTTACGCAACTATCATTGCCGGGCCGATGGGCAGTTTCGCACGCCTTTACGCCCGCATGCAAGAAGGGGCGGGCGCCAGTCAGAGGGTCTTTGAAATTTTGGCGATGGAGGGCGAAGTCCGCGACCTGCCCGACGCCAAGCCTCTTCCACGCATTGAAGGAAAAGTTGAATTAGACGACGTTCACTTCCATTACCGGGAAGATCAGGAGGTCATACAGGGAATCAGTTTTACCGTGGAACCCGGACAAACCATCGCCCTGGTAGGCCCGAGCGGTGCGGGCAAAAGCACTCTGGTACAACTGCTGCACCGGTTTTATGATCCCATCCAAGGGGAAATAAGAATCGATGGAATTCCCATTAACACCGTTCAACAATCCAGCTACTGGAAACAAATCGGAATCGTTCCCCAGGAAACTATCTTGTTTGGAGGCACCATTCTACAAAACATTGAATACGCCAAGCACGGTGCCACCCGAGAAGAAGTGGTCGAAGCAGCCAAAGCCGCAAACGCCCATACATTCATCATGGAGACTCCGGAAAGATACGAAACCATCGTCGGAGAAAAAGGCATCCGACTTTCGGCAGGACAAAGGCAACGGATAGCAATCGCCCGCGCTATCCTGAAAAATCCTCGCATCCTGATCCTTGATGAAGCCACCTCGGCATTGGATAACGAGTCCGAACTGCTGATCCAGGAAGCCCTTGAAAGGCTTATGGAAGGCCGGACGTCTTTCATCATCGCGCATCGACTGTCAACCATCCATAACGCCGAACGAATTCTTGTTTTGGACAAAGGGAAACTGATTGAAAGCGGAAACCACACGCAGTTGATGGCCAAGGAAGGGCTGTACCACAAACTCTACACCCTGAAAAGCCTTCAAATGGTCGAGGATGCGGAAGCAGAAAACTCCTGAGTCCATATAAACCCAAAATGACCCTGGGGGCGCCCTATTGGCTGATCACCCATAGAACCAGGCCCCCTAAGAAATAAATTTTATTGGGGGGGCATAAATACAGAAGGGATCCGGCTTGAAACTCGGGAATTTGCCCGCCAAAAACCGGGGGTCGTTTTTGGAGTTTCCGGAAAAATTTCAGGGCCCATAAAAAAATAATTAAAAAAATCGTATTTTTTGAATAATTTGCCCTTGCTTTTCAAAGATTCAGGTACTATTATTACTGGGCTGGAAACAAGTTGCGTGAAAATCTTTATCTGAAAGTTTTTTCTGCAAATTGAAAAGGCTTTCAAATAGAGATTTCTCGCCTTTTTTTCAGTAAATTCAGATTACATTTTTTGCCAGTTGGCGTATTAGTATACGCTTTTTTGGAGTTGCTCTTTGAAAATTGAATAGGTGTCAAATGATGTTGCGGGTCTAGCAACAATTACTTTGTTTTTTTTTGGATTAAATTTCCATGTTTTATAACTGGAGAGTTTGATCCTGGCTCAGAACGAACGCTGGCGGCGTGCCTAACACATGCAAGTCGAACGAGAAAGTTTCCTTCGGGAAATCAGTAAAGTGGCGCAAGGGTGAGTAACACGTGAATAATCTGCCTACGAATTCGGGATAACTCGGCGAAAGTTGTGCTAATACCGAATAAGACCACGTCTCTTATGTGATGTGGCCAAAGGAGTCTCAAACTCCGTTTGTAGATGAGTTCGCGCACCATTAGCTTGTTGGCGGGATAACAGCCCACCAAGGCTACGATGGTTAGCCGACCTGAGAGGGTGATCGGCCACACTGGAACTGAGACACGGTCCAGACTCCTACGGGAGGCAGCAGTGGGGAATATTGCGCAATGGGCGAAAGCCTGACGCAGCAACGCCGTGTGAGGGATGAAGGCCTTTGGGTCGTAAACCTCTGTCAAATGGGAAGAATTCTGACGGTACCATTAGAGGAAGCCCCGGCTAACTCCGTGCCAGCAGCCGCGGTAATACGGAGGGGGCAAGCGTTGTTCGGAATCATTGGGCGTAAAGAGTATGTAGGCGGCTGGATAAGTCAGACGTGTAAGCCCACGGCTCAACCGTGGAATTGCGTTTGAAACTGTTTAGCTTGAGTGCAGAAGAGGAAAGCGGAATTCCCAGTGTAGCGGTGAAATGCATTGATATTGGGAAGAACACCGGTGGCGAAGGCGGCTTTCTGGTCTGCTACTGACGCTGAGATACGAAAGCCAGGGGAGCAAAGGGGATTAGATACCCCCGTAGTCCTGGCCGTAAACGATGGGCACTAGGTGGAGGAGGTATCGATCCCTTCTCTGTCGCAGCTAACGCATTAAGTGCCCCGCCTGGGGAGTACGGTCGCAAGGCTGAAACTCAAAGGAATTGACGGGGGCCCGCACAAGCGGTGGAGCATGTGGTTTAATTCGACGCAACGCGAAGAACCTTACCTGAGCTTGACATGCACGGGACAGCCCTGGAATCAGGGTTTCTCTTCGGAGTCCGTGTGCAGGTGCTGCATGGCTGTCGTCAGCTCGTGTCGTGAGATGTTGGGTTAAGTCCCGCAACGAGCGCAACCCTTACCTTTAGTTGCCAGCGGGTTATGCCGGGAACTCTAGAGGGACTGCCGGTGACAAACCGGAGGAAGGTGGGGATGACGTCAAGTCCTCATGGCCTTTATGCTCAGGGCTACACACGTGCTACAATGGCCGGTACAAAGAGTCGCAAGACCGCGAGGTGGAGCTAATCTCATAAAACCGGTCTCAGTTCGGATTGGAGTCTGCAACTCGACTCCATGAAGTTGGAATCGCTAGTAATCGTGGATCAGCATGCCACGGTGAATACGTTCCCGGGCCTTGTACACACCGCCCGTCACACCACGAAAGCCGACTGTACCAGAAGTCATAATGCTAACCCTCGGGAGGCTAGTGCCTAAGGTATGGTTGGTGATCAGGGTGAAGTCGTAACAAGGTAGCCGTAGGGGAACCTGCGGCTGGATCACCTCCTTTCTAAGGAGCACTTATCACTATAAGTGATACAGCGCTATCTAGATCGATACCCGCAATGTCTTTGACACCTGTTCTTATTTATTATTTGGACACTTCACATAGGAAGTGCGCTTTAAGCCTGTGAACGGGCCTATAGCTCAGTTGGTTAGAGCGCACGCCTGATAAGCGTGAGGTCGGTAGTTCGAATCTACCTAGGCCCACCATCACTTGGCGTGAGGCCGGTTTGCTATGGCAAATGCGGGCTGGCAATAGGTTGTCTCGGCTTAAAGAGATGTTGCTGTTTGCCTCCCCTGGTAAGGGGTTGAGTCTGGAGTTCCCATGATCTGGGGGTGTAGCTCAGTTGGGAGAGCGCCTGCCTTGCACGCAGGAGGTCATCGGTTCGAACCCGTTCACCTCCATGCTCCGGAATTTGCAGTGTCGGAAAAGATTTAGAGTTTTTAAAATGCCCCTGGCGGGGCGAGTGTTCTTTGACAATTGAATATAGTTTGAAGTAGCTGAGGATTTAAAATTTGGTCAAGCGTTTAAGGGCTTGCGGTGGATTCCTTGGCGTCAACGGACGATGAAGGGCGTAGCAAGTTGCGATAAGCTTCGGGGAGCCGCTAACAGGCGTTGATCCGGAGATTCCCGAATAGGGTAACCTTGCACGGGTTATACCGTGTAATCCCTGGCTGAATTCATAGGTCAGGGAAGATAACCAGGGGAATTGAAACATCTTAGTACCCTGAGGAACAGAAAGCAAAAGCGATTCTCTGAGTAGCGGCGAGCGAAAGGGGAACAGCCTAAACCAGACTGTATGTTAAAGCTCGTGGGCGTTGTACATCTGGGGTTGTGGGTTTTAACCGGGCGGAGCTACGAATCCGCCGGGATGTAAGAAAAACATGTTTTAGCTTAAGAAACTGGAAAGTTTCGCCATAGAGGGTGATAGCCCCGTGAGCGAAAAGGCATGTTCATCCCGGGTTAGATACCCGAGTACTGCGGGACACGTGAAATCTTGCAGGAATCTGGGAGGACCACCTCCTAAGGCTAAATACTGTTGACGACCGATAGTGGACTAGTACCGTGAGGGAAAGGTGAAAAGCACCCCGGTGAGGGGAGTGAAATAGAATATGAAACCGTAAGCCTACAATCAGTGGGAGCACTATATTTCCGTTTCGGCGGAGACAGGTGTGACCGCGTACCTTTTGCATAATGAGCCGTCGAGTTACTTTACTTAGCAAGGTTAAGCCGTTAGGTGTAGCCGTAGCGAAAGCGAGTCTTAATAGGGCGATTAGTTAAGTGGAGTAGACCCGAAGCCGGGTGATCTATCCATGGCCAGGGTGAAGCGAAGGTAACACTTCGTGAAGGCCCGAACCAGTAGTCGTTGAAAAGACTTTGGATGAGCTGTGGATAGGGGTGAAAGGCCAATCAAACCCGGCAATAGCTGGTTCTCCTCGAAATAGTTTTAGGACTAGCCTTGCATAAAATAGCATATGGAGGTAGGGCGCTGGATGGGCTAGGGGCCTCACCAGGTTACCAAACCCAACCAATCTTCGAATTCCATATGTGGTACTGCAGGAGTCAGACTATGGGTGATAAGGTCCATGGTCGAAAGGGAAAGAGCCCAGATCACCAGCTAAGGTCCCAAAGTCATGCTAAGTGGGAAAGGCTGTGGGAATACACAGACAATCAGGAGGTTGGCTTAGAAGCAGCAATCCTTTAAAGAAAGCGTAATAGCTCACTGATCAAGTGTACCTGCGCCGAAAATGTAACGGGGCTAAGCATGGCACCGAAGCTGTGAATTGGAAACCATTTCGGTGGTTTCTTCTGGTAGAGGAGCGTTCCATACTGGGCTGAAGCTCGACCGTAAGGACGGGTGGACTGTATGGAAGTGAGTATGACGGCATGAGTAACGATAAAACAGGTGAGAAACCTGTTCGCCGAAAATCCAAGGTTTCCTGAGGAAGGGTAATCCTCTCAGGGTAAGTCGGCCCCTAAGGCGAGGCTGAAAAGCGTAGCTGATGGGAAACGGGTTAATATTCCCGTACCGGCCAGATCGCGTTATTAGCGATGGGGTAACGTAGAAGGGTAGTCTATCCGGGTGTTGGATGTCCCGGTACAAGCAGGTAGGAGGGTGGTTTTGGCAAATCCGGACCGCCATTCAACTCCGAGATGTGATGTGGAGCTTCTCTTTCGGGACAAGCGAACTAGATGATCCCATGCTACCTAGAAAAACCTCTAGTGAGTGGTTTGGCCGACCGTACTCTAAACCAACACAGGTGGATGAGTAGAGAATACTAAGGCGCTTGAGAGAACTCTGGTTAAGGAACTCGGCAAATTGACTCCGTAACCTAGGGATAAGGAGTGCCTCCATTAGGTGAAAGAACTTGCTTCTGGAGCTGAAGGAGGTTGCAGTGACCAGGTAGCCGCGACTGTTTACTAAAAACATAGGACTCTGCGAAGTCGCAAGACGATGTATAGGGTCTGACGCCTGCCCGGTGCCGGAAGGTTAAAAGGAGGGGTTAGTCTTCGGACGAAGCTCTGAATTGAAGCCCCGGTAAACGGCGGCCGTAACTATAACGGTCCTAAGGTAGCGAAATTCCTTGTCGGGTAAGTTCCGACCTGCACGAATGGCGTAACGATGGCTACACTGTCTCAACCAGGGACTCAGTGAAATTGACATACCGGTGAAGATGCCGGTTTCCCGCGACAGGACGGAAAGACCCCGTGCACCTTTACTACAACCTGATATGGAATATCGGTTTAGTATGTGTAGGATAGGTGGGAGACTTTGAAGCTTCGGCGCTAGCCGAGGTGGAGTCATCCTTGAAATACCACCCTTATTACACTGCTATTCTAACCTCGATCCCGTGAATCCGGGTCAGGGACAATGTCAGGCGGGTAGTTTGACTGGGGCGGTCGCCTCCTAAAATGTAACGGAGGCGCGCGAAGGTTCTCTCAGGCTGATTGGAAACCAGCCTTCGAGTGCAAAGGCATAAGAGAGCTTGACTGCGAGACTTACAAGTCGAGCAGGTGCGAAAGCAGGTCTTAGTGATCCGGTGGTTCCATGTGGAAGGGCCATCGCTCAACGGATAAAAGGTACGCCGGGGATAACAGGCTTATCGCCCCCAAGAGTCCATATCGACGGGGCGGTTTGGCACCTCGATGTCGGCTCACCGCATCCTGGGGCTGAAGCAGGTCCCAAGGGTTGGTCTGTTCGCCCATTAAAGCGGTACGCGAGCTGGGTTTAGAACGTCGTGAGACAGTTCGGTCCCTATCCGTCGTGGGTGTTAGATATTTGAAGGGAACTGCTCCTAGTACGAGAGGACCGGGGTGGACAAACCTCTAGTGTGCTGGTTGTGATGCCAATTGCATTGCCAGGTAGCTATGTTTGGAAAGGATAACCGCTGAAAGCATCTAAGCGGGAAGCCAACCCTAAAACAAGATATCTCTTCTTCCTTCGGGAAGACTAAAGACTCCTTGAAGACTACGAGGTTGATAGGCAGGATGTGTACGCACAGTAATGTGTTCAGCTAACCTGTACTAATAAGTCGTGAGGCTTGACCTTTTTATTTCCCCACTACTTCAGACTAATTCAATTGCATTTAAATATCGGATTTTTCCGGTCTTGATAGCGAAAGGGCCACACCCGTTCCCATTCCGAACACGGAAGTTAAGCCTTTCAGCGCCGATGGTACTGCACGGGCAGCTGTGTGGGAGAGTAGGACGAGGCCGGGCTTTTATTCAAAACGCCGTCAGCAAAACCGCTGGCGGCGTTTTTTTTTATCCCCATCTAATTCTTTGAGAAACCCGCTTTTTCAGACCTGTCAAATGGCGGATTCCTTCCGATCCCCTTCCCCCGGATTTTCCCGCCTGATTTTAAGGAATTCCATGCTCCGATTACCCCGTCTCAGGGGCTAAAATTTCCAAGAAATTCAACGCTTTTTGATTGACAAAAACTACTGGCTTGGTTATATTCGCCCTTCTATTTATCAGTACTTAGCACCCTTCACTACAATTCAATTAACTGTTTATTTATGGGGGTTTAAGGCAGGTTGTCCAGAGGAATTTTTTCGCAGGAAAAAATATACAAAAACAGAATTTCTCTTTAATTCTTTTGCAGCAAAACTGCCTTTTTTAAAAGATATGCTGGAACAATATACGGGTGCCGCAATCATGTTACTGTTCGCCCTGGGCATTGCCTGTGGAATGGTTACCATGACCTCTCTTCTGGGTCCAAAAAGGCATTTCGCTGATAAAATGGAACCCTTCGAATGTGGCGAAAGCCAGTTGGTATCTCCTCATCAAAGATTCTCCGTCAAGTTTTACCTGGTGGCGGTTTTATTTGTCCTGTTCGATATCGAAGCCATTTTCTTTTTTCCCTGGGCCGTATTATTCAAGAGACTGGGACTTTTTGGCTTTGTGGAAATGCTTTTGTTTATCCTGATACTCGGGGTCGGGTTGCTTTACGTTTGGAAGCGCGGCGGGCTGGATTGGGAATAACCCGGGAACACACCCGGTGATAAGGTGCGAAACTTTTTGAAGGCAATCATTAAGATTGCCCATGATTGATTAAAACAGAGCTATGTCTGATACAAAATTCATTGACCTGATTAAAAGCAAATACGGCGACCTGGTGTTGGACAGCCATAATTTTCGCGGCGACCAGACGGTTACCGTTAAAAAAGATTGCGGCAATGAGTTTTTCAAATTCCTGAGAGACGATCCGGGACTTTCTTTTAAGTTCCTGATGGACATCACAGCGGTTGACTACTTGTCCAAAAAGACCGAACGTTTCGAGGTGGTCTACCACTTCTATTCCCTGGAACACAACGACCGGTTAAGGGTCAAGCTCCCTGTATCGATGGAAGACTGTATCGCAGATACCGTCACCGAAGTATGGAAAACGGCCAACTGGTTTGAAAGGGAAATCTGGGACATGTACGGAATAAAGTTTCGCAATCATCCCGATTTAAAAAGAATTCTTCTTTATGAAGAATTCAAGGGGCATCCTTTACGAAAAGATTATCCGGTCAATAAGCGGCAGCCCTTAATCGGGCCTCTGAACTAAGGTAATTTAAGATGTGGGTTGATTTGGCAATCACATTAGCGAAGATTCTTTTTATCATCGGTGTCACCGTTGGTTTTTTTGCACCCATATTAACGTGGGTGGAAAGAAAACAAAGTGCCATCATGCAGGACAGGATTGGCGCTAACAGGGCGGACATCCTAGGCTTCACGGCAATCGGTTTGTTCCACTGCATCGCAGATGCCTTGAAGATGTTCACGAAGGAAGATTTTATTCCTCAGGGTGCCAATAAAATTCTACACACCATCAGCCCTATCATCGCTGTGGTTCCGGCCATCCTCACTTTTGCAGTCGTTCCTTTTGGCGGGCAATACACTATTTTTGACAAAGAGGTCAATCTTGTCATTTCGGATTTGGATGTGGGTCTCCTTTTCGTTTTTGCAATCGCATCTCTTGCCACATACGGCTATGTCATCGCGGGGTGGAGTTCCAACAACAACTGGTCCCTGCTGGGTTCGATGCGAACCGCATCGCAAATGATTTCTTATGAAGTCACGATGGGGCTTACCATTGTTGGCGTTCTGATGGTTTACGAGTCCATGAAACTGACGACCATTGGAGCCATACAGGAAGATTTCTTCAAATGGGGATTATTCCTTCAGCCTTTGGGATTCTTCATGTTTCTTGCCGCCTCGATAGCCGAAAACAAACGGATCCCCTTTGATAATCCGGAAGCAGAATCTGAAATCGTTGCGGGTTATTTCACCGAGTACAGCGGTTTGAAATTCGGCATGTTTTTTATGTCGGAATTCATCGAGATGGTAACCATCGGTGCCATCATGACCATTTTATTTTTCGGGGCCTGGCATATTCCGTTTTTAACGACCGCCACCCTGCTCAGCTGGTTTGATTTTCTAGGTACAACGGGTTCGAATATTTTAGTGATGTTGATTCATGTCGGGGTGTTCTTCTCGAAAGTCGTTTTCTTTATATGGTTACAAATGACCATTCGATGGACGCTGCCCCGGTTTCGTTATGACCAGATTATGAAATTGGGTTGGAAAATTCTTCTACCCCTTTCTTTGGCCAACATTCTTGTTACCGGGATCTTCATCCTGGTGCTGAAATAAAAGGAGGCCGACCATGGCCTATTATGTAAACAGAAATATCAAGATGACCTGGTGGGAAAGGATTTACATTCCTGAAATCATAAAGGGAATGATCATCACTTCCCGGCATTTCTTTGTCAATCTTTTTGGTTTCATTCCCTTTTTTCTGGGCACCCAGAAAGAACGAAAAATCATGACCGTTTATTACCCTGAAGAGCAGGTTCAATACCCTGTCGCTTACCGGGGGCGTCCGGTATTGGCGCAGAATGAAGATGGTCACCCTGCGTGTGTCGCATGCGGTCTATGTGAAATTGCCTGCCCGGCTTACTGTATTCATATTGAACCGGGTGAAAACAGCGGCAAACAGAACCAATATGAACGCTGGCCTGATGTATTCAATATTGATTACGCGATCTGCATTTTCTGCGGGAACTGTGAAGAAGCCTGTCCCGAAGAAGCGATTTTCATGAGTGATGATTGCGAAATTTCCATGCTGGACCGCAAAAAAATGCTTTACACAAAAGAGCAGCTTTTAACTCCGGTGGCGGATTTGCAAAAGCGAATTGAGTTCACCCGAAACATGTACGCTAAATGGAATTACTGATTTTTTATCCTATTGCCGGTCTGTGTGTGGCGCTGGCCCTGGGGGTTATTCTGAATACCAGCCCGGTCGGTTCGGCCATGTGCCTGATTGGAATGATGCTGGGTTTGGCAGGAATATTTGTATTGCAGCAGGCCCACTTTATTGCAGTCCTGCAGGTCATCATCTATGCGGGAGCGATCATGGTTTTATTCATGTTTGTGATCATGCTTCTAAACTTGAAACAAGCGGCCTCTGCGGATTGGGTATCAAGGGATAAAAATCTTTACATCACGATTTTAACCAGCGCGCTTGCGATTGGAATTTTATACAAAATTGTGGACGTGACCTTTATGGCGGATTTAGATTCTCCGGCGGAGCTTCCTGATACTTTTGGAACGGTTGCGACCGTGGGCGAATCTTTGTTCACGGATTTTGTTCTGCCATTTGAAGTGGCATCTCTTTTATTGTTGGCAGCAATGATCGGGGCGGTTGTCCTGGCGAAACCTAAACTGGACTGAATATGTTTGAAGGCACAGTTCCCTTAGCCCATTATTTGACCTTAAGCGCGGTTCTGTTTGTAATCGGAATCGTGGGTGTTCTTGTTCGTCGCAACGTAATCGTTGTATTCATGTCAATCGAAATCATGTTGAACGCGGTGAACATTTCCCTGATTGCTTTCGACCATTATTTAAATCTTTCCAACGGACAGATTTTCAGTTTCATGGTCATGTGTGTTGCTGCAGCGGAAGTTTCGGTGGGCCTGGCAATCATCATTGCCTTGCACCGGAATAAACCGACAGTTAATCTTGATGAATTCAACCTGTTGAAGTGGTAATAAAAGTATGTTGCTAAAACTAACTTGCCTGGTACCTCTGTTTCCCTTGCTCGGATCCATCATCAACGGTTTTTTTGGTCTGCGTATTGGAAAAAATGCGGTCGGCATCATAGCTGCAGGAAGTATGGGACTGTCCTTTCTGACTTCCATACTGGTTTATGTAGGCTACCTCATGCTGCCGGAAGGCCAGCATGCCTACGAGCAGGTTGTCTGGTCCTGGTTCGGGGCAGGCGATTTTCATGTTGATTTTGGTTTCCAGGTGGATCCGCTGACCCTGGTTATGATGTTTGTGGTAACCGGCGTTGGATTTATCATTCATGTCTACGCCATCGGCTACATGCATGAAGAATACAGCTTCTACCGGTTCTTTGCCTATTTCAACCTGTTTGCAAGTGCCATGCTGCTTCTGGTTATGGGAAACAACTTCCTGCTCATGTTCATCGGCTGGGAAGGCGTGGGTTGCTGCTCGTATTTCCTCATTGGTTATTATTTCGAAAAAAAATCAGCCTGCGATGCGGGGACCAAGGCTTTCATAGTCAACCGTGTGGGTGACTTCGCCTTCCTCCTGGCTGTTATGTACATATTCAATATTTTTGGCTCCATTGATTTTTCCACCGTCATGCATGCTGCCCCCGAAAAACTGATCTATGCCGGGGAAGCAGTCACCATCATTACCCTGCTGCTCTTTGTGGGTGCTACGGGTAAGTCGGCGCAGATTCCTTTATACACCTGGTTGCCAGACGCAATGGAGGGGCCCACCCCCGTTAGTGCATTGATCCATGCGGCAACCATGGTTACTGCCGGGGTCTATATGGTGGTGCGTTGTAATGTTCTGTTCAACCTGGCTCCCATGACAATGATGGTCGTTGCCGGCATAGGGGCCGCTACCGCGATCATGGCAGCCACCATTGGCATGACACAGTTTGATATCAAACGGGTACTCGCCTATTCCACTGTAAGCCAAATCGGCTACATGTTTCTTGCTTGCGGAGTTGGCGCCTACACGGCTGCCATCTTCCATTTGGTGACACATGCGTTCTTCAAGGCCTGCCTCTTTCTTGGCTCGGGAAGTGTTATCCACGGTATTCACGGCGAGCAGGATATGCGTAAGATGGGGGGACTTAAAAATTATATGCCGGTCACGTACTGGACCTTTTTGGTATCCACCCTGGCGATAGCAGGGATACCCCCTCTTTCCGGATTTTTCAGTAAGGACGAAGTCCTCTACCACGCCCTGATGGACGGAAATATTATCTTCTGGGGAATGGGAATTTCGGCAGCATTGTTAACGGCATTCTATATGTTCCGTCTGGTCTTTATGACCTTCCACGGGGAATCCCGTGTGGATCCGCATGTCCATCCGCATGAATCGCCGAAGGTGATGACGATGCCGCTCGTTATTCTTGCCGGGCTCGCAACAGTGGGAGGCATGCTGGGTATTCCACTCTTCCATGGGTGGCACATCCTGCATAACTGGTTGGAGCCGGTGCTTCATTTCGACCTCGCACACGCTTTGGAACATTCCGAACACATGCTGCATGAAATGGGTCGGCATGCTCCTTCCTGGTCGCATTTGCTCGATCCGGCCGAACACAATATATGGTTTGAAATTTTCCTGATGGCGTTTTCGGCATGTGTGGCGGTTACCGGCATTTTCGCTGCCTATATCTTTTACGTCAAACGGCCGGATCTTCCGGGTAAATATACGAAAGGCCAGTGGGGATTCGAATTGGTAAAAAACAAATATGGCGTGGACGAGTTATATGATGCCGCCTTCGTTCAACCGACGGTGGAGGGCTCCAAGCTGCTTTGGAAAGAATGCGATGCGAAAGCCATCGATGGGACGGTGGTTGGAACGGCCAAATCAATTGGGTGGCTCAGCAAGCACGCACGTGCATTTCAATCGGGTTTTGTTCGCAACTACGCCCTGTTTATAGCCGTAGGTTTCATCAGTCTATTACTGATAATGATTTAAGGAATTATGTTTTTAACTCTTGTTACTTTTTTGCCGATTTTTGGTGCACTGTTTCTCGCCTTTTTACCGAAGGAGAATGAAGGTGCGATCAAGCAAACTGCACTTGCTTTTGCCGCGGCTGATTTTTTACTCTCGCTTCTCCTGTGGACAAACTTCGACAACTCCAGCCACAGGATGCAGTTTGAGTACAATATTTCCTGGATAGAATCCTGGGGTATCAACTACCACATAGGGATCGACGGCATCTCCCTTTTACTGTATGTCATGACGACTTTCCTGACGATGATTTGTATCATCGCTTCATGGGATGTCAAAAAGCATATCCGTGAATACATGATGGCCATGCTGGCACTCTCCACAGGGATGCTGGGAGTCTTCATCTCGCTTGACCTGTTCATGTTCTATGTGTTCTGGGAATTCCAGCTGGTTCCGATGTATATCATCGTGGGAGTATGGGGCGGTCCCCGGCGGATTTATGCGGCGGTTAAATTCTTCATTTATACCGCGGTCGGTTCCCTGCTCATGCTGGTAGCTATCATCTGGATCTATTTCCATATTAAAGAAACCACGGGTGTTGCGACAGCTGATATTCTATTTATAACAGAACACATCAATGCTCCCCTGGATATCCAGAAGTGGCTGTGGATGGCCTTCTTTCTTGCCTTTGCAATCAAAGTGCCCATGTTCCCGTTCCACACCTGGCTACCCGATGCTCACGTGGAAGCACCGACTGCAGGTTCGGTTATCCTGGCCGGGGTTTTACTGAAAATGGGAACCTATGGCTTCCTGCGCTTCAACTTACCTTTCTTCCCCCAAACTTCTTATGATTTCATGCCGTTTATCGCATGGTTATCCATCATTGGAATTGTTTATGGAGCCCTGGTATCGATGGTGCAGGAAGATTTAAAAAAGCTGGTGGCCTATTCCAGTGTCAGCCATCTCGGTTTCGTAATGCTTGGCATTTTTGCGTTGAATGAATATGGGATACAGGGAGCCCTCATTCAGAATATCAACCATGGTATCAGCACAGGAGCCCTCTTCCTTTTGGTTGGGGTCATTTATGATCGGCGCCACACAAGGTTGATCAAGGAGTTTGGAGGACTTTCCAAACAAATGCCGGTCTATGCCGTCTGTTTTATGATCGTGGCCCTTTCCTCCATCGGATTACCCGGTATGAACGGGTTTGTGGGAGAGTTTCTTGTCCTTATGGGGATCTTTCAGGTAAATGGGATCTGGGCTGCATGCGCCACCTCAGGGGTTATTCTGGCGGCCTGCTATATCCTTTGGATGTTTCAAAGGGTCATGTTCCTTGAACTGAAAAACCCGGAAAATATGAAATTAAAAGATCTCAATATGCGAGAACTGATTACGATTGTTCCCTTATTGGTTTTAATTTTCTGGATTGGGTTATATCCCAAGCCGTTTATGAGTACATTTGATGCTTCCGTCAGCCATCTGATCAGCAAAGTCTCTCCGGACAATTTCCGTCCCACTAAAGACCATCAGGGAGGCGGAGGGCACCATGCATCACTGATTTCAAAAACCGAACTGGCTAAACTGAGCCAAAAGCTGCAAAAGACCAGCCATAATTGAGGAATATAAAGTGGAACCGATACACGCACCCGAATCTATTGACCTGATCGCCCTGGCGCCTGTCCTTGTGCTCAGCGTTTTTGCCATGGGGGTCCTGGTGCTGGATCTGTGGGCAGGAAAAAATAAAACGTTACTGATGTTCGTCAGTCTCGTGGGGTTATTGATGACCGCGATCAGTGCGTTTGCAAAGCATCCCCTTCCTGCATTTGCGTTTACGGACAGTTATATCGTCGACCATCTTTCCATCTTTTTCACCTGCATATTCACTCTTAGTTCCGCATTAGCCATTTTACTTTCCGCTGAGTACAACGAACGTAAGGGAATGAAAGCCGGGGAATATTATGCCCTGATCCTTCTCTGCACCGTGGGGATGATAGTTCTTGCATCTTCCACGGACATGATCATGATTTTTCTTGGAATTGAAATCGTATCCATCTGCCTTTATGTTCTGGCTGGTTTCAGAAGAGATGATCCCGTATCCAACGAAGCGGCTCTCAAATACTTTCTTTTGGGAGCGTTTGCAACCGGGTTCCTTTTATATGGAATGACATTGATTTACGGTTCAACAGGCAGTACCAACCTTTTTAAGATTGCCGAATTCATAAAGGCAGAAGGCGCGCCCTCAAGCCCCCTGCTGTTAATGGGAATTGTTTTACTGGTGATTGGATTTGGTTTCAAAGTCGCTGCCGTTCCATTTCATATGTGGGCCCCGGATGTTTATCATGGCTCGCCCACCCCCGTTACGGCGTTTATGGCTGTGGGACCCAAAGCAGCGGCATTTGCAGCCTTCTTCCGGGTCTTCACGGAAGCAATTCCCAATATGGCCGCAAACTGGGAAATTTTATTGTGCATTGTGGCTGTCCTCAGTATGTTTGTCGGTAACCTCGGCGCCATTATGCAGACCAATATAAAAAGGATGCTGGCTTTTTCCAGTATCTCACATGCGGGCTACCTTCTTATTGCTGTCATTGCCAAAAGCGCCATGGCTGGATCGGGTCTCCTGTTTTATATGCTGACCTATGCTTTCACCACGTTTGGCGCATTCGGAATTATTATTTTATTGGGAAGAAAAGGCGAAGAAAACCTGGAAATGGAAAACTATTCAGGATTAGCCTACAAGCATCCCGTACTGGCATTGAGCATGACGGTTTTTCTCCTCTCCCTGGGAGGGCTTCCGCCTTTTGCAGGATTCGTAGCTAAATTTTATATTTTCAGCGCAGCCATTGAGGAAGGTTTTGTAACACTTGTTATCATTGCCGTTCTCAATAGCGCTATTTCCTTTTATTACTACTTGAAAGTGGTGGTCTTCATGTATATGAAAGAGCCGGCAGGCGAATTTCAAATATCAATGACACCCATGACACTGTTTGTAGTAATTATCGGAATCATTGGAACGATCGAACTGGGTATTTACCCGGACCCCATCATCGCCCTGACTGGCCTGAACTAGTCCCATCCTGATTTAAATTTAGCAGGTTTTTCATTCAAATTTTGTGGAGTGAAGAATGTAAGCCTGCATGGCATCAAAATAACTGGTTTCATTTTGAACCTTTATAGCCTCTTTAAATTGATTCAGGCCTACCTCAATGGGGCTGGTTATCATTATTATTTGCCAATAAAAATAATCTTTTCTTTTTGTATTCACTCTAAAGTTTCGGTAAGGATGTTCAGGCTCCCACTGCAGGCTACCGTTTTCCTCACGAAATATCCCATACAAAAAGTTTACGCTATCAGTGTTCCCCCTTTTTGCCCTTGAAGCCATAAGTCCCGCCCTGGATTTCTGCTCTAACTTGCTGGCATAAAGGTAAAAAACAAAAGCTTTTCCCGGGGGCAGATTAACTGTCATAAGAAATTTAGAAATTATGTGAACCGGAGAATCCGTGCCTTCAATTTTCAAAGATTCCTTTCCGACAAATTTATGTTTTGACTCCTTGCTCATTTTAATTCCCGGCGGAACAATATTATTCAACAGGTTTTGGAAATTAAAACCCTTTTCCAAAGGAAAAATTTTAGTGATTTCAAAATTAAAATCGTAAAAATTAAGACTTCCTTTTTGATCTACCAGATTAAAATATTCAGGCAAAAAGGCGGTTTCGGAGAATAATCCGGCAATGACAATTTTTTCGGGAGGGAGTGATTTGTGCCCCAAAAATATTATTTTCTTCAATCCTCCATTCTGAACAATGTTCATCATATTATCCGCAACTCTTTTCTCGGTATAATACCGCAGAACCCGATCCTCCCAGGGAATGACAAATAAATAATCCTTTGGTGAATTCTCCAGGTAACGAATGGCATCCTGGCCCTCTTCCATTTTCACAAATTTTGATTCAAAGCGATGTTCAAAATAATTTTTCAGTGAGATCAGTGGGTTAAAAATTAAAACCACAGAAAAAACAGCAAATATTACCTTGTTAAATTTTTGCGGGATCCATAAAGCCATCCAGTTGTAAATAAAAACCAATCCATTTGCCGAAACCAGCATAAAAAAGGGAACCCAATAATAGTAGGATCGGGGTGGACCCTGAATGCCTGAAATCAGATTGAAAATCAGGGGTAAAATAAATATTAAAAGAAGGACAGGTTTCTTCAACTTCCAAAACCCAAAAAGGAAAATCAAACACAGAGGAATGCCCCACGGTTTGGCCAAATGTGGAAATATTTCCAAAGATCGCATAAGGGTAGGCTCAAGAGAAGCAAGCCCTTCCATTGTTTTTGCATAAAAACGATAGGCCTCGAGCCCGCGCTGGAGGTCATCATAAACAGAAAATAGATATATGACAGCAATCCCCCCCAAAAATAAAATGGGTAAACTCTTTACCAATATTTTTCCGAAATTATTCCCACTTTTATTTTCCAACCAAAAATCGGCCAGCAAAAAAGCTCCACAAGCTGCCAGGAAATAAATATTGCTGGGCAGGGTTAAAACCATGCAAAAGCCTGAAAGAATAAATCCCAGCAGGAATCTCCAGTCATAATTTTCTGACAACATTTTCTTCCCGGTTAAAAAGACGACCAGTCCAAGTGCCACAGTCAGGGTATACCCTCTTCCCTGCTGCGATTGCTCAAATAAAGGCATTGAAAAGCCAACCAAAAAAGCCGCCAAAAGGGAAACCTGGGGCGAAAGCAAAAGCTGCCGGCCGGCAAACCAGGTCAATGGAATGACCAGCACACCGGCGAAAAAAGAAGGAAGACGAAAACTGATTTCGTTTTCGCCAAAAATTTGCATTGAAGTATTGGAGAGAAATGAAAAAAACGAATGCTGATTGGGTCCGTTGTATTGCGAAAACAAAGTATAAAAAGAGGAAGAAGCATGTTCCCAGAAAGTAGTTGCTTCATCCCCTAACAGGGGCACTCCGATTCCTGGCAAGCGAACCGCCACTGCCAAACCCGTTAATATCAAAACAAAGTAAAAATAACTGGAAGCAGGGGATTTGTTTTTTAAAACCGGCTGGTTCAAGGTGAGAATTAAGGAATAGGATTTCTACAAACTCGAGATAAAAAAAACCGCTTTCGGAATACAACCCTATATAAGTCTCAATAATTTGTAAACTCTTATTTTATATGAGTGAAGCACAAACTGGCCTTATTGAATCAGTTAAGCTATAATTTGGCTTTTGTACTTACAATTTTTGGCGAGCGTTAAAAGCTATGAAGATGCATCATTTAGATAAAGAAAAAGTAGAAGCCATAATGGAGAAGGTCAAACAGGTGGTGGATTCGGGACAATACCCTGCAGATATCATTGAAGAAATTTTCAGCCTTTCCGAAGTGGATGGAGAAAAGTTTTTGGAATGCAAATCCCACCCTATCCAAAAAGAAAAAGTAAACTTCGAAATCGATCCAGAAAAAGGGGTTCGTTTTTTTGACCCCTTTAATTTTTTTACCCGAGGAATCTATAAAGATATGGATGGGTTGACTGTTTGGACTACTGACAACCTGAAAGAGCCCTGGAAATACGATGAAGAATAAGTAATCCAGGACGATCTGGAGATTTCAGAATTTTAAAACAAAAAAGCCCCGTGCTTTGAGCACGGGGCTTTTTTTAATTATTTAAAACTTAACCTTTTTCCTGGTCCTTACTAAAATCATAGGAGCCTTTTCGGGGTAATGAGGCCGTAAAATTGTCGGCAGCCTCTTTCATAGCCAGGTCTTTAGCCTCGCCTTCTTCCTGGGCCTTTTTCCGCGCAATTGCTTCTTTTTCTTCCTCTGTCAGGTTTTCTTGTGAGGGAGCTTCTTGCCCTTCTTCAATGGAAGCCTGTTGCCCCTCTTCTACTTGAGCGGCTTCATCTTCTTCCTGTGCCTCTTTCATGGAGGATTTGAAGTTCTTAATGCTTCTACCAAAAGCACTGCCAATTTCGGGAAGTTTTCCCGCTCCAAAAATAATCATTATGATGATTAATATAACCATCAATTCAGGAAACCCAATTCCCATCATAGTTCATACCCTCCGCAATATTTGGAAAACAACCCCGACAAATTGTCCTGTCGGAGCAAAATGTGTTTAAATTCTATTGATTTTTCTAAGTTTATCCTTTTTAGACCACGGAATACAAGGGGAATAGTGGTTCCTCACCAAAAAAGACCTGTATTTCCCTGTTTAAAAACTTTAGAGCCGTTTTAAGGCCTGAGCCTGGGTTAAGAAAAATATTCTTTCAATATACCGGCACCGTTTTTAAGAATAATCATTAGGAAATCAATAATTTACAGGGATAAATAAAGGATCAGGGGGGAGCCGCAATGATTTATAAACCCGGTCACTTTGGAAATAACAAGCCGTAAAGGTTTTCAAGCCCGCACAAGATTACCCCTAGGCTTCCCGTAAGGCCTCAATGGCCTTTTTATAATCTTTTGCGTTGAAAATAGCGGAGCCTGCAACCAACACGCTGGCCCCTGCCTGCTTGATTTCTCCAGCATTTTCGGCTTTTATACCGCCATCGACTTCCAGCTCAATTGGATTTTCATAATGGCACATAACATCATTCAGGTTTTGAATTTTGTCAAGCATGGAAGGAATAAAGGCCTGTCCTCCGAATCCCGGGTTTACCGACATCAATAAAACCATATCAATCTCATGCAGGATTTCTTCAAGCGAAGAAAGGGGGGTAGCCGGATTGAGGACCACCCCAGCCCTGACCTTTTGCTCCTTTATCAGTTGAATGGTCCGGTTCAGGTGAGGACACGCTTCCACATGGACCGTGATGATATCCGACCCGGCATTGACGAAATCTTTAATATAACAATCCGCATTTTCAATCATCAAATGCACATCCAAAGGCAGCTCGGTTGCCTTGCGAACAGATTCCACCACTGCCGGCCCAATGGTTATATTAGGAACAAAATGCCCATCCATCACATCTACATGGATCCAGTCCGCTCCTGCCTGTTCGACTGCCTTTATCTCATCGTTCAGTCGACCAAAATCAGCGGAAAGAATTGAGGGAGCAATTATTACTTCGGGATTTTCCTGTGCCATTTAAAGAGCTCTATCCGTAACGAAAATAAATTTGCAGAAGCATATCATAAAGCCCGAGAACTGTCCCGATATAATACATTGGTCATCAAAAGCCACTTTCTTTATAATATTAAATTTTATCCCCATCGGCGAAAAGAACCTGTGGAATCAAAACTGGACATAATTCAAGATAAGGTCAAAGCCTACCTGATGCAAGACCACAATATGCTGATCCTGGCTGCTTTGATCGGCTTCGTATCCGGTTTGGCCTCCACCGCTTTCCGATGGATGATTGAATTTTTTGGCAATGTTTTTTCCTCTGAAGGGTTGTCCCTGCTGGGAATCACCGGAACGGCATTGCCTTTTCTCTTACCGCTCATGCCCATGTTCGGGGGTATTTTTACCGGAATTATCTGCCATTTCTTCCCCGATGCTGTGAAAGAAAACGGGGTCCACCGGGTCATGCACGCGGTAGCATTGAAAGCGGGAAAAATCCGCAAGCGAACTCTTATCACCTGCTCAACCACATCCGCTTTAACCATTGGCTCCGGCGGCTCGGCAGGGCGTGAAGGCCCTACTGTACAAATCGGGTCGGCGGTTGGCTCGGCATTGGGAAACCTTTTTCACTTATCCAGAGAGCGGGTAAGGGTTTTGGTGGGTTGTGGTGCAGCCGCGGGGATCGCAGCCTCTTTCAATGCCCCTCTGGCAGGAGTTTTATTTTCTCTTGAAATCATACTCGGCGATTTCGCGATTCACACTTTCAGCCCCATCATTGTCGCTTCCGTAATCGGCACAGCAACAGGGAGGGCTTTGGAAGGAAACGAAATTACTTTCCAGGTGCCAATTCACGAGCTTGTCAGTTATTCTGAAATTATTTTTTATCTGTTTCTCGGACTATTGTGCGGGCTTGTTTCCCGGTTGTTCACTTCGTTCTATTTCAAGTCGCACGACTTTTTTGACAACAAAGTTAACCTTCCCAAACCATTAAAACCGGCCCTGGGGGGATTGATAGTCGGTTTGATTTCTATTGGGTTTCCCGCCATCCTGGGAAACGGGTATGAGTTTATGGAAAAGGCCCTGTCAGGCGAATTGCTATGGGGCATGGCATTTATTCTAATATTTTTAAAAATTTTCAGCACTTCCGTCACGCTGGGTTCGGGTGGGCTGGGTGGAGTGTTTGCCCCTTCCCTTTTTATAGGAGCCATGCTGGGGTCCGCATTCGGGGCCATGGTGCATGGTATTAATCCAGACTTAACCGCTTCACCGGAGACCTATGCGCTTGTTGGGATGGGTGCGGTAGCGGGTGCGGTAATGCAGGCACCCTTGACCAATATATTGATGCTCTTTGAGCTTACCAATGACTACACCATCATCCTTCCCATAATGATTACCTGCATCGTTTCCGCCCAGACATTCCGCGGATTCACCAAAAATTCGATCTACATTCAAAAGCTTCTGAAAGAAGGAATAAACATCCAGCATGGTCGGGAAGTTTCTATTCTCAATTCAATTAAAGTCAGCGAAGTGATGCATAAAGAGGTTACAAACATCCCTGAAGGAATGCCTTTTAGAAAAATCCTTGAAACCATTTCTTATTCGAAAAATTTTTATTTTCCCGTGGTCAACGATAAAGGAGAAATGTCCGGTATCCTTTCATTTCATATGGTACGGGAAATGATTTTTGAAGAAGATCTGGGTGATCTTGTGGTCGCAAATGACCTTTCAGTAAAACCCGTGAAATCACTCACTCCTGATAACAATTTAAACCAGGCGATGGAATTATTTGCCCAGCTGGATGTAGAACAGCTGCCCGTCGTCCACAACAATGACATCAAACGGGTGATTGGAATGGTCAATCGAGGTGAGGTGGTAGCCGCCTATAACAGAGAGGTCCTGGTATCCGGGTTTGATCGATAACCCACATTCAATTTTATTTTAATATTCTGCTCTCTTTATAGAGAGTTTCAGCTATTAACCGGTGTCCAGTTGCATTGGGATGGCAATAGTCAGGAAACAAAAATGCAAGTCGAGGTTCTTTTTCCATCATTTCCCCGTAAGCTTCAAAATAATCTACAAATTTATCCGGATAAATAGTGTGTGCCTGCGATAAATGCTGTTTGAATTCTTCAGGGATATTAAAAAATGGAATGTTCAAGACTTTCGCAGTTTTTTCAGCTGCATCCCGGTATTTTTCTCCATTGCATATATTTAAAAAAAGAGGTTTTCCTTTTTTATTTAGAATCGTTTTAAAAATAATGCCGAGATTTTCCTGGTATTCTTTTAACGAAACCCGGGTAATTTTTGTTTTGGAAGTTTTTAGATCCGGCAAATTGTGAATCAGGGTTCGCAATCCTTTAAATATTAACAGGCGGTTTAAAGCCCATATTAATTTTCCGGCCGTTGAGTTGCGGGCTTCAAAGCGCGATCGGTCTGAGTTTCTGGAGGAATAGGAATCGTTGAACCCAAAGGAAACTAAAACAATATCCCCTTTTTTAATTTTCACTTTGTCTTCAAGCAGCAACCTCCCCTGAAAAGAAGTGAAGCCCGGGGTCGAGTGGTTTTTTACGATAACCTTCAATAAAGAGGGAGAATCATTTAATATTTTTGCGAGTTGCTGCGGATAAGAATCTTCATAATCGACACCCCAGCCAAAGCTGCTGGAATCTCCAAGCACATGAATGGCCATGGACTCCCCAACAGGATTAACCGCGCCCCGTTTGGAAATGCGATTTCCCTGTGAATCCGATTCAATCCTCCAGGGTGGAAGTTTGTCTACAAACACCGTTGAAGAGTAGTTTGAAACGGTTAAATCAAGATTGGGTTTCAGCAAATATCCATAACGCAAATCCGGTTTATAGGCATACGCATCCTCATTGACAAAACCCCGCTCAACAACAAAGCCCTGATATTTTGCCAGCACTAAAGGATCCAGTTCTTCCATCCAGGCAGGAAAG
Organism: Nitrospinota bacterium; assembly: GCA_009873655.1. Lineage (GTDB taxonomy): Bacteria > Nitrospinota > Nitrospinia > Nitrospinales > VA-1 > UBA8687. Next base: position 182,573 of record WAIB01000001.1, on the reverse strand, counting down.
TCATACTTTTTAAAGCGAATGGTTGGTTGAAACCCGGAAAAACGCAAAACCGTTTCCAGAAAACCAAAAAAAATCAGCACAATGATTGTGGAAAATATGAAAGGTCGAAGGGGTTTCACCGGGGTCTGTGTCTCCACAAACGAATGAGCTACGTATTAATTGATTTATTCAATAAAAGGGAATTGCCAACCACAGAAACAGAACTTAAAGACATGGCTGCAGCAGCGAATACAGGCTGCAATAAAATTCCATACGCGGGATATAATACGCCCGCCGCAAGAGGGATGCCCAAAACATTATATATAAATGCCCAGAATAAATTTTGTCTGATTTTTAACATGGTAGCTCGGCTCAATTCTATGGATTGCACAACCGATTTAAGGTTCGATCCCACTAGCGTAATATCAGAAGCTTCCATGGCCACATCGGTACCGCTTCCCATTGCGATACCAATATCAGCGGATGCAAGGGCCGGAGCGTCATTGATGCCGTCACCCACCATCGCCACGCAATGTCCGGAATCTTGAATTTTTTTAATTTCAGCTACCTTTTCTGAAGGGAGCACTTCAGAAACGACCCGGTCAATCCCCAACTGTTCCGCCACAGCCTGCGCCGTTTTGGTGTTGTCTCCTGTCAACATGACAACTTCCAGTCCCTTTTGCTTCAACTGCAATACATTTTCCTTTGCATGCGGTTTCAAGGCATCGGTCGTGGCTATGAGCCCCGCCACCCGCCCATCAATACAAACAATCATCGGGGTTTTGCCGTTCTCTGTCAGTTTGGGCAGCTGGTTATCTACAGATGATATATCTATCCGGTTTTCCTCCATCAATCCTTTATTTCCCAACAACACCCTCTTTTCATTGACCACCCCTTCGACTCCAAACCCGGGCAGGGCACGAAAATCATTTGGCGTACTGAGTTTGAGTCCTCTCCTTTTAGCTTCTGCAGTTACCGCTATTCCCAGCGGGTGCTCCGAACCTTTTTCTAAAGACCCTGCAAAAGTGAGCAATTGTTCAACATTCCACTGGGTTCCAGGTACAAGAAGAACATCGGCAACCTCAGGTTTTCCGTAAGTCAGCGTTCCTGTTTTATCAAAAACGATGGTGTCAATCCGTTCGATCCGTTCTAAAGCTTCTCCCCCTTTTATCAAAACACCTAGTTTCGCACCCAGTCCAGTGCCTACCATGATTGCCGTCGGTGTGGCAAGGCCCAACGCACAAGGACAGGCAATGATCAGAACAGAAATGAAAGTCATAAGAGCAAAGGTAAATAGTGAGACTGGAATTTCAGCGACGGAGTTTCCAAATATCAACCAGAAAAGAAAAGAGACAACCGCAACACCAATAACCGACGGCACAAAAATTCCGGCAATTTTATCTGCAAGTTTTTGAACAGGTGCTTTTGACCCCTGCGCTTCCTCCACCAGTTTAATAATCTGCGCAAGAGTCGTGTCTTTCCCCACCCGCGTTACCTTCATTTTAAAAAACCCGGTTTTATTCAAGGTGGCGCCGAAAACTTCATCCCCCTCCTTCTTTTCTATCGGGACACTTTCACCTGTCAACATGGACTCATCAACAGAGGAGCTGCCTTCATAAATTTTACCATCTACAGGAATCTGTTCTCCAGGATGGACAAAAACGCGATCTTCCAAGACCAGTTCAGAAATAGGGACCTCCTTTTCCTCTCCCTGTCTTTCAACTTTCGCCGTTTTCGGCTGCAGTTGCATCAACTTCTTAATAGCATTGGAAGCATTTCTTTTTGCACGTGACTCCAGCCATCTTCCCAATAAAACCAGCGCAATGATCATCACCGAAGTGTCGAAATATACCGGAACTTTTTCATTCTCAATGTGGAACAAGGAAGGAGAAGCGGCAGCTATGGCGCTATAGATATAGGCTGCGGAAGTTCCTACGGCTATTAATGTGTTCATATCAGCATACCCGTGGCGAATACCATTCCACGTGCCCTGGTAAAACTGCCAACCGCAATAAAACTGGACGGGGGTAGCCAATATAAACAGCAGCAGGTTCAAAGGGACCGGAAGGGAAATGCCATCCCCTTTCATACTCAGGAACATCACTAAAATACTGAAAACCCCGCTTAAGACAAGTTTCCGTTTTAAAATGGACTGTTCCTTGAGCTGTCGAATTTCCTCCTTGAAAGACAAATCCTCCTCTTGTTTTGCTGGAAACAACTGGTAGCCCACCTGCGACAAAGTCTCTTTAAGATCATCGAAGCTAATAAGAGTGGGAAGGTATTCGACAGACACTTGTTCAGCAGCGAGGTTCACCTGGACGTCTGAAACTCCGGGAAGGGAAGATAATTTGTTTTCCACTCTGGAAACACATGAGGCGCAGGTCATTCCTCCTACAGGAAAAACCTGGCGTGTGAAAGGAACTTCAAATCCGAGTTTTTTAATCTCCTCCGGAAATTGTTCGGCCTGGATTATTTCGGGATTAAACTCAACCGTAGCGGTCTCTGAGGCAAAATTCACTTTTGCGGAAGAAACGCCCTCCAATCCCCCGACTTTCTTTTCAATCCGTGCTGAGCAACTGGCGCAACTCATACCCTTAATGGCCAGGGAAATCGTTTCTTTTTTTTCAGATATCACGTCTCGCATTACTTATAGAATAAGCCCATTTTTCTTGTTCAGGGTACACCTTTTTCAGAGAGTCCTGATCTTTAAATAAGACTTAAATTTAAAAAAAACAAGATATCAATCCAGAAATATGTGAAAGAAGGGGGAAAGAGTCAAAAGGAAAAGAACGACCGGAATAAATGCGAGCTATTTTTTATTACTGACCAGGGTTTTTAAAGTAAAAAAACCGTATCCGATTAACAGCAAGGCGATCAGACCGCTGGAAAAAGAATTTTGACCGACTGCACTGGTGAAGACAAAAACTCCAATCCCGCTTAAAACCAGTCCAAGAAAAAAATACCCGGCGGTTCTATAAAAAGGGGTTTTGGCAACTGGCTTTTCTATTCCGTCTCGTTTTTGTTTGAGTTGCCATCGCCATTTAAGAACAAAATAAGTTTGTCGGATCCAGTTTATCAACCCACCTTCTTCTACGAGGCTGGTTCGGCAATACATACATTGGCTATCCGAATTGCGATTGGGGAAACCACAATTCAGGCACAATTTTGTGTCCTGATCACCGCTTAAAGTGATGGGTTCTTTTTTAGGATCGTCCATAGTCTCTCCAGGTTTTCAAGCCTTATCGGTTGACCCGCCAAATAAGTTTAAAATACCTTTTTAAAGCAAGAATGAGGAATTTTATTACTATTGGACCAAACTGTCAATTGGCATTGATCCTGGGTTTTTGATCTTCCGCACTCAAAAAACGAGGCCGGAGACAAATTTTCGCAATTGCCAACCTCCCCGGTTTTTTCTATAATCCGATCTTAAAAAATAATAATTACACTTCATGAAGCCCTTATTTTTATTTGTATTTTCTGTCTTTTTCGCAGTTTCCGCCCAAGCTGAAAACTCACCGCCAGATGGCATGGTATTGATTGAAAAAGGACCTTTCATGATGGGAAGCAAAAAGTCCATGCTGGAGTTAAAACCGCATGATTTGTTCAACACAGACCGGCACACACTGGGCCCTGAAAATCCTGCACATGAAGTCTATCTGGACAGTTTTTATATAGATGTTTATGAAGTCACCAACGAGGCCTATGGAAATTTCATAAAGAAATCAGGAGCTAAAAAACCCAAAGGGTGGAATGACCCGGACTTCAACGGCCCCCAGCAGCCTGTTGTGGGAGTCTCCTGGAAAGAGGCTTTGAAATTTTGCCAGTGGCAAAATAAGCGGCTACCCACAGAAGCGGAATGGGAAAAAGCCGCTCGGGGAAAACGTTCCGTAAGATATCCCTGGGGAAATACATCTCCCGATTCGAGCAAATTAAACTACAACGAGGAAGTGAATAAAACCACGGCCGTGGGATCCTATGAAAGTGGAAAATCCGATTATGGGGTTTATGATCTTTCCGGAAATGCCTCCGAATGGGTGAGCGACTGGCATTTTCCTGAATACTATCTTTTTTCCCCGAAGGAAAATCCCCCAGGGCCGGAAAAAGGCCAGTACAAAGTCATTCGGGGTGGCAGCTGGAGAAATAACGCCGACGACGTGGATCTGGTATATAGAAACGCCACCACTCCCAGAAACCGTTCCCTTGCTATCGGCTTTCGCTGCGCCCGCTAGAGCGGGAGGCAAAAGGCCTTAGAATAATTTGCTGGTTGACCAGCATCGACCTGTTCTCACCGGGCATGGCCCGGTATTTTATCTAATAAAATATCCGCTATTTCTTTCTTGCTCATCCTCGGCAGGTTTTCAATTTTTTCATCGGCATCAATCAGGGTCACCTGGTTGTTATCCGATTGAAACCCAATACCGGGTGCGCTGATATCGTTGGCGACAATCAAGTCCAGTTTCTTATTTCGTAGTTTTTCCAACGCGCTTTGTACCAGGTTCTGCGTTTCCGCCGCGAAACCCACCACGAACTGGTGCGTCTTGACCTTGGAAACTTCCATCAAAATATCTTTAGTGGGAACAAGGTTGAGGGTCCGGCCTTCCCCGCTTTGTTTTTTGATTTTTTCCTTTTCCAGTTTTTCAGCGGTGAAATCCCCAACTGCGGCTGACATGATCAGCGCATCGCATTCAGGCAAAAATTCCTGGACCAGTTGATTCATTTCTTCTGCCGTTTTACAAGACTTGAAACCCACCCCGGTGGGGGGTTTTAAGTGAGTCGGTCCGCTGATCAAAACGACCTCGCCCCCCCGTGCTTGAGCTTGCCCGGCAATCGCATAGCCCATTTTTCCTGAAGAAGGGTTGGAAAGGTATCTAACCGGGTCCAATGGCTCGTGAGTCGGCCCGGCTGTTACCAGTATTTTAATTCCACGCAAATCCTGAAGTTTTTCAAAGCGGCTTTTAACCCGGCTAAAAATCCTGTCGAGGTCGGCAAGCCGGCCGGGACCCGTCGTTCCACAGGCAAGCTCACCCTCTTCCGGTTCTATGAATTCAACTCCTCGCGATTTCAGCTGTTCGATATTTTTCCGGACCGCAAGGTTTCCCCACATGCCCTCGTTCATGGCAGGCGCTGCCATAACGGGGCCTTTGAAGGCCAGGTATAAATTGCTCAAAGCATCATCCGCCAGTCCGTTGGCCATTTTCCCGAGAGTGGAAGCAGTGGCAGGGACCACCAGCATCAGGTCCGCGTTTTCCGCAACGCGAATATGTTCCATATCCGCGGATCTTTCCGAATTAAAAAGCTGATGGTAAACCGGGTTTCCAGAAAGGCTTTCAAAGGTCAAGGGGGTTACAAACTGTCCGGCGTTGGCGCTCATCACAACCCGCACATCGGCCCCCTCTTTCACCAGCATTCGTAATAATTCCACCGCTTTATAAGCGGCTATCCCAGCCGAAACGGCCAGCGCGATTTTTTTGTTTTTCATGGGATTGAAATTAATTATTGGTGTTTCGATTATAGTTATTAATTCCCATTCAATCAATTATTTTGGCAGTCAATCCGTTCGGATTGACTTTTGATCCTGCATTTCATAAGGTGCAAATCTTATGAATTCGCCTTTAAAAATATTATGGGTAGGATCTGAGATTTTCCCCTTCGCTAAAACCGGGGGATTGGCGGACGTTGGCGGATCGCTCCCCCCTGCTCTTAAAAAGCTGGGACTGGAGGTTCGCGCCATACTTCCAAAATATACCTGCACAAAATCGCATCCCGTGAATTCGCTGAACCTGGAAATAGAAAGCAGGGTCAGCAAAAAAAAGGCGCGCCTTTTTGAGGGCAAATTACCTGAAGACGTTCCTGTCTATCTTGTAGAAAACGATGAATACTTCAAACGCGAACATTTGTATGGAACCCCTGAGTCGGAATATCAGGACAATGTAGAGCGGTTTGCATTCTTCTGCCAGGCTGTTTTGGAAACCTGCCAGGCTTTGGACTTTCAACCCGGCCTGATCCATTGCAACGATTGGCATGCAGGCCTGATTCCCGCCTATCTCAAGTCTGTCTACTCCGAAGATTCCTGGTTTTCCAGGATAAATACTTTATTTTCTATTCATAACCTCGGTTACCAGGGGAATTATCCAATGGATGAATTCCCTGTCACAGGCCTCCCCGATTCTTTTTGGGGACCCGAGGGAATAGAATTTTATGACCAAATAAGTCTTTTAAAATCAGGGTTAATATATTCTGATGCCTTGAATACAGTCAGCCCCAATTACTGCAAAGAAATACAGACCGCCGGGCTGGGGTTTGGCATGGAAGGCATCTTGCAGGAGCGATCAGACTCCCTTTGCGGAATTTTAAATGGAGTGGATTATTCTGTCTGGAATCCCGCCACGGACGATTTAATTGTAGAAAAATACGGTCCCCTCTCCAATAAGAAAAAATGCCGGGATGAACTCTTAAAGATGTTCTCTCTTACACTGGAAAACCACACCCCATTACTTTGCATGATCACCCGGCTTTCCAGCCAGAAAGGGATTGATCTTTTAATGCAGGCAGATCTGAAGGATTATGATATGGGTCTGATCGTTTTAGGACAAGGGGAGGCAAAATACGAAGATTTTTTCAGTCAATTGGCCAAGACCAGGCCCGACCAGTTTGCAACCTCCTTTACCTTCGATGACGCACTCGCTCATCAGGTTCTCGCAGGAAGCGACATTTTATTGATGCCTTCTATCTACGAACCCTGCGGACTCACACAAATGTATGCTCTGAAATACGGAACGGTTCCTATAGTAAGCTCGGTGGGCGGGCTCGATGATTCCATCCGGGAATTTGAGGGAAAAGCAGGAACGGGGTTTAAATTTTCACCCAATGATCAAAAATCCTTTAAGAAAGCTCTCCAGAAAACCTTTGACTGTTTTGCCGATCAAAACCTCTGGGAACGTTTGATAAATAATGGGATGGCTATGGATTTCAGTTGGGATAATTCTGCCCGTCAATATTCCAGCCTTTACCAGGAAATTCAGAAATCCGCCAAAAACCATTAAACGTTGCAATAAAAGCCTGATTATTATAAAAACTAAACGCGCGGGGATACTCTGGAGCCTTTTTCCGCGCTAATTTATTTTTTTTAACACTCAATCATTATTCTGATTTTGACTTCAAAAAATATCCTATTAATTGAAGATTCCAACGGTCACAATCAGTCCTGCTACAAAGAACTCGAAAAAGAAGGTTTCGCAATCTCTGTTCAAAGCTCCGTAGAAGACGCTCTAAAAACCGAAAATAAACCGGAGCTCATTATTCTGAACTTAAAATTAAACCGTGAAGGCCATATAAATTTAATAAAAAAGATTAAAGGCCAAAATACTCCCGTCATACTTTGTTCAGAATGGGGAAAAGATAAAATGAGTTTTCCATTATGGGCCTCTGAAGTGAAAGTCGTAAAAGCGGGGGATCAAAACGATTTGAAGTGGACCATAAAAGAAACTTTAGGGTGACGCCAGGGGTAAAACGACCATGATCAAACCCACAATCGAACCTCGATTCATAGCTATCGAAGGGGCAATTGGCGCCGGCAAGACCTCTCTCGTCAATCTTCTGGGAGAACAATATGGCGCACGGCTGATCCTTGAAGATACGGAGTCTAATCCTTTCATATCCAAATTTTATGAAGATAAAGAGGCCTATTCCTTTCAAACCCAGGTTTTTTTTTTACTGAGCCGGTACAACCAATATATGCAACTGGCACAAAGAGACCTGTTCGATTCAGTCGTTGTCATTGACTATTTATTCCAGCGGGACAAGGTTTTTGCCCGTCTCAACCTTGAAGACCATGAATATAATCTATACGAGCAGATTTTCAGCCTGATCGACGCAAAAGCTCCAAAACCGGACTTGGTCATCTATTTGCAAGCCAGCACCGAAGTTTTGCAGGAAAGAGTCGCCAAACGGGGACGGGAATACGAAGCTTTTATGGACCCGGATTACCTCGATTCTGTAAACAAAGCCTTCAATAATTTCTTTTTTTATTACTCTGAAACACCGCTTTTGGTCATAAATACCAATGAGATCGACTTTGTTGAAAAAAAATGTGACCTTGAGGAGTTGATAAACAAGATCAACAGCCATAAAATAGGCCGAGAATATTACAATCCGCTTGGATCCTGACGGACCGGGACGGAGAAAGCTTAAAACGGACAAACAAACGTTTAAAACACGAAGACTCTTAAGGGCTTCAAGTTTTAGTTCACGTTTGAAAAGTCATACTGCTTCTCTTTCGGCAACTGCCGAGGGAGATCGGTTCGTATAGTTCCGGTCTTCCGCTCCTTCCTGTCCGGCTCCCAGCCACAACATTTAGATTAAAATGAAAAATCAGCCTGTAACGGTTCCTGCCATCGCAGCAAGGAAAAATTCAGGGAAAAAAATAACCGCCCTGACGGCCTACGATTACAGCTTTTCAAAATTGCTGGATGCGACTGCAATCGATATTTTGCTCGTAGGCGACTCATTGGGAATGATTTCACAGGGCCACGAAAACACCCTTTCCGTGACTCTGGAAGATGTGATCTACCACACCCGCTCCGTGAAGCGTGGGGCGAATCGGGCACTGGTAGTGGCCGACATGCCGTTCATGTCGTACCAGGTTTCAGCAGAACAGGCCGTCACCAATGCCGGTCGTCTGGTACAGGAGGGAGGTGCGGCCGCCGTGAAACTTGAAGGGGGTGCACGAGTTGCTGACCAGGTCCGCACCATAGTTCAAGCCGGAATTCCAGTTATGGGACACGTCGGCTTGACCCCGCAATCGGTCCATCAGTTCGGAGGATACAAGGTTCAGGGAAAAACCTTTCTCGACTCAAAACAAATCAAACAGGACGCCAAAGATCTGCAGAAAGCAGGAGCTTTTTCCCTGGTCCTCGAGGGAATGCCAGAAGAACTTGCTGCCGAGATCACCCGGGATCTGGAAATTCCAACCATCGGGATCGGTGCCGGGTCTCAATGCGATGGACAGATTTTAGTGATACATGACCTGCTGGGATTGAACCCCGACTTTACGCCAAAGTTTGTCAAACGATATGCTCAATTGTCGGCTGTCATTCAAAATGCTGTCAGCGAGTTCGTCGATGAGGTCTGCAGCGAAACCTTTCCAGGTCCCGAACATAGTTATAATTTGAAAAAAGGTTCCCTCAAACAGGTAAAAAATGACCACTGAGCTAAAACAACAGACTGTCGTGGTTTCAACCATTGACGAAATGAGAAAAATATCCGAATCATTCCGGGGTCAAACCCTGGGTTTGGTTCCCACCATGGGATATTTGCACGAAGGCCATTTGAGCCTGGTAAAACAATCCCTGGAAAAATGCGACCATACCGTGGTAAGTATTTTCGTCAACCCAAGGCAGTTCGGTCCTAAAGAAGATCTGGATATTTATCCTCAAGACCTGTCAGGTGATTTGGAAAAACTTGAATCCCTCTCGGTTGACGTGGTTTTTAATCCGGACCGGCAGACGATTTACCCTGAGGGTTTCAAAACCCATGTTCAGGTTGATGAAATCACCCGGAATCTGTGTGGAAAAAGCCGGCCTCAATTTTTCAAGGGGGTCGCAACGGTGGTTTTAAAATTATTTAATATTGTCCGTCCCCAATATGCATTTTTTGGTGAAAAGGACTGGCAGCAACTGGCGGTGATAGAAACAATGACCCGTGATTTAAATATGGATGTCGAAATTCATCGGGTCCCGTTAATGCGCGAACCCGATGGACTTGCCATGAGTTCACGCAACAGCAACTTATCTCCTGAGGAAAGAAAGCAGGCTCTATCACTTTCAAGATCTCTTAAAGATTCAAAAGAAAAAATCCAACAAGGGATTATTTCTTCTAAAGAGTTGCGCCAGAACATAAGAAACATAATTTCGGCTGAACCCGGCACCCAGATCGATTATATTTCGATCTGCGATCCCGTAAGTTTAGAAGAAAAGGAAATAATAAAAGGCCGGACGTTGATTGCTCTGGCAGTAAAAATCGGGCCTGCCCGACTTATCGATAATTGCATCATTGAGGATTAAAAATTGCAAAGAATAATGTTGAAATCAAAGCTGCACCGGGCCTGTGTGACTGCCACGGAAATTGACTATGAAGGCAGCATCGCCATTGATGAGGAATTGCTCGAACGCGTGGATATTCGGCCCTACGAACAAGTTCACATATACAATATCAACTCGGGGAGCCGCTTTATTACTTATGTAATATCTGCCGAAAGAGGTTCCGGGACGTTTTCAATCAACGGAGCTGCCGCCCGCCTGGCCCAGATAAATGATCGCATCATTGTTGCTGCTTATGGTAATATAGATACCGATAAAGAAAAACATCAGCCAAAGGTACTACTTCTCGACGCCTCAAATAAGGTGGTTGAGGATTCCTAGTTTTAAAAACCGGGCAAGCATTTTTATTGCTCCAGAAAATCAGAGGTTAAGTTGGCAGAAATATTCAATTACCTGGCAATCGGATTCATGTTGTGGATGTGTATGGACTGCATCCAAAGGCGTGAGCATTTTGTCTGGATAATCATAATTATTTTACTTCCGCCTATCGGGGCGGTGGCCTATTTTTTCGCCATAAAAAACCGGGCCAGCAGCGGCGCAGCCACCTCCGGGGGCACCATTATTCCGTTTGGCAAATCTGAAAAAAGAGAGGTTGAAACCGAAGAAACCCTTCAACTCAAAGAGTTGATTGGAAAATATCAAAAAGCCTACCATTATGAAAAGCTGGGACAGGCCTATGTCGAGCAGAAAAACTATGAATCTGCCATTGCCAACTTTGAAGAAGCTATTCAACGCGATCCGGAAATGCTGGAAGCCAGGTACGGTCTCGCCAAATGCCTTCATGGTCTGAAACGATATGATGAAGCCGCTACCGTTTTGGAAAAACTGACCGCGATCGATAAAAAATACGATTATGGCAATGCCATTTTCGGCCTCGCAGAATGCTACCGCCTGGGAGGAAATGATGAAAAAGCGTTGGCCGCTTATGGTGAAGTCATTAACTCCTTCCATTTCTTCAAGGCCTATTACCACTACGCCCGTTTGCTGGATAAAAATGGCAAGAAGAACGAAGCCATTGACTATATGAAAAGCATTGTCGGCTCCTCAAAAGACCTGCCCGATTATAAATTAGAAAAAGAGCGGTTCTGGATAGATGAAGCCTATAAATACTTAAGAAAGAATGGGATCGAATTAGCTTAAATATTCTGTTTGGCGAGGCACAATGACTGTTCTCTCAGACAATTTAAAAACAATCCGCAAAAAGCTCAACTGCACACAGATGGCCTTGTCTGAAGTTCTGGAAATCGGATTCAGAACCTATGTGCGTTATGAAGCAGGTGAAAGAGATGCCCCGGTTTCTGTCCTCGTTAAACTTGCACGGTTGGGAAATGTATCTCTTGACCGGTTGTTAACCACAAAAATTTTAACCGAAGACTTACAAACACCCGACAAAGAAAAACTCCCTGCTTCAAAAGCTCCCCTGGAAGTCACCAGCGGAGGCCTGGAAGAAGGACGCCTGATGTTCAAAGGGCTGTTGGGCGACCATCTCATCAGCACAAACAAAGAAGAGCAAAAGCTTCTCACCCTGTTCCGTAAAATGAACCCCACAAGCAGGGAAAAATTTTTACTCGATGCGGAATGGGTTTACACCAACACTCGAAAATCTGCCCGCTACCGCAAACCCAAAAAAATTCCCCGTAAAGAAGAAAAAGCCAAAACAGCGGTCAAACTCAGAAAACTGGCGAAGTCCATCAAAAAAATCACCGTCCGTGGCTAACCGGGCAACGCCCGGAGGCAATAAGGACATTCCTTATTTAGCGATACAATTACCCTCAAGCTTCTGGACAGAGGCTTGCTGCAAAAAAACCTCGGTCCCCAAAAGGGTCCGTTGCCTCCCACGCCAGTGGGCTACTTTCGTAAAAATTTTTTCAGGATATCGTCTATATCGAAGAGGAGTGAAATGGGTCTTCCGTGAGGACAGGTGAAAGGCATGCTGGTTTGTTCCAGATCGGAAATCAGTTTACGAATCTGGTCGAGGTTCAAAGGATGGTTGACCTTGATAGCATTGCGGCAGGACATCATGATGAGAACATCTTCATATTTATCATGCAGAATGTCCTCATTTCCACCTTTAGGTAAAAGCTCTATCGTATCGCGCAGAAGTTTTTCGTTATCCGTATTTTTCAAAATGGCGGGTACCGACCGCAAAAGAAATCCGTTTTTTCCAAATGCTTCGAGTTCCAACCCTAATTCTTTCAAACGATCGATGTGCGGGATCAAAATTTCAGTTTCAGCAGGGGAAAACTCGATGGTTTCCGGGAATAAAAGGTTTTGCACTTCTATCTTTTTATCTTTCGCGGCTTCGCGGAACCTTTCGTATAAAATCCTCTCGTGCGCTACATGCTGATCGACCACCAGCAAACCCTTTTTTCCCTGCATGACAATGAAAGAATTTTCCAATTGCCCCAAAGGTTCAAACTCGGAATAAATCAGATTGGAAACGGGAACCGGAACCTTATCGAACCCCATTACTTGCTGCGGTAAAGAAGGCGTTTGCAAATCGAAACCATGCCCCATTTTCCCCAGCGCTTCCGACAGGTTCCCTTGCTGGTATGGCGCACCTGGTTCCTGTTTCACTGCCCATGAAGGGACCTCCGATTTATAAAACGGTTTTTCATAAGGGGTGTTAATCGGGATATCGTCGTCGACAGACTGTGGCTTTTCTACGGGTGTCTGCGTATTTTTCTCAAGCGCTTCGAGAATGCTGCGAGACACGAATTGATGGACATCCTGCTGGAATGCAAAACGCACCTCTGCTTTAGAAGGATGAACATTTACATCCAGTAATTTCGGATCCATTGTCAGATATAAAAAAAGAGCGGGATGCTGACCTTTAGGCAACAAATGGCTGTAACCTTGCTGGGTTGCATGGAGAATCACTTTATCGCGAACAAAACGGCCGTTAATAAAACAGAATTGCGCGGATCGATTCGAACGGGTGTAAACGGGATTGGAAACATAACCTTCCAGTTTATAATCACCAGAACTGGAGTTGACTTGAACCAGTGATTTGGCAAGGTCTGCACCAAAAAGTTCAGCGATCCGGTAATGAACCTGGTCGGTGGGCAGAGTCTGTATTACCTCACGGCCATTATGTGTTAATTGAAACTGAATAGCGGGATAGGCTAAAGCCTGCTGAGTGACCACCTGGGTTATGTGAGAAAATTCTGTTGAATCCCCTTTCAAAAATTTACTGCGAGCCGGGGTGCTATAAAACAAATGCGCGACTTCTATGGTTGTTCCTTGAGGGCAGGCAAAATCTTTTTCTTCTATCAGTTCTCCTCCCTCCACAACAATCCGTTTTCCCCCTTGCTCTTCATCTCGGGCGCTGGTGCATCGGACTTTTGCCACAGAGGCAATACTGGGCAGGGCTTCGCCGCGAAACCCCAGAGACTGAATGGTTTCAAGGTCGCTGAATTCGGAAATTTTGCTGGTAGCATGCCTGGAAAAAGCAATTTTGCATTCTTCCGGCAACATTCCCATGCCATTATCCATGATGCGGATTTTCGTTTTTCCTCCCCCTTCGATATCAAGTCGAATGAGGGTAGCACCTGCATCTATGGAATTTTCCACCAACTCCTTTACAACAGAGGCAGGACGCTCAACCACCTCCCCCGCCGCGATCTGGTTCGCCAGATCTTCAGAAAGAACTCGAATTGAAGATTTATGTTTTTCCACAGGCTCTAGGTGTTGAGCTCAAAATGGGAAGGGTGGGACCCCAAATCGGCTCTTAGGTTTTGCTTTTCAGAGAGGAGGACAGCTTCCGATGGGCTTCCATTAGATTGTCTAATTCAGACTTGAGTTCCTCGTTTTGCTTTGCAAGAGGTTTCTTTGGTGCCGGCAATTGAATCGTTGCCATCATGTTTTGAAAAATATTCTTGGTATTTTGGACATGACCGCGCATCAACTGAACCAGCTTGTTGCATCCATTTTGCTCTGCGGTACCCAGCAACCTTTCCATCCTGCCCGCTTCCACTTCAAGGTTACCCACCAGAATGTTGACATGGCGATTATATTTGTCGATAGGCTGGTCGCTGTTGAGTGTATTTTTCATTCCTTTATGAACCATCAAGGCTTTATTCAATGGCACCTTCAGTTTTTTTGTGATTTGCGCACAATTTCCATTCTCCATTGCAACCTGGGTCACACCTGGTGCTGATTGCGCATGTGCCATGACCGCCAAAAATAAAAAACTAGTTAAAAAAAACAGGGTCGAGGCTAATGAAATTTTTTCAATCCTTTTCATAATGTCATCCAGAAAATAATATATAAAGTTATCTAATAATGTTTTGGTAAGCCTCTTATAATATCAGAAAAAAAGACAAAGAGGATGCTATTATAAAAACAAAATGAATCGGAAACGGCCGGGTGCTGTTTTCCGCTGAATCAAGGTGTCGCCCCCTTTCAAATTCCCAGTAGTTATATATTTGATTTTTTTAAACTAAATAGGATCATTGCATCCTGATTCCGGGTTGGGAAATGGTCATATATTTTACATAAATTGGTGATATGATGGTTGAAGATGCCATCTGGAGACCCCTCGTTGGACAATCTTCTCTTCGAAAAAAATCTGGGTTTATTAAAGAACCATACCTCAGGCCCCGTGGATCTTTCCGAGGAATTACCGAAAAAGGTCACACTTCTCAACTCAAAATCTGGATTGCCCACAGCCGAATACGAAAATATCTTATTACATAGCAAATACGATCCGGAGAAAGAGGGTTTTGATTTTGCCAAAAATATCAAACCGGGCAGTCGGTTGTGCTTGTATGGTTTTGGCCTGGGCTACCATTTGGCTCCCTTGCTGGAAAAAGTCGGTTCAACGGGTTTTTTGCTTGTCATAGAGCTGAATAAAGACATACTGGTCACAGCCCTGAAATTAAAAGACCACAGCCAGCTTTTTAAAAGCAACTGTTTCAAATTGATTTACGGGAATGAAGAAGCCCGGGTATCCAACGAAATTTCTCGAGAGATGGAAAAACTGTCAGAATCAGGCTCTGACAATCTTGAGGTTCTTTTTCATTCTCCTTCTTTCAAATGTTTTCCCAAAAAGTTCCCTGCCTTAAAAAATGCATTGGAAATCTTGCTGATGGAACGCACATTTCCGGCTGTATTTGGAGGTCTGGAACAGGCCAATTACTCACTAAACGAAATTAAAATAAAAGAATCCAGGGGCATCAATTCCTTAAAAAATATACATTCGGGTAAACCAGGCATTGTGGTGAGCGCGGGCCCTTCTCTCGACACCGCTTTGCCATACCTCAAATACATTCAGAATGATTTCCTGATTACCTGTGTAGATACGGCTTTTCCCGTTCTCCTCCAGGCCGGGATACAGCCTGAATATGTTTTTTCCTTAGACCCGCAATCTGAGAGCGCTCTTTACTTCGTGGATTATAAAAACGGTTCGACTAAACTCATTTTCACAGCCACCGCAAATCACGATGTCTTAAAAAATTTCCCCGGAGAATGTTTCGTGGTTTACAAAGAAGGCCATATTTTCTCACAACCGCAGGAATTAGAACAAAAAGGCGTCACACAGGCCGGGGGGTCCGTTTCCTGCCTCGGTCTTGATGCTTTAATTCAATTTGGATGCAATCCTGTTTTCCTGGTAGGGCAAGATTGCGCCCTGACTGACAACCGCTACTATTCAAAAAGTACCCGGTTTAACCAGTTACTCGTTTCTAACATTTCCGAATCAAGGCAGCTTGACCAGCTTCATCAGGCCAAGTTCAACGAAAAAACCCCGGTTAAAATAAAAAACACGTATGGATTGGATTTGTTGACCGACCAGGTGATGTACAGCTATTTACGCAATCTTGAACAAATCGCAAAACAAAATAAAAACACGCAAATTTTCAATTTGTGTTCACGAGGCGCCGCGATTGAAGGGGTAAACCCGCTGAATTCGATAAGCGAACTGAAACGCTGGCTGGTATAGATATCAAAAATGAAAAAATTAAAATTTCTTCCTCACTTAAGCCTCATCGCTTTGATTGCATTCTTAATGACTGATACCTCATCCTTTGTTTCGAAAACTCCTTCCATTGCCAAAAAAAATTCGGGCCCTGTTGAGGAAGGGAGTCACCATGAAGGAAGCCATGAAGAAGGTAGCAAGGGCAAAGCTCTATCCCAGGAAGAAAAGGAAAAAAGGATGGGAATTTTTCACTACAACGAAGGCAACAAAAATTTCAAGGCCGGACAGTTTGAAGAGGCCATTATCAATTACAAAAAAGCCCTTCATCATAATAAAAATTTTAAAGAGGCCACCATAAACCTGAGCACAGCCTACATGAAAAATTCTGACTTCGACGCCGCCCTGAAAACATTACAAAAGGGAATGATGCTGGACCCGAAAAACCCCCATATTCACTACAACTATGCCTGCTATTATTCTTTAATGGGACAGCCTGGAACCAGCCTGGAAAAATTAAAGGAAGCGATTGAATTTGGATTTGGCCAATTCAAGCAAATTGAAACAGACCCGGATCTTGAAAATCTCAGGCAGTCGGTAGAATATAAAACCTGGGCGCAAACTTTAAATATCTGATTTACTCGATGGGAATCAACGTAACCTGACCCGATGGGTTGATTTTCAAACCAACCTCCCCGTTAAGCAGCCTCAACATAGGCTCTCCGATGCATTCTTTTCTCCAGCCTTGCAGAAGAAAATTTTCATCCATATTCCATTTTTGCTCAAAGTGGGTGGCAAAACAGTGAATTCTCCTTCGGTCAGCCAGAACGCTGGGTTCAATCTTCAATTCTTCTGAACGGATTTGAACAAAAGCAGACAACAACTCTTCAATGCCGCGGGTGGTTGAATAACCATCAGACTCGGGTAGTTGTGGCAATTCATCTTCAGGAATTTCAAATGCTTTCTTGACAGCATTTATGATGGCCGTCCCGCTTCTTCCAACTTCCTTATGATGAAATCCCCTTACTGCGGAAAGTTCTTTAGTATCCCTGGGGATTTTTCTGGAAATTTCCAACAAGGTCTCATCGCGTACAATGGATTTTGCCAGGCAGTCCCGGGAGACGGCCAGGTTTTCCCTCCAGGCAGCCAGTTCTTTCAGAACGGCCAGGCTCCTGGGTTTCAGACTTCTTAAGCTTTTTATTTTTAAAAACCGGGTTTGGGGGTCAGGCAGAGCGAAGGTGGAAGGGTCTTCCCAGATTTTGACCTCTCCTGCAACCCAGCCCTCTCTTTTTAGCTGCTTTAACCTTTCGAGGAGTTTTTCATAAGCCGGCAGGAGATAGCGAACATCATCCAATGCATATATGATCTGGTTCTCACTCAAAGGACGCCGACACCAATCGGTATAAGTTTCAGATTTATGGATTCGTTTCCCCAAAGCCTTCTGGATCAGCTTTGCAAAAGAAATTTGCGATCCCCAGCCCACGAGTGCTGCGGCAACCTGAGTATCAAAAATGGGCGGAATCACCTGGCCACAAAGGCGCACCAGAATTTCCAAATCCTGACGGGCAGCGTGAAAAATTTTTAACTTCCGGGAATCTTTTAAAACTTCCAAAAGTGGAGTCAAGTCATCTAAAAGAATCGGGTCAATCGCAGCACAGCCTTCTTTTCCCGCGACCTGAATGAGCCCAACACGGTGGAAATAGGTTCTTTCCCTGACAAACTCGGTGTCTACGGCAAGAACATCAGAAGACTCCAGGCTCTGGCAAAATTCCTTTAGTTGATCCGGAGATGTTATATACATGAACCCTTAATTGAGGAACTAAAACTCCAAATTCAGCAAATCCTACAAAGTTTTGATTATATGAGATTATTTTTAAGTTGGGTAGAGCTAATACCACGAATCTGCCTGTCAAAAAAAAAGCACAGCGACCAGATCGCTGTGCTTTTTTTTAAATCAGTTAGTTATCGAACTACTCGGCTCAACTGTCTTCTAATTGGAATTCGTCTTTATTATAAACCTTGTTGTCTATCGTTGGGCCACTGCTTTCTTTATCCGTAAAATCAATTAAATTTTGCTCCCCTTTTTTCCAAAACCGGTTACTTAGTTTTTTTGGGGATAGTACTTTTTTGAGCTCACCTTTGGCGTCGAAAATCTTCACCTCGTAGAACATAACGAGCCTTGCCTCCTAAAAATGTTCTCAATACCTTGTTTTTGAAGAAGATAAACGTACTTAAAAACAAGATTTACCCTGCAAAACACATTAACCTTAAGTTTAATTATTTATTTTGTCAAGAAAATAAGTCTAATTATTTCAATAGTTAAACTTATATATACAACAACATTCTTAATATTTCCCCTGAATTTCCCTTAAGAGGCAAAATAACACCAGAAAATACCAACGAGTTTCTTTTCAAAATGTTAGCTAAAACAGCCTCTATTTTCATCCGTTTCTTAGATCTAAACTATTGATTTTTAAGGCCCATACTAATCCCCTCTGAAATATTAAAAGTCCCGGTTTTTCATTGACTTTCCCCATTGCATCCCCTATGTTTAAATTAAATTTTGCGGAGGGCTTCGGCGAAGTTCTCTGTTCCGCCCACACCTTCTTTCTCGACTGAGAAACAATGAAAATATTGGGAATAGACACATCCTCACCATCAGGAAGTGTTGCTCTCTTGGATAATGGTCTGGTGGTTTCAGAATCATTACTCGATAGTTCTCCGGCTTATTCAGACAAGTTACTAAAAGAGGTAGATGGGGTACTCAATCGTTCCAAAACAAAATTAAATGAATTAGGTGGATTTGTTATAACCAAGGGTCCAGGTTCATTCACCGGGCTAAGGGTAGGAATGAGTTTGCTGAAAGGGTTGATACTGGCGGTTGAGAAACCCTTTGTCTCAGTAAACACTCTGGATGCTTATGCGGAAACAGTAAAACCCGGACCTTATGCAATTTGTCCCGTATTGGATGCCAGGAAAAAACAGGTCTATACCGCTTTATACAGTTCTAAAAACGATTTATGCATTAGGGAAACATCAGACCAGGCAATCTCACCAAAAGGTTTATGCGGACAAATAAAGCAACCCACCGCTTTCGTGGGAAATGGATTGGAGGTTTATAAAGAAATCCTTTCATCCAGTCTAAAGAAAAACTTTATTCACGATGTACAGGTCAAAAACATCACGGTCGCTGCCAGTGCGTGTTTAATTGCCTTGCGAAACATAAAGGAAAACATGAGTTACGACCTGGACTCGTTAACAATTAATTATGTTCGCCCCTCAGAAGCAGAATTAAATTATTCTAGGGCAGTATCTAAATAAAGGAGGATTAAATGGATATCAATACAGAGTTGCTCGAAAAAGTCCAAAAAGAAAATGAAGAATTCCGCGGACTTTATAAAGAGCACTACACGCTCAAACAAAAAGTTGAGGAGTTAAACAAAATGAAGATCATCACACCTCAACAGGAAATTGAAAAGAAAAAGCACCAGAAACAAAAACTGAGCCTCAAAGATCGGATGGAAGAAATCCTGAAAGAATACCAATCAAGCACCCACTAACCCGGACCTGGAAACATATGAGAGATGAATTGATCTCCCTTGTTGAGACCAAGGGAGATCTTCCCCCCATTCCTGAAGTTCTTATCAATCTTGAAAAACGTGTCAATGACCCCGATTGCGATATTCTGGAAGTTTCTGCAATCATTGAGACAGAACCGGTTCTCTCTGGCCGTTTAATCAAACTTTCCAACAGCGTTCTGTTCGGAGGGGGACGGGAAAAATCCGTTGATGTCGAAGACTCTGTTATGAGGCTGGGCATCAAAATGGTTCTGGACCTCGCTTACACCATATCGCTTCCCGGAGCCTTTAAAAAACCAAAGGGATTCAACCAGTTCGACTTCTGGACTCATTCTTTGGGTGTGGCCTATCTCACCCGTTCGCTGGCATACATGGTAAAAATCAGTCCTGAAGAAATTGAATTTGCTTATTTGTGTGGGTTGATGCATGACGTCGGCATTCTGGTTTTTGACCATCTCATCCCCGATGAATACACCGAATTTCTTCAAAAAATCAAATCCACAGACCGCACGTTAGCCGAGCACGAGGAAGAAACTTTTGGAATCAACCATGCGGAACTCGGGAAAAGATTCATAGAAAAGTGGTGGCCCGTATCCCCCGATATGGTTCAGGCGATTGGAAGGCATCACGACGACACAGGAAGTGACGGCAATGTAAAACACATTGCCCATCTACTGACAACCGCAAATCTGCTTGCAAACCAGAACGGTTTTGGAAATGGCATCGTCCCTGAAGACGCAGCCACTCTGGAATATGGTGTGCTGGACAAACTTGAACTTGATTATGATGACCTTGAAATTTTCATCGAAAACACCAAAGAAGGGTTGGAAGCAGCACAGGCCATTCTCAAGGGAAACTAGGCTCTTTTCCGCACCAGATCCACAATAGATGGGCTTATCCCAATCAATTGAAATAAAAACTTGAACGAAACCACAGTCTCCGCTGGAAGCATGTCTCCTATGACCCCCACCAGGGTCTCCGCCAGATTTCGATCCGCATTTAATCTGTTCACAACTCGATCACAAAAAAATGGATTGTAAATGAGCTTCTGCAAAATCCGGCTTAATAAAAATTTTTTATCAAATTCCTGTTTTCTCCTTGTCTCATACCCTTTCAGAAAATCTCTGGAAAAATTATTTTCCTTCAAAGCCTTTTCAGCAACTTCCACTGCAATTTCAGAACTTCTTAAAGAAAGATAAATCCCTTCACCTGTAAAAGGGTCAATGAAACCCATTGCATCTCCCACCATTAGCAAACCGCCACAAGGCAAGGGTTTAACAGAAAAAGCTAATGATTCAACACCCCTTGCGGATTCAACACATTCGGCGTCTTGCAAAATTTTTCTGCGGAGCGGGTTCTTCATCAATATATCCAAATAAAACTTATGAGGCTTTTCCCCATTCATTGATTCCCGATTGACCACCAGCACAACATTGGCATGGTCTTTCCCTATACTGGAAATACCTGTGTAGCCGGGATCAGAAACATGCATATAACAATAATCGTCTGTAATTTTAGCTCCTTTCCAATGGGCAGCCAGAGCAATCTTGACTTTTCCTGCGGGTTCCTGCTTTAAGCTAAATTTTTTCAAAGAGAACGCATTTCTTCCCCCAGCATCAATGACCAAAGGAGCACGTATGGAAAAAGCCTTTTTGTTCGAATCCCAGCCCTTAACGCCGACGACACAATTGTTTTCAAACAAAAAATCCGTGACCTTGTATTGTTCCCTAACCTCCACACCCGCACTTTTTGTTTCCTCTATTCACAGGTAATCCAGCTTATCTCATGGCACAGACAAGCTGGTCGGTTTCGCTTCCATGCCCGGCAGCTTTGGGTAATCAATTAAAAGCTCTTTCCCCCCGTAAGAAGATATTGCGACCCCCTTCAATCTTTTTGGATTCATCGCTTCAATTCGATGCAGGATTCCCAACCTGGCAAGAATCGGGTCTGCAGCGGGACTGATGAATTCACCACAAACCTTATCGCGCGGAAACTGTGCTTGATCACAGAGAACCACCTTGTATCCAAGCCGGGCAAGGCCCATTGCAGCTGTGCAACCCGCCGGCCCACCCCCAATCACAATGACATCTTTTTTATTCATCATTTTTTGCGGCCTAGAAAAGCAATTCGGTATGGAAAGTGACGATGAATTTCAAAAGTTTCGATTTTTGCCTGCCGGGCCAGCTCACAAAATTCTGAAGGAGTGAAAGCATTCATAACAGATACAGGTGCATCATACCGGGTGAGACGATTCCGGGTAAATATCCGGGTCATTAAAAATATGGCTGCGTGTGCAATCCGGCTACGATGCAGATCGTTGATCAGAAAACCTAATCGAGCCGAATTATAAATGGACTTTATTATAGCTACTGCGTTTTCCCAACTGAAATGGTGCAGGGAAAGGTTGTTGATTGCCAGGTCAAACCCTTCATCCCTGAAAGGTAAAGCAAGAACATCGCATTGAACCAGACTGATTTCCGGATATTGTCGAATTTCTTCTTTTGCCATCTTTAACATTTTGGAATTGATGTCAATTGCAGTGATTTGAATAGGGACACCCATTTTCCGGGCAAGCCTGGCAAGTTCGATTGGCTGGTCTGCAGAACCTGTTGCCGCATCCAGAACCTTAAAGGGCCGGGCTTCTTTATGTCCTCTCAAATATTTTTCCGCATGGTGGAGAAGAACCCGGTAACCGCTTAAATACCTGTTGACCGTAGCTACATCGTTCAGGCTGTCACGGACCTCCTCGTAAGGGGCTTCATCCAGATCCAGCAATTCATCCCGGAGGTTTCTGGGTGGAAAAAAAAACGATTTCACAGCGTAGGCCCTCCGCCGGAACAGGAAAAATTAAAGGAACTAGCAATTGTCTCCTTTATGGGCATCGCTTTACCCCTGCACGGCATAC
Source organism: Nitrospinota bacterium (assembly GCA_009873655.1). Taxonomy (GTDB): domain Bacteria; phylum Nitrospinota; class Nitrospinia; order Nitrospinales; family VA-1; genus UBA8687. The sequence continues at coordinate 160,100 of WAIB01000001.1, read as the reverse complement.
GTGATGTTCTACCTTTGCCTTCATTCCCGGAACGGGTAAAAGCCTGGTCGATTCATCACAGACCCCACGCCTAGTGGTCTGGAAAGAAAAAATATTGCTGTCCCGTCTGAATTCTTTTACGTGTGAGGTTCAACGCTATTCCTTTAAATATTCCCCGGGTGGCGGGAATCATTATGAGCAACCCAATCGTATCCGTTACGACACCCGGAGTTATGAGCAACATACTGCAAAGACTCATAACCGCTCCATTAAGCACCTCATCTGAAGGAGATTCCCGCGATTTGAGGGAACGCTGGATTCTTTCAAAACATTCGTTTCCATAACTCCGGCTGACAACAATTCCCACCAGAAATGAAAACATGATTAATGAAACGGTATTGATAATACTGATAGATTGACTCACCAATTTAAGGCCATAAAGTTCAACCCCCGTTCCTATTGCAAAAAAAGCGGTGACCGGCAAAAACATTAAAAACCCCCGAGTTAAGCTGAAAATAACGAATTATTTAACCATATCATGATGCTTCCTTGCCGAAAAGAGAAAAACCTTCCACGCAAATAAGACAAAAGCAAACTTCCTTTCATCCTGCCAATTGACTATAATTCAGTTAGTATTTCTCGACGGGTGGAGGATCGGGATGAAGCACTGGATAAAGACAACTCTGGGAATTGTTTTAGCCATTGGCTTGTGGCAAGTGTCGGCTGACGCGCGCTTTCTCGATCTAAAAAAACAGGAACAGGTCCCTGTCAGTCCAGCAACTGTCCCTAAGAACAATTCTTCCCCGACACCCCTACCCCCTAGTACCAGTTACAGCACGGAGGTCGAATCCAAAAGTATCAGTCTTCGTTTTGAGAATCTTTCCCTGATAAATGTTCTGCAAAATATCCAGGAAGAAACCGGAATCTTTTTCTCCATCTCCCCTGAAATGGAAACCGTTCCTTTCAGCGCCACCATTCAGGCAGAAAACTGGGAAGCAGCCGTCAAGGAATTGCTAAAAGATTTCAGTCGCATAGAGGTTTGGACCGACAACCTTGAATCAAGTCGGGTATGGGTTTTATCAGGGCAAGAGGTTCAGCAGGGAGACTTTAAACGTGATGGAGAAATTCGTTTGAGCCGTCAGGCTGCAGAACCACGGTCCAAACCAGGGGTACAAAAACAGCGTTTCCGCCCTGCCCCTGCTTCGGCATCGGTTCCTTAACCCGCCCCGGTAACCAGGGCCTCGCTCCGAATTGAAGATTTGCCTCCCCATATTCTTTTTGAACCGGGAGTTTTAACTTTTTTCAAATCTAAGGGCATTGCGCTTCCGCAAAACGTGAAAAACATGTTCGGCCCTAACTTCCAAGGTTTGCCGGCTAACATGCCGATCTCTCCCCATATTCTCAATGACCCGACCTTTACCGAGTTCCTTCAGTCTAAAGGGATCCAACCACCCCAATCCTAAGCCCGTTCAGTTTTAACCACCCTTCTTTAACGCCAGCAGAAATTCCATCACTGAATTCAGTTCATCGTCGCTGACAAATTGTTCCACGTCTTGTTTGTCGGCATTGTCTTTGCCATGGAAACTTTTGAAATCATCGAGGAACTTTTTCTTTTCCGCATCACTGGAAAGCGGGTATTTATTATTTAAACGCGTCCCCTTATCCCCTCCCCTACCTTGTTGACTATGGCAAAACAGGCAATTGCGCTTGTAAACTTCAAACCCACGCTCCGCATCTTTTGAAGTATTCGCGATTTGTCTGATAGGACCATAATAATCGCTCGACCGCACAAACTTGAGCTCCCTTATATTCGCGGTCAGAAATCGTTCTCCAAACGGGGGTGATTTTCCATCCGGCACAAGGATGATAAGCGGGTTCAACCAGCCGGGTTTGTCAGAGCCAGATTCCAACTCGATCCGGGTTGCCAGGTACAAATCGTATTTCAGGATTTCTGAAATGGGAAGAAAGCCCTGGTAATCATCAAAACAGTTCAGCAAAACAGCGTCTTCCCCATTTTTCAATTTAAACTGGCTTATAATTCTTAAAAGAGAAACAGCCTCAAATTGAGTTCCGCTATATTTCATGGCCCTGTCAAAAAAAGAACTGGGCATTTTCCTGGCGCCCAGAGCTGTCAATTTTTGAGCGGTCCAGAATTCGGAAGAAACCCGACCAAAGGGGTCAGACAGGGTGATACGATAAACATTTTGCGAACCAATTCCCGTTACTTTTTCCTTTTTTGGCGCACAAGATACACAAAACAGGAAAAAAATTGCCATTATCCCGCAATATATTTGTTTCACCTATTAAAACCCTCTATTATAAATAAAAGTTTTCAAACACTTACTATAAACGAATTAAACTGAGACCGCTTAGCTTTTAATTTAATATGGAACCGACGCCTACCCTCTCACTCAGTCCTGAAAAGATGGATTTTCGCGCTTATTCCATATCCTGGAATCTCACCAAGCGATGCAATCTTAATTGTGACCATTGCTATCTCGATGCGGAGTTTCGGGGTGGAATTAAAACCGATGAACTGAATACAGAGGAATGTTTCCGTGTCATTGATCAAATCGCAGAGGTAAATCCCAACGCGTTTTTAATCCTTACAGGCGGGGAACCCCTTTTAAGACCCGACATCTACGACATCATTCGTTACGCGGCGAATAAAAAGTTCATGGTCGTGCTTGGCACCAACGGCACCATGATCAATCGCGTCAACGCTGAAAAAATAAAAGCAGCCGGGGCACATGGAGTCGGAATCAGTATTGACTCTATGAATCCGGATAAGCACAACAAGTTTCGCGGGGTGGAAAAAGCCTGGGAACATTCGATGGAAGCGTTCGATATTTTGAATGAGGTAGGTGTTGATTTTCTCGTTCAAATGTCCGTCTCAGACATGAACTACAAAGAGATTCCCGAGGTGGTGGAATTCACAGAAAAAATAGGTGCGATTGCGTTCAATCTCTATTTTCTGGTTTGTACCGGTCGGGGTCAAGGGAATACAGATATATCAAATGCCGCCTACGAAGAGGCTTTGAAACTTCTTTATGAGCAGCAAATGAAATACAAAGGCAAATTGATGATCAACTCAAAATGTGCCCCCCAATACAAACGGGTGGTTTATGAGAATGACCCTGAGTCGGTTTATACCCGGACCTATTCCGGAGGTTGTCCCGCCGCAACCCATTACAGCCGCATATCCCCCGAAGGCAATCTGACCCCATGCCCTTTTATTGAAGAATCGGTTGGAAATCTCAAATCGCGTTCCTTTAAAGACCTGTGGGAAAACGCCCCGCTTATGGTCCAGTTACGAGACCGCAAGGAACTCGATGGGAAATGCGGCAGCTGCGAATTTTCCGCGATGTGTTCCGGCTGTCGTGCAAGGGCATTTGCAGAGACCGGAAACTATATGGACCCGGACCCCTCTTGCGATTACGAACCGGGGAAATATGGCGGACAGGCGATAACTCTAAAAGTGGAAGACACGCTTGGACTGGAAGTTGAGTTCCAGACTCAATGGACCCCGGAAGCAAAGGGCCGTTTAGAACGGATACCCTCTTTCGCACGTGGAATGGTTGTAAAAGGAATAGAAAAATTTGCAGCCGAACGTAATATACGAATCATTGACGAAGCCGTTGTGAAAAAGTCGCGGGAAGAAATGATTGAAAAACGCGGCGCCATGTTCCCCTTCCTGAAAAAATTCATCAATTCAGAAAAACTTTAAAAGCGGGTCAGGAGACCAGGTTCCCTGTTTTCCAGTTCACTTCCAACTGAAGGGGGTTGCCGGATCGGCTTTGGTAATTGACGTAGCCGTTCTCTTCTCCGAATAGAAAAAGATCGCGGGTAATTTCAACATCCTGTTTGCAGTAGTGGATGATCTTGTCAATTTTCCCTTCCTTATACCATTGCAATGAGACCAGGCCATCGGCCGACTTTTTAGCATTCAACGTATGTTGTGCCAAATGATTGAGGCTTAAACGAAAGTTCAGGAGTTTCTTGATATCGACAAGCATGTCGAAGGTATTGATCTCCTGCAGATCAAAATCGGAGTATGGCTGCAGAACGGTATAATCAAATCCAATAACATTAAAACCAACAACTAAATCCGCCGTTCGGAGCTTTTCCACCAGTTTTTTTGCGTCTTTTTCTTCATAGACGAAATAGTCCTGATCCAAACTGTCCCAGACCACTCCTACTGCCAATCCCATTTTGTGGATATTGCCCCATCCACCTACCTCATCGGCGCTTTTTTGGGTTTCCAAATCAAAATATTGGATACGAGGCCCTGTTTGCAGTTTTGTTGTTTTGACGGGTTCTTGATCCTCAGATTCGCCAAATAGACCGAGTTGTTCAGACATAAAACCACGGGTTGATTTAAGGATTTTTTTCAATTTATCATCCTTATAGCCCAAATCAAAAATAATTTATTAAACCCTTATCTTAATTACATTTATGAGGAAAGTTTTTGCTGAACCGATGGGTCGAAAAAACAAATGCCCCAAAGTGCCCTTAAGCCTTTAAAACGTTAAAGTTTCCATTTTTTTAGACCGATAAATCTTTAGACAGATCGGTCAAACAGTCCCAGCGAATCAACCGAAAGGTAAATAAGTGGCTGAAAATGCAATATTTGGTATCAATTCCAACTTGGACACAAGTGGGATCATTGATAACCTGGTTACCCTCCAACGCCAACCCATTACCATCGTAGAAGCAAAGCGGGCTTTAGAAGAAGCCAAACTGCTAAGCTTTCAAGACCTCAAGGACCGTCTGCAAAACTTCAAAAGTATCGTCAATACTTTAAATACCGAGTCCCGCTTTCTTACCACCGAGGGAGTGTTTTCAAATAAGAGTGCGACCGATACCAACAAAGTCGCTACCCTGACCACTTCCAGTTCAGCCACATCCGGAACCTTTTCCCTGGTTGTAAACAATCTTGCTCGTGAAACCAAACTGTTGTCGACGGGTTTTGCAGACACATCCAGCACTCTTAACAATGGCACGGTTTCCATTACAGTTGGAACCTCTGTCACAGAGATCACTATCAACGAAAGCAACAACACCCTGGACGGCCTCCGGCTTGCTATCAACAATTCAGGAGCTAATGTTCAGGCCAATTTTCTGAACGATGGGAGTGCCTCCAATCCGGTTAAACTCGTTATATCCGGAACGGAGACAGGAAGTGATAACGCCGTTTCCATAACTGCTTCCAACACTCTGTTTGGGTTTGGTCAGGAAACCCCTATCACTTTTTCGGAAACCCAGGCGGCCCAGAACGCCAGTTTTGTTTTGGATGGCGTATCCGTTACAAAAGCTGACAACACCGTCACTGATGTCATCACCGGGACTACCCTGCAATTGGAGTCAGCAGGATCGGGTATCATTACTTTAAGTCCCGATGAAGATGCCATAAAAGAAAAAATTCAGAATTATGTGGATGGATTTAACGAACTCATGGTCCACTTGAACTCCGAATTGGCTTTGACCGAGTCCACTGGAGAAACGGGGATTTTATTTGCCAACTTTACCGTTCAAAACCTGCAGCAGACTTTGCGCGAAACCATTACAGATCAGGTTCAAGGCGTAACAGGAGATTTCAGTTATCTATCGCAAATAGGAATAAAGACCCAATCTGATGGCACGCTGACTATCGACGATGGAGACCTTAGCACTGCCATAGCCACCAATATCGAAAACGTCACACAATTATTCTCAAGTACAGGAAGGACAACCAACTCTACGGTTACATTTGTAGGTTTTACGGATAATACCGTACCCGGTACCTACAGTGTAAAAGTGACAAACGGGGTTCCCCAACTTGCCGCTTCAGGAACGACTACCTTTACGGATGCGGTGGGTAACGGCAACTTTTATGCGGGAGCGACAGGCACAGATGCAGAAGGACTCAACTTTCGCATAGGCAACCTTTCTGACGGGAACTATGGAGAAATCATCCTTTCAGTGGGTGTGGCGCAGATAACCAATCGAGTATTAGCCAGATTGACGGACGCGTCGCTGGAAGGCCCTCTTGAAGCCGAAATAGACAGTGCCAACGAAACCATCGATGAATTTGATGAAACTATACTAGAGCTGGAAGAGAGGCTTGTGTTATTTGAGTCCAATTTGCGCGATCGATTCACTAACCTGGAAGTTGTTTTAGGAAGGTTGAATTCGCAAAGGGAAGCCTTTGACAACTCCATTGCGGGAATTCAGGCCCTGTTCTCAGGAAAAAATGGCAACTAAAAAGAAAATCAACTTTATTTTTCAGAGTAAAATATAAAATGGTTCCATCCAGATATCACGATCAGTACAGAAAAAACCAGATCTCGACTTCCAGTCAAGGCCGTCTTATTTTAATGATGTATGAAGGTGCCATCAAGTTCACCACACTTGCCTTGGATAGCATGGCTAAAGGTGATATGGCCAACCAGGGCAAGTACATACAAAAAGCCCATGACATCGTCAACGAACTTTCCCTGGCGTTGGATTTCAAGAAAGGCGGCGATGTCGCCCCCCGGCTGGAATCTCTTTACCAGTTTGCCCTGAGCCAGTTGACCCTGGCCAATATCAAGTCCGACAAAAAACCACTCCAAGCCGTACTCAATATTTTAAATCCCCTTCTGGAGGCCTGGACTCAACTTTACGAAGCCTCCACCAACGCCGGCCAGGACGAAGCCGCGCAACCTAAAAACATTGCTTCAAAATGCTGAACATGGGGATGCCCTGCAAACTCAGAAAAGGGTGCAGAAAGCCTCTTCCGCTCTTTCTTTAATTTGGTCACGGACTTCATAAACAAAGTCCAAATTGAGATTGAGGATTTTTCTCGCTTCCTTATGCAGGATTGGTAAAGCAGGCTCACTACTTTTCCCAAACCCGACTTCATAGGCCATTATTTCAGCGACATGCAATATTAAAGATTCCTCCTTGCAGGTTTGCGCCTTTAAAGGTTCATGGTGATGTGCCACAGGGGTATAGATACTTGCTGGCAGCCTCCACTCCTTAAGTAATATTCCGCCAATTTGAGCATGATCGAAACCCAAAGCCTCCTTTTCGGCTTTTATCAAAGATGGATCCAATGAGTTTTTCGCGATCATACATATTTTCGAATACAACTCCGGATCATTTTGCAAAACAACCAATTGCCCGAGGTCGTGCAGCATTCCCGCAACATACAATTGCTCGGGTTGCGGATAATTTCTATGTTTTGCCACCAACTGAGCCGCAAAACCGCAAGCCAGGCTATGACACCAAAACTCTCTCATATTAAAAACCTCTTTTGGAATAGCATCAAACTTTGCCATTGCCGCAGTAGCCAGCGCCAGGTCAGCCAAGTTTTCCTTTCCGATTATACCCACGGCATGAGATATGGTTTCTACTTTCCCCATCAATCCATAAGAGGGAGAGTTCACCATTTTAAGAAGTCTCGCAGCCAGCGGAGGATCATTTTCAATAACCTGGATTATTTCCTCGAAAGTTCCATCTTTATTGTTCAACACTTTCTCCAATTGGAAATAGACACCGGGAGGAGAAGCAAATTCTGTTGTATGCAGTTTTTGCAAAGTTAGCAGCATAAGACTTTCCCCCTATATTTCTTTAGTTTGCATCCCGGAATTTTTTCCAATTCCGGGAAAAATTTTAAATTTATGCTTTCATATTTCTCGTCCAGAAATGATTTTATTAACCTCCCATCTTTTCCCTCAAGAATTCAGAATATTGTTTAGGCGCGCCCAAAATGTGTTTGGTCAACACTCCATTATTATTAAAGATTTAATTTAAAAAGCTTTTATTCCACTATTTTCCCGGAGAAAAGTACTTAACACTTTTAAAAATAATATATTGTCGAATATATATTATCGGAGAACCAAACAAATGGAAAACCAGTGTTGATTTAATTGAAGTTGCACACAAAGTCTATAAAGACAGGAAGATGGGAATTTCGTTCTCTGGATATCTTTTGTGGGTTTTCATGTTCAAAAACCCGCATAAAAATAAAAAATTAAAAGAGGACCTCTTATTTTTTTGACAATGTTCTTTTTCCTGTGTTAAAAGTCGGCTTCCTTTTACTCCAAAATTAAACGAAATTTATGAAGATCCACGAATATCAGGCCAAAGAAATTCTTAGAAAATATAACGTTGCTGTGCCCAGCGGAGTTTTGATTTCAAGCAAATCAAAAGCTGCAGAAGCCGCTAAAAAAGTGGGCACCGATGTTGTCGTTGTAAAAGCGCAGATTCACGCAGGAGGTCGAGGAAAAGGGGGCGGAGTTAAGCTCGCTAAAAGTCCGCAGGAAGCCGAAAAACATGCCGGTGACATTATTGGCATGACGCTGGTGACCCCGCAAACAGGGCCTGAAGGCAGACTGGTCAAGAAGGTTCTGATTGAAGAAGGCATGTCGATTGCCAAAGAACTTTATATGGGAATTCTTGTGGACCGCGAATCCAGCCAGGTCCTGATCATGGCTTCTGAAGCGGGCGGAATGGAAATAGAAGAAGTCGCCGCAGCCACGCCCGAAAAAATTATCAAAGAAACAGTAGACCCGGTTACCGGGGTTCAGCCTTATCTGGCGCGGAAAATCGCCTTCGCATTGAATCTGGAAGGGGCCGCTTTAAAAGCGATCATCCCGTTTATCATCAATCTGTATGATGCTTTTGTAAAAGAAGATTGCTCGATGCTTGAAATCAATCCTCTGGTGATCACCTCTGATGACCGCGTTCTTGCATTGGATGCAAAAGTAGATATTGATGACAATGCGATGTACCGGCATAAAGACACTCAAACTTACCGGGATCTGGACGAAGAAGATCCCACGGAAGTAGAAGCCAGCAAGTTTCATCTCAATTACATCAAACTCGATGGCAATATTGGCTGCATGGTCAATGGAGCAGGACTGGCAATGGCAACGATGGACATCATCAAGTTATCGGGTGGGGAACCTGCAAACTTCCTCGATGTGGGAGGGGGAGCCGATGAAGAAATGATTGAAAATGGTTTCCGGATTCTTATCTCTGACAAGTCCGTAAAAGGAATATTCATTAATATCTTTGGCGGCATTCTTCGATGCGATGTTCTTGCACGGGGAGTGGTTGCTGCAACTAAAAAACTCCATATTAAAATCCCCGTAGTCGTTCGCATGGAAGGGACCAATATGGAAGAAGGACATCAAATTCTCAAAGACTCGGGTCTTAATTTCCTCATTGGCGATGGAATGAAAGATGGAGCCCAAAAGGTGGTCAAGGCAATAAAATGAGCATACTTGTTGACGAAAAAACCAGACTGATTACTCAAGGCATCACCGGCCGGGAAGGAATGTTTCATACAGAACAATCCATGAAGTATGGAACAAAAGTGGTTGGTGGAGTGACTCCCGGCAAAGGCGGACAAACCGTTTTAGGCAAGGTTCCCGTATTTAACACCGTGCGTGATGCGGTAAAGAAAACCAAAGCCAATGCCACCATGATATTTGTTCCTCCTCCATTTGCGGCGGACGCGGTTCTGGAAGCGGCCGATGCGGGAATTGAGCTTATCATTTGTATCACCGAGGGAATTCCTGTTTCTGACATGGTCAATGTCTATAAATATCTGCAGGGAACCAACAGCAGACTGGTGGGACCCAATTGTCCCGGAGTGATTTCACCCGGCAAGGCAAAAATCGGAATCATGCCCGCACACATCCATAAAAAAGGAAATGTCGGAATCATTTCCCGCAGTGGAACACTCACCTATGAGTGTGTCGGCCAGCTGACAGCCCTCGGCATTGGGCAGTCCACCTGTGTAGGAATCGGGGGGGACCCCATCATTGGCACACGTTATATTGATGTGCTCCAGCTTTTCCAGAAAGACCGCGGCACAAAAGCAATCTGTATGATTGGTGAGATCGGCGGAACAGCAGAAGATGAAGCCGCCTACTACATAAAAAAACATGTGACCAAACCCGTTGTCGGGTTCATTGCAGGACAAACGGCGCCTCCCGGACGTCGTATGGGACATGCAGGTGCCATTATCTCCGGCGGACAAGGCACCGCTGAAGAAAAAATGAAAGTAATGAAACGTTGCGGAATTAAAGTGGTGAAAAGTCCTGCCGACCTTGGCAAAACCATCAAAAAGGCTCTCTAAAGAGGGAAGATAAAATTCGGGTGTGAGTATCCCGCCTGGGCCCTAGCTATTCCGAGCCTCCGTCCGATTCTTCAAAAGACAAGTAATCCAGTCGGCTTTCGTAATCGAGCTGGTCAAAGGGTTTCCCTTGTCTGAAGCTCGCAAAATGAATGTCCGCATAAACCGCAATGATGGCATGAAGCGTATCATGCTCTTCCATCCCCTGATCGCGTAACCGTTTAAAAGTCTGAACAACAAATTCAGGCTGTTCAGTACGAAGCTGGCTGTCCACAATGGTATGTAATACCGTGTGGACAAAAGGGCTGACGATCTCCCCGTTTATCTCCTGCGGATAAGCCGCCATTTCCCCCATAGTCCAGACCTCATCAAACTCGGGATGAAGATCCATGACATGGGAAATACGTTCGTCCAACTCTTCAAGGGAGCGTCCTTGCTGCCTGTCTGAGGCGACTCTTAAAATACGGGTTTGGGTTTCTTTATCAAATTGCACAATCAGAACTCGAATAGAAGTTTATTTTTATCTTTTAATTCCAAAAATAAGATGCTTTGGCGGGTCAGGGCGTTTCGGAGAAATGCGTCCTTCGGTCTTTTTCCTTTTCACCATATACCATAAAAACGCGTTTGCCCTGACGCATGTGGTATTTCGCCCAGGCCGGCGATTTCCCTTCATAACTGGCATCGGGGTCTTCCCCCTCCGCCTTCAAATAATCCGGGTAATCCAGCCCCGCATCATAAGCATCCATCAGGAGACAATCCGTGGTAAAACCTCTCCCGGAAAGGCTGATTTTGCTGAGAAATTCTTCAATTTTTGCAGGGTCATTCATTTCAATAGGTTGCATGGTTTTTTTTAAATTACAAAGTTAGTTGAATTTAGAATATCAGGGATAGGTTTGGCTGATAAATCTTATTTTACAGTTCAGGTTATGGAATAGCCTCTTTATTTCGGGTATATTACCATATGCAATTTACTCTTCAAAGCTTTCAGGAAGAGTCGTGAAAAACAAACCTGAATTGAGATAAAAATGATTAAACAGGATAACCTTATATTGACCCGTTCAGACCCTTCAGGCCAGGGTGGGACTCAGCTAATATACCGCCTCAAAAGCTATGGGTTGGCAGCAGTCAGCCGACCTCAGGAAGAAATTTCCATGATCCACTGGGAAGTCGACATTGTCAAATTTAGCAATGAAAATAAAGCCAGTTTTGAGATCTGCCATACCACGGAACTCGCCAATAAAACGCTGAAATTTTACAGCGACAAATCCTTAAATGAGTTCCTGGAAAAAGCATTTCCATACCTCGAGGAGTTGGATTCACTGGAGAAAATGTTACCTCAGGAGCCCTAGGGAAATCCTGAGGGCAAAACCCATTTAAAAGCACATTTTTTATGGGCTTAAGGCTTGACAGTTCACCTTAATATTTCTAATATGTACGTCTTTTCTTGGGAATCACGCTGGTGAGTTTCGGGAGGTGGAGGATCATCTTGCGACCAGCTTAATTTATTAAATTATTGTATTTTTCACCCGGAATCCTTGGGATTCTGAGGACTGATATTTTGAAATAAAGGAGTTAATCATGGCTAATGTTGTTGGCGCTGCAGTTTGTAGAACGGCTGCGGATGAAGGCAAACCCGCAGATTGGGTACCTGGGGGTGAAAGGCAAAAAGTAGTCGATCCCATGAAGATGTTTCATGAGCTTCCGCGGGAAATGCAATTTATCACGGGTAGTGAAGCGGCTAGAGAATCCATGCGGAGGGCAAACATAGATATTGCAATTGCGTACCCCATCACGCCGCAGAGTGAATCCATGCAGCAAGCCGGGTACCTTTACGATGAAGGGTACATTAAAGAGTATTACCGGGCAGAAGAAGAGATCGGCACGTTCTCCGCTATTTCCGGTGCTTCGCGCGCAGGGGTTCGCAGCCTGACAGCCACTTCAGGCCCTGGCCTGATGCGCGGTATGGAAGCGATCAGTTCCTGGCCGGGTGCAAGAACGCCCATCATCATGCTGAACATGTGCCGGGTCATCAATACCCCTCTGGCTATTCAGCCCGACAACATTGAAATGTCATTCATGCTGAATACAGGAATACTCATGCTCCATGCTGAAAACCAGCAAGACTTCTACGATTTCCCACTGGCTGCAATCTGTGCTTCCGAACAGGTCGATGTCACCTTGCCAGCAGTGGTTTCTGTGGATGGTTTTTTCTGCACGCATGCACGCGGTCCAGTAATGATCACCCCGGAGGAATATAAACTGCCGCCTCGGGATGGCTGGCGTTCAGCGGTGCCCGCAATGGATAACGAAAATCCACCTGCACGTATTTCCCGGGACGCACCAATTCAAAAAAGTAACTTCATCAGCTACCACATGCATTCCAGCTGGCAACAGGAAGTGTTTGCCGCAGTACAGCGGTCGGCAAAATATTTCCACGCTTATCTTGGCGGTCTGGTTGAAGTTGTCAACCCTGGCGCGGAAGACTTTATTGTTGCCTCTGGCTGTGCTGTTTCACAGGCTCGTGAAGCCGTCCGGCAGGAAGGAGAGGCAGGGCGCAAGGTTGGCCTGGTTAAAATCAAAACCATTCGTCCTTTCCCAACGGAAGATATTTACGAAGCGCTTAAAGGAGCCAAGCGGATCCTGGTACCGGAATTCAATCAGGCGGGCTGGCTGCATAAAGAACTTTGTTCTGTTCTTTATGGACGAACAAAGGGTGTTATTAAAGACGGACCGCGGGTTTATGGCGGCATGACCATGCCAACGGAGATGATTCTCGAAACCCTGGCAGAGTTCCGTAAAGAAGTAAAATAAAAGTTTGTTTTTTGGTTTGGTTTGAGTAATCAGGTATAATAAACACTAGGTTATTAAACCTGTTTATATAAAATTTTTATACTAATAAGATTTTTTATTATAAGGATATAAATTATGTCTCTTGAAACCTTACGACCTTCCCCGGCAATGCAGGATTTTTTGCCAACGGAGTACAAAGATCTAGTCGAACATGGTCCGTACAATAATCGAAATGGAAAAGAACACCAGACCGTAAAAGTTACGGATATGGGGAAATTCAAGGAAGTTATTGAAGAACATCCCATGTGTGCAGGATGTGCAATGACCCTGTTCATTCGCCTCACCTACATTGGAATGCCCAATCCCGAGCATACCATTATTGTGGGAACGGCAGGATGTGGACGTCTGGCAATATCCCAGGCCTCTGTGCCCTTTATTTATGGTAACTATGGCGACACCAACGCGGTAGCATCCGGACTGAAAAGGGGTTTGGAAGTGCGCTATCCCAATCAGAAAAAAGACGTTATCGTCATGGCGGGTGACGGCGGGTTGATCGACATTGGTTTCCAGGGACTGATGCACAGCTGGTTCCGTCACGAAAAATTCACGACCATCATGCTCGACAACGAGGTTTATGGAAATACCGGCGGACAGGAAAGCGGTATGACCAACCAGGGAAAAGTCCTCAAAATGGCTCCACGCGGCAAGTTTGGAGAAAAAGTGGACGCTCTCGGTCTGGCAAAGGTCGCAGGCGTTGACTATATTGCCCGCCTTGCGCCGACCAATCCATCACGTGTGGCACGTACGGTTCGCAGGGCCATCATGGTTGCCCGGGAAGTCGGTAGTTCCTACATCCAGGCTTACACTTCTTGTAATATTGAATACTCAATTCCGACCCCAGATGTTATGAAAGATGCTTTTGAAATTGAGAAAGAAAGATATGGTTTTGAAGAAATCATTTCACCTCGAGCTAAAGAGTATCTCGATGAAATTGAGAAAAAACCTAAAAAGAAAAAATCAGACAAGTAAAGCGAGGAGAAAACAAAAATGACAGAAGTAGTAAAGCGCTACAACATTCGAATGGCGGGTCTGGGAGGTCAGGGCGTCGTAACCGCATCCCATATCGTAAGTAATGGAGTGGTAATCTCAGGCGGTTTCAGTTCCCTGGTGCCTTTTTTCGGATCGGAAAAACGGAACGCTCCTGTTGAAAGTTACGTTCGGATTTCCAACGCTACAATTTATGAGATCGGGGAAATCATTTTTCCAAACGTTCTCATGATATTCCATCCCTCAGTTATCACTCTGGGCAAGTCTTACACCATGCCGTTTTATACGGGCTTGAAACAGAAGGGGATCATTCTCATAAACAGCAGGACCCCGATCCCATTCTCCAGAGACGAGGAAAAAGAGCTGGAAGAATCTGAAGCGCGTATCTACTATCTGCCAGCCACCGAGATGGCAAATGACCTCGCAAAAACAGAGCTGGCTACAAACATGGCTATGTGCGGTGCCATTTCCGGAATTTTTGGTCTGCCTGATCTGAAGTCGCTGGCGGAATCAGTAAAAGACAGATTTATTGGAAAGGGTATTGTAGTGTCAGGTGGTACCGCCGCCTTGGACAGTGCTATTGAGAAAAAGTTTGCTAAAAAACAGAAGCTTCTTGAAGCAAACCAGAAGGTACTTGAGGCAGCTTACCAATACACCATTGATCAAGGCTGGTCAGAAGCAGAAAAACCCGCTAAAGCCACAGCGTAACGTTTATTAAACTGGAGAAAATATGTATTACATTGCTGAAGTTGATAAGGACATTTGTTCTGCTAAAAACTGCCATCTATGCACTCAGTATTGTCCTGAATCAAACTGTATCAACTATAGCGAATCAGACAAGTCCGCTTATGTATCTGTAGATCGGTGCAAGGCATGTGAGATCTGTGTCTATATCTGTTCGGACATCGCTAAAAATGACGCCATCAAAATGAAATGGATTGACGACCTGAATGAAGGTTTTGTCATTAAAAAAACCGGAGTTGTTTTACGGTAATTCATTTGAGTTTAACAAAAGGTATTTGGGCAATTCAGCCCAAATACCTTTTTTTGTGCAATTAAAAACATCAATCTAAAAACGAAAATAGTAAAATGGAAAGAACTTTTGCAATTCTAAAGCCTGATGCGGTCGAACGTAATTTAATCGGTAAAATTCTGGAGCGAGTTGAATCCAACGGTTTCAAAATTGCTGCCATGAAAAAAGCGCTGTTAACCAAACCTCAAGCTGAAGGTTTTTATTATGTACATAAAGAACGACCTTTTTTCGGCAGCCTGACCGAGTTCATGTGTTCGGGTCCGGTAATCCTCCTTGTCCTTGAAAAAGAAAATGCAATTACTGCCTGGCGAGATCTTATGGGAGCAACCAACCCTGAAGAAGCCGACGAAGGAACGATCCGCAAAGATTTTGCAGTTAATATTGAAAAAAACTCCACACATGGATCTGATTCTGCCGAAAATGCAGCTTTTGAAATATCCTATTTTTTCAGCGAACTGGAAATCCTTTAAAGGTCTTATCCGCCTGAATTCACTTAAATATGAGATACCTTGTCACCACCCTTGTTGTTGCTTTTTTAAGTTCTCCTTTTCCCGCCCTTGCGGATTCAGGCTATGAATATAAGCTCTATAAAAATTCCGAAAACTACGGCATTGTGGTGTTCCCCAAAAAGTTCATGTTCGAGGAACTTGAAAACTACCTGCTTTCCATTCCTTTCGAATTTGCCGAATCGGGGGAGGCGGTGATGCGCCATGGAACCAAAAATGAGAATGCGACCTACATGATGCCAATGGAGGTGCAAAAAAGGCTTTCCATTGAAAAATTTGTAGTTATCCAGATTCTTGATTCCATGAGCATGTTGGTGGGAGTTTATGATCCCGAATGGGGCCTCACTTTGCCCTCTGCCATTGTTGAAATGGAAACCATACGACAAAACATTCCCAAGACATTAAACGTCTTCAGAGGGCCTAACCGCAGGCGCCAAACGCATTTGAAGCTTCAAAAAAAGCTTTACCATGCTAATTTTTCTTCCAGGCCGAAATATAATATAATGTCTAACAGAGTAACTTATTCAAACTAGTATGATCCGGAGGCAATTTTATGCCTGTCTATGAATATCAATGTGAAAAATGCAAAGAGGTTGTTGAAGTTTTGCAAAAGGTGAGTGACGACCCACTGACGAAGTGCGAAAAATGCGGGGGAAAGGTGGAAAAACTGTTCAATTCAATGAACTTCCACTTATACGGTCCCGGGTTTTATTCCACGGACAATAAACGAAAATATCTAAAATAGATAACCTCCATGATTTATATCACTCGCCGCCTTGAGTTCTGCGCAAGCCACCGCTTGTATAATCCGGAATTTTCTGACGACAAAAACGAAGCAGTATTTGGGCTTTGTAATAACCCAAACGGGCACGGTCACAATTACGTCCTGGAAGTCACCGTAAGAGGCGAAGTCGACCCGCAAACCGGAATGGTGCTCGATTTAAAAGCTCTTAAAAAACTCATCAATGAAGAAATCGTAAATAAGGTAGACCACAAGAACCTGAACGTTGATGTGGATTTTTTAAAAGGGGTCATACCTACCGCAGAAAATATAGCGATCCATTTCTGGAACATTCTGGAACCCAAGATTGAAAGTGGTGAGCTGCATGAAGTGAAGCTCTTCGAATCCGAACGCAATTACGTTGTCTACCACGGAGCCTCTGTTGAAAGACCTAGTTAAAAAAATATTACAGGAAATTGGCGAGGATCCCTCCCGTGAAGGATTGCAAAACACTCCTGAAAGAGTAGAGAAGTCTCTCAAATTTTTAACCAGCGGATATTGGGTTAACATTGAAGAACTGGTCAACGATGCCCTGTTTCAGGAGGACTACGATGAAATGGTCATTGTCAAAGATATCGACCTTTTCAGCATGTGCGAGCATCATATGCTGCCGTTTATCGGCAAATGCCATGTTGCCTATTTACCCAAAGGAAAAATAATCGGGCTCAGCAAAGTTCCCAGAATTATCGACGCGTATAGCAGAAGATTACAGGTTCAGGAACGATTGACAACCCAGATAGCCAATTGTCTGGATAAAATACTCAAACCAATGGGAGTAGGAGTGGTAATCGAAGCCCTGCATTTATGCATGTGCATGCGTGGCGTTTCCAAGCAAAACTCCTACACAACCACCAGTTCGATGCTCGGCTCATTCAAGGAAGATGCCAGAACTCGCGGGGAATTTTTAAGCTTGATTCCTCCACAAGGAACAAGAAAGTGATTTAATTTCCAACCTACTTTAAAGAGAATTATTTGAGTTCCTCCACAAAACAATTAGTTCTAGAAAACAATCAAGTCATTCCGGAAATTTTTGGGACCCAGGACCTAAACCTTAAACTCATAGAGAAGAAATTCAATGTTCGTATTACCACTCGGGAAAACCAAATCTCTATTAAAGGTGAACCTTCCTCTCTGGAATCCGTAGAAAATCTTTTTCACCAACTTGAAAGTTTGCATGCTGCAGACCAACCTGTAGAAAATGGGGACATTAAATTCGCTATCCGCCTTATGGCCGAAAATCCACAGGCAGATTTAAAAACTATTTTTTCAGAGCGGATTGCCGTTTCCCCTAAAAGAGGATTTATAACACCCAAGGGGCCCTCCCAGCACAAATTCATACAGTCCATCAAGGCGGATGATATTGTTCTCTCCATAGGACCGGCCGGAACGGGCAAAACATTTCTTGCCGTAGCAATGGCGGTTGAAGGCCTGTTAAAACGCCGTTTCAAAAAAATTGTACTGGTGCGTCCTGCCGTTGAAGCGGGGGAAAAACTGGGGTTTCTTCCGGGAGATATTGCAGAAAAGATTCACCCCTACCTGATGCCTCTGTATGATGCCCTCAATCACATGATGGAGGAGAACCAGGTTCGCCATCTCATTGAAGATGGAGCAATAGAAATCGCCCCCCTTGCATATATGCGAGGCCGGACTTTAAGCGATGCGTTTATCATTCTTGATGAGGCCCAGAACGCAACCCGGGAGCAGATGAAAATGTTTTTGACCCGGTTGGGTTTTCGCTCAAAAATGGTTGTCACCGGCGATATCACGCAAATTGACCTTCTCCACAAAGGCGACTCGGGCCTGATCCAGGTTAATACCATGCTGAAACAGGTCGAAGGAATTCAATTCGTCTACTTTACAGAAAAAGACGTTGTCCGCCATGAGCTGGTAAAAAAGATCATCAAGGCTTATGACCAGTCAGATCCTAAAGTGGAAACATCAGACTAGAAAACCGCTCAAAGGCAAGGTAAAAAAAGATGAGTGTTTTGCTGCGAAAGGACCATCCTGATATTAATATTGACTGCAAGGATATAGAGAATAAGATTGGGAAAGTCATGGACCACCTCGATTGCCAGGATACGGAAGTCAGCATACTTTTGACGGGAGACAAGGAAATTCAAGGTTTAAATAAGGAGTTCAGGGATATCGACCAACCCACTGATGTTTTATCTTTTCCGCAAAATCCGGATGAAGACCCGTCCATTCCCGGAGAAAAATTTTTAGGCGATATTGCGGTTTCCCTGGACACCGCCAAAACCCAGGCCTCTGAGCACGGCTTGGCTTTAAAAGAAGAAATCGTTCTTTTGCTGATTCATGGTATTTTACATTTGCTGGGATATGATCACGAGGTATCCGAGCAGGAAGACAAGAAAATGAGAAGCAAAACCCGTGAATTATTCAAATTGACTTTCCCGGAACAAATTCTTGCGGATACATGCAATTATTAGCCTTTAAAATAAACTCGCTATGAAACAACTTTGGGCACCGTGGAGGATGGATTATATTAAAAGCGATAAAACGGAGGGATGTATTTTTTGCATTCTTCCCGCTGCCAACGATGATGAAAAAAATCATATTTTATTCAAAGGAACGCATTCCTTTGTAATCATGAATATCTTCCCTTATAACTGTGCCCATCTCATGGTTTCCCCTTTCCGGCATATAGATTGTATAACCGCGCAAAACGAATCCGAACAAAAAGAAGTCACCCAATTGACTCATGAATGCATCAACATATTAAACAGGGTTATCGGCCCTGATGGTTTTAATGTTGGCTACAACATCGGCAAAGCCGCAGGGGCGGGTTTTGACGAGCACATTCATTGTCATATTGTTCCAAGATGGTCAGGTGATACCAATTTCATGCCTGTACTGGGTGAAGTTAAGGTCCACCCCGAACATCTGAGAGCCACCTACGAAAAACTGCTTCCGCACTTTAAAAATCTGACATTATAATTCGCTCAAATGGTCGTATCGGCAAAAAGTCAACGTGTCAAACAGGAGGAAACTCCTATGATGCAGCAATACTACGGGATCAAAAAAGATCATCCAGACTCTATTTTGTTTTTTCGAATGGGTGATTTTTATGAAATGTTTAATGAAGATGCAAAAACCGCTTCAAAAATCCTTCAAATTACCCTCACATCAAGGAATAAAAACCAATCCAACCCGGTTTTGATGTGCGGTGTGCCTCATCACTCATCCAATCTGTATATTACGAAACTTTTAAAAGCCGGTAAAAAAGTAGCCATCTGCGAACAAACAGAAAACCCCAAATTTGCCAAAGGTCTGGTTAAGAGAGAGGTGGTTCGCATTATAACTCCCGGGACTGCTCTGGATGACAATATGCTGGATCCCAAATCAGACCAGCTTATAGTTTCACTTTCCATTTTTAAAAACGAGACTGGATTGGCAGCCCTGGATGTCTCTACCGGGGCCTTTAAAGTAACCCAATTCAAAGATGATGAGACAGGATCACAGCTGGCGGATGAGTTGCAAAAATTAGACCCAAAAGAAATCCTGATTCCTGAAAACCTGGTTGAACAACCCAAACCCTGGTTGCCGTTAGGAAACGCGTTTCTCCATAGTTGGGAAGATTGGACCTATTCCCATAGTGAAGCGGTTAAAAGCCTTTTGAATCATTTTAAAACACAATCCCTGGAAGGTTTCGGATGCGAAAACATGAATCAGGCTGTCTCGGCTGCAGGTGCCCTGATTCATTATCTTCATGAAACCCAGAAATCGGCACTGGAACATATAAACTCGATCACTCCCTTTTTTATTCATGATTATATGGCGCTGGACCAAACTACGGTATCCAGCCTTGAGCTGATTCAGTCAAGTGATGGCTCACGAAAAAATTCTCTCTTAAATCTTCTTGATGAATCCTGCACACCCATGGGAGCCAGGCGTATCAGAGATTGGATAATCAAACCCCTGGTGGACAAGGAGAAAATCAAATCACGTCTGGACATTGTCTCCGAATTCAAATCCTTTCCCCTGAACAGGCAGGAAACCCGCGAATTATTAGAAAAGATTTTTGACCTGGAAAGATTACTGGGAAAAATCACACTTTCAGTCTGTAATGCCAGAGATTTGATCAGTTTAAAAAATTCGCTTGGAACTTTTCCGAGTCTATATAAGGCTTTGGAAAAGTACAAAACCTCTCAACTGACCGGCTACCTGAAAGACTGGGATAATATTGAAAGTCTGTACGATCTTATTGAAAAGAATATTGTTGATGATCCCCCGCCCGGCTTGAAAGAAGGGAATCTGTTTAAACCCGGCTGCAATAACGAATTGGATCGACTCAAGAGTATTTCCCGCGAGGGAAAAAGCTGGATTGCTTCGCTTGAATCCAAGGAAAAGGAAAAGACGGGTATCCCCGTATTGAAAATAGGTTTTAATAAAATCTATGGTTACTATATCGAGGTCACAAAAAAGCACGCCGAACGGGTTCCTGATGATTACATAAGAAAACAATCTTTGGTGAATGCAGAAAGGTTTATCTCTCCCCAATTAAAAAAATATGAAGAGGAAGTCACGCAGGCTGAAGAGAAAATCATTGAACTGGAGCAAAGTTTATTTGAAGAGATCCGATCAAAAATCTCATCGGAGGGTCACCGGATTCAAAAAATGGCCGGGATTATAAGTGAAATTGATGCCCTGGTTTCTTTTGCAGAAGTGGCTCACCGGAATAATTATTGCCATCCTGAAATCCTTGAGGACTCGCGTCTGGAAATTTCCAATGGTCGGCATCCGTTGGTCGAGCAAATTGATCCGGGGACCCGTTTCATCCCAAATGATACCAGCCTCAATACTCAAGATCAGCAAATCATGATTATCACTGGCCCCAATATGGCGGGTAAATCCACCTATTTAAGACAGGTCGCCTTGATCTGCCTGATGGCGCAAATGGGTAGCTTTGTCCCGGCAGAAAAAGTTGAAATGGGGATAACCGACCGGATTTTCTCTCGAGTGGGTGCACAGGACCATTTACTGAAAGGTCAATCGACGTTTATGGTTGAGATGAATGAAACAGCAAATATTCTTAACAATGCCTCTCCTAAAAGCTTGATCATTCTGGATGAAATTGGAAGAGGAACAAGCACCTTTGATGGAATAAGCATTGCCTGGTCGATCGTCGAGTATTTACACGGAACCGGCCAGGAGGGAGGTCCCAAAACCTTATTTGCTACCCATTATCATGAATTGACGGATTTAGCCCATGTTCTGCCGGGTGTTAAAAACTACAACATTCAAGTCAAAGAATGGAATGATGAAATCATCTTTTTAAGGAAAATCATTCCCGGAGGCGCAGATAAAAGTTATGGAATCCAGGTAGCACGTTTGGCGGGCCTGCCTAAACGGGTTCTCGACCGGGCCCATGAAGTTCTTTTCAATTTAGAACAAAGTGAGTTTGATGAAGTTGGGGTACCCAAGATATCCCGATCCGATAAAGAAGATAACTTGCCTGGTTCAGGACAGCTGGGGTTATTTCCCGAACCCGAAAACCCCTTGATTCAGAAACTGAGCCAGATAGATCCCAACGAAATGACTCCAAAGCAGGCACTGGATGCCCTTTTCGAATTATCTAAAATTTTGAAGGAACACGGTAAATGAATATTCTGGTAACGGGGGGAGCGGGGTTCATAGGCTCGCATATTGTGAACACATATATTGAAGCAGGACATTCGGTAACCATAATCGACGACCTGTCCACCGGAGAAATGCAGCTGGTAAACCCTGAAGCCACTTTTTACAAACTGGATATCCATTCTCCCGAGGTGAAAAATGTTCTGGAAAAAGAAAAAATTTCGGCCATCAATCACCACGCAGCCCAGATATCCGTCACAGAATCCGTCGCCGATCCTCTGTTTGACGCTAACTCCAATATTATTGGTACTTTACAACTTCTGCAAAATGCTGTATCCTTGGGCATTGAAAAATTTATCTTTGCATCGACGGGGGGAGCAATGTATGGAGAACAAAAATCCTTTCCCGCCAGCGAAGATCATCCGTGCCAGCCTTTGAGCCCGTATGCAATTTCCAAGCTGTGCGCGGAAAATTATATAAATTATTTTGGAACGGAGCACGGATTGAATACCACCGTACTTCGTTACAGCAATGTTTATGGTCCACACCAGAATCCGCATGGGGAAGCGGGTGTGGTGGCTATTTTTTGCCAGCGTTTAATGAAGGGCCTGCCCCCGGTAATTTTTGGGGATGGGGAGCAAACAAGAGATTTTATATCCGTTAGAGACGTTGCTAAAGCCAATACCATTGCCCTGGACCCGGAATGCAAGGGAGTTTTTAATGTAGGGACCGGAAAAGAAACAAGCGTTAACTTTTTGACCAAAGGTCTTATTAAAGTTTCCGGAATAGACGCAAAAACAGAATATAACCCCGCTAGAAACGGGGAACAAAGAAGAAGCTCGATCAATAGCAGAAAATTCCTGGAACGATTTGGCTGGGAACCTTGTGTTTCTCTGGAGGAAGGTCTTGTTGAAACATTCGATTATTTCAAAAATAAAACTTCTTAGCGCATTTTTACTGATAGGGGTTTTTATTTTTACCAACACCTCTCCCGTTTTTGCCGCCTCTCCTAATATCGTAAATGTTGGTGTCTCCACAAAAGGAAAATATGTGGTGATGAACGCCCGACTGATTGATGGATTCACCGAAAAAATACTGGAAGCAATTGAAAGCGGTGTGCCAATGGGTTTCACCTTCGAAATTGAATTGAGAAAAGAAAATACAGCCTGGGTCGACAGCCTGGTAAGCTCAAATACAATCAGGCATAAAATTCAATATGATTCCCTTAAAAAAGCATATCGATTTTCGGAGGTAGGGAAAAAGGTTCGCAGGAAAGTGATAACGCGAAAAACTTCACGGTTTAAAAAGCTTATGCTGACCTTGAAGGATATTCCCATTGCACCTATTTTTCATTTGGACCCAAACGAAAAATATTATGTTAGAGTAAAAGCGGATTTGGAAACAGACCGCTTCTGGTTTCCCTTTAATTATATTTTCTTTTTCGTTCCCTTCAGTGACTTCGAAACGTCCTGGGCGCAGACCTCCCCCTTGTCCATCGACCCGGATTTAGAGCTTTCCAAACAAGCCGCGAAGTCCAAGGCAAGAAAAGGAGAGGTTTCCAGAAATGTCATCCGATCCTTCAACCAGTAGCCCCCCTCTTAATTCACTTCCAACTGAAGAACAGCTAAAACAGAAACGCAAACGTACAACTTATACCATCTTTGGTGTAATAGCGGCTCTTATCGTTTCAACCCTGGTCGAAAGTTATTTTCTGCAGGCCGAGGCAAATACCTCCATAGCAAATAACATCCTTATATTAGCCGTATTCAATATCATAATCATTCTGCTTTTCGTTCTTATTATCCTAATCACCCGCAATCTTGTAAAAGTTTATAATGAACGCAAAAGCAAAATCATTGGATCCAAATTTCAAACCAAGCTTATTATTGCATTTTTAATTCTGGCCCTGGTCCCATCCATCCTGTTGTTCATGGTTGCCAGCAAGCTGTTCACCTTCAGCATAGGAAGCTGGTTTAACCTGCGAACGGAACAAACCTTACAGTACTCGATGGACATTGCCAGAGATTACTATTCTGAATTCGAAAAAAGAGCCCTTTCAAAAACAAAAAACATAGAAAATTTTGTAAAAAGCAGGAATCTGTATCTGAAAGCAAACCGTGAGGCATTAAACACTTTAATTCAGAACAAGGTAGCGGAATACAACCTGGCAGGGATTATTATTTACGACAATAATTTAAAGCAAATAGCCTCCGAGATAAATTCGTCTATGCTTTCCGAGACCTCTGAACTCAACTATGGGAATTTGATTCAAAAAAGCATCGACGGGGAGGGTGTAACGGAAATCCAGATGGCTCATGGTAGAAGCATCATGGTAGTTGTCGTCCCACTGACGGAAACAGTGGACAAGGAGATATCCATCTGGGGTTACATACTCACCTTATCACCTGCATATAAAGCTTCCCTAAACAAAGTCGAAGTCATTAAAAATACCTACCAGGATTACAAACAACAAAGGTTCCTTCAGCTTCCCGTAAGCGCAAACTACTATATTACGTTTCTTTTGATAACCTTATTAATTTTATTTTCAGCTATCTGGCTTGGGTTTTACATGGCCCGCGGAATAACCGTTCCCATCCAACAATTAGCAGCAGGAACCCGACGAATTGCGGAAGGCGATTTAAATTTCAAAATAGGAGTCCATGCAACCGATGAAATTGCCCTTCTGGTGGATTCTTTCAACACCATGACCGAGCAACTGAATGAAAGCAGAATCGATATCCAGCAGGCAAATGAAAACCTTAAAAAAACCAATATAGAACTTGACCGTAGAAGAAATTATATTGAAACAATTCTGGATAATATTGGGGCGGGTGTGATTTCAATTGACAAAAAGGGGAGAATCACGACCTTCAATAAAGCCGCAGAAAGCATTCTGCACATAAAACATAAAAATATATTTGGATCAAATTACAGGGATGCATTTGATTATTCTTACCACGAACCCATCAGAAAATTGATCCAAAAAATGATTGCACAAAATCAAAATTATATTGAAGAGCAGATTGACCTGCGTGTTAAGGAAAACAATGTCACCCTTCTTGTCAATATTCAGGTTCTGGCAGGAGTATCAAACAAATACAGGGGAATGGTTATCGTTTTTGAAGACCTGACCCAGCTGATTAAAACCCAGAAGATCGCAGCGTGGAAAGAGGTCGCGCAGGGAATAGCACACGAAATAAAAAATCCCCTTACCCCGATACAACTAAACACCCAGCGATTGAAAAAGAAATATCATGAAAACCGCGATGATTTTGCACGGGTATTTGATGAAAGTATAAATATTATTTCTCAGGAAGTGGAAGGCATGAAAGAGCTTCTAAACGAATTCCTCAGGTTTTCCAGAATGCCGACCCCAAACCCGAAATTAACTTCGTTACACAAAATCATTGAGGATATTCTTATTTCTTATTCCGAACACGAAAAGAACATTCAAATAAAAAAGAATTTCGACCCCAATTTAGCTCAATTGGTTATTGATCCTGAACAAATACGGCGTGTCCTAATAAACCTGTTCGAAAATGCCACGGATGCAATTGATGAAGGAGGAACCATACAAATTCAGACAAAAATCCTGGAAGGAAAAAAGATGGTCCGGATAGAATTTTCTGACAATGGAGCTGGTATTTCATCGGCCGACCGGGAAAAATTATTTTTACCCCATTTTACAACCAAAAAACGGGGCACCGGACTGGGACTGGCAATTGTCAATCGAATTGTAATTGACCACAATGGAACGATCAAAGTTCAAGACAATTATCCCAAAGGCACCACGTTTATTATTGAGCTGCCCTATTCGCAAACCACCCTGGAAGTAAAAGACACCCTGTCCAAATCTTTTTCTGATATTGCATAAATCCAATGCTTTCCTTTCATTCAAGGTCTAAATCTTTTACAATAAGCAAACCATTTATTATTTGAACTGTTTTATGGCACGAAATTTTAAAATCGAACTGGAGGAGGAAGTATTCCTTCAATTAAAAGAAATATGTAAGGGTGATGAAAATGCCATTCGGGATTATGTAGCTCAAACCCTTAAGGAAAAATTAAGTCCGATTAACAGCAAAGATTCATCTGAAGAGAAAGACAGCCTGGAAAGCTATTTGAAAAAAGCTCAATCAGGCAGTCGCAACTACGGTGTCAAGGGGCAAGGATGGTAAGCAGGAATTAACTTTTACCATTCAAAACTTGCATTTAAATATAAGAAATAATTGAGAACAAAATATGGCTGATAGATTTATCGATAATGGTAACGGAACCATTACGGACAACGAATTGAAATTAATTTGGCGAAAAACAGATTCATTCCAGGACACACAAAAATGGATGAACTGGTTTAAGGGCCAGGATTACGTAGAAATCGCCAACCTGGAAAAATTAGCGGGATATGATGACTGGCGTTATCCCAAACAGGATGAAGCATGGTCGCTTTTTGATCTCAAATTTAAAAATACTGACAAATATGGGGACGAAATTTACCTCCCTTCTATTTTTGAGCCGGGGAGCGCGGGAACCACATGGACCAATGAAGAAAAAGATTCTTCCGCACTGGTTATCCAGTATGAGGATGGAATGAAAGTATGGCCCTCAAAATATGCTCATTTAAATATGGCTTATCGCATGGTTCGGGAAACGGATTAAAGGTCAGTACAGGCCTTTAAATTCAGGACGTAAAGGATAAACCGTTTTTATTTGAGGCTTCTTCAAGCCCTCATAATTAAACCCTGGAGGAATAACAAAGCGGATCTTTGCCGTTTTTGATTTTAACCTTTTAAACTCAATCGGATGCACCCGCTGGACCCCCAGTTCCAGAATCAGCGGTTTACCATGGGGAATGTTCAGGTTTCCCACAGCAGTCTCACCAAGATCAATTTTGATGGAACCTGTTTTTATCCCCTCCTGGATATAACTTCCTTCGGCTAAATGGACATTACTTCCTTCGTAAAAAATCTTCCACATATAGCGGGAATCAAACCCTCTGGCCCTTGATGTCAAAGAAACAGGATCGAGGAATTGAATATAGGATTTTCCTTTGCTTTGGTAAAAGTAAATATTGCGCATGGACCATATTCCAAGTTCCTTTTCAAAGGATCGCCGGGCCATTAAAGAGCACCGATGGTTCTCCAGGAGCACTTGCAATGAAACGCGTTTTTTGCGAATCAGATTTTTTCGTATTTTTAATGCACCCGGGTCAACCAGGTAACAGCTGGCCAGGGCAAATTTAACATCTCGGGTCGAATCCGGGGTCTTCGCAAGGACGCTTTCCAGTCGCCGAACCAGCTCTACCTCCAAATCCGGGTAATAATCTCTGGAAGCTTCTTTGGCAATTTCTACAACCTTTTCCCAGTTTTTATTTTCTATTGCCTGTATAAAATCAGCGGTTACTTTTTCCTTGAACCCGGTTTTTTCTTCCGGGAAATATACCTTTCCCCCAAACACTTTTTCCTTCAGAAACTGGTATCTCTCAGGGTGACTGAATTGAAAATACGGATAATTGATATAGGCGGCTACTGAATTGGCAAAATCTTCCTGGGGATTTTGCCTGGAATAAGTCGGAAGTTGGATGGAAGAGACAGGAGCATAATGAATCTCTTCAGGTTCGTTCAAAAGGGTGAATAAATAGTCATCTCCGGGTCTGGAATCCAGCGCCGGAAGATGGATCAATTTAAATTTTGTGATTTCCAGCCATTCATTGGAAAAAGAGAGATAGCCCTTGAACATATCATAAATATGGGCCATTTCATGCTGGACGATATTGCTCAGGTTTTCCTGGTCTGCATAAAAAAGCTTGGAGTAAAACTCAACTCGAGGTTCCTGATTTCCCAACTCTATTTGATAGGACATTCTGGAACCTCTATAAACGGGTTGAAAACTGGGAAATGTGGCTGCCGGAATTTCATCCACGGGCATCCCTTCGGGCCCTCCGCGAAACTGGGTGAGGTGGTAAAACCCTTTAAGGCCTTTTATTCCAAGAAAGGAATCCGGCAATTTAGAGAAAGCCGTGGCCAGCTTTTTAATTTCCCAGGGTCGCCATTCGTGCTCCAGATCAATCAGTTCGTAGCCGAACTGTTTCTTAAAATCCGCTTTCAGCTGATTGATTTCATCTCGATAATTACCCGGATACTCATAGTAAGGTCGCTTTGATTCCTGCCCCCATGCGGACCCGGTGAAAAAACAAATGGCAAAAAAACCACATAAAATTGCAACTCCCGTTCTTTTTGACATATTAGACTTGCTCCCAAACCTATTCCTATCTTTAAAAGGTTAACAAATATGGGAGTCTTTAGCCATAATTGGTTTGCTTAATAAATTCAATAATTTATAAATTAATGGAAGGTCGAATTTTTTTGTACAATTTTCGCATCCTTATATGCGGTTACACATCTAACACAGGTCTCTATTAAAACCCAAAAACAGGAGGTTTCTACATGGCAAAATTGGCTGGCAGTGATGTGAAAATGATTAAATTAAACCCGGAATGGTCCGTCGAAAATGCGGCTTCCACTCCTCTGGAACAGGAATTGTCTATTGATGATTTTAAGGGGAAGAGACTCATAATCACCCTGCCGGGCGCTGGTGGTTTTTGCAATAAAGAGTTTGACCTGGTTAAAGAAAATGAGGACAAGTTCAAAGCAGCCGGTGCCGATGAAGTCATTGTCGTAGTGGGAACAGATATCCTGTCCAATGCTGGAAGAGGCTTACCCAATCTCCTTCAGGATGTAAGCCAGGGATTTGGTAATGCCAATAAGCTGACTTTGGAAGGTGTAAAAAGCCGTTATCTTAACCGTGCGGTAATTGCGGTGGATGCAAATGGCGAAGAAGTGGCCAGAGAAGATGCGCAACTTTTAGGCTGCAGAACCGTGGACGCGCTGTTGGATGTCGCCAAAAAAGCTTTTTCCTAAAATAGCTCTCTATTTTCACCCCCCCTTGTCATTCAGGCAGGGGGGGTGAATATTTCCCCCATTCTCTTCAGATTATTTTTTATCAAGGATATTTAAAATTGACTCCAGGTCCTTTTTCATTTCCTCTTTCAATTCAACGAAATCGTCACGGTCAAATGCAATGTTCAACTGAGTTTCCTTTTTCTTACTTTGCTTTAACTTTTTCCTGGCGCCGGCAACAGTAAACTTTTCCGCATAAAGCAATTGCTTGATCTCGAAGATCAGCTCAACATCCTTTTTCTGGTACAACCGTTGACCGGATTTATTTTTTTTAGGTTTGAGGGCTTCTATTTCTTCTTCCCAATATCTGAGAACATGTTGCTCTATTCCTGCCAGCTCAGCCACTTCACCAATTTTAAAAAACAGCTTGTCAGGAATTGGAGGTGTCTTCATGAGTTTCCTGGTTTGTAGAAGCGAGAAGTTGTTTACTTGGTTTAAAAGTTAAGACCGTACGAGGGCTTATTCTTATCGATTCTCCGGTTTTGGGGTTTCGCGCATTCCGGGCATTTTTTTTTCGCAAAATAAAGCTGGCAAACCTTGAAATACGAACGTTCTCCCCCTGTGCCAAACGATTTTTAATTTCCTCAAATAAAATATCCACTGCTTGAGCCGCTTCCTGCCGGGTAAACCCTACCTTTTCATAGACAAGGTCAACAATATCCGCCTTTACCAGGGTCCCATTCGAGTCTGCTTTATTCAAAATAATTTCCCCAAAAAAAATGAAGATCAATGTTTCTCTTCAAAGTTTTGATTGGCTTCATCAATAATTTTTTTCATAAGGTGATCGGGGACGTCCTCATAGTGGTCAAACTCCATAACAAACATACCCCGTCCCCCTGTCAGCGAGGTAATGTCAGCAGCATAATTCAAAACTTCTGCCATGGGAACATGGGCACGAATGGTCTGTGTATCCTCACCCGGATCAATCCCCTGAATTTTCCCGCGCTTGGCATTCAAATCTCCCATAACATCCCCCACCTGGTCATTCGGAACCACAATCTCCATATTCATTATCGGTTCAATGAGTATGGGTCTGCAATCGGGAACTCCTTTTTTAAACCCCAGTGACCCGGCAATTTTAAATGCCATTTCCGAGGAATCTACATTGTGGTAAGAACCGTCATACAAGCTCACCTTCACATCAACCATGGGATAATGAGCGATGATTCCACCTGCCATGGCTTCCTGAATTCCCTTTTCAACGGCTGGAATATATGTTTTCGGGATGGCACCCCCCACAATCTTGTTTTCGAAAACAAACCCCTCCCCTCTTTTCAATGGAGAAATTTCGATCCAGGTATCGCCAAACTGGCCCTTACCACCGGTTTGTTTTTTATATTTCCCTTGAACCTTAGTCGTCCCTTTTATTGCCTCACGATAAGGAATTTGTGGAGCTTTTACATCAACTTCCACCCCGAACCGGGCCTTTAATTTTTCCAGGGAAACATCGAAATGGACCTGTCCCAACCCTGAAATGAGCAATTCTCCGGTCTGGGAATTTCTTTCTACCTTCAGGGTAGGGTCTTCTTCAGTGAGTCTTTGCAGTGCCTGGCTGATTTTTTCTTCGTCTGCCCGGGTCTTTGGCAAAAGCGCCCTGGAGAAAACCGGCAGTGGAAATTGGATGGGATTAAAAATTACCTTTTCGTCGGAATCTGAGAAAGTGTCTCCCGTTACGGTCTGTTTGAGTTTGGCAACCGTACCGATTTCCCCTTCCGGGACTTCCGCTACAGGCACCTGTTTCTTTCCCTGCAGCATATAGAGTTGACCTACCCTTTCGGAAACCCCCTGGGTTGTATTGTATATGGAGGAGTCTCCTTTTATTGCGCCGGAAAAGGTCCTGAAAAGAGTTAACTTTCCCGCATAGGGATCGGCGACAGTTTTGAATACTAATGCGGAAGTTGGATCACCTCCCCCTGCGGACCGTTTTATTTCTGAATCATCATCTGCTTTCCTGGCTGTAACCGGAACCCGGTTTTCAGGAGAAGGAAGATATTTAACAGCCGCCTCCAACAAAAGATCGGTTCCAATATTTTGCAAAGCCGAACCGCACAAAACCGGTATCAGTTGCCCGTTTTCAATTCCCTCTTTCAAACCTCGTGAAAATTCTTCCTCGGTCAATTCACCGCTTTCGAGATATTTTTCTATCAGTTCATCATCTACTTCTGCCACCGCTTCCATCAGCTCTGCATGACTGATTTCCATTTCCTCGGAAACTTCAGCAGGAACCTCCCCCTGTTTTCCTTTTCCATCGCCCCCCTTATTGTAGGAAAAATACTTGTTCTCGATCAGGTCGACAATCCCTGAAAAATTCTCTCCAGTTCCTTGTGGAAGGTGTATAAAAACAGGTGTCTTTTTAAATTTAGTTTTAATTGCATCTATAACTGGACCGGCATTGGCACGCTCATGGTCCATTTTGTTTAAAAAGATAATTCGCGGAAGTTCCCACTCATCTGCCCATTTCCAGATTTTTTCGGTATAAAACTGCAATCCTTCGGGAGCACTGACTACAAACACCAACCCGTCAACCACTCTTAAAACCGCAGGGGTATCTGAAATAAAATTACTGCTTCCCGGGGTGTCAATTAGATTTATCTTGGTAGAATTGAATTCACAATAGGCAAGTGAGGAACTTAATGAATGCCCGCGTTTGATTTCATCAGGATCATTATCCATAACTGAGGAAGCATCGCCGACTTTGCCTAATCGATCCGAAACCCCGGTCAGAAATAACATCGACTCTGCCAAAGACGTTTTACCCGATCCCCCATGTCCTACAATCCCTATATTGCGGATATCCTGAAGTTTGTATTGCTTCATATTTCCTCGCTTGGTAAATGTTTCAACCTGTTCAAAAGGAATAAAAACACCACAAAAATCCAAATCCAATAAATTTATGAACCCTAACCATTCCAAACTTCAAGGCAAAAGTCAAAGGTTTATGGGACGGGATCGTATAAAAAAACCGATTAAATTTGGGGACTTAGGGGAAACCTGGAAAAGCGGAAAGGGATAAAATTCGTAATAACGGGTTTACACAATTCATTTTATTGAGGTTAAAGCAAATGGAGCCCATTTATCCCCTGCATGAAAGTGCCCGGTATCAAACACCCGGGAAATATCAGGACTCCTCTTTTTTTCCGGATAAAATCAATCGAACCGGAGTCCCCGTCAAACCAAATGATTTCCGAATACTGTTTATTAAATACCGCTTATATGAAAAATGGATCGCCTCTGGAAAATTCAAAAAACACTTGAAGGTGGGCGGTTTATTTTTAACCTGAGTGGCATAAAACATTTTCACGAATTTTCCACGGTAACTGCTCATGGGATTTCTTTGAATTGCCTTTTCAAAACAATCGTTCAAGGGTCCGGTAGATATATTCCGGGAGTATTCTTCAAAAACTTGTTCTACTTTGGGTAAAATTTTATCCACTCTCATTCCCGATTTTGCTGAAACGGTCATGATGGGGGCGAACTCCAGAAATTTTAATTTGTAGCGAACCCTTTCTTCAAACTCTTCAAAAGTGATTTCTTTTTCGCGCATCAAATCCCATTTATTCCCAATAATGATACAAGCCTTGCCCCTGTCCAACGCATACCCTGCAATAGTCGCATCCTGGTCTGCGACCTGTTCCATGGCATCCAGCAAAAGGATGGCAACATCACAGCGATCCAGGGCCTTCAGGGCCATGATCACACTGAATTTATCCAAAACCTGTCTGGTCTTTCCTTTCCTGCGAATCCCCGCCGTGTCCACCAGCACAAAATCCTGATCGTTTACCTTCAGGAAGGTATCAATCGAATCCCGGGTTGTCCCTGGAATATTTGAAACAATACAGCGGTCCGAATCCAACAGTTTATTTATTAAAGACGATTTACCCACATTGGGTTTTCCAATGACTGCAATTCGTATCGCTTTACTCTCTGTTTCAGGTTCGACTCTTTCGGGAAGAAGACCAGATACCGCCTCAATCAACTCAAAAATTCCATGACCATGTTCCGCTGAGACCGGCAACATATTTTTTACACCCAATGTATTAAATTCCGGGAGAATATAATGTTGGGAAGGGGAATCTACTTTGTTGATCGCCAGCACAAAGGGTTTGCCCGATTTTCGGATTTCATCCACCATTTCCTGGTCATGGGGAACAAGACCCTGCCTGTTATCAACGACAACAATGACGCAGTCTGCTTCATTTCTTGCCCATTTTCCCTGTTCAACCACCTGAAGTTCTATGGGATTACTCTGGTCCACATCAACCCCTCCCGTGTCTACAATCATGACCGACCGGCTTCCGAAATCGGCTGAACCGTAAATCCGGTCACGGGTCACTCCGGGGGTATCATTAACAATTGCGGATCGACTATGAGTGAGCTTGTTGAACAGGGTGGACTTGCCAACGTTGGCCCTACCCACGATAGCGATGATGGGGGATGACATTCTAAGTTAAATGGAGGGTCCTTTATCCTGCAAGTACTTGTGTATGCCTTCAGCAATAGAGGAAGCCAGGCGGTATAGATATTCCGGTTGCGAAAGCATTTTGGCTTCCTTCCGGTTGGTTAAAAAACCCACCTCAACGAGAATGCTTGGCATGTCGGCACCATGAAGTACGTAAAAGGGTCCCTCTTTGACACCCAGGTTTTTCATGTGGCGGTTTGCCTTTTTACAGGACCGGTAAAGGTTTTCCTGAACCCGGCCCGCCAGCCTGGAAGAATCATTGATTTTTGTTGTTGTGATCAAACTTGCAAGGATCTGCTGAACCTGATCATCGCTGACCGATCTGACCAACTCTCCATTTTCGCGAGCGGCTGTTTCCAGGGCTTGTTTGTTGTGAGACGTTCCCAGAAAATAGGTTTCAACACCATGAGCCGACCTTCTTTTTGCCGCATTGGCGTGTATTGAAACAAAAAGGTCTGCATTGCGCTGGTTGGAAATTTTACTCCTGTCCTTCAAAGGAATAAACGTATCGTCTTTTCGCGTCATCACGACCCGATATTTATATCGATTTACCAGAATCGTTTTGACATGTTTTGCGATCTTCAAATTAACATCTTTTTCCTTGAGACCTGAAGCACTCTTAGCCCCATCATCCTTGCCACCATGACCGGCATCCACCACCACCAATGGAGAGTGCGTTGAATTTCTTGCTTTTGGAGCGAACAAATAACCCCGCCCAAACCCATCTTTTATTTTCACCTTCTTCTTATGGACAGGAGCTTTTTCCGCTATTTCTTTTTTAACCTTCTTTATGGGTTTATTTGAAGGTTTAGCTGGGACGGGGATATTTTTTGCTACCTGGGCTCTCGGTTTCCTTGCCTTATCTTCTTTTATTTTTTTCTTAAAATCTGCAACAACCTTTTTCTTGTCCGAATCTTCAACAACAGAAGACACCTTTTTCAAATCAAATTCTTTTTTAGCAACCACAATCGGTGGCTTTGGTTTAAGAATTTTTTGAATGGTTTTTTGGGATTTGGAAACCGGGACCGGGTTCGTGACCTTTTTACTCGCAGTGACTTTTATGCTTTTAAATTTTTGCCGGGCTTTATTTGCCTGGTCGCCTTTTGGGTAACCCTCAACTATTTTTTTAAATGTCTGAGAGGCGGACGCCAAATTCTTTCTTTCCAAATAAATTTCTGCGACCCGAAATAAAGCATCATCGGACAGGTTTCCAGTGGGATAGCTTGCAGAGACTCTTTGATAGTGTTGTACGGCCTGGTCGAGGTCCTTTGAATTCCTGGAAACGGCGTTTAAACCTTCAAACAACTTTCCAGTAGTAAACTCCGCCCGGTAGGCTTCATTGCTTTCGGGATAACGATCTACCACCTTTGAAAACAGCTTGATTGTTTTCATCCAGTGATGCCTGTATTTCTTCTTTTCCGCAGAAGCCATGAGCTGGTAATAAGACTTTTGAGCCTGAAAATACAGATCGCCAGCGGAAGCCGCCATGGCTGTGTTGGCCTGAAAAAAAAGAAAGCCAAATACAGCCAGTGCCTTACAAAGTTTTGAAATCAGATAGCGCATACCCGCCCATTCACCAAAAAAAAGAGGAGGAATATCCAGTTAAGTCATTAATTTTATTGAAGTTTCTTGATTCAAATATACCATTTCCCCCTTTGTGGGTCAATAGAGCATTTCCTTTACTTAACGGAATATGGGGGAATTCTCGCCAATGAAACGGGATATTTTCTGTTATTTTCCCAGGGAAAGGCGTTCAGCGAGGTAGGACGGGAGGCCATTTTCAATTATTTTGCTCTGCGCCTGCGAAAGGTCATAATCGAACCTTTTGAACTCCACCGTACACTCTTTTGAATCGTACAGGATAAAAGCGGGTCTCGGGTCGCCATCACGGGGTTGCCCCAAACTTCCATCATTAAATATATATCGGTTCTGGGGCTCGATATCCCAGATATCCGATACATAATCGTTTATCTCTCCTTCAGGGGTTTGTTCCAAAATAACGGGCCTGTGAGAATGGCCCACAAAGCAAATCGGGGCATTGAAACTCGAAAAGTGCTTTTCGGCTCCCCTTTTATCGTAAATATAATGCCACCTTTTAGGCTGATAGGGAGAAGCATGCACCCAATAGATGCCTTCCTCTTCCTTATCCATGGGCAATGACTCCAGAAAATCTTTATTTTCAGCCGTAAGCCTTTCCCGGGTCCATTCACACGCTTCCTGCGCATAAAAATTGAAATAGGAAGTGTCTGTCTGTCCGACTACGGCAAAGTCGTGATTTCCGGCCAGTGTGAAATCCGCATTTTTTCTCACCCAGTCAATGCAAGGGTTGGGATCGGCCCCATAACCGACTATATCTCCGAGACAAACAAGCTGGTCGTGGGGGATTGAAGAAATTTCTTTTTCAAACTGGTTTAAGGATTCGAGGTTGCTGTGAAGATCTGAAAATATAATATAACGCATTTTTAGGGATTTATTGGGCCACCTTGGAATCCCTGAAAATTTTATCCAATATTCCGTTTATAAAATCCGGGGATTCATCGGTTCCAAATTTTTTTGCAATTTCAACCGCTTCATTGATCACCACTTTAGGAGGCGTTGTTGAGTCAAAAAGGAGTTCGCAAATTCCCAAGCGCAGAATATTTTTATCAATCACTGCCATTCGGTCCGGAGCCCAATTGGCACTGATTTTTTTTAACAGCTCGTCTACTTCCTTTTCATGGAACAAAAGTTTTTTAATCAGGGCCTCAGTGAAATTTTGGACTTCCTCACTGACATTTGCCCTTTCAAAAAAGGGGGCAAGTTCCGAATCCGGACTATCCGAGTTAAACTCGGTCTGGTACAAAAATTTCAAAGCCAATTCTCTTGCTGCCCGGCGTTTTCCCATTTTTCCCTTAAAGTTTTTTATACATGGTTGCCATTTCCACTGCAGCCAGGGCTGCTTCCCTACCCTTGTTCGACGACCCTGAACCCGAACGGGCTACCGCCTGTTCCAGATTTTCTGTTGTCAAAACACCAAAAAGTACCGGGATATTAAAATCCAGTCCCACCTGTCCTATCCCGCGGCTGGTTTCCGCACATATATAATCGAAATGCGGGGTATCTCCTCGAATGACGGCACCCAAACAGACAATGGCATCAAAACTTTCAGTTGAGCACAATTTTTTTGCCGCCTGAGGGATTTCGAATGCACCGGGAACTTTAAGAATTTTCAAGTCGGTTTCTTCGACTCCAGATTCCTTGAAACCTTCCAGGGCCCCGGTTAAAAGATTGCTCGTGATAAAATCGTTAAATCGACTGACCACTACCCCGAACCTCAAACCTTTTGCATTATGATCTCCCTCAAACGTTTCAATCATTTTTTGGGCTCACTTGATATTCTGAAACATGTGACCCAGTTTTTTCTGCTTGGTACGGAGATATTTCAAATTATCTTTCTTCGCCTGGACTTCTATGGGAACCCGCTCGACTAACTGGAGCCCATAGCCTTCCAGTCCTACAATTTTTCTTGGGTTATTTGTCATAATGCGTATTTTTCCCAGGCCGAGTTTGCGAAGGATCTGGGCACCAATTCCATAATCCCTGAGGTCGGGTTTAAAGCCCAGTGCCTCATTCGCTTGAACCGTGTCTTTTCCTTCATCCTGCAACGCGTATGCCTTTAGTTTATTTACGATGCCGATGCCTCTACCTTCCTGATAAAGATACAGCAAGACCCCTTTTCCCTCCTGTTCAATCATATCCATGGAGACTTTCAGCTGTTCTCCACAATCGCAACGGAAGGATCCGAAGACATCGCCCGTTAAACATTGGGAGTGAACACGAACCAGGGTCGGTTCTTCTTTATTTATTTCACCTTTAACCAGGGCTATATGGATTTGATCATCCAACAAATTTTTAAAAGCGACAGATTGAAACTCCCCCGAATGCGTTGGCAAAATGGTCGAGGTGACCTCTTCTACCAGTGCCTCCTTCATGAGCCGATACTCAGCAAGATCTTTAACCGTGATCATTTTGAGACCGTGTTCTTCGGCAAACTTCGTAAGATGGGGGACACGCGCCATGGTTCCATCTTCATTCATGATTTCACAAATGACGCCATAGGGATTTAATCCGGCAATCCGGGCAATATCAACCGAGGCTTCCGTTTGTCCCATCCTTACCAGCACCCCTCCGTCTTTTGCCCTCAGAGGAAATATGTGTCCGGGTTTAACCAGGTCCGTCTTGACGGTTTCGGGATCAATGGCAACTTTGATGGTGTGAGCCCTGTCTGCGGCGGATATGCCTGTTGTGACTCCCTGCCGCGCATCAATCGAGACGGTGAACGGGGTTTCAAAAGCCGACTGGTTGTCCTCAACCATCATGGAAAGCCCTAATTCCCGGGTTCTCTCCCCGGTCAGGGTAAGGCAGATCAGGCCCCGCCCGAACCGGGCCATAAAATTGATGAACTCAGGGGTCGCCTTTTCCGCGGCCACCATCAAGTCACCTTCATTTTCCCGATCTTCATCGTCAACAATGATGATCATTTTTCCTTGTCTGACATCTTCAACAGCTTCTTCTATGGAGCTAAAAACTTTTTCCATTTATTTTTTCCCTTGTTGACGTAAAAATTCCAAAACAGGCCCGGTTGCTTCCGGGTTAATCAGAGTTTCACACGCTTTGTATACGTATTTACCAATCATATCACATTCGATATTTATTAAATCCCCTATTTTCCGGGTACTCAGGTTTGTATGCTCCCAGGTAAAGGGTATGATGGACACATTAAATCGATTGTCCTTACAATTAAAAACAGTCAGGCTGATTCCATCCAATGCGATGGAACCTTTTTCCATGATAAAAGGACTGAGTGATTCGGGATGCGAAAATTGAAACAAAACTTCACCTGGTTTCTCTTCAATATTCAACACCTCTCCTACCTGGTCGACATGGCCGCTGACAAAATGACCGCTGATTTTTGAAGAAGGGGTTAACGACCTTTCAAGGTTAACCCGGTCCCCGGCTTTAGAATTTTTAAAACTGGTTTTACTCAAGGTTTCGGTCCCCAAATCCATCTTAAAGGTAGCTCCATCGAACTCGACAACCGTGAGACAAACCCCGTTTACAGCAATACTCTCTCCATCTTCCAGGTTGGAAAAATTTTTTTCCGTCTCGACAACCATGGTCGCGCTTTCCTGACCGTGAGCGAATTCACGTATTAACCCCTGCGATTCAATTATTCCACTGAACATGGTTCGGCCTCCACCATCAAATCCTCTCCCAATTGAACAACTTTCATATTTTTTAAACGCAAAGCCTTTGCGATTTTATCAACACCCAAACCGCCAATGGGACCGGGAGCGCTCCTCCCACCGATAAGAACCGGGCAAATAAATGCGTAGACCCTGTCAACGATTCCGGAAGAAAACGCACTGCTATTGATTTCACTTCCCCCTTCCATCAGGATGGAGGTCAGGTCTTTTTGCAGCAGCAATTCCATCAAATGTTTCAGGTCAAACCCGGATTTTCCTGTTTTACCATGAATAACTTCAATTTTTTTTTCAGCCAAAATTTTTTCTCTTTTAGCCGAAAGTCCCGGGCCTGAAACATAAATCACTCGTTGCGCTTTACTGTTGGCAAAAACTTTCGCCTTGAGAGGGATTTTGTTTTCGCGATCCAAGACAATTCGTGCGGGATGCGACACCCTCTTTCTTTTTAATCGACATGTTAATTGCGGGTTGTCTTTCAGAATGGTATCCGTCCCCACCAAAACAGCATCATTCTGATTTCTCAATTCATGAACAAAATTGCGTGACTTAACACCGGATATCCATTTTGAATCGCCTTTTCGGGTAGCGATTTTTCCATCGAGAGACATCGCCGTTTTTATAGTAACAAACGGCATCCCGGTGTTCATCACCTTGACGAACACCTCGTTTAATTTTCTGCAATCCTTTCCCATCAGACCTACAGAAACTTGAATGCCCGCTGCTTTTAAAGCACGGACCCCTTTGCCCTGCACCAGTTTGTTCGGATCTTTCATTCCCGCAAACACCCTGCGGACACCCGACTGGATAATAGCATCGGTGCAGGGCGGTGTTCTTCCTGTATGACAGCAGGGTTCAAGATTTACATAAAGGTCTGCCCCTTTTGCTTTATTTCCGGCTTTTTTAAGCGCTGCAATCTCGGCATGCGGTCCACCAGCGTAGGGATGAAATCCTTCCGCGATGATTTTATCTTTTTTGACAAGCACCGCTCCAACCATTGGGTTGGGAGCCGTCTTTCCCTTACGAGCTAATTCCAGGGCCCTGAGCATAAATGGATTATTCATATTTTTAATTCAAGGGAATAATAACGCGAAGGCTTCTATCGGTTATTGCGTCGGAGAACATCAACCATGTGTTTTCGAACGCTGCCGCGCTGATAAACAATTTCAATTCTACGGTTCGTAGCCCGGGCCTGCGGGCTGTCATTGGGGACTTTGGGGCGATACTGAGCAAAACCTTCTATTGACAATTGGGTGGGTGGAAAACCCGCTTCCACTAATTCACGGGCTACTTCAGCAGCGCGTGCAGCTGACAGTTCCCAGTTTGAAGGGAACCGCTCTGTTCTAATAGGAGCATTGTCCGTGTGACCTTCAATCTTAACATCGTAGTTGAATTGATGTAATAATTCGAAAACCTGTTTGATAATATTGTTACCCGCAACCGTCATTCGAGATTTACCGGCATTCCATGTTCGGAACCTCTTTAGTGTTTATCTGCTCCTCAACATAATCATGTAACGCACTCATGACCGCCTCATCAAAATTAATTCCTGTTTTTTCATCCATTTTCGCCCAAATCTCATCTTTCGTTTGGTTGGGATTGGCCATCTTATTGTGGTCGTAATAGCTTGCCGCAGAAACAATGCGCGAACCCATTGGGATACGGTCGCCATACATTCCGTCAGGGGTTCCTGTACCATCGACATTTTCATGGAGATGTCGGATTATTTCCGCGACCATTTCAAATCCGGGAAACTCTTTTAACAGCATTTCTCCTACAAGGGGATGATTGGTTTTTGGCTTTTCCCTGATATCATCCAATTGCTCGTCGTTGGTGGCTTCTTTTCTTTTTTCAAGGGTCGGCATGGCCACGATGCCCAACTCATGGAGTCGTGCCGCTGATTTGACATTTCTGATTTGATATTCGGT